>NZ_JBVJCB010000011.1:0-286474 GCF_055589025.1 Streptomyces sp. NPDC041968 | reverse complement strand
CTTGCGTTCCCGACTCTATCAGATCTTTCCGATCCGATTTCCTCGGTGCTTTCCAGGTTCCCGCTTTCGCGTTTCCCTTTCCGGCGGTTCCGACTTTATCAGAGATTCTGAGCCGGAATTTCCGCCCCCCGGGGTCGACTCCGAACCACGAAGTGGTCGGGTGCCCGTCCGAGCGGAGATGTAAACGTACTGGAGCGGGGCGCCCCGATGCAAATCGAGGCGCCCCGCTCCTGGTTGACGCTGTCGGAGACCCGACGGGCCGTCAGACCTCCACGACGACAGGGAGGATCATCGGCCGGCGTCGGTAGGTGTCCGACACCCACTTGCCGAGGGTCCTGCGCACCAGCTGCTGGAGCTGGTGCGGCTCGACGACCCCGTCCTGTGCCGAGCGTTCCAGTACCTCCGTGACCTTCGGGAGCACGGCGGCGAAGGCCGAGTCCTCGATGCCGGAGCCCCGGGCCTGGACGTGCGGGCCGCCGGTGATCTTGCCGGTGGACGAGTCGATGACCACGAAGACGGAGATGATGCCCTCGTCGCCGAGGATCTTGCGGTCCTTGAGCGCCGGTTCGCCCACGTCGCCGACGGAGAGGCCGTCGACGTAGACGTAGCCCGCCTGGACCTTGCCGGCGATCTTCGCCTTGCCTTCGATCAGGTCGACGACGACGCCGTCCTCGGCGATGACGATGCGGTCGTGCGGGACGCCGGTCAGGGCGCCCAGCTCGGCGTTGGCGCGCAGGTGGCGCCACTCGCCGTGGACCGGCATCAGGTTTCTGGGCCGGCAGATGTTGTAGAAGTACAGCAGCTCGCCGGCCGAGGCGTGGCCCGAGACGTGGACCTTGGCGTTGCCCTTGTGCACGACGTGCGCGCCCCAGCGGGTCAGGCCGTTGATCACGCGGTAGACCGCGTTCTCGTTGCCGGGGATGAGTGACGACGCCAGGATCACCGTGTCGCCGTCGACGATGCGGATCTGGTGGTCGCGGTTGGCCATGCGGGACAGGGCTGCCATCGGTTCGCCCTGGGAGCCCGTGCAGACCAGGACCACTTCGCTGTCCGGCAGGTCGTCGAGCGTCTTGACGTCCACGACCAGGCCCGGCGGGACCTTCAGGTAGCCGAGGTCCCGGGCGATACCCATGTTGCGGACCATCGAGCGGCCGACGAAGGCGACCCGGCGGCCGTACTCGTGCGCCGCGTCCAGGATCTGCTGGATGCGGTGCACGTGACTCGCGAAGCTCGCCACGATGATCCGCTTGCGGGCACCCGCGAAGACCTGGCGCAGGACGTTGGAGATGTCGCGCTCGGGCGGGACGAAGCCCGGGACCTCGGCGTTCGTCGAGTCGGAGAGGAGGAGGTCGATCCCTTCCTCGCTCAGGCGCGCGAAGGCGTGCAGGTCCGTGAGGCGGTTGTCCAGCGGGAGCTGGTCCATCTTGAAGTCGCCGGTGTGGACCACCATGCCCGCCGGGGTACGGATGGCGACGGCCAACGCGTCCGGGATGGAGTGGTTGACCGCGACGAACTCGCAGTCGAAGGGACCGACGCGCTCGCGGTGCCCCTCGGCCACCTCGAGGGTGTAGGGGCGGATCCGGTGCTCCTGGAGCTTGGCCTCGATGAGCGCGAGGGTCAGCTTGGAGCCGATCAGCGGGATGTCCGGCTTCTCGCGGAGGAGGAAGGGGACGCCGCCGATGTGGTCCTCGTGACCGTGGGTGAGGACGATGCCCTCGATGTCGTCGAGGCGGTCCCGGATGGACGAGAAGTCCGGCAGGATCAGGTCGATTCCGGGCTGCTCCTCCTCGGGGAAGAGCACTCCGCAGTCGACGATCAGCAGACGGCCGCCGTACTCGAAGACCGTCATGTTGCGGCCGATCTCGCCAAGGCCGCCCAGGGGGGTGACCCGCAGGCCACCCTTGGGGAGCGCCGGGGGCCGGCCCAGTTCAGGATGCGGATGACTCAAAAGACTCTCCTCAACCACACGCGCCACGTACCGGTGGGCACGTGGCGCGCGTGACGTTCGTGCAGAAGCAATTGTCGTGGTGGGGTGCGGGCACCGGTGGCCCGCGTATTCAGTTGTGAAGTCCGGTCGTGCGGTGGTGCCAAGTCTGTTGTCAGAGCTGTACCCCGCCGGCGGCAAGATCGATCTTGAGCTGCTCGGTTTCCTCGGGTGTGAGGCCGACCATCGGCGCGCGCAGCGGTCCGGCGGGCAGTCCCTGGAGGGCGAGCGCGGCCTTGGTGGTCATGACGCCCTGGGTACGGAACATGCCGGTGAAGACCGGGAGCAGCTTCTGGTGGATCTCCAGTGCCTTCTGTACGTCACCCGCGACGTGCGCGTCCACCATGGCGCGCAGTTCCGGGGTGACGACATGGCCGACGACGGAGACGAAACCGACCGCGCCCACGGAGAGGAGCGGCAGGTTCAGCATGTCGTCGCCGGAGTACCAGGCGAGGCCGGAGCGCGCGATGGCCCAGCTGGCGCGGCCGAGGTCGCCCTTGGCGTCCTTGTTCGCGACGATCCGCGGGTGCTCCGCGAGGCGGACCAGCGTCTCCGTGTTGATCGGGACGCCGCTGCGGCCTGGGATGTCGTAGAGCATGACCGGCAGGCCGGTGGCGTCGGCGATGGCCGTGAAGTGCAGGTACAGGCCGTCCTGCGGGGGCTTGTTGTAGTACGGCGTGACGAGCAGGATGCCGTGCGCGCCGGCGCGTTCGGCGGCGCGGGCCAGCTCGATGCTGTGCTGGGTGTTGTTGGTGCCGGCTCCGGCGATGACGTGTGCCCGGTCGCCGACGGCTTCCAGGACGGCTCGTACGAGGTCCGCTTTCTCCGCGTCGCTGGTGGTGGGGGACTCGCCGGTGGTGCCATTGATGATCAGGCCGTCGTTGCCTGCGTCCACCAGATGGGCGGCGAGCCGCTGCGCGCCGTCGAGGTCGAGTGCGCCGTCCGCCTTGAGAGGCGTGACCATGGCGGTGAGGACCCGCCCGAAGGGGGTCTGCGGAGTGGAGGTCGGAGCCATGGGTTACACGCTACTCGTTGCTCAGGGCGGGGTCTGCCCTCGGGGGAGGCGGCAGGTCGGGAGGGAGGTGGAGCCCGGCACTGCCTGCTCGGGGGTTCAAGCAGTGCCGGGTCCCTTTGATCAGGCTAAGTGAACTTCTCAGAACGCCGCAATACGGACACTTCGGGTGGCTGATGCGTACATCTGTGCCCGAGGGCCCGCCGGGCACACGGTCCGGGAGGGCGGTCGGGAGGTTACGGGGCCACGCGGCCGTTGGCGTTGAAGGCCGCGTGGGTGAGCGGCATCAGCCGGGCCCACTGCTCCTCCATCCTCTCGCCGACCATCTCGATCTCGCGCTGCGGGAAGGACGGGACCTTCGCCAGTTCGTGCTGGGTGCGCAGGCCGAGGAAGTGCATCAGCGAGCGGGCGTTGCAGGTGGCGTACATCGACGAGTAGAGGCCGACGGGGAGCACCGCGCGGGCCACCTCGCGGGCGACGCCGGCGGCGAGCATCTCCTGGTAGGTCCGGTAGGCCTCGCGGTAGGAGTCCTCCATCGACCGGCTCACCAGGCCGTGCTGCTCGGCGGTGCCCTCGACGAAGACGTACTTGCCCGGGCGGCCCTGCTGGACCAGCTTGCGGGAGGTGTCCGGCACGTAGAAGACCGGCTGGAGCTCCCTGTAGCGGCCCGATTCCTCGTTGTACGACCAGCCGACGCGGTGCCGCATGAACTCGCGGAAGACGAAGATCGGGGCGCTGATGAAGAAGGTCATCGAGTTGTGCTCGAACGGGCTGCCGTGCCGGTCCCGCATGAGGTAGTTGATCAGGCCCTTGGAGCGCTCCGGGTCCTTCTTCAGCTCGTCGAGGGACTGCTCCCCGGCGGTCGAGACGCGGGCGGCGAACAGCACGTCCGAGTCGGTCGCGGCGCTCTTGACCAGCTCGACGGTGACGTCGCTGCGAAGGTCGATCTTGAAATCGTCGGCGGGGGTGTCGGTCACGGGTGCAGGGCCTTCCCATCTTGTCGCTTGGCGAGGGCCACTCTACGGCCCGCCGAAAGGGGCCATCGGTGGCGTGCCGCGATGAAGTCGGTGAAACAGGGCACCCGCGGGGGCGTTCGTTCGTCTGTATGAGTAACAGCGATGCATTCATTCCCCGAAGGGAGACGCAGCCTCCATGATCCGCCGGCGTGAACCCGTGCCGTTCGCCTTCGTCGCCGAAGCCGACAGGTTCCGCAGCAATGTCACACCCCCGCCCCGGGAGCGGGCGTCCGTGGGCCAGATGGCCGGGCGCTGGCTGCTCGGCCTCACCCTCGTCGCCGGGATCGTGGGCTCCCTGGTGATCGGGATGCCCGCCCTGTCGGCCGACCAGTCGTCCGGTCACAAGCAGCCGTCACAGGCCTCCGAGCCCCGTTAGGCGCGTCGCGGGCCGGTCCCTCTGACTCCATCCGGGGCCCCGAAGGTGGTGACCGGTGACACAGGTCGGTAGCCTCACCGGGCACAGAACGTGCCATGGAACGAGTGAGGACCAGCCGTGCCCCTGCCCTTCCTGACGGCCGACCGCGCCTTCGACACCGACGACGTCGCGCTGCCCCACGACGACCGCGACCTGTGGCGCCGGCCCTACCGGCCGGGGCCTTGGCGGGTGGGGGCGGCGGCGCTGATGCTGCTGCTCGCCTCGTTCGTGCTGTTCGCGGGGGTCATCATCGCGGCCACGGCTCCGTTGTCCTCCGCCGGTGCGGTCTTCGCCATCGCGGTCGTCATGATCGTCTGCGCCCTGCGCCTGCTGCGCATGGGGGCCTGGGTGAGCGCGCGGGGCGTGCGTCAGGTGGGCTTCCTCAGCACGCGCACGGTGGCCTGGGAGCAGGTCTCCAGCGTGCGTACGGTGCAGCAGCCGGTGCGCTGGCTCGGGCTGCCGCGCACCGTGCAGGGACAGGCGCTGCTCCTCGTCCGGCAGGGCCGGTCCGGGGAGACCCTGCCGCCCCTGCTGACCACGCACAGCGCCGACTTCCTCGCCCGTGAGGAGTCCTTCGACCGGGCCGCCGACACGGTGGAGGCGTGGGCCGCGGAGTACCGGCAGGGCTGAGCGCCCGCGACACGCTCACGACAGGGGCTGGGGCCCGGACCGCGGTGCGGTCCGGGCCCCAGCCCCTGTCGCCGGCATCCCGGGCGTTCAGGCCGTCTCGACCGGCTTGCCGTCGTGCAGGGCGATCGCCCGCTGCATCGCCTTGCGGGCGCGGGGGGTGTCGCGGGCGTCGTGGTAGGCGACGGCCAGGCGGAACCAGCTCCGCCAGTCGCCGGGGGCGTCCTCCGTCTCGGCCTTGCGCAGGGCGAAGACCGCGTCGGCGGAGTCCCGGTCGACCCGCCCGCTGGGGGTGCGCCTCAGTTCGTCGACGGGCAGTCCGCCCTCGGCGTCGAGTTCGGCGGCGAGGGCGTTGGCCCGGCGGACGAACTGGGTGTTCTTCCAGAGGAACCACAGGCCGATCACCGGCAGGATCAGCACCGCGATCCCGAAGGTCACGGTGAGGACGGTGCCCGTGCCGATCAGCATGACGCCGCGGCTGCCGACCAGGGCGAAGTAGAAGACCAGGACGCCGGCCGTGAGGGCGTAGGAGATTTTCGCGCGCATGAGGGGCTGTAGCTCGGTCCGGGTCTCAGTTCAGGTCCAGGAAGTGTTCCAGGCCGAAGGTGAGGCCCGGAGTGGTCACCACCCGGCGGGCGCCCAGCAGGATGCCCGGCATGAAGCTGCTGTGGTGCAGGGAGTCGTGCCGGACGGTGAGGGTCTCGCCCTCGCCGCCGAGCAGGACCTCCTGGTGGGCCAGCAGCCCGCGCAGGCGGATCGCGTGCACCGGGACACCGTCGACGTCCGCGCCGCGGGCGCCGTCCAGGGCGGTGGCAGTGGCGTCGGGCGCCGGAGCGGAGCCTGCCTTCTGCCGGGCCTGGGCGATCAGCTGGGCGGTGCGGGTGGCGGTACCGCTGGGGGCGTCCACCTTGTTCGGGTGGTGCAGCTCGACGACCTCGACGGACTCGAAGTACGGGGCGGCGATCTGCGCGAACCTCATGGTGAGTACGGCACCGATGGAGAAGTTGGGCGCGATGAGCACGCCGGTCTCCGGGGAACCGTCGAGCCAGCCCGTCAGCTGGGCGAGGCGTTCGTCGGTCCAGCCGGTCGTACCGACGACGGCGTGGATGCCGTGGCGTACGCAGTAGTCGAGGTTGTCCATCACCGAGGCCGGGGTGGTCAGTTCGACGGCGACCTGGGTGTCGGACTCGGCCAGCGTGTCCAGGCTGTCGCCGCGGCCCAGGGCCGCCACCAGCTCCATGTCCTCGGCGGCCTCGACCGCCCGTACCGCCTCGGCGCCGATCCGGCCCTTGGCACCGAGGACGGCCACGCGCAGCTTGCTCATGTTGTTCGCTTCCTTACCGGGAGTGTCGGGGCCGCCAGTGTCAGGCGACGACGTCGTGCAGCCGGGACGCCTGCTTGTCCTTCAGCGGGCCGATGACCGACAGGGAGGGCCGCCTGCCCAGGACGTCGCGGGCGACCGCGCGGACGTCGTCCGGCGTGACCGAGGCTATCCGGGTCAGCATGTCGTCGACCGACATCTGCTCGCCCCAGCACAGCTCGCTCTTGCCGATACGGTTCATCAGCGCGCCGGTGTCCTCCAGGCCGAGGACCGTGGAGCCCTGGAGCTGGCCGACGGCACGGCCGATCTCGTCGTCGGTGAGGCCGTGCTCGGCGACGTGGTCCAGCTCGTCGCGGCAGATCTTCAGCACGTCGTGCACCTGGGAGGGCCTGCAGCCCGCGTAGACGCCGAAGAGGCCGCAGTCGGCGAAGCCCGAGGTGTACGAGTACACGCTGTAGGCCAGGCCGCGCTTCTCCCGTACCTCCTGGAAGAGGCGGGAGGACATGCCGCCGCCGAGGGCGGTGTTGAGAACGCCCAGCGCCCAGCGGCGCTCGTCGGTGCGGGCCAGCCCCGGCATGCCGAGGATGACGTGGGCCTGCTCGGTCTTGCGGCCGATCAGCTCGACGCGCCCGGCGGTGCGCAGGGTGCGGCGGCCGTCGCGCGGGGCGACGGGTGCGGCCACCGGTTCGCGGAAGGCGCCGGCCTTCTCGAAGGCGGCGCGGACCTGTCGTACGACCTTGTTGTGGTCGACGTTGCCGGCCGCGGCGACCACCAGGTGGGTGGGGTCGTAGTGCTTCTTGTAGAAGCGGCGGATGCGGTCGGCGCTGAGGGCGTTGACCGTGTCGACGGTGCCGAGGACGGGGCGGCCCAGCGCGTGGTCGCCGAACATGGTGTGCGCGAACAGGTCGTGCACGCAGTCGCCCGGGTCGTCCTCGGTCATCGCGATCTCTTCGAGGATCGCGCCGCGCTCGACGTCGACGTCCTCCTCGCGGATGAGCGAGCCGGTCAGCATGTCGCAGACCACGTCGATGGCGAGCGGCAGGTCGGTGTCGAGCACACGGGCGTAGTAGCACGTGTACTCCTTCGCCGTGAACGCGTTCATCTCGCCGCCGACCGCGTCGAGGGCGGAGGAGATGTCCAGCGCGCTGCGCTTGCGCGTTCCCTTGAAGAGCAGGTGCTCCAGGTAGTGGGTGGCGCCGTTCAGGGCCGGGGTCTCGTCGCGGGAGCCGACGTGCGCCCAGATGCCGAAGGTCGCCGAGCGGACCGAGGGGAGGGTCTCGGTGACGATGCGCAGGCCGCCCGGGAGGGTGGTCTTGCGGACCGTACCGATGCCGTGCTCGCCCTTGATCAGGGTTTGGGTACGGGCGACGGCCCGCGCCTCCGAGGAGGTGCGGGCCGTCGCCTTGGCGCTACGGGACGTCACTGGTCGGCGTCGTCCTTCTTGTCGTCGTCGCCTGCTTCGCCGTCGATCACGGGGATCAGGGAGAGCTTGCCGCGGGAGTCGATCTCGGCGATCTCGACCTGGACCTTGGCGCCCACGCCGAGCACGTCCTCGACGTTCTCCACGCGCTTGCCGCCGGCGAGCTTGCGGATCTGGGAGATGTGCAGCAGTCCGTCCTTGCCGGGCAGCAGGGAGACGAACGCGCCGAAGGTGGTCGTCTTGACGACCGTGCCCAGGTAGCGCTCGCCGACCTCGGGCATGGTCGGGTTGGCGATGCCGTTGATCGTGGCGCGGGCGGCCTCGGCCTGCGAGCCCTGGGCGGCACCGATGTAGATCGTGCCGTCGTCCTCGATCGTGATGTCGGCGCCCGTGTCCTCCTGGATCTGGTTGATCATCTTGCCCTTGGGGCCGATGACCTCACCGATCTTGTCCACGGGGATCTTGACCGTGATGATCCGCGGGGCGTTCGGGGACATCTCGTCCGGCGTGTCGATCGCTTCCATCATCACGTCGAGGATGTGGAGGCGGGCGTCACGGGCCTGCTTGAGGGCGGCGGCCAGGACGGAGGCGGGGATGCCGTCCAGCTTGGTGTCCAGCTGGAGGGCGGTCACGAACTCCTTGGTGCCGGCGACCTTGAAGTCCATGTCGCCGAAGGCGTCCTCCGCACCGAGGATGTCGGTGAGGGCGACGTAGTGCGTCTCGCCGTTGATCTCCTGGGAGATCAGGCCCATGGCGATACCGGCGACGGGGGCCTTCAGCGGCACACCGGCGTTCAGCAGCGACATGGTGGAGGCGCAGACGGAGCCCATGGACGTCGAGCCGTTGGAACCGAGGGCCTCGGAGACCTGGCGGATCGCGTAGGGGAACTCCTCGCGCGTCGGCAGCACCGGCACGATGGCGCGCTCGGCGAGGGCGCCATGGCCGATCTCGCGGCGCTTCGGGGAGCCGACGCGGCCGGTCTCGCCGACGGAGTACGGCGGGAAGTTGTAGTTGTGCATGTAGCGCTTGCGCGTCACCGGCGACAGCGTGTCCAGCTGCTGCTCCATGCGGAGCATGTTGAGGGTGGTGACGCCCAGGATCTGGGTCTCGCCACGCTCGAACAGGGCGGAGCCGTGGACGCGCGGGATGGCCTCGACCTCGGCGGCCAGGGTGCGGATGTCGGTGACACCGCGGCCGTCGATGCGCTTCTTCTCCTTGATGACGCGCTCACGGACCAGGGACTTGGTCAGCGAGCGGTACGCGGCGGAGATCTCCTTCTCGCGGCCCTCGAACTCCGGCAGGAGCTTCTCGGCGGCGAGCGCCTTGACGCGGTCCAGCTCGGCCTCGCGCTCCTGCTTGCCGGCGATGGTGAGCGCCTGCGTCAGCTCGGGCTTGACGGCGGCGGTCAGCGCCTCGAGGACGTCGTCCTGGTAGTCCAGGAAGATCGGGAACTCGCCGGTCGGCTTGGCGGCCTTGGCGGCGAGGTCGGACTGCGCGCGGCAGAGCACCTTGATGAAGGGCTTCGCGGCGTCCAGACCGGCGGCGACGACCTCCTCGGTGGGCGCCTCGGCGCCGCCCTCGACGAGCTTGATGGTCTTCTCGGTGGCCTCGGCCTCGACCATCATGATCGCGACGTCGCCGTCCTCCAGGACGCGGCCCGCGACGACCATGTCGAAGACGGCGTCCTCGAGCTCGGTGTGCGTCGGGAAGGCCACCCACTGGCCGCGGATCAGCGCGACGCGGACGCCGCCGACCGGGCCGGAGAAGGGCAGACCGGCCAGCTGCGTGGACGCGGAGGCGGCGTTGATCGCCACGACGTCGTACAGGTGGTCGGGGTTGAGCGCCATGATCGTCGCGACGACCTGGATCTCGTTGCGCAGGCCCTTCTTGAAGGACGGGCGCAGCGGGCGGTCGATCAGGCGGCAGGTGAGGACGGCGTCCTCGGAGGGCCGGCCCTCGCGGCGGAAGAAGCTGCCGGGGATCTTGCCGGCGGAGTACATCCGCTCCTCGACGTCCACCGTGAGGGGGAAGAAGTCGAGCTGGTCCTTGGGGTTCTTCGAGGCGCTGGTGGCCGACAGCACCATGGTGTCGTCGTCCAGGTAGGCGACGGCGGAGCCGGCGGCCTGGCGGGCCAGGCGGCCCGTCTCGAAGCGGATGGTGCGGGTACCGAAGGCGCCGTTGTCGATGACGGCCTCGGCGTAGTGGGTCTCGTTCTCCACTAGCGTTTTCTCCATTACGTGTCGTCTTTTGTCCCGCCTCGCCCGTGTGGCGGGGGGACGGGGGTGGAGAAGCGCTGCGTCCGGTGCGGGCCGGTCTTCGATCGAAGCACCCGGGGTTCTGCCCCCGGGGGCCACTACCGAGGACCGGCGGCGGCGAGGCGCGCTTCTCCTCGTGTCGTTCGTGTCCTGCGTCGTACTTGTCGTGCGTTCGTTCTTGTCGTGCGTCGTGCGTCTTGCTGTTCTGCTACCACACTACAAAGCCGTGGCGACACCGCGCACGTACAGCAAAGGGAGCGGCCCCCGAACGATGGGAACCGCCCCCTTCACGGCGTCTTACTTGGCGCCCGCCGCACCGCGGCGGATGCCGAGGCGCTCGACCAGCGCACGGAAGCGCTGGATGTCCTTCTTGGCCAGGTACTGCAGCAGCCGGCGGCGCTGACCGACCAGGATGAGCAGACCACGACGGGAGTGGTGGTCGTGCTTGTGGGCCTTGAGGTGCTCGGTCAGGTCGGAGATCCGACGGGACAGCAGAGCGACCTGGACCTCGGGGGAGCCGGTGTCGCCCTCCTTGGTACCGAACTCGGAGATGATCTGCTTCTTCACTGCGGCGTCGAGCGACACGCGTACTCCTCTGGGTCTGTGAGTGCCCACCGAGTGCCCCCGGTCTACTTCTCGGGGAATCTTCCGTGACTCGGAAGGCGGGGATCCGCTGGGCGCGACCTCCAGGGCTTCAAGGCTCCGGGGGCGCGTACACAAACGGCCGTCACACAGCGTACCAGCCTGGGCGGAGGGGCCTGGACGCGGGCCTGGGCGCGAGCCTGGGCGCGAGCCTGGGCGGGCGACCTGGGTACGGACGGGGGCGGGCGGGGGCCATCCTATGGGGGCTCGGCTCCGGCTCCGGCTCCGGGTACCTTGCGCCGCTCGCGTGGCTCCGCTCACGTGACGTCCCGCCCGGCGGACTCGCCGGCATCGCCTTCGGGAGGCCGCCTTCACTCCTGCCGGTCATCCGCACCCGCTACATCGGCAAACCGCTGATCAGGGAGAACCGCGGCAAGTAGGGTGACCGCACAGCTCGTTGGCACAGCAGGAAGGACCGAGCCGCGATGGCCGACGCCGAGGACAGGGAACTGCGGGCACGCAAGGAGCGGGAGAGGGACGAGCTCTACTCCCTCGACATCTCCGGCGTCGAGTGGCACAGCGCACCCGGCACCGAGGAGCACGAGGAGCGGGTGGAGATCGCCTACCTTCCCGCGGGCGCCGTCGCCATGAGGTCGTCGCTCGACCCGGACACCGTGCTGCGGTACACGGAGGCGGAGTGGCGGGCTTTCGTGCTCGGGGCGCGGGACGGGGAGTTCGATCTGGAGCCGGCGACGCGGGACGGAGCCGCCGACCCGGAATGAGGCGTCGGGACGACTGGGACCGTCACGGTCCTGCCGCCGCGCTGCTTCCGATGCCCAGGACCAGGTAGGTCCACTGCTTCTTCTGCTCGCCGGACGGACCGTTCGCGGACTTGGCGCCGAAGAAGATCCGCCCGTCCTGGACGACCACGTCGTTCTCGTTCGTCAGCGGTTCGCCCTCGCTCGGCAGGTCGAAGTAGAAGTACGGCGTCTCCTTGTCCTTCTCGGGGTCCAGGGAGACGAGCGCGTTCGGCGAGATGTGGTCATTGCTCAGGCGCAGGGCGAGAAGCCGGTCCCCGCTCATCCGCAACGGCTGGAGCAGGGAGCCCGGACCCGAGTCGAACTTCTTCGTGGTGTTCCCGGTCGCCAGGTCGAAGCCGATGATCCAGTTGGAGACCTGCTTCTCCGACTGGTCCTTGCTGCGGATGAACACCTGCCCCGCTCCGACGGCAACGGTCGGGCAGTCGTCGATCACGAGGTAGTCGGTGTACGCACAGTCGGCGACGTACGCGCCGTTGCGGAGACTGACCGTGGCGCGGTTGCGTCCCTTGTCGTCGAGGGACAGCAGGTCGGTGATCTCGGTGTCGCCGCCGGCGACGGCGAGGACCGCCGGCTCGCTGGACGGCACGCTCAGGTCCCGGATGCCCTTCGCTGCCGAGTACGTCCACAGGGACCGGCCCGTGACCGGGTCCACCTTGCGCACCTTGTAGGTGACGTGTTGCCAGGATGCGTCCGGCACGCTTTCGTCGGTGCTCCAGCACTGCTGGCGGACGAGGAGGGCGCGTCCGCCGGCCGCTCCCATGTCCTGGCAGGGGGCGGTGGCCTTCGTGGCCCACCGGTTCGTGCCCTTCTCCATGTCGTACCCGATGGTGCCGCCGCCCCAGGTCACCGCGACCGTGTCGTGCGTCAGCGTCACGCTCGGCCGGTCCTGGCTGCTGCGGCCCGTGGCCATACCCGGGCCGGGACCGGCGACGGAGTAGGGGAAGCGGTCCTCCCAGACCAGGCGTCCGTCGTCGAGGTCGACGAAGGCGACCTGGTTGCAGTACGCGTCCTCCTCCTGATCGTTCGCGCGGAAGAGCACGGCGGTCCGGTGGTCGCCGGTCACATGGCGGGTGTAGCCGCAGATCGGGCCGTCCAGCCCGAGCCTCCACTCCTCCTCACCGGGCGCGACGTCGGTGCCGATCCGCATGCCGACGAGGGTCTTGTTGACGCCCTTGGCGAGGATGCGGTCCGTGGCCCACATCCCCGGCATCTCCACGTGCTCCCCGGGGACCATGTCGTCCACGGAGAAGCGGAAGGCCATCTCTCCCACGGTGCTCGCGGGTTGCTTCTCGACCGTCTCCCGGACGTCGAGGGCCCCTGCGCGTCCGCGGCCCGCGCCTTGTCCGTCGACGCGGTGTCCCCGCCCTCGCCCCACAACAGCCAACCGCCGCAGGCCAGTCCCGCGGCGACGACGACCGCGAGCAGGCCCGCCAGCACCTTCCGACCGCGTTTCGGCTCGCGGGTCTCCGCGCGCGGCGGGGGCTGGGTCATGGAGGGGGGCGGGCCGAAGCTCACGCGTGGGTCCTCTTCCTGTTCCTGGGAATTCCCGCGATGGGATGACGGGAGGCGCTCCAACTATGCCGGTGCCTTGATCACGTACGGGCACACACGGGGTGACCCGGCGTCGGCCCCCACCGCACATGCCGGGTTTCTGTCCGACTTGTTCGTGGATGTCGCATGGCGCATGCACGGATTCGGAAACGAGGTACGGCACTTCGGGTCAGGCTGTGACGCACAGGGCGGATGCTGGGGTGAGGACGGGGCTGCCGGGGCGGGGCGTGTGGTGATTAGGCTGGGTCCCGGCGCGACGCCAGAACCCGTGACCCGGGCGTCGGCGTCGTACGGGGAGGGCCGACGATCGGACGACCTCGTTTCACTTCGGACAACGTCGGACGACGAAAACGGTCGCCCCAGCACGGTATGAGGGTGCTCGACCACATCAGGAGGAACTGTGAGCAGCGATCGGGACGGGATGCGCGGGGGCTGGGCGACACCCGGCGATGACCAGCCCGACGCGGAGTCCGCGAACGAGACGACGGGCGAGTTCACCATCGACTACGCACCGCCCGCCTGGTACACGCAGAACGCGTCGAGTGATGCGGACCAGGGACAGGGAGCGGGCTCGGCCGGCGGTTCGGGCGCCGGGTCCTCGTCCGCCGCCGCTCCTTCCGGTTCTTCCAGTCCTTCCGGTTCTTCCAGTCCTTTCGCTCCGGCCGCGCCTCGTGGGCCGGTTCCGCCGTTGCCCGGGTTGACGCCGCCACCGCACGCGAACCCGTCCGGCGGCCCCTCCTCCCTTCCCACTCCGACGCCTCCCTTCGCGCCGCCGCCCCCGGCACCCGCTCCGGGAGCCCCCTTCACGCCGCCCGCGCCGGCGCCCGCGCCGTTCACGCCGCCCGTGCCCTCCGCCGGCGGACCGACCGGCGTGCCCAGGCTGCCGATCGGGAGCGGATTCGAGCCGCAGCAGCCGCAGGCGCGGCCCGAGCCGGATGCGGGGCCCGAGCCGGATGCGCGGCCGGAACCCCAGGTGCGGCCGGAGCCGGAGGAGGCGGCCGCCCCCGTTCCGGGCCCGGCGTCCCCCACGGCCGTGCCGGCGTTCCCTGCCGGTGGCTTCCATCTGCAAGCCCCCGCTCCCCCGCCCGCGGACGAGCCGGAGACCGACAACGGCGACCTGGAGAACGGCGCCACCATGCGCTTCTCCTCGGCCGCCCTGAAGCGGGAGATCGCCGAGCGCGCCGCTGCGGACGATGCCCGGCAGGACGAAGGGCGGGACGAGCGTTCCACGTCCGCGGTCGGTGAACCCGAGGTCACGGCCGAGCGGGACTCCGTCGCTTCCGAGGCGGCCGGTGAAGGCACCCCGCACGTGAACTTCGCGGTGGCGGAGGACTCCGGTGGACCCGAGCGCGGCCACGGGTCCGTGGTCACCGATGGTCCGGATCTCACCGACGGCCCGGGACTCGACAACAGTCCAGCCCCCGCTGACGCTTCTGAGCCCGCCGAATCCGGCGAGGAGGGCCACCCAGCCGACGGGGACGGTGCGGCCGAGAGGCCGGGGAGCGTGGAGGACGTCGTCGGCTCCGAAGCTTCCGGCGAGGCCGAGGAATCCGACGAGTCCGACGAGGTTTCCGGTGCCGCGGGCAGCGGCGTGGGCGAGTCCGGTCCCGCCGGTCCGGCTCAGGACGTCGAGGCCGAGCCGGTCGCTCCCGTGGCCGAGGTCGCCGAGCCCGAGCCCGAGCCCGAGCCCGAGGACAGGATGCCGGCCCAGGACGCGCCCGAGGACGCGGAGCCTCACCTTGAGGACGCCCGGCCCGAGGCGGAGGCCGTGGTCCCCGTTGCGGATCCGGCGGACGCCGTTCCGGCCGATGCCGCCGCCCCCGCGGACGACGAGCCGCAGGACGCCCGTCCTGCCGAGACGGCATCCGCGTCGCAGGGCGGACTGCCGCCGCTGCCCCCGTCGTACCCTCCCGCTGCTCCCGCGCCTGCGCATCAGTGGCCCGCGCAGCCGCAGCCCGCCCCCGCCGCTCCGGAGCAGCCGAACGTCCCGGTCCAGCAGCCGGCGTTCCAGCCGCAGGCCCCACAGCCGGCGCCCGCCGCATGGAGTCCCGCGCCGCTGCCGCCCGACCAGGCGCCCGGACAGCCGGCGCCGCAGGCCGGTTACGGCTTCCCTCACCCGGGCGCCACGCCTCCGACGGCAACGCGGCCTGCGGTCGAGCAGCCGGGCGGCGTGCAGGGGCCTGCGGCCGGTGCAGCCGCAGGTTACGGATTCCCGCAGCCCGGTGCGGCGACTCACCCGGCCCATCCTCCGGTGCAGCCCGGCGGTTACGGCTTCCCCCAGGCGCCCCCGCCGTACGGGCAGCAGCCTCAGCCCGGCGTACCGCCGCAGGGTCAGCCCCAGGCGGACGCGCAGCCCCCGCAGGCCGCTCCGCACCCGGCACAGCAGGGCTTCGCCCCGCAGACTCCACCGGCCCGGCCGATGGCCCAGCCGAACCAGCCGAACCAGCCGCAGGGACAAGGCCCCCAGGGGCAGGCTCCACAGGCTCCCCCGCTCCCGTTCGCTCAGCAACCGCACCAAGCCCCGCAGGCCCCGCAAGCCCCGCAGGCCCCGCAGGCCCCGCAGGCCCCGCATGCTCCTGAAGCGGCGTACGCCCCCCAGGCGTTGCACCACCCCGGTCAGCCCGCTCAGTCCGGCCACCCTGGCCAGCCCGGCCAGCCGGATCAGGCCCAGCAGGCCCAGCAGGCCCAGCACCCCCATACTCCGGCGCCGCAGCCGCCCGTCGACCCCCGTCTCGGTGCCGCCTGGCCGCAGCCGATACAGCACGACCAGCGGCAGCCCACCAACCCCGGTGCCGCGCCGCTCGGTTACACCGCGGCCGTGGAGCTGTCGTCGGACCGGCTGCTCAACAACAAGCGGCAGAAGGCGAAGAGCAGCCGTCCGGCCTCCGGCGGTTCCCGCTTCAAGCTGGGCGGCAAGAAGGAGGAGGCCGAGCGGCAGCGCAAGCTGGAGCTGATCCGCACCCCGGTGCTGTCCTGCTACCGCATCGCCGTCATCAGCCTCAAGGGCGGTGTCGGCAAGACGACCACGACCACCGCCCTCGGTTCCACGCTCGCCACCGAGCGGCAGGACAAGATCCTCGCGATCGACGCCAACCCGGACGCCGGTACGCTCGGCCGTCGCGTGCGCCGCGAGACCGGCGCCACCATCCGCGACCTCGTCCAGGCGATCCCGTACCTCAACTCGTACATGGACATCCGGCGGTTCACCTCCCAGGCCTCGTCCGGGCTGGAGATCATCGCCAACGACGTCGACCCGGCCGTGTCCACGACCTTCAACGACGAGGACTACCGGCGCGCGATCGACGTACTCGGCAAGCAGTACCCGATCATCCTCACCGACTCGGGCACCGGCCTGCTGTACAGCGCCATGCGCGGGGTGCTCGACCTCGCCGACCAGTTGATCATCATCTCGACGCCGTCCGTGGACGGTGCGAGCAGTGCCAGTACGACGCTGGACTGGTTGTCCGCGCACGGGTACGCCGACCTGGTCTCCCGGTCCATCACCGTCATCTCGGGGGTCCGCGAGACCGGCAAGATGATCAAGGTCGACGACATCGTCGGGCACTTCCAGACGCGGTGCCGGGGCGTGGTCGTGGTGCCGTTCGACGAGCACCTGGCCGCGGGCGCCGAGGTCGACCTCGACATGATGCGGCCCAAGGTCCGGGAGGCGTACTTCAACCTCTCGGCGATGGTCGCCGAGGACTTCGTCCGCCACCAGCAGTCGCACGGCCTGTGGACGGCCGACGGCAACCCGCCGCCGGTCGCGGCACCGCCGATGCCGGGCCAGAACTACCCGGGCCAGCAGGTGCCGGGTCAGCCCGTACCGGGTCAGCAGCCCATGCCCGGCCAGCCCGGTGCGCCGGCGATGCCCGGCCAGCCCTCCCAGTACGCCGAGCCGGGGCAGCCGTATCCGCAGCAGCCCGGGCAGCCGTACCCCCAGCCGGGCGGGCCGTACGCCCAGCCGCCGGGTTACGGATACCCGCAGCCCGGTCAGCAGGAGGGGCAGGCGCCTCCGCAGGCGCCTCCGCAGCCGCCCCAGCAGTAGCCACGGACGACGAAGGGCGGCCGGTGCTCGTGGGCACCGGCCGCCCTTCGGCGTCTCGGGGAGGGGCTCGGCGCTACGATGCCGCCGCGATCAGGCCGCGGCACCGCTCCACGTCCTCGGCCATCTGCTCCAGGAGCGCGTCCAGCGTCTCGAACTTCGCCTGACCGCGTACGAAGGCCAGGAAGTCCACGGCGACGTGCAGGCCGTACAGGTCGAGGCCCACGCGGTCGATGGCGTACGCCTCCACCGTGCGCTCGGTGCCCTCGAACTGCGGGTTGGTGCCCACGGAGATCGCGGCCGGCATCACCTCGCCCTGCGCGTGCAGCCAGCCGGCGTAGACGCCGTCGGCCGGGATGGCGGTGTGCGGGAGCGTCTCCACGTTGGCCGTGGGAAAGCCGAGCTCGCGGCCGCGCTGGGCGCCCCGGACGACGACGCCCTCGACACGGTGCGGTCGGCCGAGGATCTCCGCGGCGCCCGCGACTTCGCCCTCGGCGACGAGGCGGCGGGTGAGGGTGGAGGAGAACGGCTCGCCGCCGCCCGCCTCACCGGTCACGTACAGGTCCACGACCTCGACCTCGAAGTCGTAGGTCTTGCCCTGCTCGACCAGGAAGTCCACGTTCCCGGCCGCCTTGTGGCCGAAGCGGAAGTTGGGGCCCTCGACGACCGCCTTGGCGCGCAGCCGGTCGACCAGCACCTTCACCACGAAGTCAGCCGCGGACAGCTTCGAGAACTCCGTCGTGAACGGCAGGATCAGCACCGCGTCCACGCCCAGGTCCGCCATCAGTTCGGCGCGGCGGTGGTGCGGGGCGAGCAGCGGGGGGTGGCTGCCGGGGCGGACCACCTCGCTGGGATGCGGGTCGAAGGTGACGACGACGGTGGGGACGCCCAGCTCGCGGGCGCGGTCCACGGCGTGCTTGATGATCAGCTGGTGCCCGCGGTGGACGCCGTCGTAGGAGCCGATGGTGACGACGCTGCGTCCCCAGTCCTCGGGGATGTCCTCCAAGCCACGCCAGCGCTGCACTGTGTCTGCTCCTTGTCGCAAACTCGTCGGAGTCGATGCCTCTTACGCAGCTCTAAGAGTGCCATGCCGTCCGCTTCCCGCCCGCATCGGTATGCGCGCTGTGACCGGGTGCACGCCCCGCGGAGCGGACCCCGGTCACGCGGGGACCCGGGCGCCCGCCAGATTCTCGAGCGTACGGCGCGCGCTGGGACCCACCAGCGCGGCCCAGTCCTGCGGCGCGTCGGCCAGCCAGCCGGTCACTCGGGCGGCAAATCCGGGGAGGTGGCGTGCCAGGTCGACCAGACCGCGGTCGAAACGGGTGGCGCCGTCCGGCGTGCGGACGAGGAGCAGGCCGGTGCGGTGGACGAGGACGCGCAGGTGCTCGCCCTCGCACCGGACGGCCGCGTGCAGCAGCGCCTCCAGGACGGCGGGGTCCTGCTCGCGGGCCAGGAGGTGTTCGCGCAGCTCGCGGCGGAGCGGCCCGCGGCCGGGCGGGCCGTCGTCGGCCAGGACACCGGCGAGCGCGGCCCGTACGGGCTCGGGGCCGTCGTCCAGCAGGGCGGTGACCAGGGGGTGGAGGACGGAACGGGCCGCGGGGTCGTGGTCCAGTCGCCGGTCGACGTACGCCGCCACGTGCCCGGCGGTCTCCGGGCGCTCCGCCACCGCGTCCCCCAGGAGGACGGCGACCCGTCGGGCGAGCGCCGGCGTCGTGGCGTCGGTGAGTCTGCGCAGGGCCTCCCCGGAGTCCGGGCCGCGCAGCCGGGCGCGGAAGGCCGCGAGGACGGGCTCCGGGTGGGCCGGCAGGGCGGCGGCCATGGCGCTCGGCGGGAGGTAGGGGTCACCGGCCGCGAAGTGGTCGAGGGCCCTCGGGAGGTGGCGGTCGCGGCTCTCGGGGTCCTGGACGAGCAGGGCGAGCGCGCCGCCGTGCAGGGGATCGTCGGCCGGGCCGGCGAGCAGGACCAGGGCGGCGTGGCGCAGCAGGGTGCGGTCGGCGCCGGTCCGTGCGTGCGGGGCGGTGCGCAGGCCGTGGGTCACGGCGGCCGCCCGGCGCGCCGGCCGCTCGTCCCGGGCCCACCGCTCGACGGCCCGGCAGAGGGCGGACGGTTCGTCCTCGGCCAGGACGGCGAGCAGTTCGTCGGCCCGTCGGTGCGGGCTGTCGACGAGTGCCTCGGTGAGGCCGTCCAGACCGCGGTGGCGGTGGGTGTGCAGCAGCGCCTGCGCGGCGGTGGCGACGGTCGCGTGCGGGGTGGCGGGCAGGGGCCGTTCGTCGTCGAACCAGCGGAGGAGGAGCGGCTGCACGGTCGTGGGGTCCGCGGCCAGCAGTTCGGCGACGGTGTCGAGGTGGCGGGGGCCGGGCTCGTGCGGGGGGCCGTCGGCGAGGACGAGGCGGCGGAGCAGGTCCAGGCGCGTGGCCTGCGGGAGGCGCAGGGTGGTCCAGAAGGCGGGGCCGAACTCCTCCGGCGTCCGCCTTTCGCCGCCGCGTTCGGCGATGCCGTCGGCGAGCAGCCGCAGCACCTCCGTGTACGGCGTCGCGTCGGGCACCCGCGTCAGTACGTCGGCGACCAGCCGTGCGGCCCACCAGGAATGCGGGTCGGCGTCGAGCGCGGTGACCAACTCTTCGAGAGTCAATGCCAGTTGGGGGATACCGTGTTGTCGGCCGAGCAGCAGTACCGCCTCGGCGACGGGGCCGATGCGGTGGTGCGGCACGGGCAGGGCGTGGGGTTCGTGCGGGGTACCGCGGTGGTGGACGAGGGCGCGCAGGGCCTCGTCCAGGTCGAGGTGCGTGCCCTGGATCCAGTCGGCGAGTTCCTCGTGTGCGAAGCGGTACCCGGCGCCGGCGGGGACGAGGAGACCCTCGGCCAGTACGGCGGCCGCCCAGCCGGTGCCGCCGCCGAGCCGGGCGGGCGCCTGCCCCCGCGGGAAGAGGACCTCGAACGACTCGCGGTCCAGCTCCCCCCGCCCGGGGCCGAGACTGCGCCGGGCGGCCTCGTGCACCTGCCCGGAGACCTTCGCCGCGAGTCGGCGTACGGCGGTGCCGCGCAGGCCGTTCTCCGCCGCGAGGCGGGTCGCGACGCGCAGGCAGATCAGGTCCAGGTAGGCCGCGAAGACCCCGTCCCGGTCGACGCGGGCGGGGGGCGGGGGTCCGGGGAGGGCCTCGTACACCTCCGCGAGCAGGCGCAGCGTGAGGGGGTGCCGGTCGTCCGGGGCCGCGAGGGCTCCGTCCGGCAGGCGGTAGCGGGCGCGCGCCTCCCGGGCCTCGTCGTCGCGCAGGTCGCCGACGCGGACACAGGGCGGACGCCCCACGCCGACCGGTTCGCCCGACGCCCGGACCGCCACGGCCTGGGTCCCGGCCGGGGCGGCCGACGCCCCGGACCCCCCGCACGGCATCCAGTCCGCCTCCGGCGGAGAACCGACGCCTTCGGACGACGACCCGGCCGTCCCCGACCCAACCCCGGCCGACGACCCGCCCTGGGCGGCCCGGGACGACAGCCCGCCCACCACGATCCCGGACGACGGAACACGCCCCCCGAACGGACCGCACGCCCCGAAGGCGGAGGAGGGCGACCGCGTCCCGCCCGCCGACCCGGACGACGGCTCCCCTACGACGCCCGCGCGGGCGCTCGGACCGCCGGCGACCGCCTCCGCACCCGACGCGTCACCGGCGATCACCTCCACCTCCGACACCCCGGCGGCATCGCCTCCCCCCACCCGGCCGACGACCCCGGCGACACCCCCGACTGCCCGGACCGCACCACCGGCACTCCCCGCACCACCCGCAGCGAAGCCAGGCAACGGCGCCCCCGCCCCACGCCCCGTCCGCCACTCCCCCACAACCGCTGCCGAAGAAGACGCGCGCCGCACCGCCCCGTACAGCAGCTCCGCCGGGAACTCCGCGCCGGCCCGCTCCCAGTACTCGCCTCGGCAGGCCATGACGAGCCGTGTCCCCGTCTCCTCGAGCCAGGCCGCCGTGCCCTCGGTCCACTCGGGGAGGCGGTGGGCCAGGACGGCCGGCATCTCCTCGGGGCCGTCGAGAAGGAGCAGGAGCGGGCGCCCGGCGGCGCGGGCGAGACGGGCGAGGCGCTCCGGGGTGATGTCGCCGAGGCCCGCGGGACGTGCCGGGTCCGCCGCGGCCACTAGGCGCGCGGCCCGGGCGAGCGCCCTGCGCGCCGCGTCGGCCAGCGACCTGTCGTCGTCGCGCAGCTCGGCGCCCCGCAGCCACAGCGTGGGTGCCGGTTCGGTGCTCCGGGAGCGGCGGACGGCGAGGGCCGCCAGTTCCGTCGTACGGCCGCTGCCGGGTGCGCCGACCAGCCCGAGCACACGGGCGGGGCTTCGGGTGAAGGCGGTGAGCTCCCTGGCCACGGCGGCCCGCTCGACCGGGGCCACGGCAGCGGCGCCACCACTGCCGTCGGCCTCGACGCCGGCCCGGAACCCGCCCGGGCCGGAACCTCCACCGCCGGGCACCCCCGGCGGACCGTCCCGCCCCACCGAGGTCGCGGTGAGCGCGAGGACGCCGGCCAGGTTCAGGTCGGCGCCGTAGGCCGGGACCGTCGCCGCGTTCTCGGCGAGGAGGGCGGCGAGGGGGCCGGGGGCGGGCGGCAGCGGCACGGCGAAGCCGACGTCGCTGTGTCCGGAACTCAGGGCGGTGCCGAGGACGCCGAGGACGGCGCCGGTCGTGAGGTCGAGGACGGGTCCGCCCGCCGCGCCGCCGCCGAGACGCAGCGCGTCCCTGCCCGAGATGCCGAGCGCCAGCTCCAGCGCGTCACGGAGGACGTGGAAGCGGTCGGTGGCCGCGTAGTGGACGTCGGTGGCCCCCAGGAGCCGGGCCTCGCGCCAGCCGCCGGCGGCGAGCCGCACGTACGTGCCCGCCTCGACGCGGCCCCGCGCGCTGATGGGCAGCGGCCGGACGCCGAGGCCCGCACCGCGGACGAGTGCGAGGCCGAGGGCGGGCAGCGGCGTCACGTCGGCGGCGGCCACCACACGGCGGCGGCCACCGGCGGTGCTCAGCACGAGCCGGGGCAGACCGTCGACCGCTTCGTGGCTGGTGACCACCGTCCCGTGGTGGTCGGCGACGAACCCCGCGCCGCGGGGGCGGCCGGCGAGGTCGTGAATCCGGATCAGGACGTCGTCGGGCGGGCACCGCCCCGGGTCGGCTTCCGGGGCCCGCGCATCGTCGCGCGGGTCCTGGAGGTCGGCCCGGGACCGCCGTGCCGCCCTGTCGCTGCCCGCCTCCCGGGACCGGTTCCGCGACGCCATCGTCGAGCCTCCCCGCCGTACACCCGTGCCGTGTGTTCGACGGTAGGCCGGTGATGATCAGCGGGACAGATCCCGTGACGAACGCGCCCCCTTCCACACCCCTGGTTCACTCCGAGCGCCTGCCCGGACGGGTGAACAGGAGGGGAAGGTTGGATACACCCTAGGAGGTGGGGGAACCGAGGGGGGACCGTGGAGCGGCGGCAGTGGTAGTCCCCGTGGTCGCCGCTCCACGGGCGGGCTCCGGCGGCGGGCCGGCTCAGCCGAAGACGGCCAGGCTCTTGGCCTTGCCCCGCTGCTCCTCGACGAGCGCGAGGAAGCGGCCCTCGGGGTCGAAGACGGCGACGGCACCGGCGCCCGCGTAGACCTCGGGCATCTCCAGCCGTACGCCGTTGAGGAGCAGTCGGGCCCGCTTGGCGTCCACGTCCCAGCGAGGGAAGGCGGCACCGGCGGCGTCCGCGATCGGCATCACGGCGAGGTCCTGCTGGAGCTGGTCCAGCGTCTTCGCCGCATCCAGCTTGTACGGCCCGACGCGGGTGCGGCGCAGCGCGGTGAGGTGACCGCCGACTCCGACGGCGGCGCCGAGGTCGCGGGCCAGGGCGCGGATGTAGGTCCCGGAGGAGCAGACCACCGAGACCACCAGGTCCAGCACGGGGGTGCCGTCCTCGGCGACGGCGTCCCGGACGTCGTAGACCTCGAAGGAGGAGACGGTGACGGGGCGGGCGGGGATCTCGAACTCCTCGCCCTCGCGCGCCCGCTTGTAGGACCGCACGCCGTTGATCTTGATGGCGCTGACCTTGGACGGCACCTGCATGATCTCGCCGGTCAGCTCGGCGACGGCCGTGTCGACGGACTCCCGGGTGACCTTCGAGGCGTCGACCGACCTCGTGATCTCGCCCTCGGCGTCGTCGGTCGGCGTCGTCTGCCCGAGCCTGATGGTGCCCAGATACTCCTTCTCGGTGAGGGCGAGGTGCCCGAGGAGCTTGGTGGCCCGCTCCACGCCGAGGACCAGGACGCCCGTCGCCATGGGGTCGAGCGTGCCGGCGTGCCCGACGCGCCGCGTCCGGGCGATGCCCCGCATCTTGGCGACGACGTCGTGCGAAGTGAAGCCCGACGGCTTGTCGACGATGACAAGGCCGTCGGGCGTGGTGTGCTTCTCGCTCATTTAGCGGTGTCGTCCGTCTCGTCGCCCTCGACGACCTCGTCGGCCTCGTCGTCCTCGCCCGGCTTGCGGTACGGGTCCGCCTCGCCGGCGTACGCGGCGCCCGCGGACGCCTCGCGCACCTTCTCGTCGGACTGGCGCGCCTTGTCGAGGAGGTCCTCGATGTTGCGGGCGGTGTCCGGCAGGGCGTCCATGACGAAGGTCAGGGTCGGGGTGAACTTCACGCCGGCGGCCTTGCCGACCTCGGAGCGCAGGATTCCCTTGGCGCTCTCCAGGCCCGCGGAGGCGGCGGCGCGCTCCTCGTCGTCGCCGTACACCGTGTAGAAGACGGTCGCCTCCCGCAGGTCACCCGTGACCCGGGTGTCCGTGATGGTGACGTGCGAGCCGAGCCGCGGGTCCTTGATCCCGCGCTGCAGCTTCTGGGCCACCACCTCTCGGATGAGGTCCGCCAGCCTTTTCGCCCGCGCGTTGTCGGCCACTGGTCCGTCTCCCGTTCTTTCTTCTTCTCGTTCTTGGTCAGTCGTCTTCGCCGTGGAAGCGCCGTCTGACGGACAGCAGCTCCACCTCGGGGCGGCCGGCCACCAGCCGTTCGCACCGGTCGAGTACGTCACTGAGGTGCCCCGCGTCGCCGGACACCGTCGCCAGGCCGATGACGGCCCGGCGGTGCAGGTTCATGTGATCCACCTCCGCCGCGCTCACCGCGTACTTCCGCTGGAGTTCGGCGACGATCGGGCGGACGACGGAGCGCTTCTCCTTCAGCGAATGTACGTCGCCGAGGAGGAGGTCGAAGGACAGCGTCCCCACATACATGTGTAACCGGTTCACCCGCCGGTACGGGATCGGTGGCCCCGCCATCCATGGGGCGGGGACACCAGAACCGTACAACGAACGGCCGGGGCCGATCGACGGATATTCACTCTCCGCCGACCGGCCCCGGACCGCACCGTCTCGGAAGTCGGGGCTGTTACACCCGCGGCTTCTCGCGCATCTCGTACGTCGCGATGACGTCGTCGACCTTGATGTCGTTGAAGTTTCCGAGGTTGATACCGCCCTCGAAGCCTTCCCGGATCTCGGTGACGTCGTCCTTGAAGCGACGCAGACCCTCGATGTTGAGGCTCTCCGCGATGACCTTGCCGTCGCGCAGGAGGCGCGCCTTGGTGTTGCGCTTGACCTCGCCGGAGCGGATGAGAACACCCGCGATGTTGCCCAGCTTGGACGAGCGGAAGACCTCGCGGATCTCCGCCGTGCCCAGCTCGACCTCTTCGTACTCCGGCTTGAGCATGCCCTTGAGGGCCGCCTCGATCTCCTCGATCGCCTGGTAGATGACCGAGTAGTACCGGACGTCCACACCCTCGCGCTCGGCCATCTGCTGTGCCCGCCCGGCGGCGCGCACGTTGAAGCCGATCACGATGGCGTCGGAGCCCATCGCCAGGTCGATGTCGGACTCCGTGACCGCACCGACGCCGCGGTGCAGGACGCGGATGTCGACCTCTTCGCCGACGTCCAGCTGGAGCAGCGAGGACTCGAGGGCCTCGACGGAACCGGAAGCGTCACCCTTGATGATCAGGTTCAGCTGCTGGACCTCGCCGGCCTTCAGCACCTTGTCCAGGTCCTCCAGCGACACGCGGCGCGTGCGCTTGGCGAACGCGGCGTTCCGCTCGCGGGCGGCGCGCTTCTCCGCGATCTGGCGGGCCGTACGGTCCTCCTCGACCACGATGAAGTTGTCACCGGCGCCCGGGACGTTGGTCAGGCCGAGGACCTGGACCGGCGTCGAGGGACCGGCCTCGGCGACGTTGTTGCCGTTGTCGTCGAGCATGGCGCGGACGCGGCCGTAGGCGTCGCCCACCACCATCGTGTCGCCGACCCGCAGGGTGCCTCGCTGCACGAGGACCGTCGCCACGGCACCGCGGCCGCGGTCGAGGCGGGACTCGATCGAGATGCCCTGCGCGTCCTGGTGCGGGTTGGCCCGCAGGTCGAGCGAGGCGTCGGCCGTGAGGACCACGGCCTCCAGCAGCGAGTCGATGTGCAGACCCTGCTTGGCGGAGATGTCGACGAACATGGTGTCGCCGCCGTACTCCTCGGCCACCAGGCCGTACTCGGTCAGCTGACCGCGCACCTTGGTCGGGTCGGCACCCTCGACGTCGATCTTGTTGACCGCGACGACGATCGGGACCTCGGCGGCCTTGGCGTGGTTGAGCGCCTCGACCGTCTGCGGCATGACGCCGTCGTTGGCCGCGACGACCAGGATCGCGATGTCCGTCGACCGGGCACCACGGGCACGCATGGCGGTGAACGCCTCGTGACCCGGGGTGTCGATGAAGGTGATCTTGCGCTCTTCGTCGTTGACCTCGGTCGCGACCTGGTAGGCACCGATGTGCTGGGTGATGCCGCCGGCCTCGCCCGCGATGACGTTCGTCTTGCGGATGGCGTCGAGCAGTCGGGTCTTACCGTGGTCGACGTGACCCATGACGGTCACGACCGGCGGACGGACGACCAGGTCCTCCTCGCCGCCCTCGTCCTCGCCGAACTCCAGGTCGAAGGACTCGAGCAGCTCGCGGTCCTCCTCCTCCGGGCTGACGATCTGAACCGTGTAGTTCATCTCGCCGGCGAGGAGCTGGAGCGTCTCGTCGGAGACGGACTGGGTCGCGGTGACCATCTCGCCGAGGTTCATCATGACCGCGACGAGCGACGCCGGGTTGGCGTTGATCTTCTCCGCGAAGTCGGTGAGCGAGGCACCGCGCGACAGGCGAATGGCTTCGCCGTTGCCGCGGGGCAGCATCACGCCGCCGACCGACGGGGCCTGCATGGCCTCGTACTCCTGGCGCCTCTGCCGCTTCGACTTGCGACCGCGACGCGCGGGACCGCCGGGACGACCGAAGGCGCCCTGCGTGCCACCACGGCCACCGGGACCGCCGGGACGGCCACCGAAGCCGGGACGGCCACCGCCGCCGCCGAAGCCGCCGCCACCACCGGGACGACCGGCGAAGCCGCCGCCGCCACCGGGACGACCGCCGCCACCGGGACCGGCCGGACGACCGGCGAAGCCGCCGCCGCCACCGGGACGACCGCCGCCGCCGGGACGACCGGCACCGCCGGGTCCGCGACCGCCGCCACCGGGGCCGGGACGCGGGCCGGCAGCGGGACGCTGCGGCATCATGCCGGGGTTGGGACGCGGGCCGCCGCCGGGACGGGGACCGCCCTGGCCGCCCTGCGGACGCGGCATCGAGCCGGGGCTCGGACGGTTGCCGCCCGGAGCCTGGGGACGGGGACCGCCACCCTGGCCGCCGGGAGCCTGCGGCCGGGGACCGGCGCCGGGGGCACCGGGGCCGCCGGGACGCGGGCCGCCCTGCGGGCGGGGCGCCTGCGGACGCGCCATACCGGCGTTGCCGCCGGAGGTGAAGGGGTTGTTGCCCGGACGGGGACCGCCGGGGCGGCCGCCGGGACGCTGCGCCGGGGCGCCGGGACGCTGGCCACCGGGACGGCCCTGGCCGCCCTGCTGACCGCGGTCCTGACCCGGACCGGACGGACGGCTGCCCCCCGGCTTGGGGGCACCGGGACGCGCGCCGCCGGGCTTCGGTCCGGCCGGAGCCGGAGTCGAGGCGGCGGGAGCGGCCGGGGCGGCCGGCGGAGCGGTGAACTCCGGGGTGGCCGGGGCCGGACGCGGCGCGGGCTTCGGGCCCGGCGTCGGACGCGGACCCTGGGAGGGAGCCGGCGCGGGGGCCGACGGAGCCTCGGGCTGCTGGGCAGCCTCGGGCTTGGGGGCCGCCGCCGGACGCGGGGCAGCCGGACGCGCCGCCTGCGCCGGGGAGGGCGCCGCGGGCCTGGGGGCGGCCTTCTTCGGGGCCGCGGGGCGACCGGCGGACCGGCCGTTGCCACCGCCCTGGAAGGCGTCTGTCAGCTTGCGTACTACGGGCGCCTCGATCGTCGAAGACGCCGAACGGACGAACTCACCGAGTTCCTGGAGCTTGGCCATGACGACCTTGCTCTCGACACCGAACTCCTTGGCGAGTTCGTAGACCCGGACCTTAGCCACTTCGCTCCTCTGAGGTCCGGGTTGCGTCCGGACCGTCGCTAGTTCATGGGCGTACTCATCGCGTACTCATCGAGTGCTCATCGCAATCTCGACCTGCTTTCGACTCGCGAGGTACCAAGCCGCACGGGGTTTCGCGCGGCGTGTCTTCCTTACCAGTTGCCTACGTGCTGCTTTCAGCAACTCTGTGCCTGCTCGACGTAGCGGCGCAACGCCTTTACGTCGAGCGGACCCGGGACGCGGAGCGCCCGCGGGAACGCCTTGCGGCGCACTGCCTGGTCGACACAGACCGGTGCGGGGTGCACGTAAGCACCCCGGCCGGGCAGCGTACCGCGTGGATCAGGGGCGCATTCACCCTCGACCACCACGGTGCGCAGCAGCTCGCTCTTGACCGCTCGCTCCCGGCACCCCACGCAGGTGCGCTCAGGGCAGGCTCGGATACGTGTCCGGCCAGACACTTCTTAGTCTACCTCCCCGGACCGACCTCACCCCTTCGGGGCAAGCATCGAACACATACCGCACGCCAGACTGTCGTGATCTCAGCGCCGTGCGGCTTGGATCTATTCCCCGCGCTCGTCCGCCGGGCGGTCGGACGGCTGCTCGGTGTCCGGCCGGATGTCGATCCGCCAGCCGGTCAGCCGGGCCGCGAGCCGGGCGTTCTGCCCTTCCTTGCCGATCGCCAGCGACAGCTGGTAGTCGGGCACGATCACGCGTGCGGAGCGGGCCGCCAGGTCCACGACCTCCACCTTGGAGACGCGGGCCGGGGAGAGCGCGTTCGCCACCATCTCGGCCGGGTCGTCCGACCAGTCGACGATGTCGATCTTCTCACCGTTCAGCTCGCCCATGACGTTGCGCACCCGGCCGCCCATGGGGCCGATGCAGGCGCCCTTGGCGTTCAGGCCCGAGCGGGTGGAGCGGACGGCGATCTTGGTGCGGTGGCCGGCCTCGCGGGCGATCGCGGAGATCTCGACGGACCCGTCGGCGATCTCCGGCACCTCCAGCGCGAACAGCTTCTTCACCAGGTTGGGGTGGGTGCGCGACAGCGTCACGGAGGGACCGCGCACGCCCTTGGCGACGCGGACGACGTACGACCTCAGGCGCATGCCGTGCGGGTAGGTCTCGCCCGGCACCTGCTCCTGCACCGGCAGGATGGCCTCCAGCTTGCCGATGTCGACGAGCACGTTCTTCGGGTCGCGGCCCTGCTGGACCACGCCCGTCACGATGTCGCCCTCACGGCCGGCGTACTCACCGAGCGTCGCGTCGTCCTCGGCGTCGCGCAGCCGCTGCAGGATGACCTGCTTGGCGGTGGTGGCGGCGATGCGGCCGAAGTCGGACGGGGTGTCGTCGAACTCGCGGGCCGCCTGGCCCTCCTCGAGGTCGTCCGGGTCCTCCTTCGCCCACACGGTCACATGGCCGGTGTTCCGGTCGAGCTCCACGCGCGCGTGTCGGCGGCTTCCCTCGGTGCGGTGGTAGGCGATGAGGAGGGCCGACTCGATCGCCTCGACCAGCAGGTCGAAGGAGATCTCCTTCTCCCGCACCAGACCCCGCAGGGCGCTCATGTCGATGTCCACGGCTACGCCTCCTCCTCTTCCGTCGTGTTCTCGTCGTTCTTCATGCTGTTCTTGCCGCCGTCGTCCTTGCGGTTGAACTCGACCTGGACGCGGGCCTTGTCGATGTCGCCGAAGGCGAGTCTGCGGGTGGTGGCCTTGCGGCCCTTCACTCCGGGCACTTCGAGGTCGAGTCCCTCGTCGTCCACGCCGAGGACGCGGGCGACCAGTTCGCCGCCCTCCCGGAGCTGGAAGCGCACCAGGCGGTCCGTGGCACGCACGTAGTGGCGGTGCTCGGTGAGGGAGCGCTCCGCGCCCGGGGTGCCGACCTCGAGGGTGTACTCCGCGTCACCCATGGCGTCGGTCTCGTCGAGCTTCGCCGAGAGCGCGCGGCTCACATCGGCGATCCGGTCCAGATCGGCTCCGGTGTCGGAGTCGACGACGACACGCAGCACACGCTTGCGGCCGACCGAGTCCACCGCGATCTCCTCGAGGTCCAGTCCCTGGGAGGCGACGAGCGGCTCGAGCAGCTCTCGCAGCCTGTCGCTCTGGGTGGTGCTCATCCGGGTGACTCCTCGGCCGCGTGTGCTGTTGTGGGACGGTGCGCGTGTCTGGTCAAAGGGTATCCGGTCCCGGGGGGTGTTGCCGTCCACCCCGGGACGGCGGTGCCGATGAGTGGTGCCCGGCCACGGCCCGGGTACCGTGATCACGGGCAGGCCGCACCGCTGGTCCCGGCCGCCGCCCGCTGCTCTTCCGCACCGCCGCACCCGGTCGTTCACCATCGCCTCACCCGCCGCTTTGCCGTCGCTTCCGTACGAGCCTGTCGAGGACGTCTGCCGTGTCGTTTTCCGCATCGCCGCGCCCGGCCCCGGGGCCGCGCAGAAGGAGCCTGCTCGCCTCGGCCGCCGGGGTCGCCCTGCTCACCGGCTGCACCGGCGGCTCGGACTCCGGCGGCACGGACACCGACCCGTCGGCCGTCGAGCGGGCCCGCGCGCGGGCGGCCCGGGACAGCGAGGAGCTGGCCGGGCGTTACGCGGCGGTGGCCGCCGCGCATCCGGGGCTCGCGGAGCGGTTGCGCCCGCTGCGCGCGGAGGTCGTACGGCACGCGGAGGCGTTCGGCGCCGTACGGGCCGCGTCACCGCAGGCGTCGCCGTCGGGCTCCGCGCGGGCCGCCGGACCCCAGGACGGGTCCGGACCCGTGCCGGCGACCGCGAAGGACGCCCTGGCCCTGCTCGTCGCCGCGGAGCGGAAGCTGGCGGACCGGCGGACCGAGGCGCTGCTCCAGGTTCCGGGCGAGCTGGCGCGGTTGCTGGCGTCGGTGGCGGCGGCGGGCGCCGCGCACGTGTACCTGCTGACGGAGGGTGACGGGTGAGCGAGGCGGAGGACAGGGAGCTGGCCGCCCTGCAGGCGGCGCTGGCGGCGGAGCACGCCGCGGTGTACGGCTACGGGGTCGTCGGCGGGCGGGTCGGCGAGGAGCGGCGTTCCGAGGCGCGGACGGCGTACGACGCGCACCGGGCGCGGCGGGACGCGCTGGCTCGTGAGGTCCGCGACCTCGGGGGTGAGCCGGTCGCCGCGGCGGCCGGGTACGCGCTGCCGTTCACGGTGCCGGACTCGGCGACGGCGGTGCGGCTCGCGGCCGAGCTGGAGGACCGGGTGGCCGGGGTCTACTCCGACCTGGTGCGGGCCGCCGCGGGCGAGCGGCGGACGGCCGCCGCGGGGGCGCTGCGGGAGGCGGCGGTCCGGGCGGTGCGGTGGCGGGGCGGGAGCGTAGCCTTCCCTGGGCTCGCGGAGCGGGCCGGCGGCCCGTCGGTGCCGGACACGGCGTCGGACTCGTCCCCGGACCCGGTCTCCGCCCCGCCCACCGCTTCGGCGGCTCCGACCGCGTAACACGTACGGCTGTCCGTACGGGAAGGGAACGGCTCGCGCATGGCTTTCGAACCGCCGCGGCGTCTGGTCACGGCGCTCGGTGAGACGGCACCGGACGGTGACGACTGGCTGGAAAGGCTGCCCGAGGCGGCCGAGCGGGCCGTGGCGCTGCGGGGATCGACCGTGGAGCGGGTGCAGGTGCCCGGGGGGCGCAGCAGCCTGGTGGTCCTGGTGCGGACGGCCGACGGGACGCCCGCGGTGCTGAAGCTGGCCCCGCGCAGGGCGCGTCCGGAGAGCGAACGGGCCGCGCTCGCCCACTGGGCCGGGAAGGGCGCCGTGCGGCTCCTCGACGAGGAGGCCACGGAGGGCGTACTGCTGCTGGAGCGGCTGCATCCGGACGTGTCGGTGCGGTCGTTGCCGGAGGCGAAGGCCTTGCTGGAGGCCGCGGGCACGCTGCGGCGGCTGTGGGTGGCGCCGCCCGCCGCTCACCCCTTCGAGACCGTGGCGGAGCGGACCGGGCGACAGGCCGACGCGATGCGGGCGGGCGCGGCGGCCGACGCGCAGACGGCCCCGCTGGTCGACGCGGCGCTCACGGCCCGCGGGGAGCTGCTGGCCGCGCCGCCGGAACAGCGGTTGCTGCACGGCACGTTCCGGCAGAGCAAGGTGCTCGCCGGGGACCGGGCGCCGTGGCTGGCCGTGGGTCCCGACCCGGTGGTGGGCGAGTGCGCCTTCGATCTCGCGCGGTTGGTGCGGGACCGGGTGGAGGATCTCATCGCCCAGCCCTCGGGCGCCTCGACGACCCGGCGGCGCGTGAAGCGGCTCGCGGAGTCGCTGGACGTCGACCAGGAACGGCTGCGCGGCTGGACGCTGTTCCGCGCGGTCGAGTCGGGCGTGCGGGCGCGGCGGGTGGGCCGGGAGAAGGACGCGGAACTGCTGCTGGAGTTCGCGAGCTGGCTGTAGGGCGCGGGACGCTCGCCGCGGGCCGGGCGCGGCGGCCCGGTCGTGCGGTGCGTCGAGGGCCGAGGTGCGGGGCGCTGCTCGCTGTCCCTCGCGGCCCAGACGCGGGGGACCGCTCGTGCTTGCTTCGGGGCCGGGCCCCGGAGGGCGCGTGTGCGGGCGTCGCCGAGCAGGCGTACGGCCTCCACCCGCGTGGGTCTCGGGGATGAGGGGGCGGTGCGTCCGTCGCGCGGGGTCGACCGCGGGGATCGTCGTCGGGTGGAAGCGGCATGCGGCCTACGCGTGCCCCCCATGGAGGCGGCGCTCGCCGGTCGGGGTGCGCGGCGGGAGCGTCGCGCGAGGTAGGCGATGGGCCGCTTCGCCCGGGTGGCCGCGTACGCCGCAGGGGGCGCCCGTTCGGTGGGGGCGCCCCCTGCGGCGGGGTGTCAGGCGGTGAGGCGGGCGATCGCTTCCTCGACCGTCAGTTCCTCGCGCTCGCCGGTGCGGCGGTCCTTCAGCTCGACCACGCCCTCGGCGGACCGGCGTCCGGCGACCAGGATCTGCGGTACGCCGATCAGTTCGGCGTCCGTGAACTTGACGCCCGGGGAGACGCCCGCGCGCTCGTCGACCAGGACCCGGAGGCCGGCGGCGGCCAGCTTGTCGGAGACCTCCAGGGCCAGCTCGGTCTGCAGGGCCTTGCCCGCGGCGACGACGTGGACGTCGGCCGGGGCGACCTCCCTGGACCAGACGAGGCCCTTGTCGTCGGCGTGCTGCTCGGCGAGGGCGGCCACCGCGCGGGAGACGCCGATGCCGTAGGAGCCCATGGTGACGCGGGCCGGCTTGCCGTTCTGGCCGAGGACGTCGAGCTTGAGGGCGTCGGCGTACTTGCGGCCCAGCTGGAAGATGTGGCCGATCTCGATGGCGCGGTCCAGCGTGAGACCGGTGCCGCACTTGGGGCACGGGTCGCCGTCCCGGACCACGACGACGTCCACGTACGCGTCGACCTCGAAGTCGCGGCCCGCCACGACGTTCCTGGCGTGGGTGTGCTCCTTGTTGGCGCCCGTGATCCACGCCGTGCCCGGCGCCACGCGGGGGTCGGCGATGTACGTGACCTTGTCGCCCAGGCCCTGCGGTCCGACGTAGCCGCGGACCAGGTCGGGGCGGCCCACGAAGTCCTCGGCGGTGACCAGTTCGACCGCGGCCGGGGCGAAGTGCGCCTCCACCTTGTCCATGTCGACCTCGCGGTCGCCGGGAACGCCCACGGCGACGATCTCGCCGTCGACCTTGACGAGGAGGTTCTTGAGGGTCGCGGAGGCCGGGACTCCGAGCGAGGCGGCCAGGGTCTCGATGGTGGGGGTGTCCGGGGTGGGGATGTCCTCGGCGGCGGGCACACCGGCCGCGTCGACCGGGGTGAGCGCGTAGGTGATCGCCTCCGTGTTGGCGGCGAAGTCGCAGTTCGGGCAGTCCGCGAAGGTGTCCTCGCCGGCCTCGGCCGGGGCCAGGAACTCCTCGGACTTGGAGCCGCCCATGGCGCCGGCGGTCGCCGCGCAGATGCGGTAGTCGAGGCCGAGGCGCTCGAAGATGCGCTGGTAGGCGGCGCGGTGCAGGGCGTAGGACTCGGCGAGGCCTTCGTCGGCGACGTCGAAGGAGTAGGAGTCCTTCATCAGGAACTCGCGGCCGCGCAGGATGCCGGCCCGGGGGCGGGCCTCGTCGCGGTACTTGTTCTGGATCTGGTAGAGGATGACCGGCAGGTCCTTGTAGGAGGACGCCTGGTCCTTCACCAGCAGGGTGAAGATCTCCTCGTGGGTGGGGCCGAGGAGGTAGTCGCCGCCCTTGCGGTCCTGGAGGCGGAACAGCTCGGGGCCGTACTCGTCCCAGCGGCCGGTCGCCTCGTACGGCTCGCGCGGCAGCAGGGCGGGGAGCTGCACCTCCTGGGCGCCGATGGCGTCCATCTCCTCGCGCACGATGCGCTCGATGTTGCCGAGGACCTTCTTGCCGAGGGGCAGCCAGCTCCACAGGCCGGCGGCGGTACGGCGCACGTACCCGGCGCGGACCAGCAGCTTGTGGCTGAGGACCTCGGCGTCCGCCGGGTCGTCGCGCAGCGTCTTCGCCATCAACTTCGACATGCGCTGGACCGGTGCGTTGGCCATGGTTCTCGTGTCTCCTGCTGCGTAAGGGTGGTGCTAGGAGGTTAGCCGGGCGGTCCATCCCCGCGGAAATCGGTTATCGGCCGCCGGAGGGCCTGCGCAGGGGCAGTGGGGCGCCCATCACCGCGTACGGCTTGGGGGCGCTGGGGAACAGGACCCGGCGGGCGAGGTCCTGGTAGCCGAGGGAGCGGTAGAGGCCGCGGGCGGGGCTCTCGGTGTCGATCGCGGAGAGGATCGAACGGGGCTCGGCGGCGCTGTCGGTGATCGTGGTGATCAGGGTGCGGCCCGCGCCGCGGTGCTGGTGGGCCGGGTGGACGTGGAGTTCGGTGATGACGAAGGAGTCGTCGAGCCAGGAGTCGGTGCCCTCGGCGCGGAGGTAGGGCTCGACGACGGTGGACCACCACTGGGTGCGGTCGTTGGGCATGCCGTAGACGAAGCCGACCAGGTCGCCTCCGACGGTGGCGCCGAGCGCTCTGGCGCCCGGGTGGGTCATGTGGCGCAGGACGATCTGGCGGCGGACGGCCACCTCGTCGGGGCCGAGTCCGAACGCGGCGGCTTGGACCGCGAGAGCCTCGTCCACGTGCGCGGCGAGGTCCAAGGGGCCGATCACGAGGTCCATGGCGGGGAGCCTACCCGGGCCTTCCGCCGGATCACGTCGGGGTCGCGGGGCGTTCGCGGTGGTGCCGGGGAAGCGCCCGGGGACCGTCGACGCGAGGCGTGAGGCGAGGCAGGAGACTACGGGTGAGCCGCACCGCACGGACCGCTCAGGCGGGGTGCCTGCGCCGGGCCGCGGGGACGGCGCCCCGCGCGCCGGAGGGTCAGAACAGCACGCTCATGAAGGCGCCGACCTCCTGGAAGCCGACCCGCCGGTACGTCCGTCGCGCCGCGGTGTTGAAGTCGTTGACGTACAGGCTGGCCACCGGGGCGACGTCCGCCAGGGCGTAGCGCAGGACCGCCGCCATGCCCGGGGCCGCGAGGCCCTTGCCGCGGTACTCGGGGGCGACCCAGACGCCCTGGATCTGGCAGGCGCGGTCGGTGGCGGCGCCGATCTCGGCCTTGAAGACGACCTTGCCGTCGGCGTCGAAGCGGGCGAAGGAGCGGCCGGAGCCGACGAGTTCGGCGACCCGGGCCTGGTAGAGCAGTCCGCCGTCGCCGGCCATCGGGGAGATGCCGACCTCCTCGGTGAACATCGCCACGCAGGCCGGCATGATCCGGTCCATCTCGTCCTTGCGGACGCGGCGGACGTAGGGGTCGGGGGCGATGTCGGCCGGCATGCGGTCGGTGACCATGAGGGGCTGCCGGGTGCGGACCTCGCGGGCCGGGCCCCAGCCCGGTTCGAGGAGTCGCCACAGGAGGGCCGTGGTGTCGGCGGGGCCGACGATCGAGGAGCAGCGGCGGCCGGCCCGTCGGGCGCGGTCGGCGAAGGCCCGGACGGCACGCGGGGTCGCGCAGATGGGGACGAGGTTGGCGCCCGCGTAGCACAGGGACGTCAGCATGCCGTGCTCGTACCAGCCCCACATCTCGCCGCCGAGGCGCCACGGGTCGAGGCCCGCGATCTGCACCCGGGCGGTCACGAAGGCGTTCGCGACCGGCTCACGGCCGAGGACGGCCAGCGCGGCGTCGAGATCGCTCGGTTCGAGCACGCGGGATGTGGTCTGCGTCAACACGTGCGGGGGCCTCACCCTGAGATCTGCTGGTCCCCGCACTGTACCTGCCGCAAAAAGGCCGCGCCGCCCCCGAGGGCGACGCGGCAGGCGCGGGAGTTCAGCCCGCGATCGCGACCGAGGGCTCGCCGGAGGCCACACCGTCGGCCTCCATCTGCTCGGCGATCTTCATGGCCTCCTCGATGAGGGTCTCCACGATCTTGGACTCGGGGACGGTCTTGATGACCTCGCCCTTGACGAAGATCTGCCCCTTGCCGTTGCCCGAGGCGACACCGAGGTCGGCCTCGCGGGCCTCCCCCGGACCGTTGACCACACAGCCCATCACGGCCACCCGCAGCGGCACCTCCATGCCCTCCAGACCGGCGGTGACCTCCTCGGCCAGCTTGTAGACATCCACCTGCGCACGCCCGCACGAGGGACACGAGACGATCTCCAGGCCGCGCTGCCGCAGGTTCAGCGACTCCAGGATCTGGATACCGACCTTGATCTCCTCCACCGGCGGCGCGGAGAGCGAGACCCGGATGGTGTCACCGATGCCCTGCGACAGCAGCGCCCCGAAGGCGACCGCCGACTTGATCGTGCCCTGGAAGGCCGGACCCGCCTCGGTCACACCGAGGTGCAGGGGATAGTCGCACTGGGCGGCCAGCTGCCGGTAGGCCTCCACCATGACGACCGGGTCGTTGTGCTTCACCGAGATCTTGATGTCCCGGAAGTCGTGCTCCTCGAACAGCGAGGCCTCCCACAGCGCCGACTCCGCCAGCGCCTCCGGCGTCGCCTTCCCGTACTTCTGCAGCAGCCGCCGGTCCAGCGAACCCGCGTTCACCCCGATACGGATCGGCGTGCCGTGGTCCTTCGCCGCCCTCGCGATCTCCTTGACCTTGTCGTCGAACTGCTTGATGTTGCCCGGGTTCACCCGCACCGCCGCGCAGCCCGCCTCGATCGCCGCGAAGACGTACTTGGGCTGGAAGTGGATGTCCGCGATCACCGGGATCTGCGACTTCTTCGCGATCACCGGCAACGCGTCCGCGTCGTCCTGGGTGGGACAGGCCACCCGCACGATCTGACAGCCCGACGCCGTCAGCTCCGCGATCTGCTGCAACGTCGCACCGATGTCCGACGTACGGGTCGTGGTCATGGACTGGACCGACACGGGGGCGTCGCCGCCCACCGCCACGGTCCCGACCTGGATCTGCCGGCTCTTGCGGCGCTCCGCGAGCCTGGTCGGAACGTCCGGCATGCCGAGAGAAATCGCAGTCATCTGCTGTGCAACCCCAAGTCGTGGATCAAGGTCCGGCCCCGTTCAGCGGCGGGCTCCGGCCTTCGAGATTACGGCACCGACGTGAACGCCCGGCACGCGGCGTACGCGAGATACACCCTTTGGCGCCCTTCTGCCGGGCGTCCGGCGTGAAGCCCGACCCGGAGGGACATGCTCCAGGATCGGGCTCCTCACCGGACCGTTTGAATGGTCCGGATCGCCCGGAACACCCCTGTGTCAGCTGATACGTACCGGATTGACGACGTCCGCCACCAGCACCAGCAGGGTGAAGCAGACGAAGATGCCCGCCACCACGTAGGCCACCGGCATCAGCTTCGCCACGTCGAACGGGCCCGGGTCCGGGCGGCGCAGCACCTTGGCCGCGTTGCGGCGCAGCGACTCCCACAACGCGCCCGCGATGTGGCCGCCGTCGAGCGGCAGCAGCGGGAGCATGTTGAACAGGAACAGGGAGAGGTTGAAGCCGGCCACCAGCATCACGAACATGGCCAGCTGCTGGGTGGGCGGGATGTCGAGGGTGGCGATCTCGCCGCCGACGCGGGCGGCACCGACCACGCCCATCGGGGAGTCGGCCTCGCGGGGCCCGTCGCCGAAGGCCGCGTCCCACAGGGCGGGGATCTTGGCGGGCAGGGCGGCGAGGGAGTCGACGGCGTCGCCGATCCGGTCGCCCATCCAGGTCACGGACTGGCCGAAGTCCTGTTTCACCACGCCGGTGGCGGCGCTGAAGCCGAGGAAGCCGGCGGTGACGTACTCGCCCTCGACGATCTGCCCGTTCGCGTCCTTCTTGGCGACCTGGTTGGTGGCGATGGTCGCCTGGAGGGTGACCTCCTGGCCCCCGCGCTCGACGACGACCGGCACCTTGTCGCCGGGGTTGGCGCGGATCAGGTTGGACAGCTGGTCCCAGTCGTCGGTCCGCACGCCGTCGAAGGAGACGATCCTGTCGCCCGCCTTGAGGCCGGCCGCGGCGGCCGGGGAAGCCGGGTCGGACCTGGTGCAGTCGTCGCGGTTCTCGGTCTGGGAGATGACGCACTGGGAGACGGAGCTGACCGTGGTGGTCTGCTGCGAGATACCGAAGCCCATCAGGACGATGAGGAACAGCACCACCGCGAGGATCAGGTTCATGAACGGGCCCGCGAACATCACGATGACCCGTTTCCAGGGCTTGCGCGTGTAGAACAGGCGCTTCTCGTCACCCGGCTGGAGTTCCTCGAAGGCGGCCGAGCGGGCGTCCTCGATCATGCCGCGCCAGGGCGAGGTGGAACGGGCCTCCACCCGGCCGTCGGCGCCGGGCGGGAACATGCCGATCATGCGGATGTAGCCGCCGAACGGGATGGCCTTGACGCCGTACTCGGTCTCGCCCCTCTTCCGCGAGAAGAGCGTCGGCCCGAAGCCGACCATGTACTGGGGCACGCGGATGCCGAAGAGCTTGGCCGTCGACAGGTGTCCCAGCTCGTGCCAGGCGATGGAGAACAGCAGGCCGACCGCGAAGAGGACTATGCCGAGGATGAACATCAGTGTCGTCATGCACGGGCCTCCGCCGTCTGTGCCGCCAGTTCCCGGGCCCGGGTGCGCGCCCAGGTCTCCGCTTCGAGGACGTCCGCGACGGTGAGCGAGGTTCCCGTACGGGGGGTGCCGTGCTCCTCGACCACCCGCGTGACGGTCTCCATGATCCCGAGATACGGCAGCGCGCCGCGGCGGAACGCCTCGACGCACTCCTCGTTGGCGGCATTGAACACCGCCGGGGCCGTGCCCGCGAGCTCCCCGACGTGCCGGGCGAGGTTCACCGAGGGGAAGGCCTCGTTGTCCAGGGGGAAGAACTCCCAGGTCGAGGCCTTGCTCCAGTCGAACGTCGGGGCGGCGTCCGGGACGCGCTCGGGCCAGCCGAGGCCGATGGCGATGGGCCCCCGCATGTCGGGGGGCGTCGCCTGGGCCAGGGTCGATCCGTCCGTGAACTCCACCATCGAGTGGACATACGACTGCGGGTGCACGACCACCTCGATGCGGTCGAAGGGAATGTCGTAGAGGAGGTGGGCCTCGATCACCTCCAGGCCCTTGTTGACGAGGGTCGCGGAGTTGATCGTGATCACCGGACCCATGGCCCAGGTGGGGTGGGCGAGGGCGTCCTCGACGGTGACGCCCGCCAGCTGCTCCCTGGTCCGGCCCCGGAACGGGCCCCCGGAGGCGGTGACGACCAGCTTGCGCACGTCGGCGCGGGTGCCGGCGGCCAGCGCCTGGAAGAGGGCGGCGTGCTCGGAGTCGACCGGGATGATCTGCCCGGGCTTGGCGAGGGCCTTGACCAGCGGGCCGCCGACGATGAGCGACTCCTTGTTGGCGAGCGCCAGCGTGCGGCCCGCCTCCAGGGCGGCCAGGGTCGGGGCGAGCCCGATGGAGCCGGTGATGCCGTTGAGGACGGTGTGGCAGTCGGAGGCGGCGACCCGGGTGGCCGCGTCGGGTCCGGCGAGGATCTCGGGGAGCGGCTCCCCACTGCCGTACCGAGCGCCCAGTGCCTCGCGCAGCGCGGGGACGACGTCCTCGCGGGCGACGGCGACGGTCCGCGCCCCCAGCCGGTGCGCCTGCTCGGCGAGGAGGGCGACCCGGCCGCCGTTGGCGGACAGGGCGGTGACCCGGAAGCGGTCCGGGTTGCGCAGCACGAGGTCGATGGCCTGGGTCCCGATCGATCCGGTGGACCCGAGGATCGCCACGTCCTTCGGGCCGTCGCCCGCCACCGGGTCGTACACGAGGTGGGGGTCGGCGAGGGGGGCTGGACTGTCGCTCATCCCCCCATTGTTGCCGCAACCGCACGCCGCGAGGACAGCGCGTCCCTCGCACGGGTGTCACGAGGCCTCGGTGGGTGGACCGCGGAGGCGTACCCCGGCCGGCCGCACCGGCGTCCCCACCCGGGCGCACCGGCGCTCCGGGCCGGGCGCGGTGGTGTTCCCGGCCGGACGCGGTCGTGCTCCCGGCCGGGCGGCGGGCGCGGCCGGGCGAGGGTTTCCCGGCCCCGTGGCGTCGGCGCCGGCGGGCGAGGGATCGCCGGCCGACCCTCTGGGGCGGGCGGGGGGCACCGGGCCCGCCCCCGGCCGGGAGGCCGCTCCCCCGGCCGCCCGCCCGGGGTGCGCGCTGGTTCCGGGCGGGAGTGCGGTGTGCCCGGGGCCGCGCCGCCGGGCGGGGTTCATCTGACGGGGCGGTGCACGTTCGCCCGCTGCGAGGCGCCCGGGGACGCGTCGGCGATCCACGGACCGTCGCCGGACGGGTCGACGATCCCCTGCTCCAGCCACTCGTAGGCGCCGCCCAGCACGCCCTTGACGACCTTGCGGTCGAGGTCGTCGGTGTTGGTCCACAGGCGGCCGAAGAGTTCCTCGACGCGGATGCGGGCCTGGCGGCAGAAGGCGTCGGCGAGCTGGTAGGACTCGCGGCCGTGCTCGCCCCGGGTGCGCAGGTGCTCGGCGCGGACACAGGCGGCGCTCATCGCGAACAGCTCCGCGCCGATGTCGACGATCCGGCCGAGGAAGCCCTGCTTGGTCTCCATCCGGCCCTGCCAGCGGGACATGGCGTAGAAGGTGGAGCGGGCGAGCTTGCGGGCGGTGCGCTCGACGTAGCGCAGGTGCCCGGAGAGGTCGGGATGGCCCGACGGGTGGAAGTCGGCGTACGCGCGCGGGAGCTGGCCGGGACCGGCGACGAGCCTCGGCAGCCACTTGGCGTAGAAGACGCCCGCCTGCGCGCCCGCGCGTGCCTTGTCCGACAGCGTCTTCTCGGGGTCGATCAGGTCGCCCGCGACCGAGAGGTGGGCGTCGACGGCCTCCCGCGCGATCAACAGGTGCATGATCTCGGTGGAACCCTCGAAGATCCGGTTGATGCGCAGGTCGCGCAGGATCTGCTCGGCCGGCACCGCGCGCTCGCCGCGGGCTTCGAGCGAGGCGGCCGTCTCGAAGCCGCGTCCCCCGCGGATCTGGACCAGGTGGTCGGCCATCAGGCAGGCCATCTCGGAACCGTAGAGCTTGGCGAGGGCGGCCTCGATGCGGATGTCGTTGCGGTCCTCGTCGGCCATCTGGGAGGAGAGGTCCAGCACGGCCTCCAGGGCGAAGGTCGTCGCCGCGATGAAGGCGATCTTCGAGCCGACCGCCTCGTGCAGGGCGACCGGCTTGCCCCACTGCTCGCGCACCGCCGACCATTCGCGGGCGATCTTCAGGCACCACTTGCCGGCGCCCACGCACATCGCGGGGAGCGAGAGGCGACCGGTGTTCAGCGTGGTCAGGGCGATCTTCAGCCCGGCACCCTCGGCGCCGATGCGGTGCGCCGCCGGGACGCGCACCCGGTGGAAGCGGGTGACGCCGTTCTCCAGACCGCGCAGGCCCATGAAGGCGTTGCGGTTCTCGACCGTGACGCCCTCGGACGCGGCCTCCACGACGAAGGCGGTGATGCCGCCCTTGTGGCCCTCGGACTTCGGGACGCGGGCCATGACGACGAGCAGGTCGGCGACGACACCGTTGGTCGTCCACAGCTTCACCCCGTCGAGGACGTAGTCGTCCCCGTCGGGCACGGCGGTGGTCGCCAGGCGGGCCGGGTCCGAGCCGACGTCCGGCTCGGTCAGCAGGAACGCCGAGATGTCGGTGCGGGCGCAACGGGGCAGGAACGTGTCCTTCTGCTCCTGGGTCCCGAACATCTTCAGGGGCTGCGGCACGCCGATCGACTGGTGGGCGGAGAGCAGCGCGCCGATCGCGGGATTCGCGGACCCGACCAGGGCGAGGGCCTTGTTGTAGTAGACCTGGGTGAGGCCGAGGCCGCCGTACTTGGTGTCGATCTTCATGCCGAGGGCACCGAGCTCCTTCAGCCCGGTGATCACCTCGTCCGGGATGCGCGCGTCGCGCTCGATCACGGACCCGTCGATCTTCGTCTCGCAGAAGTCGCGCAGTTTGGCGAGGAACTCCTCGCCGCGCTGGACGTCCTCGTCGGCGGGGAGCGGGTGGGGGTGGAGCAGGTCGAGGCGGAAGCGACCGAGGAACAGCTCCTTGGCGAAGCTGGGCTTGCGCCAGTCCTGTTCCCGGGCCGCCTCGGCGACCTGTCGGGCCTCACGTTCGGTGACGGTGGGTCGGGAGGAGGGGGTGGTGGGGGCGGACATGAGTCTCACCTCGCCGCGAATCGGCATCGGGGGGAAGCACGTCCACCAAGATCGCCGGAGGCGTGCCGCGCGAACTTGCGGACGTACGTGACTTACTGGTCGGTGCTACCCGATCGTATTTACCCGACAGCGGGCGGCCCCACCACCCTTCGTGCGGCCGTTCGGCCGAAGCCCCGTGGGGAGCGCCCTGGAAGAAACGGCTGTCGAAGCGCTTCGACAGCCTATGGACACTCAAGCCGCACGGGCGCTACTGTCGGACCACCCTCACTCGTCCCCGCATCTCTCGCGCGCTGTCGAAGCGCTTCACATCATTTGGAGAGCTGGATGGTCACCCTCGCCGAGGTCGCCCAGCACGCCGGAGTCTCGGCCAGCACGGTGAGCTATGTCCTCAGCGGCAAACGGTCCATCTCCACCACCACCCGGCAGCGGGTCGAGGAGAGCATCCGCACGCTCGGCTACCATCCGAACGCCGGCGCCCGCGCCCTGGCCAGCAGCAGGTCGAACATCATCGCGCTGATGATCCCCCTGCGCACGGACATGTACGTGCCGGTGATGATGGAGATCGCCATCGCGGTCGCCACCAGCGCGCGGACCCACGGGTACGACATCCTGCTGCTCACCGGCGAGGAGGGCCCCGACGCGGTGCGCCGCGTCACCGGCAGCGGACTCGCCGACGCGATGATCCTGATGGACGTCGAACTGGACGACGAGCGACTCCCCCTGCTGCGGGGCACGAACCAGCCGTCCGTCCTGATCGGGCTGCCCGCCGACACCGAGGGACTCACCTGCGTCGACTTGGACTTCCGGGCGACCGGCGCGCTGTGCGTGGAGCACCTGGCGGAGCTGGGGCACCACGACATCGCCGTCATCGGCGAGGCTCCCGCGGTCTACGAACGGCACACCGGCTTCGCCGAGCGCACCCTCGACGGGCTGCGCACCCGCGCGCGGGAGCTCGGACTGCGGCTGCTGCACCGCCCCTGCGAGGGCGGGTACGACGCGATGGCCGCGACCCTCGCCCGGATCTTCGACGAGCGTCCGGGCACCACCGGCTTCGTCGTCCAGAACGAGGCGGCCGTCGAGCCGCTGCTCGCCCTGCTGCGCCAGCAGGGCCGGGCGGTGCCCGAGGACGTGTCGGTGGTGGCGGTCTGCCCGGAGCAGGTCGCCACCCAGGCCTCGGTGCGGCTCACGTCGGTCGCCGTACCCGCGCAGGACATGGGCCGGCACGCGGTGGAGCAGCTGCTCGCCAAGCTCGGCGGGCGCGGGAGCGACGAGGTCGTGCTGCTCGCGCCGGAGCTGACCGTCCGGGCCAGCTCCGGCCCGGCGCCCGTACGGTCGTAGGGCCCCCGGTCCCTGTCCCCGTCCCCGCGGACACGGGCCGGGACCCGCGGCGGAGTGGAGGGGCCGGTCCCGGGCGGGACCGGCCCCTCGCCGCGCGCCCAGTCAGCCGCCGCTGACCGTCAGGTTGTTGGTGCGGAAGTCCAGGCCGCCGGCGGACGAGGTGATCTCGTAGCCGAACTGCACGTCGCCGATGGTCTCGTTGCCCATCCAGCCCTTGGTGTCCTTGATCCACTTCAGGACGGGGAGGATGTTCACCGTGCCGGAGTTCGAGTCCGAGGTGCGCAGGAACGAGAAGACCTCGTTGGCCCCGTTGTTCCCCTTGTAGACGTTCCAGGTGTGGCCGCCGAGGGTGGCCGTCCCCTGCGGGCTGCCGAGCGGGCCCACGGCGCCGTGGTGGTTGACCCAGAGCATGATCTCGTAGTCGTAGTCCGTGTCCCAGATGTCGTACGACGTGTTGTAGGCGCCGGACGACGGGACCGTGACGTTGTAGCTGCTGGTGAGCGAGCCGATGGAGGTGATCGGCTTGTTGATCACCTTCTTGGAGTTCGGGTAGGACTTGATGCCGCCGGTGTTCGGGTGGTCGGCCCAGACGCCCCAGTTGGTGCCGGAGTTGGCCCAGACGCACTGGGCGCCGGCGCCGGAGCCCCAGATGTTGTTGTAGAGGGTGTAGCCGTTCAGGTTCGTGTTGCCCCACTGGTCGCAGGAGTTCCAGACCGCGGCCTGGGCGGGGGCGGCGGCGAGGCCGACGGTGGCGCCGAGCGCGAGGGCGGGGGCGAGCAGAGCGGTCAGGGTGCGGGTGCGTGGTGCCATGGGGTTCCTTCCATGGGTGGGGGGAGGTGCGGGGCTACCGCGCCGCGGCACGCGTGCCGGCGATGCCGAGGGCGCGGTCCTCTCCGGCGACCAGGTCGAGCGGTTCGGCGCCGGAGGAGGTCCGGAGTTCGACGCGGACGGTGCGGCCGGGGCGCAGGAGCGCTCGCGCCGTCCCGTCGGGCGTCCAGGCGAGGTCGAGTTCGGCTCCGAAACGGGTGCGTACGCCTCGGATCTCACCCCGCGGCAAGGACGCGGGGAGGGCGGGCAGCAGGACCAGCCGGCCCGGCGTGGACTGCACGAGCATCTCGACGAGCACGGCCGGGAGCGCGTGCGCGGCGTCCGCGTTGTAGACGTCGCGGTGGGGGTAGTGCGCGCTCATCAGGGAGGGGTGGAAGTAGTCGCCGTCGAGCACGCGGGCGAGGCAGTGGGCGACCCGTCCGGCGTCCCGGAGGCGGGCCGCGACCAGGGCGTGGTGGAGGTGCCCGTGGGCGGAGTCGTTCTCGGCGCCGCGCAGTTCGAGGGCGCGGCGGGCGGCCTCGGCGAGACGGGGGGTGTCGTACGGGTTGATCTCGTCGAGCGGCCACACGCCGTAGAGGTGGCTCAGGTGGCGGTGGTCGTAGCTGTCCTCCAGGCCGGGCCGCGCCCATTCGGCGAGGGCTCCGTCGGCGTTGATCCGGTGGGGTGGGAGACGGTCGGCCAGGGTCCGCCAGCGGTCGGCGTGCTCGGGGTGGCGGTCGGCGGCGGTCAGCAGGGCGTGCCGGGCGGCGGAGAGGTCCATCGCCGCGTCGAGGGTGCCCCAGCCGGCGTTGGCGGGGCGGTTCTCGGGCGAGTAGGAGGGGACGAACGCCAGCCGGCCGCTCTCGTCGGTGCGGGTGAGGAAGTCCTCGTAGAAGAGGGCGGCTTCGGCGAGGGCGGCGGTGGTGCGGGGGTCGCGGGCGCCGCGGGTCTCGTCGTGGTCCACGAGCGGTTTGAGCAACCAGTCGGCGCCCGCCGTCCACAGGTGGAGCGGGTACTCGCGGCTGAAGTGGTACGTGTGCCCGGACTCGCCGTCGGTGTGCGAGGGCGCCACCACGCCCCGGGCACCGAAGATCGCGCGGGCGTTGTCGCGCCAGTCGGGGAGCTGGCGGTGGACCAGGGCCGCGTGGGCCTCGGTGACCTCGGGCAGGGCGGCGGCCGCGGCGGACGCGGTCTGGAGGTTGAGGTTGGCGTTGGTGGTGAAGGCTCCGGACCAGGCGGTGTTCCAGTCGCCGGTCCACAGGCCGGTCAGCCGGGGCGGGAGCAGGCCGCTGGCGGAGAGCAGGTGGTAGCGGCCGGCGGCGAAGAGGCGTTCCAGGAGGGCGGGGCCGCCGGCGCGCTCCAGGAGGGCCGAGCCCGGCAGGGCGCGCTCGACGGGGTCGGCGGCGAGATCGAGGGTGACGCGGTCGTAGGCGGTGCGGTGCAGGGTGAGGTGGCGGTCGAGGAGTCCGTCGTACGACGCCGCGGCCGGCAGCTCGCGCAGGGCGCGGCCCTCGGCGGCCACGTCCAGCTCGCCGGTGTGGCGGCGCACCCGGGTGAGGAGCAGGACCTCCGTGGCGCCCTCGACCAGGACGCCCGGCGGGACCAGCCGGGTGGTGCCGCCGGTGACGGCGACCAGGGTGACGCCGGTGTAGGCGAGGTCGCTGCCGGGGTAGTGGGCCCGCAGGCTGAGCAGGGCGCCCTCCGGGGTGCGGACGGCGCCCTGGCCGACGGCGAGCCCGGCGGGTGCGCCGGGGAGGCGGTGGTCGAGGGAGAGGTCGAGGGTGACGTGCGGGGCGGTGACGCGCTGGACGATCACGTCGTCGGCGCGGGAGACGAAGACGCGGCTGGTCCAGGTGGAATGCGTGGCGGTGGCCTCGCCGGTGGTGAAGTCGACGGAGCGGCGGTAGGCGGCGCGGGCGTCGCCGGGCGGTCTGTTCAGGCGCAGCTGGAAGGCCGGGTGGAAGGGGCGCACCCAGCGCAGCGGACGGCCGTCGGTGAAGTCCTCGGCGGCGTTGGCGTCCCCGGCGAGCAGGCGGTCCTGGAGGGCGGGCAGGTCGGCGGCGAGCCGGGGTGGGCGGCGGAGCGCGTCGTCGCCGTCCGGGCGGACGAGGGTGTGGTGGGTGACGACGACCCGGTCGGCGTTCGGATCGCCGAACACGAGGGCGCCGTGGTGGCCGTTGCCGCTGAGGAAGGCGTCCTCCCAGCGGGTGGCGGGCTCGGGCTCCCAGGTGCCGTGCACGGGCCCGCGGGCCGGGCGCGTGCCGGTCATGAGGTGGACTCCGCGAGGACCGCGGCGCCGTACCGGCCGAGGGTGACGCGGTCGGTGACGGTCGCGTCGGTCAGCAGGTCGCGGTGGGTGCCCGGGACGTCGACGGTGACCGGCTCGCGGCCGTGGTGGAGGAGGAAGAGCAGGTCACCGCGGCGTACGGCCTCGACATTCGCGGGGAGGCCGTCGAGCACGGGACGGACGCCCGCGTCGGCGGCGGCCCGGGTGAGCAGCCCGCGCAGCGCCTGGGGCTCCGGCAGCGTCGACAGGTACCAGGCCCTGCCCTTGCGCAGCACGGCCGGCATGCCGTCCAGCTCGCCGCCCTGGTAGGGGACGGTTTCGGTGGCGGTGCCGTCGGGTTCGATCTCCTCGGACCACAGGGTGCCGTGGAAGCCGTCGCAGGCGGCCGGTTCGTCGGTCTCCAGGGGCCACCACTCGTGCAGGGTGCGGATGCCGAAGAGGGCGCGCAGCCGGGCGTCCATGCCGCCGGGTCTGATCCGGTCGTCCTCGTCGGCGACCCCGGTGAGGAAGCCGCAGACGAGGGTGCCGCCGTCGCGGACGTAGGTGAGGAGGTTGTCGATCGCCGCGTCGGTGAGGGCGTAGAGCTGGGGCACGACGACCGCCTTGTACGGGCTCAGGTCGTGCTCCGGGTGGGCGAAGTCGGTGGTGAGGTGGGCCTCCCAGAGGGCCCGGTGCCAGGCGTGGAGGACGTCGGGGTAGTCGAAGCGGGTGGAGGGCCGGGCGTCCTGGGCGCCGGCCCACCAGGCGTGCCAGTCGTGCAGGACGGCGATGCCGGCGGTGACGCGGGTGTCCGCGGTGTGCGGGCCGAGCCGGGCGAGGTCGGCGCCGAGCCGCTTGACCTCCTGGTACGTGCGTCCCTGCGGGCCCGCGTGGCCGAGCATCCCGGAGTGGAACTTCTCCGCGCCCTGCCGGGACTGGCGCCACTGGAAGTAGCAGACGGCGTCGGCGCCGCGGGCCACGGCCTGCAGGGACCACAGGCGGTTGAGGCCGCGCGGCTTGGGGTGGTTCACCCCGCGCCAGTTGACGGGTCCGGCGGCCTGCTCCATGAGCATCCACGGGCCCCGTGCCTGGGAGCGGGTCATGTCCTGGACCAGGGCGCCGTGCTGCGCGCCGAGCGGGTCACGTGGGTCGGGGTAGAGGTCGACGGAGACCACGTCCTCCTCCTCGGCCCAGCGCCAGGCGTCCTGGCCGAACCACAGCGGCATGAAGTTGGTGGTCACCGGCAGGTGCGGGGTGTGGCGGCGGACGATGTCGCGTTCGGCGACGTAGCACTCCAGGAGCATGTCCGAGGTGAAGCGCCGGAAGTCGAGCACCTGGGTGGGGTTCTTCAGGTAGTGGGCGCGACGGGGCGGCGCGACCTCCTCCCAGTCGCCGTAGCCCTGGCTCCAGAAGGCGGTGCCCCAGGCGGTGTTGAGGGCGTCGAGGGTGCCGTACCGGTCGCGGAGCCAGCGGCGGAAGCGGGTGGCGGCCTCCTCCCCGTGGTCGGAGGTGCAGTACTCGTTGTTGATGTGCCACATCGTGAGCGCGGGGTGGCCCGCGTACCGGGCGGCCAGGGCCTCGGTGACGGCCGCCGCGTGCCGGCGGTAGGCGGTGCTGGAGTGGGAGAAGTGCTGTCGGCCGCCCCACCACTCGGTGCGGCCGTCCTCGTCGCGGGGCAGGGTGTCTGGGTGGAGGTGGCCCAGCCAGGGCGGGGGCGAGGCGGTGGGGGTGGCGAGGACGACCCCGATGCCGTGGGCGTGCAGCAGGTCCATCAGACGGTCCAGCCAGTCGAACTCGTATGCTCCCGGGCGTGGTTCGAGCCTCGACCAGGAGAAGACGCCGAGGGTGACGGAGTTGACGCCGGCGTCCCGCATCAGGCGGACGTCCTCGTGCCAGGTCTCCTCGGGCCACTGCTCGGGGTTGTAGTCGCCGCCGTAGAGGATGCGGTGGCGGGTGGTGTCCGACAGGTTCGGCATCGGCTGGGCTCTCTGCTTGCGGGGGGGAGGGTGGTCGGGAGGTGTCAGCCCTTGACGGCCCCCGTGAGCATCCCCTTCTTGAAGTGGCGCTGGACGAAGGGCGAGAGCACGGCCACCGGCAGCAGCGCCACGACCATCACGGCCATCTGCACGGCGAGGCCCGACAGTTCCCCGGTCTTGATCGCCTGGCCGAGGCCGACCGGTGCCTCCTGCTTCTGCACGAGCTGGATCATGACGTTCTGCAGCGGCATCATGTCCTGGTCGTTCAGGTACAGGGAGGCGTTGAACCAGGCGCTCCAGTAGCCGACGGCGTAGAACAGCGTGATCACGGCGAGGACGGCACGGGACAGCGGCATGACGATCCGCCACAGGATGCGGAAGTCCCCTGCGCCGTCGATGCGGGCGCTGTCGATCAGCTCCTGGGAGATGCCCATGAAGAAGCCGCGCAGGACCAGGATGTTGAAGACGCTGATCGCGCTCGGCAGGATCAGCGCGAGATAGCTGTCCGTCAGCCCCAGCGACTGCACCAGCAGGTAGGTGGGGATGAGGCCGGCGCTGAAGAACATGGTGGCCAGCAGGAGCATCAGGATCCAGCGGTGGCCCAGTGAGCCGGTGCGGGACAGGCCGTAGGCGCACAGCACGGACACCGTCATCGAGAAGAGGGTGCCGACGAGGGTGATGCCGACGCTGACGAGCGCGGCGCGGGTGACCTGGCCGCCGCTGAGCAGTTCCTGGTAGGCGACGAAGGTGATGTCCTTGGGGATCATCACCAGGCCGCCGGCCTCGTCGATGGTCCTGCGCGAGGACAGGCTGGTGACGATGACGATCCACAGCGGGAAGACGATCGCCAGACAGGCCAGGCCCAGCACCAGGCCCTTGCCGGCGACGCCGGCCGTGCTGGGCTTCTCCTCCCACACCGGCCGGGGCGGGGCCGCCCAGCGGCCCGGTTTCCGCGAAGGCTGCCGGACGTCCTTGTCGATGACGGTGGTCACTTCTTGTACACCCCCTGCTCGCCCATCAGATGGGCCACCTTGTTCGCGGCGAGGACCAGGCCCAGGCTGATGACGCCCTTGACGAGGCCGGCGGCGGCCGCGTAGCCGAAGTCCTGGTTGCGCACGCCGTTCCACCACACGAAGGTGTCGAGGACCTCTGCCGCGCCGGGTCCGACGTAGTCCCGTTGCAGCAGGATCTGTTCGAAGCCGACGGTGAGGGCGTCACCGACGCGCAGCACCAGCAGCAGGGCTATCACCGGGCGCAGCGCCGACAGGGTGACGTGCCACATGCGGCGCCAACGGCCCGCGCCGTCCATCGCGGCGGCCTCGTACAGGTCGGGGTTGACCGAGGCGAGCGCGGCGAGGAAGACGATGATCCCCCAGCCGGCGTCCTTCCACACGCTCTGCGCGGTGATCAGGAAGGCGAAGGTGTCCGGGTTGGTCATGATGTTCAGACCGTCGTACCCGTTCTCCCGCAGCAGCTGGGAGAGGATGCCGGCGCCGCCGAAGAGCTGCTGGAAGACGGCGACGACCAGCACCCAGGAGAAGAAGTGCGGCAGGTACAGGATCGCCTGCGACACGGCCCGCACCCGGGGCCTGACCACGCTGTTGATGAGCAGCGCGAGCAGGATCGGGACCGGGAAGTAGAGGACGAGCTGGAGGACGAAGAGGACCAGTGTGTTCTGGACCGCGTTCCAGAAGGCCGAGTCCTCGAAGATCCGCTGGAAGTTCTCCAGGCCGACCCAGGGGCTGTTCAGGATGGAGACGATCCCGTTGTCGCTGAGGTAGGGGTCGTACTCCTGGAAGGCGACGACATTGCCCAGGATCGGCAGGTAGTTGAAGAGCAGGACCAGCAGCACGGCGGGCAGCGTCATCAGCAGCAGCACGCGGTCGCGTCTGAGTCTGAGCCCGAGCTTCAGCTTCCCGGACGGCGGTCCCTTCCTCCGGGGGCCGGTGGCGCCGTCGGACGCCACCGGGGTCTTCTCCGTCGTATCGGCCTCGGCCCTGCTCCGAGGCACCGTGCTGTGCGACACGGCCGTTCTCCTCGCCTCGTCCGCGCCGGTCAGCTCGCCGCCGAGCCGTTCTCGTCGAGCAGCTTCTGGTACCAGTCGCGGAGCTTGTCGCCGCCCTTGCTGCGCCACTCGGAGACGGCCTGCTGGACGTCGCTCATCTTCTTGCGGCCGCGGACGAAGTCGTCCTCGAGCTGCTCGAAGTCGTTGGAGAGGTTGGTGTAGCGGGCGGGCTCGGTGATCTGCATGCCGTAGAACGCGGACTTCCTGGTGAAGGCGCCCATCCGCTGCTGCCACTCGACCTGGCCCTTGCCGACCTCGGGGAAGTCGGGGTGGGCCATGGTCGCGGCCGGGCTCGCGATCATCACGTAGGCGTTCATCACGTCGATGTTGCCCTGGTCGGTCTTGGTGGGGACGCCGTCCTTGACCGTGTAGTGGGTGCCCTCCACGCCGTAGTTGGTCGCCATGTACTCCTTGGTGCCGTACGGCGCCGCGGTGACGTTGGCGACGGCCAGCACGTCACGGATCACCGACTCCGACGCCTTCTTGTTGACGAAGGCGAAGATGCTCGCCGGGTTCTTGGCCCACAGCGTCGGGGCGCCGCCGTCGTGGCCGAAGATGTCCATGCCCCAGATCTTGAATTCGGGGTTCTGCGCGGCCTGTTCGGCGGTGCGGCTCCACCACTGCGAGATGTCCTGGTTGTAGACGAGGAACTCGCCGGCGGCGAACTTGGGGCCGGGGTCCTGGGCGCTGCTCTTGCCCAGTTCGGCGTCCGGGTGGACGACGCCGGCGGCGAACAGCTTGCGGGTCCACTCCAGTGCCTCGAGGTACTCGTCGGTCTCGATGCGGTAGACCAGCTTGCCGTCGACCTCGTTCCAGCCGAGCGACTTCTCCTCGCCGGAGAGCACTCCGAAGGAGTAGAAGGCGGTCCACTTCATGTCCAGGCAGGCCCAGCGCCTGGCCTTGGCGTTGGTGGCCTCCTTGGCCAGCGCCAGGAACTCGTCGGCGGAGGTGGGGACTTCGTACCCCTCCTTCTCGAAGATGTCCTGACGGTAGAGGGGCACGTTGTTGGGCACGTACGAGGACGGCATCGGCAGGCCGCGCAGCTTGCCGCCGAAGATGCACCGCTGCCAGGCGTCGGTGGGGATCGCGGCGAGGTTGGGGAAGTCCTTGACCGCGTCACCGGAGAGGTACGGGCCGAGGTCGGCGAACTTGCCGATGATGGCGCTGGGTATCTTGCCGGTCATGTTCCAGCCGGGCACGACCACCACGTCGGGCACCTCGCTGGAGGCGAGCACCGCGCCCAGCTTCTGGTCATAGGTGTTGCCGTCCTGGTTCTGCCAGGCCACGTCGACGCCGATGAGGTCGTTCATCGCCTTGTAGTAGGCGTTGCCGTCCTTCGGCGGGGACCCCCAGAACGGTGACATGACGGTGACCCGGCCGCCCTTGCCGAGCTTCTCGGGCACCGAGGTCTTCAGGTCCGCGAGGTCCAGCTTGCTGGTGAAACCGACCGCGGAACCGTTCTTGCTCGGGATGTCGGGGGCGACCACGTTGCTGGCCACGTACGCCGGCAGCAGCTTCTTCGCGTCCTTGCCGGACGTGGTGCCGTCGCGCGAGCCGCCGTCGGATCCGCCGCAGGCGGAGAGCAGCGGCATGCCTCCGGCCACCGCTGCGGTGGCCACCGCCGTGGAGGCGAGGAACTTTCTCCGGCTGGGGCCGGAGGCGGCGTTCGGCGTCATTGCGTCAACCCTTCGTGGCGCACCAGGACACCCGGCGGTGGCCGTCGGCTGTGGTGTCTCGAGTGGAACTGGCTGAGCTGAAGCGGTCGTCGGAGGTGTGCCCGGTCTCCGTCGCACCTCACGGCACGTGCGGGAGTGCGAGCCCGGCGTCGAAGCGCTTCGATGTTGCAGCGAGGTTAAGTGAACGCCTGAGGGTGCACAAGAGCCGTTGCCGGAATTCCTCGGAGGTGTGCGCGGGACGACTCAGGGCTAACTGGCTCATTTTGCGCGCCGCTTGGGGCGAGAAGTCGGAGGCGATGCCGGGCGATGTCTTGACACCCGGCCCCGCGAGGTCTGAGCATCGAAGCGCTTCGAAAGGCCTCGGCCGCTCCACCGCAAAGGGATCCCCACGTGACCGCATCCACGCCGCCCGCGCCTCCGTTCCGCGATCCGCGCCTGCCGTTCGCGAAGCGCGTCGACGATCTGCTGGCGCGGCTCACGCTCGACGAGAAGACCGCGTTCCTGCACCAGTTCGCGCCCGCCGTCGAGCGGCTCGGTGTCGCCGCGTTCCGCACCGGTCAGGAGGCGTTGCACGGCGTCGCCTGGATGGGTCCGGCGACCGTGTTCCCGCAGGCCGTGGGGCTCGGCGCCACCTGGAACGAGGACCTGGTGCGCCGGGTCGGCGAGGCGGTGTCCCGGGAGGCCAGGGCGATGCGCGCCCGCGACGAACGCGTCGGCCTCAACGTCTGGTCCCCGACGGTGAACCTGCTGCGCCACCCCCTGTGGGGCCGCAACGAGGAGGGCTACTCCGAGGACCCGGGGCTCACCTCCGCCATCGCCACCGCCTATACCCGCGGTCTGCGCGGCGGACATCCGACGTACTGGCGCACCGCGCCCGTCCTCAAGCACTGGCTCGCGCACAACAACGAGACCGACCGGGACACGTCCTCGGCGTCCGTCCGCCCGCGCGTCCTGCACGAGTACGACCTGCGCGCCTTCCGCGAGACGGTCGAGGCGGGCGCGGTGGCCGGGGTGATGCCGGCCTACAACCTGGTCAACGGCCGCCCCAACCACCTCTCCCCGCACCTCGGCCGGCACCTGCGCACCTGGACCGAGGACGATCTGCTGGTCTGCTCGGACGCGGGCGCCCCCTCCAACCTGGTCGACTCCGAGCACTACTTCGACACCCACGAGGAGGCGACGGCCGCCGCGCTGCGGGCCGGGGTGGACAGCTTCACCGACCACGGCACGGACTCCTCTCAGATCGTCGCGCGGGTCCGGGGCGCCCTGGAGCAGGGCCTGCTGACCGAGGCCGACGTCGACGCGGCCGTGCGCCGCCAGCTGTCGGTCCGGTTCCGGCTCGGCGAGTTCGACCCGGAGCACGACCCGCACGCCCCCGCCGCCGCCGAGGACGTCGCCGCCGCCTTCGACACGCCGGCCCACCGGGAGCTGGCGCGGGAGGCGGCCGAGCAGGCCGTCGTCCTGTTGAAGAACGACGGTGTGCTGCCGCTGGCCCCCGACGCCCGGATCGCCGTCGTCGGCCTGCTCGCCGACGAGTGCAAGCTCGACTGGTACAGCGGCACGCTCATCCACCGCTCCACCCCGCTGGAGGGCGTGTACGAACGGTTCGGCGCCGAGCGCGTGACCTTCGCGGAGGGTGTGGACCGGGTCCGGCTGAAGACCACCGCCGGTACGTTCCTGCACGTCCTCCCGTCGGACGACGCCGCGGACCGGGCGGCCGGCACCGAGGGCGCGCTCGACCCGGCCCTGCTGGCCGGCCGCACCGACCTGCCGCCACTGACCACCGACGCCACCGGCACCGAACTCGCCCTCGTCGACTGGGGGGAGGGTCTGCTCACCCTGCGCGCCCCCGACGGCCGGTACCTGTCCGTCGCCGAGGACGGCTTCGTGCGCGCCTCCGCCGACCAGCCCGGCGGCTGGGTCGTGCAGGAGACCTTCCGTCTGGAACCCCACGGGGACGGGCACCTCCTGAGGCACACGGGAACGGGTGGTCACGTCCGTGTCGCCGCCGACGGCGTGAAGGTTGCCGCGCCGGACGCCTCCTCCGCCGCCGACGCCCCGGAGGTCTTCGGGCTGGTCGTCACCGAGCGCGGCGAGGACGCGGTGGCGCGGGCCGCGGCCGGGGCGGACGTGGTCGTGGTGGTGGCGGGCAACGACCCGCACATCAACGGGCGGGAGACCGAGGACCGTACGACGCTGCGGCTCCCCGCCCACCAGGAGCGGCTGTTGCGCGCGGCCCGCGCCGCCAACCCGGAGACGGTGCTGGCGCTGACGTCCGCCTACCCGTACGCGGTCGACGCGGAGGCGCTCCCCGCGGTGCTGTGGACCGCGCACGGCGGCCAGGCGGCCGGCACCGCGCTGGCCCGGGTGCTGGCCGGAGACGTCTCCCCGGCCGGGCGGCTGCCGCAGACCTGGTACGCGGACGACGCCGACCTGCCCGCTCTCCTCGACTACGACGTGATCGGCAGTCGCCAGACCTACCTGTACTTCGAGGGCACCCCGCTGTTCCCCTTCGGGCACGGCCTGTCGTACGCCTCCTTCGCGTACGCGGACCTGTCGGCGCGGGCGGAGGCCGGGAGGGTGTCCGTGTCCTTCACCGTCACCAACACCGGGGACGTCACCGCCGACGAGGTGCCCCAGCTCTACGTCCGCGCCGAGGACCCGTCGGTCCCCCGCCCGCGCCGCGAGCTGCTGGCCCACCGCCGGATCACCCTCGCCCCGGGCGCCACGGCGGACGTGTCCTTCGACGTCCCGTCGTCCGCGCTCGCGTTCTGGGACGTGGCGCTGGACCGGTGGCGGCTGGAGCCGGGCCCGTACGCCCTGCTGGTGGGCGCCTCCTGCGAGGACGTGCGCCTGTCGGCGACCGTGACCCTGGACGGCGAGCCCACCGCACCGCGCCCGGTGCGCGAACGAGGGCTGGCGGCGGCCGGCTTCGACGAGCAGAGCGGCACGGAGATCGTCGACCTGACGAAGACCGCGGGCGACGCGGTGACGCCCGTGGCCGGACGCACGGGCGAACTGCTCTACCGGGCCTGCGACTTCGGCGCCGGGGTCAGCGGGGTGACCGTGAGCGTGGCGGGCGAGGGCACCGTGGAGATCACCCTCGACGGCGGCCCGGCACCGGTGGTGCTGTCCGCGGACACTCCCGCCTCGGGCCCGTACGCCTACACGGAGCTGCGCGCCGCGCTGGCCGCCGAGGGCGTGCACGACCTCCGCATCGGACTGCGCGGCTCTCTGCGGCTCGCGCACGTCGGCTTCTCCGGTTGAGGGTCCGGAGCAGGCCGGCACGAGGGGGCCGGGCACCGGTACTGACCGGCGCCCGGCCCCGACTCGTCGCCCAGGACCCCCGGGATCGGCCCGCGGACGGGCGACGGCCCGAGCCCCCGCACAGTGGGCTCGGGCCGTCGGGCTGCTCGGGGTGGGTCAGAGGGCCAGGCCCGTCAGGACCAGCACCCGCTCGTAGGTGTAGTCGTCCATCGCGAACTTCACGCCCTCGCGTCCCACGCCGGACTGCTTGGCGCCGCCGTACGGCATCTGGTCCGCGCGGTAGGACGGCACGTCGCCGATGACGACGCCGCCGACCTCCAGGGCACGGTGGGCGCGGAAGGCGGCCTGGAGGTCGTGGGTGAAGACACCCGCCTGGAGGCCGTACTTGGAGTCGTTGACCGCGTCGAACGCCTCGGTCTCGCCGTTCACCTTCTGCACGCTGAGGACGGGTCCGAAGACCTCCTCGCAGGCGAGGGTGGTGTCCGCCGGGAGGTCGGTGAGGACGGTCGGCGCGTAGGAGGCACCGTCCCGCTTGCCGCCGGTGTGCAGGGTGGCGCCGGCCTCGACGGCCTCCCGCACCCACGCCTCGACGCGCTCGGCGGCGGCCTCGCTGACCAGCGGGCCGACGTCCGTGGCGTCGTCGTTCGGGTCGCCGGTGACCTGGGCCTCGACGGCGGCGACGATGCGCGGCAGCAGGCGGTCGTAGACGGCGGCGTCGGCGATCACGCGCTGCACCGAGATGCAGGACTGGCCGCCCTGGTAGTTGGAGAAGGTCGCGATGCGGGTCGCGGCCCGGTCCAGGTCCTCGTCGCTCGCCCAGTCGCCGAGGACGACGGCCGCACCGTTGCCGCCCAGCTCCAGGGTGCAGTGCTTGCGGGGCACCGAGTCCATGATCGCGTAACCGACCGTCTCGGAGCCGGTGAACGAGATGACCGGCAGGCGCTCGTCCTGGACGAGGGCGGGCATCTTGTCGTTGGGCACCGGCAGGATGCTCCAGGAGCCGGCGGGCAGCTCGGTCTCGGCGAGCAGTTCGCCGAGGACCAGGCCGGACAGGGGGGTGGCGGGCGCCGGCTTGAGGATGATGGGCGCGCCTGCGGCGATCGCTGGGGCGATCTTGTGCGCGCACAGGTTGAGCGGGAAGTTGAACGGCGCGATGCCGAGGACGACGCCCTTGGGGAAGCGGCGGGTGAGGGCGAGCCGCCCCTGGCCGCCGGCGTCGGTGTCCAGGCGCTGCGCCTCGCCGCCGTTGAACCGGCGGGCCTCCTCGGCCGCGAAGCGGAAGACGGACACCGCGCGGCCCACCTCGCCGCGGGCCCACTTGATCGGCTTGCCGTTCTCGGCGGAGATCAGGCGGGCGATCTCCTCGGTGCGCTCGACCAGGCGCCGGCTGACGTGGTCCAGGGCGGCGGCGCGGACGTGGGCCGGGGTGGCGGCGAACTCGTCCCGTACGGCGTACGCGGCGGCCACGGCCTCCTCGACCTGGGCGTCGGTCGGCAGGCTCACCGTGCCCACCTGGCTGCCGTCCCAGGGGGACGTGACGTCGAAGCCGGACTCGCCGGTGGCCTGGCGGCCGGCGAGCCAGAAGGCGTGGGTGGAAGTCATGTCGAGTCCCGGCCCTTCCGCGTTGGGGTGTGTGTACGTGACGGGGGTGCGGGGTCCACGGTAGGGCGGGAGGCGGTGGGGGGCGTTTGTCCGGGGTGTAGTGGTGAGGAGGGGGTGTTCGACGCTGCGGCCAGGTGGAGCGCGGAGTGGGGCGGAGGATCGGGGGCGCGGTGGTCCCGGTCGCCCCGGTTGCCCCGGTTGCCCCGGTCCCCCCGTACCGTCCCGGGGCCGCCGCCGCGGGCCCGCCGCGGCCCTGGACGGCCCGTCCTCACCCGCCGGACGGGCTGTTCTCCGTCGACGTCGCCTTCAGGGCCAGCCACAGCTCCATCCGTACGTCCGGGTCGTCGAGGGAGCGGCCGAGGATCTCCTCGACGCGGCGCATGCGGTAGCGCAGGGTGTGGCGGTGGACGCCGAGGTCGGCCGCGGCCGCGTCCCACTGGCCGTGGCGGGAGAGCCAGGCGCGCAGGGAGGCCACCAGGTCGCCCCGGCCGGTGGCGTCGTGGTCCCGCAGGGCGCGCAGCAGGCCGTCGGCGAAGGCGCGGACCGCGTCGTCGGCGAGGAGCGGCAGGACCGATCCGGCGGCCAGGTGCTCGTGTTCCACGCAGACCCGTCCGCGCCGCCGGGCCACCGACAGGGCCTGCTCGGCCTGCTTGTAAGCGGCGGAGGCGGCGATCGGCCCGGAGGGCGCCGACAGGCCGACGACCAGACCCTCCTCGTCACCGCCCACCCTCGGCTCGGGCGCCGGGCGGGCGGTCTCCAGCGCCGCGGCGTACTCGGTGCAGGCGGCGACGGCCGCGCCCCCGTCCACGGCGAGCACCACCAGCCGCTCGCCCTCGGGGACGACGAGCACCGCCTCGCCGGACCGGGCCGCCGCCGACTCCACGACCTCGGCGAGCGCGCCGAGCGGGTCGCCGTCGGTGTCGGCGGCGGCCAGCGCGGCGGCCGAGGGCTTGGCCGGGGCGGCCGGCACGCGCGCGTGCGGGCCGGCGTGCGCCCGCGCGGCGGACGCGGACGCCGACTCGGCGACGACGATCCGGAAGGGCGCGTCCAGCAGACCGCCGTACAGGTCCCCGGCGACCGTGCGCGCGTGGTCCGGTTCGCCGGCCAGCAGCATGCGCAGGACGGCCTCGTCGATGCGCTGTTCGGCCTCGTGCAGGGAGCGCGAGCGCTCCGTGGTGAGGGTCAGCAGGGCGATGGCGGAGTGGACGGCGTAGCGCTCGGCGGTGCCGAGGGCGGCGGCGGTGCCGACGGCGAGGGCCGAGCGGGGGCGGCGGGAGGTGCCGAGGGAGTGGAGTTCGACCCGGTCGGCGTTCTCGGGGTGCTCAGCGCCCTCGGCGCCGCCGACGACCGAGGAGGCCGGGGCGGGGCGCTCACGCAGCCGCTGGACGTCCCCGGTGAGCCGCGCGGCCCTGCGCCCCGCCCACTCGGGTGCCGCGGCGACCACGGCGCCCGAGGCGTCGTACAGTGCCGCCCAGCCGTCGACCTGCGTGGCGAGCGCGGCCAGCAGCCCTTCGGGGCCGCCGGACAGGGCCTGCCTGGTCAGCTCCCGCTGGGCCGCGAAGCCCGCGGTGACCGCCCGGTACTGGTCGGCGGCGATCGCGGCGGACACGGCCTTGCTGATGGCGAGGAACGGGGTGCGGCGCGGCACCTCCAGCAGCGGCAGCCCCTCCTGCCGGGCCGCCTCGACCAGCGGCTCGGGGATGTCGTCGTAGTTGACCCCGACGGCGAACCCGAGCCCCACCACGCCGGCGCCGACCAGGCGCTTCACGTACCGGTGCATCACCGCGGGGTCCTCGGCGTCCAGCTTCAACGCGGTGATCAGCAGCAGTTCGCCGCCCTCCATGTAGGGCACGGGGTCGGCGAGCTCGCTGACGTGTGCCCAGCGCACCGGCACGTCGAGGCGGTCCTCCCCCGCGCGCACGGTCAGCTTGAGCGCGGAGTGGTGGACGAGCGAGGCGAGCGTGGGGGGCATGGGGGCCTGGGCCTTCGGATCTGCGTGCGGTGCGGAAGGTGCCTGCGGTGTGAGACAACCGTGATCTTTTGGCCGCCGCGTATGAACGACCTGTGTCGATTCTGCCTCACTGTACGGTCCGAGGCGTCCGCTCCGGACAGATCATCCGCGGCGGATCACCCGCGCAGGTCCACCAGGAGCGGCGGCGCGTGCTCCCCCTTGACGGAGGTCAGCGACAGCACGGCGTGCCCCGCGGGCACGGCGTGCGCCAGCTCGGACGCGGACCAGCGCTCCCGCTCGACCTGCCGCACCGTCACCGCCCGCGCGGTGGGCGCCTTCCCGGTGATCACCCGGCGCAGCATGTGCACGGCCTTGCCCGCCGGCGTCTCGGCGATGATCTGCCGGTCGGTGACGTCCGTGGCGTCGGTCCACTCCTTGCCCCACACCGCGGCGAAGTCCTGCCCGTCCCAGGGGGTGAGCCCGGCCAGTGCCATCCGGCACCCGACGGACCCGAGCAGCGGCCCGCGCAACGGGCGCGGCACGTCGTCCAGCGTGCGCAGGGTCAGGACGACCCCGGCGCCCGCGGAGCGCAGCCGCTGGACGCCCCGCACCGCCTCGGGCGTGATCACGCCGCTCGCGTCGTCCAGCACCAGGCAGGCGAAGAGCGACCGGTCCTCGCGCACGGGGACGCTCGCCGTGAACTGGGCGAGGACCAGGCGCGCCAGAATGCGGGAGGCGTCGGCGTGCCCGCGTTCGGGCAGGTCGATGCGGACCCGTACGGGATGGTCGAGCGCCTTGAGCGAGAACGGCCGGGTCTGCCCCGAGGTGTCGAAGAAGGGGGCGAAGGCGGGCCGGTCCAGCAGGGCCACCCGGTCGGCGAGCACGCCGCCCACGTCCCCGGGGTGCGCCATCTGCCGCTCGCGCGCGTCCAGCTCGCGCAGCAGGGACGCGTGCCCGGCCGCCCGCAGTCCCTCGCGCAGTGCGGCCAGCGGGCCGGGCGTCCCGTCGAGCAGCTGCCGCAGCTCCGGTACGCCGGGGAAGCGCCCGTGCACCGCGTGGAAGGGGCCCAGGAGCTGGGCGAGGACCGTGGTGGAGCGGCGGGTGTCGCCGCCCGCGTGCGCGTCGGTGAGGTCCCCGACCAGGGCTTCCGCGAGCACGGCGGCGGCCTCGTCCGGGTCGGTGGTGCCGCCGTACAGGTCGAGGTCGTACACCGAGTCCGGGTGGCCGATCCGTACGACGACGTCGTAGGCGTCGGCCGGGCCGAGGGGGGCGCCCGCGGCGCCGACCACGACGACGGCGGCCCGTCCGGCCAGCGCGTGCAGGCACAGCGACTCGGTGAGCGGGCGCACGACGCTGCCGGTCTTGCCGGAGCCCGCCGGTCCGACGGCGAGCAGGGAGGTGCCGAGCAGGCCGGGGTCGAGGGCCAGGCCGGTGCCCCGGTAGGCGTAGGGGTTGCGGGCGTCGTCGGCGGTCGTCCCGAGCCGTACCTGTCCGGTGACCAGGTCGTGCCGGGCCTGCCGGAGGGGCAGGTCGCGGGCGCCGGAGGGGTGCGGGCAGGCGCCGGCGCCGTGGCCGAGCACCGCGCCGGTGAAGGAGGCGAGGCTGTGCCGGCCGCCGAGGACGCCCTGCCACGCGCGGCTGATGCGGGCGTGGTCGACGTCGCGCATGAGTCCCTGGCGCGCCTCGGCGGCGAGCCGCTCGGCGGCGTCGTGGGCGCCGGCCGCGCGCAGCGCGGGCCAGTCGGCGGGGTCCTCGGCGGACAGGGGCTGCGGCTCCCGCGCCTCGGGGCGCCGCAGTCGGGGCTTCACGAAACGGCGCCAGACCTCGTCCCAGCGGCCCAGCCGCCCGACCCCGACCATGATCGCGAGCACGACGAGCAGGGTGTAGCCGTCCCAGACGACGAGGTTGACGACCTGGCTGTCGCTGGTGCGCCAGGAGTCCGGGGTGAGCAGTTCCAGGGGGAGGATCCACCAGCCGCCCAGGTAGCCGTTGGCCAGGAGCGACCAGATGAGCCACCCGACGAGGAACGCGATCAGGGCGCCGGTCAGCAGCTGCCTGCTGGGCATCTGCTCCGGCTCCTGCGCCGACCGGGGCCGGTGCCCGAACCGCCACACGCCGGGCGGCGCCTCGGGGCGGGGGGTCCGCAGCCACGCCACGAAGGCGGAGCCGTCCGGCAGGGGCGGGGCCCCCGGCGGCGCCGGGGGGCGCGGCGGCACCGACGGCACCTCGGGAGGCCCCGCCGGACGCGGCACAGGATTCGCATGCGTACCCCGCGCGTCCCGCATCCCGTCGCTGTCCATCGCCCTTGCCCCCTGACCAGCCGCTCCGTCCACCATCAGCGAGCCAATCTAACGCCCTCCCAGGGGGAGTTCACCGCTTACGCGGCCGGGCCCGTGTGGACGTGTCCGGATGCCGACGCGCGGACCACCTGTCCACCACGGACAACCGGCACTCCGGGACACGCCCCCATGGAGCATGCCCGCTCCCCCGTCCCGGTCCTAGCCTGCGAGAAAAGAAGGCAAGCGTCCGTCACCTCCGCAAGACCCAGGAGCCCCCCATGACCGCACTTCCGCAGGAGCGCCGCGTCGTCACCGCCATCCCCGGCCCGAAGTCGCAGGAGCTGCAGGCCCGGCGTGCGGCCGTGGTCGCGCAGGGTGTGGGCTCCGTCCTGCCCGTCTTCACCGCGCGCGCGGGCGGCGGCATCATCGAGGACGTCGACGGCAACCGCCTGATCGACTTCGGTTCCGGCATCGCCGTGACCTCCGTCGGCGCCTCCGCCGAGGCCGTGGTGCGCAAGGCGTCCGCGCAGCTCGCCGACTTCACCCACACCTGCTTCATGGTGACGCCGTACGAGGGCTACGTCGCCGTCGCCGAGGCGCTCGCCGAGCTGACCCCGGGCGACCACGAGAAGAAGTCGGCCCTGTTCAACAGCGGCGCCGAGGCCGTCGAGAACGCGGTGAAGATCGCCCGCGCCTACACCAAGCGCCAGGCGGTCGTCGTCTTCGACCACGGCTACCACGGCCGCACCAACCTGACGATGGCGCTGACCGCGAAGAACATGCCGTACAAGCACGGCTTCGGTCCGTTCGCGCCCGAGGTGTACCGCGTGCCGGTCGCCTACGGCTACCGCTGGCCGACCGGCCCGGAGAACGCCGGTCCGGAGGCCGCCGCCCAGGCGATCGACCAGATCAGCAAGCAGGTCGGTGCCGAGAACGTGGCCGCGATCATCATCGAGCCGGTGCTCGGCGAGGGCGGCTTCATCGAGCCGGCCAAGGGCTTCCTGCCGGCCATCAGCGAGTTCGCCCGGGACAAGGGCATCGTCTTCGTCGCCGACGAGATCCAGTCCGGCTTCTGCCGCACCGGCCAGTGGTTCGCCTGCGAGGACGAGGGCATCGTCCCGGACCTGATCACGACGGCCAAGGGCATCGCGGGCGGGCTGCCGCTCGCCGCCGTCACCGGCCGCGCCGAGATCATGGACGCCGCGCACTCCGGCGGCCTCGGCGGCACCTACGGCGGCAACCCGGTCGCCTGCGCGGGCGCGCTCGGTGCCATCGAGACGATGAAGGAGCTGGACCTCAACGCCAGGGCGAAGAACATCGAGGCGCTCATGAAGTCCCGCCTCACCGCCATGGCCGAGAAGTTCGACATCATCGGCGACGTCCGCGGCCGCGGCGCGATGATCGCCGTCGAGCTGGTCAAGGACCGCGCCACCAAGGAGCCGAACCCGGAGGCCACCGCCGCGCTCGCCAAGGCCTGCCACGCCGAGGGCCTGCTGGTCCTGACCTGTGGCACCTACGGCAACGTGCTGCGCTTCCTGCCCCCGCTGGTCATCGGCGAGGACCTGCTGAACGAGGGCCTGGACATCATCGAGCAGGGCTTCGCCCGCGTCTGAGCGAGACCGCGGAGGACGCGCGAGCGGGCAGGTGAGCGAGTGCCCGAACGCGCATCTGAGCTGCGTTTCGCACGCCTGACGGGGCGAACCGCAGAGCGTGTGAAGAACGTGTGCGAGGTGGATGGCAGGACGCCGATGGCCCTGTCCTGAGCCCATCCCCTGCCGTAGGTTCTACGCAGATGAGAGATACACCCCGCCCGCAGGGGACTGCGGGCGGGATCTCAGGCCGAGGCCTCCCCAGCTTCGACCTGGTCGTGCCTCGCGCACACGACCGGAACCCACGGGTTCCGGATCTCCTCACGATCGGACGGTCGCCCGCCCCAAACCCCCCGGGGCGCGCGGCGTTCCGGTCAGGACGGCCGCCCCGGCACCCGGGACGGCGGTTCACCGAAGGGCCGGCACACTCCCCCCCTTGCGCCGGCCCTTCGGTGTTCCCTCCGGCCGGGAGCCCCCGGTCCGCACACGCCGCACGGGCGGTGGGACCAGGTGCGGGCGGGCCTGCGAAGCTGGGCGGCATGCCGGTCTCCCCGTCCCCGCGCGCTCCCCGTGCTCGTCTCTCCCGTCGCCGCGCGCTGTCCGCCCTCGTCGGCGTGCCCGTCCTCCTGTTCTCGCTGATCACCTGGCAGGTCGTCGCCGACGGCCCGCTGGTCGGCGTGGACGAACGGTTGAGCAGGACGCTCGTCCACCCCGACCGGCTCTCCGAACTGCTGGCCGACCTCGGCAACGTGCAGGTGGCGGTGCCCGTCCTCGCCCTCGCGCTGGCGTACGCCGCGTGGCGCGGGCGGGCCGCGGGTCTGGACCTCTGGTGGCTGCCGCCCCTGGCCGGGGCCCTGGCGATGGCCCTGGTGCCGGCTGTGGTCGCCCCGCTGAAGGAGTGGACCGACCGCCCCGGGACCCCGGCCGTGCCGCCGGCCGTCGGCTACTACCCCTCCGGGCACACCGCCACCGCGGTCGTCGCGTACGGCGCGGCGACGCTGCTCGTCCTCGGGCTGCTGCGTTCGCCGGCCGTCCGCCGCGCGCTCGTCGTCCTCTGCGCTCTCCTCGTGCTCGGTGCCTCCTACGGACTGGTGCGCCGGGGCTACCACTGGCCGCTGGACGTGCTGGCCAGCTGGTGCCTGGGTGCGGTGCTGCTGGCCGGGGTGTGTCTGGCGGCGGGCCGGTCCCGGCGCCCGGTCACCCGAAGTACGCGTCGAAGTTCCTCTGGAACTCCCAGTTCGAGTAGCGGTCCCAGTTGATCGACCACGTCATCAGGCCGCGCAGGGCCGGCCAGGTGCCGTGGGTCGCGTACGCGCCGCAGTCGGTCTTCCTGGTCAGGCAGTTCAGCGCCTTGGTGACCTCGGCCGGGGACACGTGGCCGTTGCCGGCGTTGGTGGAGGCCGGCATGCCGATCGCGACCTGGTCGGGGCGCAGCGGCGGGAAGACCTTGCCGGCGTCGCCCGCGACCGGGAAGCCGGTGAGCAGCATGTCGGTCATCGCGATGTGGAAGTCGGCGCCGCCCATGGAGTGGTACTGGTTGTCGAGGCCCATGATCGGGCCCGAGTTGTAGTCCTGGACGTGCAGCAGGGTCAGGTCGTCGCGCAGGGCGTGGATGACCGGCAGGTAGGCCCCGGCCCGCGGGTCCTGGCCGCCCCACTTGCCCGTGCCGTAGAACTGGTAGCCGAGCTGGACGAAGAAGGTCTCCGGGGCCATCGTCAGGACGAAGTCGTCGCCGTACCTGGCCTTGAGGGTCTTCAGCGCGGAGATCAGGTTGACGATCACCGGGGTCTTCGGGTTCCGGAAGTCGGTGTCGTCGGCGTCCAGGGAGAGGGAGTGGCCCTCGAAGTCGATGTCGAGACCGTCGAGGCCGTACTCGTCGATGATCTTCGAGACGGAGGAGACGAAGGTGTCGCGGGCCGCGGTGGTGGTGAGCCGCACCTGGCCGTTCTGGCCGCCGATGGAGATCAGCACCTTCTTGCCGGCCGCCTGCTTGGCCTTGATCGCGGCCTTGAACTCGGCGTCGCTCTCCACGTTCGGGCACTCCGCGACCGGGCAGCGCTCGAAGCGGATGTCGCCGGAGGTGACCGAGGTCGGCTCGCCGAAGGCCAGGTCGATGACGTCCCAGCTGTCGGGCACGTCGGCCATGCGCGTGTAGCCGGAGCCGTTGGCGAAGCTCGCGTGGAGGTAGCCGACCAGGGCGTGGGCCGGGAGGTCGGATCCGCCGCCGCCCGGGCCCTCCGCGGTGGTCGCCGTGACCGTGGCCGACCGCGCGGACTCGCCCGCGTCGTTGACCGCGGCGACCTGGAAGGCGTAGGCGGTCGAGGGGCTCAGGCCGGTGAGGGTGGTGGAGGTGCCGGTGACGGTGCGGACCCGGGTGCCGTCGCGGTAGACGGCGTAGCCGGTGGCGCCCGGGACGGGTGACCAGGACAGGTCGACGCTGGAGGAGGTGACCGAGCCGGTCGCCAGACCGCCGGGCACCGCCGGGGGCTGACCCGCCTCCCCGCCGGGGCCGGTCAGGGAGATGTCGTCGGCGTGGTAGGCGCCGGTGCCGTACCAGCCGTGGGTGTAGATGGTGACCTTCGTGGTGGTCGGGCCGGTGCGGAAGGTGGTCGTCAGCCGCTGCCAGTCGGGGGCGGACTGGGTCCAGGCGGAGACGTCGGTGGTGCCGGTGCCGCTCGCACCGAGGTACACGTAGGCGCCGCGGACGTGGCCCGTCAGCGTGTACGGGGAGTCCGGCTTCACGGTCACCGTCTGCGCGCAGCGGGCGTGGTCGGCGCCGGCCGGGGTGGCCTTGAGGGCGGCGGTGCCGCTGAGCACGGGTGAGGTCACGGTCGCGCCCGCCGTGCAGGTCCAGCCGTCCAGGCCGGTCTCGAAGCCGCCGTTCCTGGCGAGGTCCGCGTCGGCCGCACGGGCGGCCGACGAGAGCGCGGTCGTACCGGACGCGGCGAGTGCCGCGGCGGTGAGCAGCGTGACGAGGGTGCGACGGGCGCGAGGTCTGGAGCGTTCCACAAGTGCCTCCGGACATGGGGGAGATGGGGAGGGTGGAGCGCGCCCAACTTGGTCCAGACCAATTGGCTTGTCAACCCTTGCCGTCGGTCACCCTCCGCCCTCCTCCCCCGCCAGAGCCGCAGCCGCCTCGTGCATCGCCAGTTCGAGGAGCGCGGGATCGGTGAGGGTGCCCGCCCCGTCCGGGGGGACGAGCCAGCGGGTTCCGCCGGAGGACAGCCCTCCCGGGTGGGGCACCACGATCCAGGTGCCGAGCCCGGCCGACCGGACACCGGTGCCCACCCAGCGGGCGGCCGTGCCGGCCGGCACGAAGAAGCCCGTGCGCGCGTCGCCGAAGTCGGCGAGGACCGGGCCGGGCCGGTCCAGGACGCGGGTGAGCACGTCGAGGGTCGGATAGCCGAGCCTGCTCGGCAGGATGAGCACGTCCCAGGCCTTGCCGGCGGGCAACAGCGCGACCCCCAGGGGGTTGCGCTCCCATTCCCGCCGACAGGACTCCGGATCCGGTGCGACGGATGCCAGCCACGCGACGGCCGTCTTCGCACCAGGCATGTGAGGACCTCCCTCTCGCTCGTGGACGCGGGTGCGTCACGAGGGAGAGGGAGGTCCCCCGGCGGGCATTACGCGGGTCCGGGCGACTCGTTCAGGTGAACCGGGTCACACGCCCCCGCGGGAGGTCTAGCTGTCGAAGCCGAGTCCCAGTCTGTCCATGGTCCGCAGCCAGAGGTTGCGCCGTCCCTCGGACGCGTCCGCGCGGGCCAGCGACCACTTGGTGAGCGCGATGCCGGTCCAGGCGAAGGGCTCGGGCGGGAACGGCAGCGGCTTCCTGCGGACCATCTCCAGTTCGGTGCGCTCGGTGCGCTCGCCCGCGAGCAGGTCCAGCATCACCTCGGCGCCGAAGCGGGTGGCGCCGACGCCGAGGCCGGTGTACCCGGCCGCGTAGGCCACCCTGCCCTGGTGGGCGGTGCCGAAGAACGCCGAGAAGCGCGAGCAGGTGTCGATCGCGCCGCCCCAGGCGTGCGTGAAGCGGACGCCCTCCAGCTGCGGGAAGCAGGTGAAGAAGTGCCCGGCGAGCTTGGCGTAGGTCTCCGGGCGGTCGTCGTACTCGGCGCGCACCCGGCCGCCGTACGGGTAGATCGCGTCGTAGCCGCCCCACAGGATGCGGTTGTCGGCGGAGAGGCGGAAGTAGTGGAACTGGTTGGCGCTGTCGCCGAGGCCCTGCCGGTTCTTCCAGCCGATCGAGGCCAGTTGCCCGGCGGTCAGCGGCTCGGTCATCAGGGCGTAGTCGTAGACCGGGACGGTGTACGAGCGCACGCGCTTGACCAGGTTCGGGAAGATGTTGGTGCCGAGCGCGACCGTGCGGGCGCGGACCCCGCCGTAGGGGGTGCGCACGGCCATGCCGGCGCCGAGGGGCCTGAGGGTGAGCGCCGGAGTGTTCTCGTAGACGCGTACGCCCAGTGCGAGGCAGGCCCGCTTGAGGCCCCACACGAGCTTGGCCGGGTGGAGCATGGCCACGCCTCGGCGGTCGTACAGGCCCGCGCGGAAGGTCGGGGAGTCGACCTGTTCCCGCACGGCCTCGGCGTCCAGGTACTCGACGCCGTCGGCGAGGCCCTTGGCGCTGATCTCCCCGTACCAGTCCTTCAGCTCCCGGGCCTGGTACTCCTCGGTCGCGACGTCGATCTCGCCGGTGCGTTCGAAGTCGCAGTCGAGGGAGTGGCGGGCGACCGCCGCCTCGATCGCGTCGAGGTTGCGGGCGCCCAGTTCCTCCAGCCGGTGGATCTCGTCCGGCCAGCGGGTGAGGCCGTTGGACAGGCCGTGGGTGAGGGAGGCGGCGCAGAACCCGCCGTTGCGGCCCGAGGCGGCCCAGCCCGCCTCGCGGCCCTCGAGCAGCACCACGTCCCGCCCCGGGTCGCGCTCCTTGGCGATCAGCGCGGTCCACAGTCCGCTGTAACCGCCGCCCACGACCAGCAGGTCGCAGCTCTCGGGGCCGGTGAGGGCGGCCTCGGGGCGGGGTCGGCCGGGGTCGTCCAGCCAGTACGGGACCGGCTGGGCGTCGGAGAGGGATTTCGTCCAGTCGTTGCTGCGGCTCATGGCGCTCGGGGCCATGATTTCAACTCCCTACGAATGCAGTGCTCGGTGCCTTACGCCGTGCGGCGCTTTCGGCGGCTGCCGATGACCATGGAGGCCAGGACGAACAGTACGGCGACGACGAACATGGCCGTACCGACGACGTTGATCTGAACGGGCGTGCCGCGCTGGGCCGATCCCCAGACGAACATGGGGAAGGTGACGGTGGAACCCGCGTTGAAATTGGTGATGATGAAATCGTCGAAGGAGAGCGCGAAGGCCAGCAGCGCGCCGGCGGCGATTCCCGGGGCGGCGATGGGCAGCGTGACCCGCACGAAGGTCTGCACGGGCCCGGCGTAGAGGTCCTGCGCCGCCTGTTCCAGCCTCGGGTCCATCGACAGCACGCGCGCCTTGACGGCCGTCACGACGAAGCTGAGGCAGAACATGATGTGGGCGATCAGGACCGTCCAGAACCCCAGCTGAGCGCCCATGTTGAGGAACAGGGTGAGCAGCGAGGCGGCCATCACGACCTCGGGCATCGCCATCGGCAGGAAGATCAGCGAGTTGATGGCGCCGCGCGCGCGGAAGCGGTAGCGGACCAGCGCGAAGGCGATCGCGGTGCCGAGCGCGGTGGCGCCGAGCGTCGCCCAGAAGGCGATCTGGAGGCTCAGCGAGAGGGAGCCGCACAGTCCCGCGACGCCGCACGGGTCCTTCCAGGCGTCCGTGGAGAACTGCTGCCACTCGTAGTTGAAACGCCCGTTCGGCTTGTTGAAGGAGAAGACCGTGACGATGAGGTTGGGCAACAGGAGGTAAGCGAGCGTGAAAAGGCCCGCGACGACGACCAGATTGCGTTTGAACCAGTTGACGAAGGCCATTCAGACCAGATCCTCCGTGCCGGACTTTCGAATGTAGACGGTCACCATGGCGAGGATCGCGGCCATCAGGATGAAGGAGAGCGCCGCCGCCGTCGGATAGTCCAGCACCCGCAGGAACTGGGACTGGATCACGTTGCCGATCATGCCGGTGTCGGCCGAGCCCAGCAGCGAGGCGTTGACGTAGTCACCGGTCGCCGGGATGAAGGTGAGCAGCGTCCCGGAGACGACGCCGGGCATCGACAGCGGGAAGGTGACCTTGCGGAACACCGTCGACGGCTTCGCGTACAGGTCCCCCGCCGCCTCGTGCAGCCGGCCGTCGATGCGCTCCAGCGACGTGTACAGCGGCAGGATCATGAAGGGGAGGAAGTTGTACGTCAGACCGCAGACCACCGCGAGCGGCGTGGCCAGTACGCGGTCGCCGGCCGTCCAGCCGAGCCAGCTGGTGACGTCCAGGACGTGCAGGGTGTTCAGGACGCCGACGACCGGGCCGCCGTCCGCGAGGATCGTCTTCCAGGCCAGGGTGCGGATCAGGAAGCTGGTGAAGAACGGCGCGATCACCAGGATCATGATCAGGTTCCGCCAGCGGCCCGCCCGGAAGGCGATCAGGTAGGCCAGCGGGTAGCCCAGCAGCAGACAGAGCACGGTGGCGGAGGCCGCGTAGGCGACCGAGCGCAGGAACTGGGGCCAGTACTCGGACAGCGCCTCCCAGTAGGTCAGGAAGTGCCAGGTGACCTTGTAGCCCTCCTCCAGCGAGCCCGTCTGCACGGACGTGGAGGCCTGGTAGATCATCGGCGCCGCGAAGAACACGACGAGCCACAGGATGCCGGGCAGCAGCAGCCAGTACGGCGTCCAGCGGCCCCGCCTGCGCGGGGGCTTCCCCTCCGGTGCGGGCGGGGAGAGCGGCGGTGGCGCCTCGGTGAGGGTGGACATCAGGCGCCCTCGCCCTCGGTCACGCCCGCCTCGATGTCCTGCGACGCGTCCAGGCCGAAGGTGTGCGCCGGGTTCCAGTGCAGGACGACCTCGGCGCCGGGCACCAGCCGGGCGTCGCGGTCGATGTTCTGGACGTAGACCTCGAACCCGGGGCAGGCCGCGCAGTCGACCACGTACTGCGTGGAGACGCCGATGAAGCTGGTGCCGGCGATCCTTCCGGTGATCCGGTTGCGTCCCTCGGGTATGGACCCGGCCTCGTCGGCGTGGGTGAGGCTGATCTTCTCCGGACGCACGCCCACCAGCAGCCTGCCGCCGGCCTCGGCCGGCGCGGAACAGCGGGCGCCGGGCAGGACCAGCTTGTCGCCGGCCGCCCGCACCACGACGTCGTCGCCGCTGCGGCTGTCGACCTCGGCCTCAACGAGGTTGGAGGTACCGAGGAAGTTGGCCACGAAGGTGGTCCGCGGGTTCTCGTAGAGGTCGGCGGGGGCGCCGAGCTGCTCGACCCGGCCGCCGTTCATCACGGCGACCTGGTCGGCCATGGTCATGGCCTCCTCCTGGTCGTGCGTGACGTGCACGAAGGTGATGCCGACCTCGGTCTGGATGCGCTTGAGCTCCAGCTGCATCTGGCGGCGCAGCTTGAGGTCGAGGGCGCCGAGCGGTTCGTCTAGGAGCAGCACCTTGGGGTGGTTGATCAGCGCGCGGGCGACCGCGACGCGCTGCTGCTGGCCGCCGGAGAGCTGGTGCGGCTTCTTGCGGGCCTGCTCTCCGAGCTGGACGAGGTCGAGCATCTCTCCGACCTGCTTCTTCACGCTCTTGATGCCGCGCCGGCGCAGACCGAAGGCGACGTTCTCGAAGATGTCGAGGTGCGGGAAGAGGGCGTAGGACTGGAAGACCGTGTTCACCGGCCGCTTGTACGGCGGCAGCGCGGTCACGTCCTGGTCGCCGAGGTGGACGGTGCCGGCGCTCGGCTCCTCCAGTCCGGCGATCATGCGCAGGGTGGTGGTCTTGCCGCAGCCGGAGGCGCCGAGCAGGGCGAAGAAGGAGCCCTGCGGCACGGTCAGGTCGAGCGGGTGCACGGCGGTGAAGGAGCCGTAGGTCTTGCTGATGCCGGAGAGGCGGACGTCCCCGCCGTGCTCCGTCGCGTCTGTCTGCGTCTTCATCGTCGTCATCACGCCCCAGTGAGCTTCGCGAACTTCTCTTCGTAGGCCGTCTCTTCCTTCGGGCTCAGGGAGCGGAAGGCACGGGACTTGGCCTGCATGGCCTTGTCGGGGAGGATCAGCGGGTTGTTCGCCGCGTCCTCGTCGATCTTCGCGAGCTCGTCCTTCACGCCGTCCACGGGACAGACGTAGTTGATGTAGGCGGCGAGCTGCGCGGCCGGTCCCGGCTCGTAGTAGTAGTCCATGAGCCGCTCGGCGTTGGTCTTGTGCCGGGCCTTGTTGGGGACCAGCATGTTGTCGCTGGACGTGATGTACCCGCTGTCCGGGATGAGGAAGTCGACGTCCGGGTTGTCCGCCTTGAGCTGGACGACGTCGCCGGCCCAGGCCAGGCAGGCCGCGAAGTCGCCCTTGCTGATGTCGGACGTGTAGTCGTTGCCGGTGAAGCGGCGGATCTGGCCGCGGTCGACGCCCTTCTGGAGGCGGGCGATGGCGGCGTCGTAGTCGTCGTCGGTGAAGCGCCCCGGGTCCTTGCCCATGTCGAGCAGCACCATCCCGACGGTGTCGCGCATCTCGGTCAGGAAGCCGACGCGGCCCTTGAGCTTCGGGTGGTCGAGGAGGTCGGAGACCGTCCTCACCTCGACGCCGTCCAGCGCCTTCTTGTTGTAGGCGATGACGGTCGAGATGCCCTGCCAGGGGTACGAGTAGGCGCGGCCCGGGTCCCAGTCCGGGTCGCGGAACTGCGGGGACAGGTGGGCGAAGGCGTGCGGCAGGTGTGACGGGTCCAGCTTCTGGACCCAGCCGAGGCGGATCAGACGGGCGGCCAGCCAGTCGGTGACGACGATGATGTCGCGGCCGGTCTCCTGGCCCGCCGCCAGCTGCGGCTGGATCTTGCCGAAGAACTCGTTGTTGTCGTTGATGTCCTCGGTGTACTTGACCTTGACGCCGGTCCGCCGGGTGAACGCGTCCAGCGTCGGGTGCCGTCCGCCGCTGTCGTCGACGTCCATGTACTCGGTCCAGTTGGAGAAGGAGACCTCCTTCTCCTCCTTGGACCGGTCCTCGGAGGAGACCCCGCCCTCGCTCTTGCCCGCCGGGGGGATGCCGCAGGCGCTCAGCGCCCCGAGGCCGCCGACCGCCAGCGCGCCGCCCGTGGAGGCGCGCAGCAGCGAGCGGCGGGTGAGGGAGGCCCTGCCGTGGGTGAAACTGCGCCGCATGGCGGCCACTTGGGCCGGGGACAGGCGGTCGGGCTCGTACTGCTCCATGCGCGTGTGTGGCCTTTCGGGTGGGTCGGCCGTGGTCGGCGGCCTGGGGTGCTGGCTATCGGTCCCCGAAGACGGTGCGGTGCCAGTCCTTGGCCGCCACCGCGGTGTTGTCGAACATGACGTGCTTGACCTGCGTGTACTCCTCGAAGGAGTAGGCGGACATGTCCTTGCCGAAGCCGGACGCCTTGTACCCGCCGTGCGGCATCTCGCTGATGATCGGGATGTGGTCGTTGACCCAGACACAGCCCGCCTTGATCTCGCGGGTGGCGCGGTTGGCCCGGTACACGTCCCGGCTCCAGGCGGAGGCGGCCAGCCCGTACGGGGTGTCGTTGGCCAGCCGGATGCCCTCGTCGTCGGTGTCGAAGGGCAGCACGACCAGGACCGGCCCGAAGATCTCGGACTGGACGGCCTCGCTGTCCTGGGCCGCGTCGGCGATGAGGGTGGGCCGGTAGTAGGCGCCGTCCTTCAGCTCCTCCTGCGGTGCCTCGCCGCCGCACACCACGCGCGCGTAGGAGCGGGCCCGGTCGACGAAGCCGGCGACGCGGTCCCGCTGGACGTGGCTGACCAGCGGGCCGAGGTCGGTGCCCGGGGCGAAGGGGTCGCCGACGCGGACGGTGTCCATGAGGGCGGCGGTCCGCTCCACGAACGCCTCGTACAGGGGCCGCTGCACGTACGCGCGGGTGGCGGCCGTGCAGTCCTGGCCGGTGTTGATGAGGGCGCCCGCGACCGCCCCGTGCACCGCGGCGTCCAGGTCGGCGTCGTCGAAGACCAGGAAGGGGGCCTTGCCGCCCAGCTCCAGGTGCAGGCGCTTGACGGTGGCGGTGGCCACCTCGGCGACCCGCTTGCCGACGGCGGTGGAGCCGGTGAAGGAGGTCATCGCGACGTCCGGGTGCCCGACGAGGTGTTCACCGGCCTCCAGACCGGTGCCGGTGACGATGTTGATCACCCCGTCGGGGATGCCCGCCTCGGTGGCGGCCTGGGCGAACATCAGGGAGGTCAGCGGGGTGATCTCGGCGGGCTTCAGCACGACGGTGTTGCCCGCGGCGATCGCCGGGAGGATCTTCCAGGCGGCCATCTGGAGGGGGTAGTTCCAGGGCGCGATGGAGCCGACGACACCGATCGGCTCGCGGCGCACGTACGAGGTGTGGTCGCCCGAGTACTCCCCCGCCGACTGGCCCTGGAGGTGCCGGGCGGCGCCGGCGAAGAAGGCCGCGTTGTCGATCGTGCCCGGCACGTCGAACTCGCGGGTCAGCTTCAGCGGCTTCCCGCACTGGAGGGACTCCGCGCGGGCGAACTCCTCGGCGCGCTCGGCGAGCACCGCCGAGAACCGGTGCAGGGCGTCGGAACGCTCGCCCGGGGTGGCGCCGGCCCAGCCGGGGAACGCCTCCCGCGCGGCGGCGACGGCCGCGTCGACGTCCGCGGGACCGGCCAGGTCGTAGGTCAGGACGTCCTCGCCGGTCGCCGGGTCGACGACGGTGTGGGTGCGTCCGGAGGTGCCCTTCGTCAGACGGCCCGCGATGTACTGGGCCCCGTCCGCGAAGCGGTCCTGGGCCGGGAATCGGTCCTGGATGGCGTTGCCCGGGTTGTGCATGTCGGCTCTCCTCGGTCTCCCCTGTGACGGGGGCCGGCGTGGCTCAGGCTCGATGTGAGTGCCGATCCTGACAGAGCACTAGGCCTCCAACAAGTGATTCCGTTGTTGCCATTTGGTTACGCGACGGAATCTGTCGACCAGGTGTCGAGTCACCACGGAAAAGGGCGGACGGACTGTCAGTGGCGCGTGCCAGACTCGCGTGTATGGAGGAGAGCACGGGGGCGGGGGGCCGGGGCGCGGTGGAGATCATCGACAGCAGGGAAGCGCTGCTCAGGCGGGTCCGGGCGGGCGAGAGGACCAGGTACCTGTGCTTCTGGGGGCACCGGCCGCGACCGGACGGCCGGATCGGGACGAGCTGTCTGAGCCAGTGGTGGCCGTCGCCGTTCACCGTGGCCGGAGTCGCGTACGCGACGGCCGAGCACTGGATGATGGCGGGCAAGGCCCGGCTCTTCGAGGACGCGGAGGCCGAGCGCCGGGCGGTGGCCGCGGGGCATCCCGCCGAGGCCAAGAAGGCCGGGCGACTGGTGCGCGGCTTCGACGAGGCGGTGTGGGAGCGGGAGCGGCTGCGGATCGTCGTCGAGGGCAGCGTGCACAAGTTCGCCTCGGACCCGGCGCTGGGCGCGTTCCTGCTGGGCACGGGCGACCGCGTGCTGGTGGAGGCCAGCCCCGTGGACCGGGTGTGGGGCATCGGCCTGGCCGCGGACGACGAGGCGGCGACCGACCCGGAGCGGTGGCGGGGAGCGAATCTGCTGGGGTTCGCGCTGATGGCGGCACGGGAGCGGCTGCGCGGGGCCGGCTGACGCCGGGGACCGAGCGGGAGTGTGGAGACCGGCGGACACCGGCATCGTGAGGTCGGCTCACGCCCGTGACGAGCCGACCGGCGCCCGCGGGATCCGCGGCGCGGGCGCCGGCGCCGTCAGCCCTGGGGCTGCGCGGTCACCGAGACCGCCGCCGGGCGCGGGGCGCCGTAGTACGGGTCCTCGTACTCCGAGTCGTCGTTGATCGCGGCGACGATCGCGACGGCGATCACGGCCATCACGGCGATGCCGAGGACGATGCCGATGATCCCCATGATGAAGCCGGCCTGGGCCTGCCCGTGGTTGTTGGCCTCGCCGCGCTCGGCCCTGCGGCGCCCCTTGACCCCGAAGACCACGGCGAGGATGCCGAGCACCAGCGAGACCACGCCGTACGCGCAGAACATGCAGCAGGCCAGGATGCCCAGCACCATCGCGGCGGTGCCCATGCCGTTCTGCGGCGGCAGCGGAGCACCGGGCCAGCCGTAGCCCTGGGGGTAGGCCGGGTAGCCGTACCCCCCTTGGTACCCCGGGCCGCCCGGCGCGACGGGCGGAGGCGGCACCGCGCCGTCGGGCAGGGGGAATCCGGCGGCGGGCATCGAGGCGACCGTGGCCTGGTCGTGCACGGACGGCGGCGGCTGCCAGGCCGGTGTGCCTCCGACGGCGGGCGCCGGCTGCTGCGGCGGTGCCGTCGCGGCGTCCCGGCCCTTGTCCAGCGACGGCCCGCTCTCCGGGGGTGCCCAAGGGTCACGGGCACCGTTCGTGTCCCCGCCCGGCTGTGTCGCGTCGCTCATCTCGTGTCCCCCTGGGTCGATCGTGCCCGTCATGCTACGGTCCCGGGCCGCACGGCGTGAGACCGGCCTACGATGATCCCCGCACCGCCGATCAGCCGATCACCCGCGTCCCGCCACCGCCCCGCGCGGCCGGGACGCCGTCGTGGGGAGGAACCCTTGACCGAGCACCTCGTGGACCCCGCCGTCCCGCGCGACCTGCACGCCTTCGTCGCCGGACTGCCCAAGGCCGAACTGCACGTGCACCACGTCGGCTCCGCCTCCCCGCGGATCGTCTCCGAACTCGCCGCGCGCCACCCCGACTCCAAGGTCCCCACCGATCCCGAGGCGCTGGTCGACTACTTCCAGTTCACGGACTTCGCGCACTTCATCGACGTGTACCTGTCCGTCGTCGACCTGATCCGCACCCCGGAGGACGTACGCCTGCTGACGTACGAGGTGGCCCGGGACCTGGCCCGGCAGCAGGTGCGGTACGCCGAGCTGACCATCACCCCGTACTCCTCCACCCGGCGCGGCATCGACGAGGGCGCCTTCATGGACGCCATCGAGGACGCCCGCAAGGCCGCCGAGGCAGAGTTCGGGACCGTGCTGCGCTGGTGCTTCGACATTCCCGGCGAGGCCGGGCTGGAGGCGGCGGAGGAGACGACGCGGCTCGCCACCGACGACCGGGTGCGGCCGGAGGGCCTGGTCTCCTTCGGGCTGGGCGGACCGGAGATCGGCGTCGGACGGCCGCAGTTCAAGCCGTACTTCGACCGGGCGATCGCCGCCGGGCTGCACTCGGTGCCGCACGCCGGCGAGACCACCGGCCCGCAGACCGTGTGGGACGCCCTGACCGAGCTGCGCGCCGAGCGCATCGGGCACGGCACCAGCTCCGCGCAGGACCCGAAGCTGCTGGCCCACCTCGCCGAACACCGCATCCCGCTGGAGGTGTGCCCGACCTCGAACATCGCCACCCGCGCGGTGCGCACCCTGGACGAGCACCCCCTCGCCGAGTTCGTGCGCGCCGGTGTCCTGGTGACCATCAACTCCGACGACCCGCCGATGTTCGGCACCGACCTCGACAACGAGTACGCCGTCGCCGCCCGGCTTCTGGACCTCGACGAGCGGGGCCTCGCCGGCCTGGCGAAGAACGCGGTCGAGGCGTCGTTCCTGGACGCGCCGGGCAAGGCCCGGATCAGGGACGAGATCGACACGTACACCGCCGCCTGGCTCTCCTCCTGAGAGGTGACGCAGTCATGAAGCCCCCGCGCGGCGTGACCGCCGTGGCCCACCGCGGCGACCCGTACCGGCACCGCGAGAACACGATCGGCTCGCTCCGCTCGGCGTTCGACCGCGGCGCCGACGCCGTCGAGACCGACGTACGCCTCACCCGGGACGGCGTGCCCGTGCTGCTGCACGACGAGACGTTGAAACGGCTGTGGCGGCACGACCGGCCGCTGCGCTCGCTGTCCGCCGAGGAGGTACGGGGGCTGACGGCGGGCGGGGTGCCGACGCTCGCGGAGGCGCTCGCCGCGACCGGGGACGGCCGGCTGATGCTCGACCTGCCGGGCGGACCGGACGACCGGGCGGTGCGGCGCATCGTGGACGTCGTCCGCGCGTGCGGGGCCGAGGACCGCGTGTACTACACCGCGGGCCCCGCGGCCATGCTCGCCGTGCGCGCCGCCGACCCCGCCGCCGAGATCGCCATGACCTGGACGACGGCGGCACCACCGCGGCCCGCGCTGCTCGCGGCGGTCCGGCCGCGGTGGCTCAACTACCGGTGGGGGCTGGTGGACCGGGCGCTGGCCGAGCGCGTCCACGGCGACGGCTGCCTGCTGTCCGTGTGGACCCCCGACACCCGCCGCTCCCTGCGCCGGGTGATCGCCCTGGGCGCCGACTCGATCACCACGAACCGCATCGACGTACTGTGCGCCCTGCGCGACCGGCACCCCGCCGCCACCGGCCCGCGCCCCCGGGGACGGACCCCCGCGTAGGCCCCTCACCGGTCACACGCCCACGATCCCGTTCCACCGCTTCGCGAACTCCGTCCGCTCCCCCGCCGCGATGTCCCGCGCGATCGCGAGGCGTCGGCGCATCGCGTCGTCCGGGAAGATCAGCGGGTCCTCCGCCAGGGCGGCGGTCTCCTCGTCGCCCGAGGAGGCCAGCACGTCCCGGGCGGCCGGGACCGGGCAGACGTAGTTGACCCAGGCGGCCAGCTCGGCGGCGACCTCGGGCCGGTAGTAGTGGTCGATGAGCCGCTCGGCGTTGGCCTTGTGACCGGCCAGGTTGGGGATCATCAGGGACTCCGCCCACAGCTCCGCGCCCTCCTCCGGGACGACGAACTCGATGTCCGGGTCGTCCGCCTGGAGCTGGATGACGTCGCCGGAGTAGGCCTGGCAGGCCAGGACGTCACCGCCGGAGAGGTCCTTGACGTAGTCGTTGCCGGTGAAGCGCCGGATCTGGCCCCGGGCGACCTGCCGCTCCACCCGGTCGCACATCCGGTGGAAGTCGTCCGCCCTCCAGTCGGTGACGTCCACGCCGTCGCCCAGCATCAGCAGCGCGAACGCCTCGTCCAGGCCGGAGAGCAGGGTGACCCGGCCCTTGAGGTCGTCCGCCCACAGGTCGGCCACGTGCCGGATCTCCCGGCCGAGCCTGCGGCGGTTGTAGGCGATGCCGGTGATGCCCGACTGCCAGGGCACGGTGTACTTCCGGCCCGGGTCGAAGGCGGGCGAGCGCAGCAGCGGGTCCAGGTGCGCGGTCACGTTCGGCTGGCGGGAGCGGTCCATCTCCTGCACCCAGCCGAGCCGGACGAACCGCCCGCACATCCAGTCGCTGATGACGATCAGGTCGCGGTCGGTCGGCTGGTGGTTCATCAGCGACGGGCTGATCCTGCCGAAGAACTCGTCGTTGTCGTTGATCTCCTCGATGTACTCGACGGAGATGCCCGACCGCTTCTCGAACGCCGCCAGGGTGGGCCGCCGGCTCGGGTGCTCGTCGTCGGTGTCGATGTAGAGCGGCCAGTTTGCCCAGGTCAGCCGTGGCTCGCCGGCGGACCGGTCGGTCGCGGCGCGGTCGCCCGGCGCGACGTAGGCGGCCGGCACACCGCAGCCGGCCAGCGCGCCGAGGGCCGCGGAGCCGCCCAGGCCGCGCAGCAGGGTCCGGCGGGAGATCGAGGGCGTCGTCGTCAGCAGGGGCATGGCCGCAGGATTCCGCGCCCGCGCGCACCGGGACAATCGACGCTGCGTCGAGCACGCCCGGCCAGGCCCGACACCCTGTCGAGCGGGGGCAGTTCGCGACGCCCCACGCACCGCGGCCCCGGACGGGAACCTCCGTCCGGGGCCGCGCGTACGACAGCCGGTCAGGCGTCCAGCGACGTCATCACGTGCTTGATCCGCGTGTAGTCGTCGAAGCCGTACGACGACAGGTCCTTGCCGTAGCCGGACTTCTTGAAGCCGCCGTGCGGCATCTCGGCGACCAGCGGGATGTGGGTGTTGATCCACACGCAGCCGAAGTCCAGCTTCTTGGACATCCGCATGGCGCGGCCGTGGTCCTTGGTCCACACCGAGGAGGCCAGCGCGTACTCGACGCCGTTGGCCCACTCCACCGCCTGGTCCTCGTCGCGGAAGGCCTGGACGGTGATGACCGGGCCGAAAACCTCGTTCTGCACGATCTCGTCGTCCTGCTTGAGGCCCGAGACGACGGTCGGGGCGTAGAAGTAGCCCTTGTCCCCGACCCGGTGGCCGCCCGCCTCGACCTTGGCGTGGGCGGGGAGCCGCTCGATGAACCCGGAGACCTGCTTGAGCTGGTTGGGGTTGTTGAGCGGCCCGTACGCGACGTCCTCGTCGTCCGGCTGCCCGGTCTTGATGTCGGACGCGGCCTTGGCGAGGGCGCTCACGAACTCGTCGTGGATCGACTCGTGGACCAGCACGCGGGTGGCCGCGGTGCAGTCCTGGCCGGCGTTGAAGTAGCCCGCCTCCGAGATTCCCCCGACGGCCTTGGCGATGTCGGTGTCCTCGAAGACCACGACCGGGGCCTTGCCGCCCAGCTCCAGGTGGACCCGCTTGAGGTCCTTGGAGGCGGACTCGGCGACCGACATGCCGGCCCGCACGGAGCCGGTGATGGAGGCCATCGCCGGGGTCTCGTGCTCGACCATGAGGCGGCCGGTGTCGCGGTCGCCGCAGACGACGTTGAAGACGCCCTTGGGGACGATCGAGCCGATGATGTCGGCCATCAGGGCCGTCGAGGCGGGGGTCGTGTCCGAGGGCTTCAGGACGACCGTGTTGCCCGCGGCGAGCGCCGGGGCGAACTTCCACACGGCCATCATCATCGGGTAGTTCCACGGCGCGACCTGGGCGCAGACGCCGATCGGCTCGCGGCGGACCATGGAGGTCAGGCCCTCCATGTACTCGCCGGCCGAGCGGCCCTCCAGCATCCGCGCCGCACCCGCGAAGAAGCGGATCTGGTCGACCATCGGCGGGATCTCCTCGGAGCGGGTGAGCCCGATCGGCTTGCCCGTGTTCTCCACCTCGGCCGCGATCAGCTCCTCGGCACGGTCCTCGAACGCGTCGGCGATCTTCAGCAGGGCCTTCTGGCGCTCGGCCGGGGTGGTGTCGCGCCAGGCCGGGAAGGCGGCCGCGGCGGCGGCCATGGCGGCGTCCACGTCCGCCTGCCCCGACAGCGGGGCGGTCGCGTAGGCCTCGCCCGTGGCGGGGTTGACCACCTCCGTGGTCCGTCCGTCGGCGGCGTCCCGGAACTCACCGTCGATGTAATTGCGCAGACGACGCAGCTCGGTGCTCACTGCCGGCCCTCCAAGGTTGGGTGTCCAATCACTGAGACACCCACCCTAATCCGTATACCGACGTTTTCAACACCCCCGATCGCCTCCAGATTGCGAAATCCGTAGACTGGAACCATCTGGACAACGAATTTCATCGATCCCGCCTTGCGAAACTGTCGATACGTCGTGCACAGTGAAGCCGTGGCCAGTCGAAGCGCAGACCAGAGGGACTCCCGCGAGTCCAGGAGCGGCGGTCCCCAGTTGGACGCCGTCTCCCTCGCCATCATCGAGCAGCTCCAGGAGGACGGCCGCCGGCCGTACGCCGCCATCGGCAAGGCCGTGGGCCTCTCCGAGGCGGCCGTGCGCCAGCGCGTCCAGAAGCTGCTCGACCAGGGCGTGATGCAGATCGTCGCCGTGACGGACCCGCTCACCGTGGGCTTCCGCCGCCAGGCGATGGTCGGTGTGAACGTCGAGGGTGACGTGGAGTCCGTGGCCGACGCGCTGACGGCCCTGTCCGAATGCGAGTACGTGGTGATGACCGCGGGCTCCTTCGACCTCATGGTGGAGGTCGTCTGCGAGGACGACGACCACCTCCTGGAGGTCATCAACCGCCGCATCCGGGCCGTCCCCGGCGTGCGCTCCACCGAGAGCTTCGTCTACATGAAGCTCAAGAAGCAGACCTACATGTGGGGAACCCGATAATCGTGAGCACCGACAGCCCCAAGGACCTCAGCAGGACCGCGTACGACCACCTGTGGATGCACTTCACCCGCATGTCGTCGTACGAGAACGCCCCCGTCCCCACCATCGTCCGTGGTGAGGGCACCCACATCTACGACGACAAGGGCAGGCGCTACCTCGACGGTCTCGCCGGCCTGTTCGTGGTCCAGGCCGGACACGGCCGCCAGGAGCTGGCGGAGACCGCCGCCAAGCAGGCGCAGGAGCTGGCCTTCTTCCCGGTGTGGTCCTACGCCCACCCCAAGGCCGTCGAGCTGGCCGAGCGCCTCGCGAACGAGGCCCCCGGCGACCTCAACAAGGTCTTCTTCACCACCGGCGGCGGTGAGGCGGTCGAGACCGCCTGGAAGCTCGCCAAGCAGTACTTCAAGCTGACCGGCAAGCCGACCAAGTACAAGGTCATCTCCCGCGCGGTCGCCTACCACGGCACCCCGCAGGGCGCCCTGTCCATCACCGGCCTGCCGGCCCTCAAGGCCCCCTTCGAGCCGCTCGTCCCGGGCGCGCACAAGGTGCCGAACACCAACATCTACCGCGCCCCGATCCACGGCGACGACCCCGAGGCCTACGGCCGCTGGGCCGCCGACCAGATCGAGCAGCAGATCCTCTTCGAGGGCCCGGAGACGGTCGCGGCCGTCTTCCTGGAGCCGGTGCAGAACGCCGGCGGCTGCTTCCCGCCCCCGCCCGGCTACTTCCAGCGGGTGCGCGAGATCTGCGACCAGTACGACGTGCTGCTCGTCTCGGACGAGGTCATCTGCGCCTTCGGCCGCCTGGGCACGACCTTCGCCTGCGACAAGTTCGGCTACGTGCCGGACATGATCACCTGCGCCAAGGGCATGACCTCGGGCTACTCCCCGATCGGCGCCTGCATCATCTCCGACCGCCTGGCCGAGCCGTTCTACAAGGGCGACAACACCTTCCTGCACGGCTACACCTTCGGCGGCCACCCGGTCTCCGCCGCGGTCGGCATCGCCAACCTCGACCTGTTCGAGCGCGAGGGCCTCAACCAGCACGTGCTGGACAACGAGGGCAACTTCCGCGCGACCCTGGAGAAGCTCCTCGACCTGCCGATCGTCGGCGACGTCCGCGGCAACGGCTTCTTCTACGGCATCGAGCTGGTCAAGGACAAGGCCACCAAGGAGTCGTTCAACGACGAGGAGACCGAGCGGATCCTCTACGGCTTCCTGTCGAAGGCGCTCTTCGACAACGGCCTGTACTGCCGGGCCGACGACCGCGGCGACCCGGTCATCCAGCTCGCCCCGCCGCTGATCTCCAACCAGGAGACCTTCGACGAGATCGAGCAGATCCTGCGCGCCACGCTGACGGAGGCGTGGACCAAGCTCTGATCCCCCTCTCGGACGATCATCCCCTCGGATGATCGCCCCGGCCCCGGTGTCGCCCGATCGAGTGAGAAACGGCGGCCCGGGGCCGCGTGCTGTCCGGCCTCCTCCCACCGACTGCCTACGGTGCCCAGTGACCGATCGGCCCCGCCCCTCGCGTCCCCCGGACGGGGGAAACGACCGGGGGAAACGGATCAGAACCGAGGTGTACGCCCATGGAGGCCCCGCCGGACAACGACGTGCTCTGGGCCCGCGCCCTGCACTTCCAGCACCACGACGGCTCCCCCGCGCTTCAAGGCGTGTCGCTCGGTGTCCGCGAGGGCGAGATCCTCGCCGTGAGCGGCCCGCGCGGCAGCGGCAAGACCACGCTGCTGCGCTGCCTGTCCGGACTGGTCCGGCCGCAGGACGGCGAGGTGTGGTTCAACAGCGTGCCGGTGCACACCCTGGGCCCGCTCAGGCGCGAGCGACTGCGCCGCGACCGGTTCGGCTGGATCGACCCCGCCCCGGCGCTCGTCCCGGAACTGAGCGTCTGGGAGAACACCGCCCTCCCCCTCATGCTGCGCGGCACCGGGCGGCGCCGGGCCAGGACCTGCGCCCTGGAGTGGCTGGAGCGCCTCGACGTCGGCGCGAAGGCCCGTCGGCGCCCGCACCAGCTCCAGCAGGCCGAACGGCAGCGCGTCTGCATCGCCCGCGCGCTCGCCGTCGCCCCCGCGGTCCTCTTCGCCGACGAGCCGACCGCCCCTCTGCACCGGGCCGACCGCGCGCACGTCCTGCGCACGCTCACCACGGCGGCCCGCTCGCACGGCATCACCGTCCTCCTCGCCACGCACGACGCGCAGACCGCCGCCCTCGCGGACCGCACGGTCGCGCTGCTGGACGGACGGCGGGTGCGGACCGTGCACCTGCCGCCGGTCGCCGAGACGACGGTGGCCACGGGGGCCACCGGGTCCGCCGGGGCCTCCGGCTCGTCCGGCCCCACCGGAACGGAAGGCCTGGCGGCGTGCTCGCTCTCCGCCTGACCCGCGCCGCCCACCTCGCCGTCCACGTGCGCCGCCTGCTGGTCGCGGTGGCCTCGGCGGGCACGGGCTTCCTGCTGCTGAGCGCCCTCGGTCACGCGCTGACCCATCCGGACACCCCGGGCGCCTCCGCCCTCCGCCTGGCCTGGTGCACGGCGCCGCTGGCCGCCACGGCGTACCTCGCCGTCGCGGTGGCCCGCACCGACCCCGGCACCCGGCCCCGCCCCGGGCTGTCCGCGATCGGCCTGGGCGCCGGCCGGCTGATGGCCGTCTCGGCGACGACCACGGCCCTGTCCGCCGGGCTCGGCTCGGTCGCGGCCCTCCTCTGCTTCCTCCAGCTGCGCGGCGACCTGGCGGGCGCCCCCTTCCGCGGCGACGTGACCGACGCCCTGGCCGTCGGTCAGTCCCTCCCCCTCCCGGCCGCCCTGACGCTGCTGGCCCTGGTGCCGGCCACGGCGTCGGCCGCCGTCGCGATGACGCTGCGCCCGCGCGAACCCCGCCCCGCCCCGGCCTCCGGCGCCCGCCGCTACGGCCGATTCGGCGCGTACGGCTGGGGCGCGGCCCGCGAGACCTTCGGCACCTACGGCCGCTTCGGCGCCCGCTGGGCACCGGCGGCGGCAGCCGCGGGAGCCGTCGCGACGGCCCCGGCACAGCCCGCGGGCAGCCCCGAGACCGGGGTGGCGCTGCTGGACGCCGGCGGTCCCCCCTCCGGTGCGGGCCCGCAGGCGCCGGCCGGCGTCGCGGACTTCGCCGACGCGGTGGACGGCCGCCGCACGGCAGCGGCGGACGGCCCGCAGCCGGCGCCGGACGCCCCGCCCGCGCCCCTTTCGCAGAGCAGCACCACCGCCCTCCCCTGGGGCATCGCCGTACTGACCGCGGGCCTCGCGGTGGAGACCTACGCCGGCGACACGACCGCCGCCACGGCGGACACCGCCCCTTCCGCCGGCGTCCTCGCCGGCTGGGTCCTCACCGCCCTGGGCCTCGCCCTGGCCGGCCCCGGCCTCACCCACCTGTGCGGCCGGCTGCTCCAGGCGGCCCGCCCCGGCGCCCTGCGCCTGCTGGCCGGCCGGGTCCTCATGGAGGAGGCGCACCGCATCGGCCGCCCGCTCGGCGTCGTCTGCGCCGTGGTCTCCGCGGCCTGGGCGGCGGCCACGCTGTACGACGCGGACGGCCCGGCCTTCGGCCCTCTGAGCACCCTCGGCGCCCTGCTCGTGGCCGGCTGCACGGTGGCCACCCTCCTGACCGCGGCCGTCGAGGCCAAGCACGCCCGTGCCGACACCACGGACGCCCTGCTGCGGCTGGGCGCACCCCCGACGACCCTGCGCGCCGCGGCCGCCGTACGAGCCGGGGCCCTGCTCGCCCTGTTCGGTCCACTGACCCTGGTCGTCGCGCGGTTGGCGTCCCTGCCGCTGAGCCGCTGACCCGCTGACCCACAAAAACTCTGCGAAGAAAATCGCGCATCGGCGATGAGTTCCGGGCGCCTCTCGCGTCTAACCCCTCGAACAGCACGACAACAGCAGGACACCGACGGGAGAGGCCCCCATGTACCAGCAGATGATCTTCGTGAACCTGGCCACCAACGACCTCGACGCCTCGAAGAAGTTCTTCACCGGGCTCGGTTACGAGATCAACGCCCAGTTCAGCGACGACAGCACCGCTTCGATCCCGCTCAGTGAGACCATCGTCGTGATGGTCCACACCCCGGAGAAGTACCGCCAGTTCACCAAGAAGGACATCGTGGACTCGGCGAAGAGCAGCGAGGTGCTGCTCGCGCTGAGCGCCGAGAGCCGCGAGAAGGTCGACGAGCTGGTGGAGAAGGCGGTCGCGGCCGGCGGCTCGGTCTCCGGCGAGACCCAGGACCACGGGTTCATGTACGGCCGTGCCTTCGACGACGTCGACGGCCACACCTTCGAGGTCGTGTGGATGGACCCGGCGGCCGTCGAGGGCTGAGCGGACCGCACGCCTAGCATGGGCGGGTGGATCCGACGACACCCGCCCAGCCCCAGTCCCACCACGCCTCGCACGACCGGGAGATCGAGAGCCTCGCCGAGTTCGACCGGGTCGTCTCGGCGCACGGCACGCTCGCCCACTACCGCGTCCAGGCCGTCGACCTGACGGCCCGTACGGACGCCCTGATGTCCGCGGACCCCACGGGCGCCGTCTTCCTCGGCTGCGCGATGGACCCCGGGGCCGCCGCCCGGGTGCGTGCCGCGGGCGCCCTGGTCTTCCCGCCCATACCGGGCCTGCCCTTCGATCCGTACCGGGCGCGCGTCTACTCCCCCGAGGAGCTGTACGCCCGGCTCGACGAGGGCTACGGGGCCACCCCGGACGCCCTCGCCTACGACTGGTTCCAGCAGACCAAGTCCGACGGCGACGTCTTCGCCTCCATGCTGCGCGCCATCCATGACGACGCCGTCTCCGACGCGGTCGACGAACTCCTCGCCGGCGTCCGGGTGGTGGGTGTCATGGGCGGCCACGCCATGGCGCGCGGCACCAGGCCGTACGCGGGCGCCGCGCGCCTGGGCCGGGAGCTGACTCGCGCCGGGTTCACCTTGGCGACCGGCGGCGGCCCGGGCGCCATGGAGGCGGCCAACCTCGGCGCGTACGCCGCCCCGTTCGCCGACGGGATGCTGGACGACGCCCTGCTGCTCCTGGCCAAGGTCGCGTCGTTCACGCCCTCGGTCACCGACTGGGCGCGCTCCGCCTTCGAGATCCGCGACCGCTGGCCCGGCGGCGGTGCCTCGGTCGGCATCCCGACCTGGTTCTACGGCCACGAGCCGCCCAACGCCTTCGCCGCGCACATCGCCAAGTACTTCGCCAACGCCACCCGCGAGGACGGCCTGCTGGCCCGCTCGAACGCGGGCGTGGTCTTCCTGCCGGGCGCCGCCGGCACCGTACAGGAGATCTTCGACAACGCCACGCCCAACTACTACGAGTCGCGGGGCGAGCCCACGCCCATGGTGCTCGTGGACCGGGCGCACTGGACGGAGCGGCTGCCGGCGTGGCCCCTGCTCACGTCCCTCGCCTCGGGGCGGACGATGGAGTCCCGGATCGCGCTGGTCGACCGGATCGAGGAAGCTCCGGAGGCGCTGAAACGTCTGGGCGGTTAATAAGACGGTAAAGCCAAGTCCCTTGACGGGCATATGCGTTGACACTGCTTATGCACCGCTTATAGACCAGTGAGGCTCGTGGGTGTGCTGATGCCGCGACAACGGTGTCGGCACCCTCTCCACCCCCCGCATCCGCGCTCCCGTAAAGGACCAACGTGGCAGTCCTGTCCATAATCAGCCGCACGGCATCACGCCGTAGCGTCCGCGCCCTCGGTGTCGCCTCCGCCTCGGTGGCCCTGGCCGTCGGCGCCGCCGGCACCGCCCTGGCCTGCGACATCAGTGAGTTCTCCGCCGCCGCCAAGTGCGAGGGCGGCAAGGGTGTCATCACGGTCACCGACGTGGACCCCGCCGGCATCCCCGCCACCGTCACCGTCCACCTGCAGAACAACGGCGCCGACATCGAGAAGATCGGCGAGCAGGTGGTCAAGGGCTCGCGCGAGGGCACCACCATCACCTTCGCCGCCGACTGGAAGCCGAACGCCGAGTACCGCATCCACGTCAAGGCCGACAAGTACGTCGACGAGGACATCAAGCCGAACCTCGTGACGCCGTCGACTCCCTGCACGACGGAGGGGACGCCGACCCCGACGCCGTCGGAGAGCTCCTCCACCCCGGCCGAGGAGACGGAGACGCCGACCCCGGCTCCGTCCACGTCCGCCCCGGCCCCGGCGGAGAGCGAGAGCACCGCTCCGGCGGCCGTGCCGAGCAACGCGCCGTCCCCGGCGGCCGGTGACTCCAACCTCGCCGAGACCGGCGCCAACTCCAACACCGGCATGATCGCCGGCATCGCGGCCGCCCTCGTCGCGATCGGTGGCGGCGCGGTCTTCTTCGGCCTGCGCCGTCGCGGGGCGAACGGCGACCGCTGACGCCGCACGCCCGGCGCGGCACTGGTGGCCCGTCCCCGGCCCGGGGGCGGGCCACCGTCGCGTCGCGGCGGCTCAGCCGAACGTCGTCCTGTCCAGCCAGAGGCCCAGCAGGTCTCGGTCACCGAGCACCTGGAGCCCGGGGGCGTCCGGCGGGAGCCTGCGGTAGAAGGCCAGCAGCACGTCCGTGAGCGGCCCGCGCAGCGCCACGGTCGCCTTCCCATGGCCACGGCGCCAGGTCACACCCTCCTCACCCAGTTCGATGAGCCATTCGGCGTTCGAACCGGCGCCGGCATCGGTGGCGTGCAGGTGGATGCTCCGGCCCGGGGCCCGCAGCTCCTTCGCCGGCCCGTCCGGGACGACCCGCTGCACGAACCGCACGATCTCCAGCCACTCGTCGATCGCGTCGGCGGCCACGTCGGCCGCGACCGCCTCGACCGGCCGGCCCGCCGCGAGGGCCGCGTCCACCCCGTGGACGAGGAGTTCATGCGTCATACGGCGGGCCCAGAAGCCCGCGGTGTGGTCCCCGAACCACGACCACGCCCGCCCGTCCGGTCCGGCCTCGCGCAGCGCGTGCACGGCCCTCGCACCGGACTCCGCCAGCCACTCGGCCAGTGCGGCGGCGTCCCCGCGCGTCGCGGGCCCCCCGGACCCGGGCACCCGGTCGACCGGGACCTCCTCCTCGGCGCGGGTACGGACGATCAGCTCCACCCAGCTCAGGGCGCGGCCGACATGCCGTACGAGGTCCTCCAGGGACCAGTCCGGGCAGGTCGGCACGGTGGCCGACAGGTCGGCACCGGACCCGACGACGGCCCGTAACTGCCGTACCCGGAGGGCGGTTTCATCGCAGTAGCGCTCATGAGCGAGGAGTGTCATGCCCGTGACCCTACGGTCGGGCGATCATCCGAGCACGACGATTTCCGCCCCGTCGAACTCCACCCCGACCGCGTCCCCCACCTCCGGCGCCGCCCGCAGCGCGCACGCCGCCTCCAGGCGCGGCGCGTCCTCGGGCTTGAGGTGGACGGCGACGTGGGTGCCCCGGAAGGTGCGGGCGGTGACGGTGCAGCGCAGGCCGGCGTCGGCGGGCACCAGGCGCACCCCGGCGGGCCGGACCAGCAGGTGCCGCACCCCCTGCGGGGCGTCCTCGGGCACCGGCACCTTGCCCCACGGCGTGTCGCCGCTCTGCCCGGTGACTGTCGCCTCCACCACGTTGTCGAAGCCGAGGAAACGGGCCACGAACGCGTCGGCCGGCCGCTGCCACACCTCCAGCGGCGTCCCCGCCTGGGCGATCCGCCCGTCCCGCATCACCACCACCCGGTCGGCGAGCGCGAAGGCCTCGCCCTGGTCGTGCGTCACGGCGAGCACGGTGGTGCCCAGTCGGCCGAACAGCTCCCGCAGCTCGACCACGAGACGCTCCCGCAGCGAGCGGTCGAGCTGGCCGAGCGGCTCGTCCAGCATCAGCAGCCGGGGCCGGGGCGCCAGCGCGCGGGCCAGCGCCACCCGCTGCTGCTCACCGCCGGAGAGCGCGGCGACGGACCGGCGGGCGGCGTCCGGCAGGCCGACCAGGTTCAGCAACTCCCCCACCCTGGCCCGCTGTTCGTCGCGCGAGGCGCCGCGCATCCGGGGCCCGAAGGCGATGTTCCCCGCCACGTCCCGCTGCGGGAAGAGCTGGTGGTCCTGGAACATCAGCCCCACCTCGCGCCGGTGTGCGGGCACCGCGGCCTGGTCCCGCCCGTCGAGCATCACCCGACCGGCGTCCAGCGGTTGGAGCCCGGCGACCGCGCGCAGCAGCGTCGACTTGCCGCTGCCGCTGGGCCCGAGCACACACACCACCTGGTGCTCGGCGACCTCCAGGTCGACGGAGTCGAGCACCGCCCGCCCACCGAAGCGGACGGTCGCGCCCTCAAGGCTCAGCAGCATCCCTAGAACTCCCCGCTCCGGTCGGTCCGCAGCCGCTCCAGCACCACCAGGGCCACGGCGCACACCAGCATCAGAATCGTCGAAAGGGCCATGGCCTGGCCGTAGTTCATGTCCCCGGGCCGTCCCAGCAGCCGGGCCACGGCGACCGGCAGTGTCGGGCTGTCCGGCCTCGCGATGAAGACGGTGGCCCCGAACTCCCCGAGCGACACCGCGAAGGCGAACCCGGCCGCGACCAGCAGGGCCCGGCGCACCATCGGCAGGTCCACCTCACGCCACACCCGCCAGGGCGACGCCCCCAGCACGGACGCCGCCTCCCTCAGCCGTACGTCCACCGCCCGCAGCACCGGCAGCATCGTGCGCACGACGAAGGGGACGCCGACCAGCGCCTGCGCGAGCGGTACCAGGATCCAGGAGGATCGGAGGTCCAGCGGGGGTTCGTCCAGCGCGATCAGGAAGCCGAAGCCGACCGTGACGGCGGACACCCCCAGCGGCAGCATCAGCAGCGCGTCGAACCCGCGGACGAAACGCCCCGCGTCGCGCCGGGTGAGCGCGGTGGCGGCCAGCGCGCCGATCACCACGGCGATGGCGGTCGCGGCGAGGGCGTACTGAAGGGAGTTGCCGATCGCCTCGATCGGCGGGACGAGGAAGGCACCGCCGTCCGCGCGGGTCAGCGCCCGGTAGTAACCGAAGCCGGACGCGCCGAGCGAGCGCCGCACCAGCACCGCCAGCGGCAGCAGGACGAGTCCGGCGACGGTGAGCAGCACTCCGGCCAGCAGCGCCCACTGCCCGGCCCCGCGCGGGCGGTGCGCCGTCCGGGCGGCGTCCACCAGGCGCAGGGCCGTCTCCCGGCGCCGTACCGTCCAGGCGTGCACGGCGAGGACGGCGGCGACCGCCGCGAACTGGATCATGGTGAGCACGGCGGCCGTGGACAGGTCGAAGACCTGCGAGGTCTGCCGGTAGATCTCCACTTCCAGGGTGGAGAAAGTGGGCCCGCCGAGGATCTGGACGACGCCGAAGGAGGTGAAGGTGAACAGGAACACCATCAGCGCGGCGGCGGCCACGGCGGGCCCGAGCGCGGGCAGCGTGACCGTCCGCCAGGCGGTGAGGCGGGACGCGCCGAGCATCCGCGCGGCCTCCTCCTGCCGGGGGTCGAGCTGCGACCAGAGGCCGCCGACAGTGCGCACGACGACCGCGTAGTTGAAGAAGACGTGGGCGAGCAGGATCGCCCACACGGTGGTGTCCAGCCTGAGGCCCCACAGCTCGTCGAGCAGGCCGCCGCGTCCGACCAGCGCCAGGAACGCCGTACCGACGACGACCGTCGGCAGGACGAACGGCACGGTCACCACGGCCCGCAGGAGCTGCTTGCCGGGGAAGTCGAAGCGGGCGAAGACGTACGCGCCGGGCAGGGCGATCAGCAGGGTGAGCGCGGTGGAGGCCAGGGCCTGCCAGGTGGTGAACCACAGCACGTGCCGGATGTCGGACTGGGCCAGCACGTCCGCGATCCGCCCGAATCGCCAGACCCCGTCGACCTTCAGCCCGCGCGCGACGATCGCGGCGACGGGGTAGGCGAAGAACACCGCGAAGAACGCGACGGGCACGGCCATCAGGCCGAGCCGCGCCACGCTCCCGCGCGCGGTGCTCCGGCGTTTCACTTCAGGACGAGGGAGGTCCACGACTTGACCCACTGGTCGCGGTGGTCGGCGATCTTCGCCGGGTCCATGGTCTGCGGGTCCTCGGCCTGCGGCCCGAACTTCCGGAACGCCTCGGGGATCCGCGCGCCCTCACGCACCGGGTAGACGAACATGTTCAACGGCATGTCGTCCTGGAACTCCTTGCTGATCAGGAAGTCGAGGAGCGCCTTGCCGCCCTCGGGGTTCGCGGCGTTCTCCAGCAGTCCCGCGTACTCGACCTGGCGGAAGCAGGTGCCCTGGGCCACGCCCGTCGGCGCGGTGGCCGGCTGGGGGTCGGCGTAGATGACCTCGGCGGGCGGGGAGGAGGCGTAGGAGACGACGAGCGGACGGTCGCCGCCGGCCTTCCTGCCGCCGGACGAACCGGAGAACTCCTCGTTGTACGCCTGCTCCCAGCTGTCGACGACCTTGACGCCGTTCGCCTTCAGCTTCTTCCAGTAGCCCTGCCAGCCGTCGTCCCCGTACTTCGCGGCGGTGCCCAGCAGGAAGCCGAGGCCGGGCGAGGAGCTGCCGGCGTTCTCGGTGACGAGCAGGTCCCTGTACCGGGGGTCGGCCAGGTCGTCGAGGGAGTCCGGCGGGGTCAGCCCGTGCTCGCCGAAGTACGCCTTGTCGTAGTTGACGCAGACGTCCCCGGTGTCGACGGGCGTGACCCGGTGCTTGTCCTGGTCGGCCCGGTACTCGGGGAGGACCAGGTCGGAGCCCTTCGCCTCGTACGGCTGGAAGATCCCGTTGTCGAGGGCGCGGGACAGCAGCGTGTTGTCGACGCCGAAGAAGACGTCGCCCTGGGGGTTGTCCTTGGTGAGGATGGCCTTGTTGACGGCCTGACCGGCGTCGCCGTCCTCCAGGACCCTGACCTTGTAGCCGGAGCGCTTCTCGAAGGCGGCGATGACGTCCTTCGACGCGGCCCACGAGTCATGGCTGACCAGGGTCACGGTCTTGGGATCGCCGGATCCCTGACCGTCGTCCGACGACGATCCGCAGGCGGCCAGCGTGCCGACCATGCCGAGTCCGAGGGCCAGGACACTGACCTTCTTGGTGATGCTCACTGAATTCCTCCTGGGTGACCAGGAGAAGACGCGGCCCCGCCCGGGACCTGGTGAGGGTCCCGGGCAGGGCGCAACAGCTCGAGTGGTGACCGATCTCCCTACCCAGAATGACCTGGGCCAGGTTCGGAGGGTCTGCGGCCGGTGCCGCACTCTCAGCGCTGTGGCGCTCCCCTGTCGGAATATGAAGATGTACTTGTACTGACCTGTGAAGACCTACGCGTGATGCTGACGCCGGTCAGGTTACCGCTCGCTCGCGGCGAGCTGACCACACGCCCCGTCGATCTCCTGGCCACGGGTGTCCCGGATCGTCACCGGCACACCGTGCGCCGCGATCGCCTCCACGAACGCCTTCTCGTCCTCGGGCCGCGAGGCGGTCCACTTCGAGCCGGGCGTCGGGTTGAGCGGGATGAGGTTGACGTGCACGGGCCTGCCCTTGAGCAGCCGCCCGAGCCGGTCACCGCGCCACGCCTGGTCGTTGATGTCGCGGATCAGCGCGTACTCGATCGACAGCCGGCGCCCCGACCGCTCCGCGTACTCGAACCCGGCGTCCAGCACCTCGCGCACCTTCCACCGCGTGTTGACCGGGACGAGGGTGTCGCGCAGCTCGTCGTCGGGCGCGTGCAGCGAGATGGCGAGGCGGCACTTGAAGCCCTCGTCGGCGAACCGGTGGATCGCCGGCACGAGGCCGACGGTGGAGACGGTGATGCCGCGCTGGGAGAGCCCCAGCCCGTCGGGCTCGGGGTCGGTGAGCCGGCGGATGGAACCGACGACGCGCTTGTAGTTGGCGAGGGGCTCGCCCATGCCCATGAACACGATGTTGCTGAGCCGGGCCGGACCACCGGGGACCTCCCCGTCGCGCAGCGCCCGCATCCCGTCCACGATCTGGTGCACGATCTCGGCGGTGGACAGGTTCCGGTCCAGGCCGGCCTGCCCCGTGGCGCAGAACGGGCAGTTCATGCCGCAGCCCGCCTGGGAGCTGATGCACATGGTCACCCGGTCCGGGTAGCGCATCAGGACGGACTCGACGAGCGTCCCGTCGAACAGCTTCCACAGCGTCTTGCGCGTGGTGCCCTGGTCGGTCGACAGGTGCCGGACGACCGACATCAGCTCGGGCAGCAACGCCTCCCGCAGCCCCTGCCGCGAGCCGGCCGGGATGTCCGTCCACTGCTCGGGGTCGTGCGCATACCGCGCGAAGTAGTGCTGCGAGAGCTGCTTCGCACGGAACGGCTTCTCGCCGATGGCGGCGACGGCCTCCTTGCGCTCGGCGGGCGTGAGATCGGCGAGGTGCCGCGGCGGCTTCTTGACTCCGCGCGGGGCGACGAATGTGAGTTCTCCGGGCTTAGGCATGACGTTCCCAGTGTCGCAGATCCACTCGGGTGACCCGCGACCGTCGCCCGCTCCGGCGGTCGTCGACGGTTTCCCCAGGTCACCCGCCGGGCGTCCACGGAACGGCGCACGGCGCGACCTCGTACGGAGCGCACGCGTCGAGGCGGATGAAGCGAACCGGGCGCACCGGGAGGCGGCCGCCCTCCTCGCGGCGCCGGCGCCTCCCCCCGACGGACGCCGGGAACGGCGTCGTGCCCCGACCGCAGGCGCCGCGGCCGGGAGCCCGACCGCAGGGCGTTGCCGTCGACGCCGGCAAGGGGCGGTCGTGCGCCGCCCCGGAACGCACCGCGCCCCTCCCGCGAGGGCGGCCCGGTCGTGCGGCCGCGGGTGCGGAAGGGGCGGGGAGGCGGCCGGTACGACCGGCAGCGGTGGACCCGTGCGTCAGCCGGCCGGGACGGCCCGAGGGTCAGCCCGACCCGACGAAGATCACCAGCAGGAGCCACACCACCGGCGCCGTCGGCAGCAGGGAGTCCAGACGGTCCATGATGCCGCCGTGGCCCGGGAGCAGCGTGCCCATGTCCTTGATGCCGAGGTCCCGCTTGATCATGGACTCGCCGAGGTCGCCCAGCGTGGCGCTGACGGCGACCGCGAGGCCGAGCAGCAGACCCTGCCACCAGGTGCCGTCGTCGATCAGGAACTGCATGCACAGGGCGCCCGCCGCCATCGCGAAGCCCACCGCCCCGAGCAGGCCCTCGCGGGTCTTGCCGGGGCTGATGCGCGGGGCGAGCTTGGTCCTGCCGAACCGCCAGCCCACCGCGTAGGCGCCGGTGTCGCTGACGACCGTCAGCACCAGGAAGACCAGCACGCGCCAGGCGCCGTCGTCCGCCATGAGCATCATCGCGACGAACGTGGCCAGGAAGGGCACGTAGAACGCCGCGAACAGGCCCGCCGTGACGTCTCTGAGGTAGCCCTCCGGCGGTTCGGTCATCCGCCACACGAGGACGGCGAGCGCCGTGAGCGCCATGGCGACCCACGCGCCCTCGGAGCCGCGCACGTACCCGGCGACCACCATCGCGGCGCCGCCGATCGCGAGCGGTACGAGGGGCGCCTTGATGCCCTTGCGCTCCTCCAGCCGCGTGGTCAGCTCCCACAGGCCCACGACGACGGCGATCGCGACCACACCGACGAAGACGGCCTTGACGACGAACAGCGACGCGATGATCACCGCGCCGAGCCCGACACCCACCCCTATCGCGGCACCCAGGTCACGCCCCGCGGTCTTCTTCGGCTGCGGCCGGTGCTGCGCCGGCTGCGGGGCGTCGGGCATGGGCTCCGGATTCTGCGGCACCGCCCCATACGGCTGCGCCGACGGGTTCTCGTCGCGGTGTGTGCTGTCGCGATGTGTGCTGTCGCGATACGGCTCATCGCGGAACGCCTCGTCCCGGGACAGGGGGCCGCTCGGCCGAGCGGCCCCCTGGTCGCCGTCCTGGGCACCGCCGTGTTCGGGTACGTCGGGCACGATGGGCATGGGGCGAGTCTGCTGCGCGTAGTGCGCATCGTACGCGGGACCCGCCGGGGCAGCGCCCTGGACAGGTCCCTGGTCGGACGGCCCCCAGTACCCGGCTTGTGGCGGCGCTCCCCAGGAAGAGTCGTTCATCAGACCTCGAGCAGCTCCGCTTCCTTGTGCTTCAGGAGCTCGTCCACCTGGGCGACGTACTTGGCGGTGGTGTCGTCGAGCTCCTTCTCCGCACGACGGCCCTCGTCCTCGCCGACCTCGCCGTCCTTGACCATCTTGTCGATGGTGTCCTTGGCCTTGCGGCGCACGGAGCGGATCGAGACCTTGGCGTCCTCGCCCTTGCTCTTGGCGACCTTGATGTAGTCGCGGCGGCGCTCCTCCGTCAGCTCGGGGAACACCACCCGGATGATGTTGCCGTCGTTGCTGGGGTTGACGCCCAGGTCGGAGTCGCGGATCGCCTGTTCGATGTTGCGCAGGGCGCTCTTGTCGAAGGGGGTCACCACGGCCATGCGCGGCTCGGGCACGGAGAACGAGGCCAGCTGGTTGATCGGCGTCGGCGCGCCGTAGTAGTCGGCCACGATCTTGTTGAACATCGCCGGGTGCGCACGGCCGGTGCGGATCGCGGCGAAGTCCTCCTTGGCGACCACGACGGCCTTCTCCATCTTCTCCTCGGCCTCGAGGAGGGTCTCTTCGATCACCACTTGCTCCTGCGTGTCTTGAGTAGGCCCGGACGCGGTTCCCTGTCGGGACGGCGGCCGGCTGCGTCGCGTTCTTCCTGCACGGTTCCCGACCGGTGGGACATTGTCCATCCCCCGGCCCGGCCCCGTCCCGTCCGTCCCCCGGACAGGTGGCGTCCGCGGACAGGGGGTGGTCTCCGGGTCAGTCCCGGCTGCCTTGGTCACCCACAAGCGTGCCGATCTTCTCACCCTTGACGGCGCGGGCGATATTGCCCTCCTTCAGGAGCTCGAAGACCACGATCGGGAGGCTGTTGTCACGGCAGAGCGTGACGGCCGTGGCGTCGGCGACCTTCAGGTCCCGGGTGATGACGTCGCCGTAGCCGAGCGCGTCGAACTTCACGGCGTCCGGATTGGTCTTGGGGTCGGAGTCGTAGACCCCGTCCACGCCGTTCTTGCCCATGAGCAGGGCCTCGGCGTCGATCTCGAGGGCGCGCTGGGCGGCCGTGGTGTCGGTGGAGAAGTAGGGCATGCCCATACCGGCGCCGAAGATGACCACGCGGCCCTTCTCCAGGTGGCGCACGGCGCGCAGCGGGATGTAGGGCTCGGCGACCTGGCCCATGGTGATGGCGGTCTGCACGCGGCAGTCGACGCCCTCCTTCTCCAGGAAGTCCTGGAGGGCCAGGCAGTTCATCACGGTGCCGAGCATGCCCATGTAGTCGGAGCGGGCGCGGTCCATGCCGCGCACCTGCAGCTCGGCGCCACGGAAGAAGTTGCCGCCGCCGATGACGATCGCGATCTCGGCGCCGTCCCGGACGACGGCCGCGATCTCGCGGGCGATGGCGTGCACCACGTCGGGGTCGACGCCCAGGCCCCCACCGCCGGAGAACGCCTCTCCGGACAGCTTCAGCATGAAGCGGCCGCGTACTTTGCCGTCGTCGCTCTTCTCGGCCTTGGTGGTCATGGAGATCTCGCCTCTTTTACGTGGGTCACACATACGAAGGAGGCCACTGCCGGTGGGGGCGTGATTCGCATCCCGTACGCGGCAATGGCCTCCTCGTCAGATCTGCCGTCGTCCGCCGCCACGCGCGCGTGCGCCAGGGCATGCGCGAACGGCGCCGACGACTGCTGTCGACCCTACCGGGGTCGAGCGTCCGTCGCGGTACGGACTCAGATGCCGACCTTGATGCGCGAGAAGCGCTTCAGGGTGACACCGGCCTCGTCCAGCACCTTCTGGACCGACTTCTTGTTGTCCAGGGCGTAGGGCTGGCCGAGCAGGGTGGCGTCCTTGAAGAAGCCGTTGAGGCGACCCTCGACGATCTTCGGCAGGGCGGCCTCGGGCTTGCCCTCGGCGCGGGTGGTCTCCTCGGCGACGCGGCGCTCGGACTCGACGACCTCGGCCGGCACGTCCTCCTTGGAGAGGTACTTCGGCGCGAAGGCGGCGATGTGCTGGGCGATGCCCTTGGCGATCTCGGCGTTCGGCTTGTCCAGCTCGACGAGGACACCGATCTGCGGGGGCAGGTCGGGCATCGTGCGGTGCATGTACGCGGTCACGAAGCCGCCGGAGAACTGCGCGAAGCGGTCCAGGACGATCTTCTCGCCGAGGTTGGCGTTGGCCTCGTCCACGTACGCCTGGACGGTCTTGCCGGGCTCGATCTCGGAGGCGAGCAGCGCCTCGAGGTCGGCCGGGGCGGCCTTGGCGACGTGCTCGGCGATGGTCTTCGCGACGTTCTGGAACTTGTCGCCCTTGGCGACGAAGTCCGTCTCGCACTTCAGCTCGACGAGGACACCCGAGGTGTTGTCGTCGGCGATGATCGAGACGACGGCGCCGTTCTCGGCAGAGCGGCCCTCGCGCTTGGCGACGCCCTTCTGGCCCTTGATACGGAGCGCCTCGACGGCCTTCTCGACGTTGCCCTCGGCCTCGTCCAGCGCCTTCTTGCAGTCCATCATGCCGGCGCCGGTGAGCTCGCGGAGCTTCTTGACGTCAGCGGCGGTGTAGTTCGCCATGATTCCGGAATCTCTCTCGAAGTCTGAAGATCTACGGGCCGGACGGCGGGGGCTTCGTGGGCCCCCGCCGTCCAGAACCCGAAGGTCGTGAGGGGTCAGGCCTGCTCGGCGTCCGCGGCCGGGGCCTCGGCGGGCTTCTCGGCGTCGGCGGCCGGGGTCTCGGCGTCGGTGGCCGGGGTCTCGGCGTCGGCGGCGGGGGCCTCGGCGGGCTCCTCGGCGTCGGCGGCCGGAGCCTCAGCCTCGTCGGCCTTCTTCTCGCCCTCGAGCAGGTCGCGCTCCCACGCGGCGAGCGGCTCGCCCGCGGCCTTGTCACCCTCGGCGCCCTTGCCGGCACCGGAGCGGGCGATGAGACCCTCGGCGACGGCGTCGGCGATCACGCGGGTGAGCAGGGTGACGGAGCGGATCGCGTCGTCGTTGCCCGGGATCTTGTAGTCGACCTCGTCGGGGTCGCAGTTGGTGTCGAGGATGGCGACGACCGGGATGTTGAGCTTCCGGGCCTCGCCGACCGCGATGTGCTCCTTCTTGGTGTCCACGATCCAGACGGCGCTGGGCACCTTGGACATCTCGCGGATACCGCCGAGGGTCTTCTCCAGCTTGGCCTTCTCGCGGGAGAGGACCAGCAGCTCCTTCTTGGTGAGGCCGGAGGCGGCCACGTCCTCGAAGTCGATCTGCTCGAGCTCCTTCAGGCGCTGCAGGCGCTTGTAGACGGTCGAGAAGTTGGTGAGCATGCCGCCCAGCCAGCGCTGGTTGACGAAGGGCATGCCGACGCGGGTGGCCTGCTCGGCGATGGCCTCCTGCGCCTGCTTCTTCGTGCCGACGAACATGACCGTGCCGCCGTGGGCGACGGTCTCCTTGACGAACTCGTAGGCGCGGTCGATGTACGACAGCGACTGGAGCAGGTCGATGATGTAGATGCCGTTGCGCTCCGTGAAGATGAAGCGCTTCATCTTCGGGTTCCAACGACGGGTCTGGTGACCGAAGTGGACGCCGCTCTCCAGCAGCTCCCGCATCGTGACGACGGCCATGGCCGTATCTCCTTGATTTTCTCGGTTGTGCCGCGCGAGCCGGACGGCTCCCGCGCCTGACGCCCGCGATGCGCCTGCCGCAAGGGACCGAGGGGCGCTGACACGAGCCTTTGCGGGCCTCGTGTCGGGGCGTGCGAAGTCGACCCGGTGACCCGGATCGCCATCAGAAGTGTACGGGACCCACGGGGCACCGGGTGACGCGGCTGTCCACAACCGCGGGACGGTCCACAGGGCAGGGCGACGAGGGCCCCGGGTGCGGCACCGTTTCCCGCATGCGAGTGAGGCGATGGGTGTGCGCGGGGCGAGGGGCGGGACTGTGGGCGGTCGTGTGGCTGCTGCCGTTCGTGGCGGTCCCGGGGCCGCCGCGAACGGCGGCGGTGGTGACGGCCGGGGCTGCCGGAGCACTTCCGGACCCGTCCGTTCCGGCCGTGGCCCACGTCTGGCCGGTCGGCGGTCGTCCCCCGGTCCTACGGGGCTGGGAGGCCCCGGCGACTCCCTACGGTCCGGGCCATCGTGGCGTCGACCTCGCCGCGGCCGCCGGGGCTCCGGTGCGGTCGGTGGCGGCGGGGAGGGTGTCTTTCGCGGGCCGGGTGGCGGGGAGGGGCGTCGTCTCGGTGGAGCTGGCCGGGACGGGCGATCCGCCCCTGCGGACGACGTACGAGCCGGTCGAGGCCTCCGTGGCGCGGGGCGACGAGGTCGCGGCCGGCGAGGCGCTCGGCACGGTCGAGCCCACCGGCTCGCACTGCGCGGGCTGCCTGCACTGGGGCCTGCTGCGCGGCGAGGTCTACCTGGATCCGCTGTCCCTGCTGCCCCCGTGGCTGCTCGACGGCGGCCCGTCGAGGCTTCTGCCGGTGCTGGGGGTCCCTCTGCCGCACACCTCGGGCCACCGTGCGGCCGGGGCGGGGCGGTCCGGCGCGGAGGTCACTCCGTGACGCCGGACAAAGGCGCCGGTCGCCGTGGCCGTCGGGAGACACGGTGCCCGGACACCTGCCCGCCGGTAGGCCCGGCCGCGCCCCCACTCGGACGGCCCTCCACGACGCCGGACCGGACGAAGCCATCGGACACACCTGAACACCCGGCCGCCCGCACGCCGGTGCGCCCGGCCGCGCCCGGCCGGTCAGCCCCGTACGCCTCGCAGGGCCATGGAGACAGCGGCCTCGGTGATGGCCGTCGGTTCCTCCGCGGCACCCAGCTCGATCCTCCGCACGGCCGCGTCCACGACCCCCTGCAGCAGCATCGCCGCGAGCCGCGGCTGCTCGTGCCCCATCTCGCCCAGCGCCTCGACGATCATCGCGATTAGCCCGCCGTGCGCCGCCCGGATCTTCTCCCTCGCGCCGGCGTCCAGCTCGCTCGCGGAGATGGCCACGACAGCCCGGTGCCGCCGGTCCCCGACCAGGTCGAGCTGGGTGCGCACGTACGCCTCGACCTTGGCCTCGGCGGACGCCTCACGCTCCATCGCCGCCTCGACCTCCGCGGCCCAGACCGGGAAGTCGACGGCGCACAGCTCCTCGACGACCGCCGCCCGCGAGCGGAAGTACTCGTAGACGGACGAGCGCGCGAGGCCCGTCCGTTCGGCGAGGGCGGGGAAGGTCAGCGCCTCCGTTCCGCCGTCGGACAGCAGGGAGCGTGCCGCGTCCAGCAGGGCGGCACGCTGCATCGACCGGTGCTCGGCCACGGAGGCCGCTCGAATCCTTGGCACGCCCCCACTTTACGGACGCGCCACCCCGTACGGGAGTCGCTCGTCCGGCCACGCGCCCGGCCACGGGGCCACCGGCAACGCCATCGGCCGCACATCACCGCTGGTCAGCGGCCGAATCCCGCCAGCTTCGCGCGCAGCTGCAACACCGACTTGGTGTGGATCTGGCTGACTCGGCTCTCCGTCACACCGAGCACGTTCCCGATCTCGGCGAGCGTGAGCCCCTCGTAGTAGTAGAGCGTGACGACGGTCTTCTCCCGCTCGGGCAGCGTGTTGATCGCCCGCGCCAGGAGCCGTCGCAACTCGCGGTCCTCGGCGACCTCCACCGGGTTGTCGGCGGCGGTGTCCTCCAGGGTGTCCATGAGGCTCAGCCGGCCCCCGCCCTCCCCGCCGGCGTGCAGCAACTCCTCCAGCGCCACCACGTTGGCCAGCGACAGCTGGCTGAAGACCGCGTGGAGATCCTCCACCGCGATCCCCAGCTCGACGGCCACCTCACTCTCCGACGGGGTGCGGCGCAGTCGCGCCTCGAGCGTCGCGTAGGCGCGTTCCACGTTCCGCGCCTTCTGGCGGACCGACCGCGGGATCCAGTCAAGGGCCCGCAGTTCGTCGATCATCGCGCCACGGATCCGGGTGATCGCGTACGTCTCGAACTTGATCTCCCGGTCGACGTCGAACTTCTCGATCGCGTCGATCAGCCCGAAGACCCCCGAGGAGACGAAGTCCGCCTGCTCGACGTTGGGCGGCAGCCCCACGCTCACCCGGCCTGCCACGTATTTGACCAGGGGCGAGTAGTGCAGGATCAGCTGTTCCCGCAGCCGCTCGTCCCCCGTCGCCTTGTACGACCGCCACAACTCGTCGAGCGTCGAGGGGGCGGGCGGTCGCACGCTGCCACCGTCACGGGCGGCTGGGGGGATCGCCGCCCGTTCGGGCCCGGAGGTGTGCTGGGGCATTCGTCGCCTTGTGCCGTTCTGCCGTGATGCGGGTGCCTGGTGGGGCCGCCGGTCTGCTGTCTGGTTGTCGCCTGCTGTCGGACGTCTGCGTGGGGGTCCTCGTGAGCGTAGCGTGACTGGACTGTCGCGGTGCGCGAAGAGCGGAGGGAGGGCCGTACGCAGATACGTTCCGCTGAACGCTCTACAGGGGGGATGATGATCGCTCTGCGTGATCACTCGAACACCTCAACTGCCTGGAATCCCAAGGGCGTCGGGGTTCCCCCGGACGGCCGAACACGCTGCGTCAGGACGGGCTCCGGCCACCGCGGACCGAGATCATCGACTGGCGTGTCAACTTCCAGCCGTCGCCGTGTCGTTCGACATAACCAAGTGCTCGAAGCTCGTACAGCCTCGCGATCGCGTCGTCCTCCGTGGTCTGCGCCCGGCGTGCCACCTCGGCGGCCGTGGCCGCTCCGCGTCCGGGGAGGCCGGCGAGCACCTGGCGGGCCCGGGGATCCAGCAGGTCGGTGGGGAGCACCGGGCCGCGCCGGTCGGGAGCCAGCTCGCCCATGTCGCCGACCAGTTCCACGACCTCGGCGGCGTCGCTGACGAGCACCGCGTCGCCGCGCAGCAGCTCGTGCACCCCGGCGGAGAGCGCGCTGGTGGCCGGGCCGGGCACGCCCATCGTGTGCCGGCCGAGGCGTTCGGCGGCACGTGCCGTGACCAGCGAACCACTGCGGTAGGCGGCTTCCACCACCACGGTGCCCCGAGTCAGCGCGGCGATCACCCGGTTGCGCAGGATGAATCTGCTCGGCGTCGGGTGATCGCCCGGGGGCAGCTCACCGACGACCAGCCCCTGTTCCGCGATCCTGGTGATCAGCCCCGTGTGCCCGGGTGGGTAGGGGCGGTCGACTCCGCAGGCCAGGACGGCGGCGGTGGCGCCGCCCGCGCCGAGGGCACCCCGGTGGGCAGCGCCGTCGACCCCGTAGGCACCGCCGGACACCACGACCCAGCCACGCTCGGCGAGGCCCGCGGCGAGGGTGGCCGCCATGTGGGCGCCGTACTCGGTGCAGGCGCGGGCCCCCACGACGGCCACCGACCTCAGCGCCCACATGCGCAGGCTCGGCCGGCCGCGCACCCACAACCCGAGGGGCCGGGCGTCCCCCAGGTCGTCGAGCTGCCCGGGCCACTCGGCGGACCCAGGCGCGACGAACCGCACGCCTGCCGCCCGGGCGACGGCCACGTCCCTGCGGGGGTCGGCCCGGCCGGCCCTGGCACGGAGCCCGGCCCACCGTTTCTCACTCACCCCCGGCAGGGGACGCCCGCCGTCACGCAGGCGTCGCACCACGTCAGCGACGCCCCGCTCGCGCACCCAGCGCCCGCCGGTCTCGTCGCCGGGCTCGAGGACCCGGGTGAGGAAGACCCTGCCGAGCAACTCGCCGTCCACCTCACCGGGAGGGTGCTCTTCATGGCCCCGCCCCACATCATCCGGGGCGCCGGCAGCGCCCTCACCGGCATCATCGGCCCGGGAGACCCGGCCCCTGGCCCGGGGGTCGCGCCCCGGCGCGTTGCCGTCCCCGGCCCGGCGGTCACACCCAGGCGCAAGGCCGTCGCCGGCCAGGTGGTCGCGTCCCGGCGCGATCCCCTCCCCCGCCTGAACTTCGGCACCGGCGACGGTCCCGCGCTCCGTCACGGTCCCGCCCCCGGCCCGGTGGCCATGCCCAGGCACGGTCCCCTCCCCGATCCGAAGGTCGCGTCCCGGCACGGACACGGTCCCGTCCCCGGCCCGGTGGTCATGCCCAGGCACGGTCCCCTCCCCGGCCCGGGGGTCGCGTCCCGGCACCATCCCCTCCCCCGCCTGATCCCCGGTCCCGGCGACCGCCCCGTCCTCCGGCACGGGCCCGCCCCCGGTCATGTCAGCGCCCCCAGCGCCATGGGGACGCCCCGCGGGACTCCCGTGCGCAGTTGCAGCGCGAGGGCGACATCCCTCGCGTCGGGCCGGTCGTGTCCGACGAGGTCCGCGACGGTCCAGGCGACGCGCACGACGCGGTCGAGGCCCCGGGCGGTGAGCACGCCCCGCTCCAGGCTGCGCTCCGCCTCCTCCAGCGCCCCGGGCGCCGCGTGCCAACGGCTGCGCAGCTCGCGTCCCGGCACCTCGCTGTTGGACCGCCAGGGCGTGCCCGCCAGTCGTGCCGCCGCCCGGTCCCTGGCTGCTCGCACCCGGCCGGCGACCTCGGCGGTGGTGTCCCCCCGGGTGCCGTCGCCGGCCAGCTGGGCGCGGGTGATCCGGTCCACCTCGACCCGCAGGTCGACCCGGTCGAGCAGCGGGCCGGAGAGCCTCGCCTGGTAGCGGCGGATCGCCGACGGCGGGCACTCGCACAGGTCCTCGGTCCGCGAGAACCGCCCGCACGGGCACGGGTTGGCGGCGAGGACCATCAGGAACCGCGCGGGGAAGCGCACGACACCGGCGCTGCGGGCGATGACGACGTGACCGGCCTCCAGCGGCTGGCGCAGCGCGTCGAGCACCTGGCTGCTGAACTCCGGCGTCTCGTCCAGGAAGAGCACGCCCCGATGGGCGAGGGAGACGGCCCCCGGCCGTGCGATGCCGGCACCGCCCCCGACCAGGGCCTGCATCGTGGCCGAGTGATGTGGTGCGCAGTAGGGGGCCACGTCGATCAGGGGCTTGCCCGGCGGCAACAGGCCCGCCACCGAGTGCACCGCGGTGACCTCCAGCGACTCCGCCCGGCGGAGCCGGGGCAGGATGGCGGGCAGCCGCTCGGCGAGCATGGTCTTCCCCGCGCCGGGCGGCCCCTCGAGGAACAGGTGGTGGCCACCGGCCGCGGCGACCTCGACCGCCGTGCGCGCCGACTCCTGACCCACGACGTCGGCGAGGTCGTGCCCCTGGTCGTGCTGCGCCGCTCCCATGCTGCGCATGCCGGTGGCGGCTCCGGTGCCGGGCATCCGCAGACCGGCCAGCAGCGGGTCGGGGCGGCCCTGCTCGTCCCGCTCCTCCTCCGGGACGGGTTCGTCGGCGAGGACGGCGATCAGCTGGCGCAGGCTGCGCACGCCGAGCACCGACACACCGGGCACCAGGGACGCCTCGGCGGCGGCGCACTCGGGGACGACCACCTGTTCGTAGCCGGCCTCGGCGGCGGCGAGCACCGCCGGGAGGATGCCGCGCACCGGCCGCACCCGTCCGTCCAGCCCCAGCTCGCCGATCATCACGATGTCGGCGAGCACGCGGGGATCGATCCGCTCGGCGGCGCCCAGGACGGCCGCGGCGACCGCCATGTCGAATCCGCTGCCGCTCTTCGGCACCGATGCCGGGCTGAGCCCCACCGTCAGCTTCTTCTGCGGCCACTCGGCGCCCGAGTTCACCACCGCGGCCCGCACCCGGTCCCGGCTCTCGGTCAGGCTCTTGTCCGGCAACCCGACCAGGGTGAACGCCGCCACGCCCGGTTCCAGGTCGGCCTGGACCTCGACGACCACGCCCTCGACGCCGGCGAGCGCCACGGAGCACGTTCGTGCGAACCCCATCACGCCACCCCCCGGGCGTGTTCGACCACGGGGGCGACGCGTCGCGGGAGGAGGACGCCTACCAGGTCGATGCGGACGCCCCCGGGCGGGGCTCCGCCGTGGGTCTGGATCCAGCGTTCGCCGAGCCGTCGCAGCCGGTCGGCCTTCTCGGGGCTCACCGCGGCCATCGGGTGCTCGAAGGATCCGCCCCTGCGCGTCTTGACCTCGCAGACCACCAGGACGTCCCCGTCCCGGGCCACGATGTCGATCTCACCGGTCCTGCCGCAGCGCCAGTTGCGCTCCACCACGGTCATGCCGGCCCCGGTCAGCCGGCGGGCGGCGAGAGTCTCGCCGTACTTGCCGATCGCAGCTCGTGCGTTCATGTCGGCACCACCTCCGGCGCCAACGATGAGGGTGGCCCGACGATCTTTTGGATCTTGGTGGAGGGTCAGCCGACTGTGGACAACGTCGTCACCCGCACGAGTGTCGTGCGGTGACCGCTTGACGGCTGTCAGCCGCCGGGAAGCTCCAGGTCACTCTTGTTCAGCTCCTCGATGTTCACGTCCTTGAACGTCAACACGCGCACCTGCTTCACGAAGCGGGCCGGCCGGTACATGTCCCAGACCCAGGCGTCCGCCATGGAGACCTCGAAGAACACCTCACCCTGGACCGAGTGCACCTGCATCTCGTAGTCGTTGGTCAGATAGAAACGCCGCTCGGTCTCGATCACGTATTTGAACAAGCCGACGACATCGCGGTACTCCCGGTAGAGCTTGAGCTCCATCTCGGTCTCGTACTTCTCGAGGTCCTCGGCGCTCATGGCATGTTCCCCTTCAGCCGTGCGGTCCCACCATTGTGCGCCAGTCCCGTGCACCCCTAGACGATTTCGGTGTCCAGGGTCACCGGCCCGGCGGGGGGCCCTTCGTCGAGCAGCGTGCGCAGCAGCCCGGCGAGTCTGGTCGGATACACCGTCTCATGTGCCCGGGCCAGTTCCTGACACGTCCACCAGCGCGCTCCGGCGACACTGCGCCGCTCCAGTTCGGTCAGCCCCAGGGCCTCGGTCGCGGTCTGTGTCGTGCGGGCCAGGTAGTACCACTCGTCCTGGTCCCAGCGGCGGCCCGCGAAGGGGAAGGAGCACCTGCGCCGCCACAGCACCGGGCCGAGCTCGACGTCGGTGATGCCGGTCTCCTCCACCAGCTCCCGCCGCGCGGCCTGCTCGCGGGTCTCGTCGCCCTCCACGCCGCCGCCGGGAGTGAACCACCAGTCGTCGGCCGGGTCGTCCGGTTCGTGTCCGTGCAGGAGCAGGATGCGGTCGTCGGGGTCGAGCAGCACCACCCGGGCGACCCTGCGCAGGCCGCCCTCGTAGGAGTCGTGCCCGGCCCGCGTCGGCTCAGCGGACACCGGTGGGCCCCGTCCCCTTCCGGACACGGGAGGCCTCGGCCCTCTTGGCGAAGGGACCGTACGCGGCCCCGGCGAGGATCAGCACCGCCCCGGCGACCACCAGCACGACGACCGTCCGCAGCGGTCCGGGCGAGGAGAGGTCCCCCAGCGTCTCGAAGCCGGTCGGGCGCTCCAGCATGCCGTCCAGGGGCCAGACCACGGCGTCGACGCGGGCGTCCACGGCCCCGCGCGACACGGTCCCGCCGGCCGCGTCCGTGAGGTGGGCGGTGGAGTCCACGGAGTTGTCGCGCTCGTCGCCGAGCAGGAAGAGGCGGCCCTCGGGGACGGTCACGGTCGGGAAGTTGCTCATCTCGGCCGGCGTGCCGGCGGGCAGGTACGGCTCGTCGATCACCTTGCCGTTGACCTTGAGCTTCCCCTCCTGGCAGCAGGAGACGACGTCCCCTCCGACGGCGACGACCCGCTTGACCATGGGAGCGTCGGCCCAGGTCGCGTCCTTGAAGACGACGACGTCGCCGCGGCGGACGTCGGTGCCGTCGACGCGCTGCGCCAGGACCCGGTCCCCGGCGTCGATCGTGGGCGTCATCGAGCTGGTCGGCACGGTGTAGGGCCGGTAGACGACCGCGCCCCAGCCGAAGCCTCCGAGGAACAGCACCAGGCCCAGCGCCACGGCGACACCGGACAGCCGCTGTCCGGTCCGGCCGCCGGCCGGGGCCCTGTTCGCTCCGCCGTCACGCGGGGTCGTACGTGTCGTGCTCTCGCCACCCATGGATCCGCACCTTACCCGGCGGTACCGGAACGGGGCAGCCCCTCCCGGAGACCGGAAGGGGCCGGCGGGCCGCCTCCGCGGGCGAGGCTGCCCCGAGGCGGGCGCGCAGGTCGAGAGGCCTCAGCGGGTCTCGGCGGCGGCGATACGCCTGCGCCGCCACCAGACGACGGGGACGACCCCGGCGAGGGCCAGGCCCTGGGGCGCGGCCGAGAGCGCGGCGGCGGCCGACGACCGGGCCTGCAGACCGTCCTGGTCGAAGGTGTCGGGGACCGGCAGGGTGTCCCAGCGGTTCATCGGCCAGGCGATCACGATGGCCCGGCCGACGACCTCCTTCACCGGCACCATGCCGCCGTGCTTGTCCGACTGGTTGTAGCGGGAGTCCCGGGAGTTCTGCCGGTGGTCGCCCATGACCCAGAGGGAGCCCTCGGGCACCTTGACCTTGAACTGGCCGCCCTGGTCGTCGACGCTGCACGGCGTGTTGCCGGGGTAGACGTACGGCTCGTTCAGCGCCTTGCCGTTGACCTTGAGCGGTCCGGTCTTGCTGCACTCCACGGTGTCGCCGCCGACGCCGATGACGCGCTTGATCAGGTCCTTCTCGTCCGCGGACGGCATCAGGCCGATCCAGCTGAGGACCGTCTGCAGCGCGTTCGGGTCGGGGGTGGGCTCGCCGGCCAGCCAGTCGTCCGGGTCGTGGAAGACGACGACCTCGCCGCGCTCGGGCTCGGAGCCGAACCAGGGGGTCAGCTTGTCGACCAGGACGCGGTCATTGATCGTGAGCGTGTTCTGCATCGAGGCGGACGGGATCGAGAACGCCTGCACCAGGAACGTCTTGATCAGCAGCGCGAGGACCAGCGCGATGCCGATCAGGATGGGCAGCTCCTTCCAGAAGGAGCGCTGCTTCTTCGCCTCGCGAGGTGCCGTGGCGGGCGTCCCGCCCACTCCCTCGTCCTGGGGCCCGCTGTGTTCGTCCGTCACCCTGCCGTCCTCGGTCCCGGAGTCGCGCCCGGAGGCCGGGGCGCCGTCCGCGGCCGGGACGGCTGTCTCCACGGGGTGTCCGCGGTTCTCCTCGCCGTCGTGTCCGGACCGTGCGCCAACCGCCACATCCCCCACGCCAACTCCTCACTCTCTGCCACCGCCTGCCCCGTACACGGTGCAGGCCCACCACTCCCATAACGAGCGGGAGTTCCGCAGGGGTCGGGAGTTGAATCATCGCGTTCGGATCGTCGGGGGCAACCCTATGCGACAGCCCGGGAGCGGCGGTCGCACCCGAGGCCGAGTCGGACACGGACGCGTACGTTTTCGGTTCGTCCAGGGTGGTCCAGTGGCCGAAGGGCCAGGCGATCACCATGGCGCGCCCCACGACCTCCTCCTCGGAGACCGTGCCGAAGTCGGTGCCCTGGTGGAACCGGGAGTCGGCGGAGTTCGACCGGTGGTCGCCCATCACCCACAGCCGTCCCTCGGGGACCTTGACGTCGAACGCCATCGTGGAGGGCCTGTCGCCGGGGTACAGGTAGTCCTCGGTCAGGGGGACACCGTTGACGGTGACCCGGCCCTGGGTGTCGCAGCACTTGACCCGGTCCCCGCCCACCCCGACGACCCTCTTGATGAGGTCCTTCTCGTCGTCGGACGGCAGCAGGCCGATGAAGGCGAGGCCTTCCTTGACCTGCTTGACGACGACGGGGTCGTCCTTCTTGGTCGTCTGCTCGCCACGGAGCCACCCCCCGGGGTCCCGGAACACGACGACGTCCCCGCGCTGCGGCTCGGAGCCGAACCAGGGCGTGAACTTGTCCACCAGGACACGGTCGCCGATCCGGATCGTCTGTTCCATGGAGCCCGAGGGGATCACGAACGCCTGGACCAGGAAGGTCTTCAGTACCAGCGCTATCAGGACGGCGACGCCCACGAGGAGCGGTATCTCCTTGACGGCACTGCGCCTGCGGCGCCGCTTCACCTTGCGCTGGAGCTTGCGCCGCTCGGCGCGCGACCGGCCGCCGGACGGCGCCTTCGCGCGCCGGGAGCCGGTGGGCAGCAGGTTCTCCGCGGGACTGCCGGCCGCGCCGCGCGGTTTGCCCCGGTTACCCATCGGCGCCCTCGGTCTGCTCGGACCGGCGCGTACCAGGGGCCGGTTCGTCCCCGTCCGGTACGCGCGCGTAGGCGTCGGGGCGGTCGAGGTGCGTGGCGTGGGAGAAGGGCCAGACGATCCAGTCGGCGCGGCCGATCACCTCGTCGACCGGGACCATGCCGCCGCCCGGCGAGCCGAGGTGGTCGCGGGAGTCGCTGGAGTCGGCGCGGTGGTCGCCGAGGACGAACAGGGTGCCGTCCGGGACCACGACGTCGAAGGGCACCGTGGACGGGCGGTCGCCGGGGTAGAGGAACGCCGACTCGTCGACCGACTGGCCGTTCACCTGGACTGTCCCCTCCCGGTCGCAGCACACCACATGGTCCCCGCCCACACCTACAACGCGTTTGATGTAGTCACCGTGCCCGAAGAGCCCGGTCCCGTCGAAGACGACGACGTCACCCCGCCGCGGCTCGCCACCGAAACGGTACGCCAACTTGTTTACGAGAACCCGGTCGCCGATCCTCAATCCGCGCTCCATGGAACCGCTGGGAATCTGGAACGGCTGGAGCACGAAGGTGCTGAGCAGCAGCAGGAACAGAAGCAGCGTCAGCAGGGTCACGGTGATCCGGCCGCCCGGAACCCAGTCGGTGAGCCGGCCCGCGAACGCGGAACGCGACCGGTCCTCCGGTCTCTCCGCTTCCGAGTGCTGCTCGGAGTCGGAGGAACGGGAGGAGCGGTCGCGCTCCGTGGGCTGTGCTTCGGTGTCCATCGGGGCCAGATGCTATCCGGCCCCGGCATGGACCTCGGAGGGCGCTCAGCTCTCGCGCTTCTCCTTGATCTTCGCGGCCTTGCCGCGCAGCTCACGCAGGTAGTACAGCTTCGCGCGGCGCACGTCACCGCGGGTGACGAGCTCGATCTTCTCCACGATCGGGGTGTGCACCGGGAAGGTGCGCTCGACGCCGACGGAGAAGGAGACCTTGCGGACCGTGAAGGTCTCGCGCACGCCGGCGCCCTGGCGGCGGATGACCACGCCCTTGAACTGCTGCACACGGGAGCGGTTGCCCTCGATGACGCGGACGTGGACGTTGACGGTGTCGCCCGGGCGGAAGGCGGGGACGTCGCTGCGCAGCGACGAGGCGTCGACGGAGTCGAGCAGGTGAGACATTGCGTCTGCTTTCTTCGCTGATGCCACAGGTCATCAACGGAAACTAGGTGTTTCGGGATCAGGGTCGTGCGGGTCGGGACGGGCGACGTCTCCCCCTGTGGCAGGGGCGCGCTCCGGACGGACGCACAACAGCGGCCTATTCTTCCACGCCGGGGGTCCTGCGCCAAAATCGGCCGTACGGCTCCCCCGCCGGATCGGGCTCCCAGCCGAGGATGGAGAGCATCTCCCGGTCCTTCTTGTCGAAGGCCTTCGGGTCGCACCGCTCGATCAGGTCGGGCCGGTTGGCCGTGGTGCGCCGCAGGGCCTCGTCGCGGCGCCAGCGCGCGATCTTCCCGTGGTGCCCGCTGAGCAGCACGTCGGGGATGCCCCGCCCGCGCCACTGCGGCGGCTTGGTGTGGACGGGGCCCTCCAGCAGGTTGGCCATGGCGCCGGGGGCGAAGGAGTCGTCCCGGTGGGACTCGGCGTTGCCGAGGACGCCGGGCAGCAGCCGCGCCACGGCCTCGGTGACGACGAGGACGGCCGCCTCGCCACCGGCCAGGACATAGTCACCGATGGACACCTCGTACACGGGCATCCTGGTCGCGTACTCGTCGATCACGCGGCGGTCGATGCCCTCGTAGCGGGCGGGCGTGAAGATCAGCCAGGGGCGCTCGGAGAGCTGGACGGCGAGGTCCTGGGTGAAGGGCCGGCCGCTGGGCGTGGGCACGATCAGGGCGGGTTGACCTGAACCCGTCTCGTAGCCGTCGGCCAGGACGGAGTCGAGCGCGTCGCCCCACGGCTCGGTCTTCATCACCATGCCGGGGCCGCCGCCGTACGGGGTGTCGTCGACGGTGTTGTGGCGGTCGTACGTCCAGTCGCGCAGGTGGTGCACATGGACGTTCAGCTGCCCCCGCGCGCGTGCCTTGCCGACGAGGGAGACGTTCAGCGGTTCCAGGTACTCGGGGAAGATCGTGACGACGTCGAGCCGCATCACGCCTCGTCCCCGGCCGCGTCCTCGGCGTCCCGCGCGGAGGCGATCTCCGCGCGGTCGTCGATCAGACCGGGCGGCGGGTCGATGACCGCGCGCTGCTCGTCCAGGTCGATCTCGGTGACGATCTCGGAGACGAAGGGCACGTAGACCTCGCTGCCGTCGGGGCGCTCCACGACGAACAGGTCCTGCGTGGGCAGGTGGGAGATCTCGGTGATCCGGCCGACCTCCGTACCGTCCGCGGTCACCACGTCGAGGTCGATCAGCTGGTGGTCGTAGTACTCGTCCTCGTCCTCGGGCCGCTCTTCGGGGTCGACGTCGGCGATCAGGAGGGTGTTGCGCAGCGCCTCGGCGCCGGTGCGGTCGTGCACACCGGCGAAGCGCAGCAGGAGACGGCCGCTGTGGACCCGGCCGGTCTCGATGGTGAGCGGTCCGGTGGAGGCGGGGTCGGTGGCGAGTACGGCACCGGGGCCGAGCCGCAGCTCCGGCTCGTCGGTGCGGACCTCCACGGTGACCTCGCCCTTGATGCCGTGGGCGCGGCCGATGCGCGCGACTACCAGCTGCACGGTGCTTGCTTCTCCTGTCGGAACTACGGCCGAAACCCACGGCCTGAAACCATGGTCCGGGACTACGACGAGTCGGTCACGGCGCACAACGACTGCGGGCCGGGGACGGCCGGTGGCCCTCCCCGGCCCGAGCCGGTGCTGCGTTCGGCGTCAGCGGACGTGGTCGACGTCGACGAGGTCGACGCGGACACCACGGCCGCCGATGGCGCCCACGACGGTGCGCAGAGCGCGCGCGGTGCGGCCGTTGCGGCCGATCACCTTGCCGAGGTCGTCGGGGTGCACCCGGACCTCGAGCACACGCCCGCGGCGCAGGTCGCGCGAGGCGACCTGCACATCGTCAGGGTTGTCGACGATGCCCTTCACGAGGTGCTCGAGAGCCTCCTCGAGCATGCTCAGGCCTCGGTCGACTCAGACGAAGAGGACTCGGCCGCGGCCTCGTCCTTCTTCTCGGCCTTCTTCTTCTGGGTGATCGCCTCACCCTTGCCCTCGTCGTCGCCACCGAGCGCCTCGAAGGACGGACGGGCCGACTTCTCGGCCGGCTGCAGCAGCGGCGCCGGGGCGGGCTCGCCCTTGAACTTCTGCCAGTCGCCGGTCTTCTTCAGGATGGCGAGCACGGGCTCGGTCGGCTGGGCGCCGACACCGAGCCAGTACGCGACACGCTCGGCGTCGACCTCCATCACCGACGGGTTGTACGTCGGGTGGTACTTGCCGATCTCCTCGATGGCCCGGCCGTCACGGCGGGTACGGGAGTCGGCGACGACGATGCGGTAGTGAGGCGAACGGATCTTGCCCAGACGCTTCAGCTTGATCTTGACTGCCACGGGAGTGGGTTCTCCTGGATTTGACGTGGGTGGGCACGGCGAGAGAGCCGCGTGGGGTTGCGGTACCCGAGTGCCCGATGGACGCGTCAGCCGGAGGAGAGAGGGGTCCTGTGCGACTGTCGAGTACAGCTGACCATTGTGCCACACGCGGGCGTGCCCTTCGGACCGAGGGCACCGCGCCCGGATCCGGCCGCCACGAGCAGCCGGATCCTCAGCTCGCCACCGCGCCGACCACCTCCGGAATCCGGAACGGCTTGCCGCAGCCGCCGCACATGATCGGGGCCTGGGCCAGGACGGACGGCACGACCCGGACGTTGCGTCCGCAGTCGCAGACCGCCTTCACCCGCACCCCTCCCCCGGAGGATCCGTGGCGTGCGGCCGGCCCGCGGAAACTGCGGGCCGAGTCGGTCGCGGTCGCGGCGGTGTGGGCCTTCAGCGCGCGCTGGAGGCGTTCGATCGTCGGGCGGTAGCGGCGCTTCGCCTCGGGGGTGAGCGTGACCAGCGAGAAACCGCTGCTGGGATGCGGCTCCTCGGGGTGGTCGAGGCCCATCTCCTCGGCGATCGCGAGGAAACGACGGTTGTGATAGCGCCCCGCGCGGGAGGTGTCGCGTACTCCGCGCGCGGCGGCGATGCCGTGGACTGCCTCATGGAGCAGTCGCTCGAAGGAGAGCTCGTGCCCGCAGGCGGACGACGACTCTCCGATCAGGGACTCGGGCGCGGCAAGATCGGGCAGCTCGGTGTGGTGCCGCTGAATGTCGGCCCACGCCTGCGCCAGCTCTGCGGCGAGAACAGGTGGTGTCGTGCTCACGTAATGACAACGAGCCGGGGTGCCGCTGTGTTCCTATTCCGGGGCATCCCAAATAATTTGCACGTACCCGTCAGTTGCCGCTGATGCGTCCCGACGAGGGCGGGTGCGCTGATCTGCGGAGAAGCCTCGCAGCTCGTACCAAGCTGGTGCGTAGTCCGACGTACGCGCCGGCGCGTAGATCCTGTCCACGCGCGGGGGGCGTGAGAATGCCCGATGCGCAAGGGGCGTTTCGGTCGCTGTGCCCCCGCCGGGGCACCACCCGATCGGGCGCGCCGACGGAGGCGACGTTACCGGGTGTGCCACCGGCGTGCGGTACCGCCCCTCCCCCTGCCGGTTCCCGTCACCGGGCGGCGTCGCCGGGCTCGGCGACCTTGGCCGGAACCGCGCCCTCCGCGCCGTCGCGACCCGCTGTCATCGCCGAGCGCCACGATCAGGCCATCCGCCGAAGGGGTCGCGCAGGTGCTACCTCGAGTACCGCGCGGCCAGGCCCACATTGCCGGGAAGTGAAATCTCGCCACCGCGGCGGGGGCCGGGCAAACCGGCGCCCGCTACCACTGGACGCCACGGCGAGCCCGGAGTTTCCTGGCATACGGGGGGAGTGCGAGCGCACTGCACGGGGGCCACCGAATCCGGCACAGCGGCAACACTCGGCGATTGGGGCGCTTTCCTATGACACCTACGCTCGTGCGGCAGCACTCGTCCCACGCGGGGGTGACGCCTCGCGTGGACCCGCGTGCACGCGCGCGTGACTGGTCCGAGATACAGGAGCGGATGCTCGTACCGCTGTACGAGGCCGTCTACGAGCGGCTGCACGTGGGCGGCGGCACCCGGATGCTGGGGCTGGGCTGCGGGTCCGGACTGGCTCTGCTGATGGCCGCCTCGCGCGGCGCGTCGGTGACCGGTGTCGACTCCCGCTTCCCGGAGCGCGTCGACCTGGCACGGCAGCGGTTGCTGCCCGACGCGCCCGGAAGCCGGGAGGCACGCGCGCGTGCGGACGCCGCGCGGGTCGTCGAGGGCGGTCCCGGTGACGCGGCGGACCCGTCGGCGCCGGCGTTCACCCTGGTGACCGCCTTCGAGCCCATCGGGTGCCTGGCGGGCGACTCGGAGGGGCTGGGCGAGCTGCTCGCGCAGGCCGTGCCGCTGGCCGGGCGCGGGGCCGCCGTGGTGCTGGCCGGCTGGGGCCCGCCGGAGCGGTGCGCGACGACGTCGGTGCTGCGGGTGGCCACCAAGCTCGCGGACCCGCTGCGCGGCGCGGGGCGGTGGCGCCCCGCCCTGCGCGACGACCTGGAGGAGGTGGCCCAGCGCGTGGGTCTCCGGCCGGACGGCTCGGGGCGGGTGGCGTGCCCCTTCGGGTACGGCGACGTCGACAGCGCGGTGCGCGGACTGCTGTCGACCGGCCTGTTCGACGCGGCGATCGCGGCGACCGACCAGGAGCAGGTCGACAAGGAGCTGTCGGAGGCTCTGCACGCGCACCGGCGGCCGGACGGGACCGTGTGGATGCCCAACGTGTTCCGGTACCTGATCGCCCGGACGACCTGACGACCTGACGAAGGGTTCCGGCCGGACGCGTGCGGCCGTGGAAGGGCTTCCCGCGGTGGCGGCGAGTCGTGTGCGGAACCGGCGGGGCTCGCGTGGGTGCTCCTGGTGGATCCCGGCGCTCTACTCTGGTCCACCGTCCCCGGGGAACGAACACCTCTGCATGCAGGAGCCCGCAGTGCCGCACCGCACGAGCCCGTCGCGCCTCGCCGCGCCCGTCGCCGTCCTCGCCCTGACCCTCACCGCGTGCGGGACCGGGGGTGGGGAGGACACCGACGCGAGGAGCCCCGAGGTCCCGGCCGCTCCGGCACGCGCGGCGTCGGGCGGCGACGTGGCGGCGGGCAAGGCCGTGACGGGGAAGGTCGCGGAAGGGCCCGGCGCCGTCACCTACGAGGTCGTGGCGCGGAAGGTGGACGTGGGCACGGAGGCGGAGGCCGCCGAGGCGGTGGCCGACGCGGCGGACGCCGAGGGCAGGGTGCCGGCCGTCGCGCACCTGGAGTACACGCACCGGGGCGGCCCGGCCCTCACCGAGGGCTCCGAGGTCCACGACGCCGCCGCGGTCTTCGCCGACGGGCAGCGCGGCGGCATCCTCGTCGGCGCCCCGGACGACGCCCCGGGCTGCGAGGACCCGTACGCGGTGGAGAGCTGGAAGCAGGGCGAGAGCCATGTCTTCTGCGAGACCTACCTGGTCCCCGCGGACGCCACGAGCGTCGAGGTGCACTGGTCGGAGGAGGACGGCGAGCCCTGGGTCTGGAAGTTCCCGCGCCGGTAGCGGCCCCGGGGCGGTGCCCGGAGCGGTGCCGGACCGCGTTCACCCCTCGGGGCCGTCCTTGGCCGGCCGCGTGATCCCGGCGATCCGGTACGCGTCCGCCTCCTCCAGGGTCTCGTCGGCCAGCAGTGCCTCGGCCAGCGCGTCGAGCTGTCCGCGGTGCTCGCGCAGCTTGCGCAGGGCCTGCGCGTAGCACTCGTCGACGACCCGCCGCATCTCGCCGTCGATGGCGTCGAGGGTCCCGGGTGCGGCGGCCAGTCCGTAGGCCTGCTGGGCGTCGCCGGGGAGGGCGGAGAGCCGACCGACCTGTTCGCTCATGCCCCAGCGGCCGACCATGCCGCGCGCGATCCGGGTGACCTGTTCGAGATCGCTCTCCGAGCCGGTGGTGATCACGTCGTACACCACCTGCTCGGCCGCCATGCCGCCGAGCGCGCCGATGATCCGTCCGCGCAGGTACTCCTCCGTGAACGCGTACTTGTCCGAGTCCGGCGTCGACAGCGTCACCCCGAGCGCCCGTCCGCGCGGCACGATGGTGATCTTGCGAACGGGGTCGGCGCCCGGTTGCAACATGCCCAGCAGGGCGTGCCCGCTCTCGTGGTAGGCGGTGCGCCGGCGCTCGTCCTCGGGCATCACCAGGGGGCGTTCGGCGCCCAGCTGGACCTTCTCCAGCGCCTCGGAGAGGTTCGCCTGCGTCACCCGGTCCTGCTTCCGCTTGACCGCGAGCAGTGCGGCCTCGTTGGCGAGGTTGGCGAGTTCGGCGCCGGTCATGCCCGGGGTCGTGCGGGCCACCTGGGTCAGGTCGACGTCCGGGGCGAGCGGGATCTCACGGGTGTGGATCTCCAGGATCGCCCTGCGGCCGCCCCGGTCCGGCGGCGATACGGTGACCAGCCGGTCGAAGCGGCCGGGACGGGTCAGGGCCGGGTCCAGGATGTCGGCGCGGTTGGTCGCGGCGATGACGATCACGCCCTCGGCCCCCGAGAAGCCGTCCATCTCCGTGAGGATCTGGTTCAGGGTCTGCTCGCGCTCGTCGTGGCCCCCCATGCCGGAGCCGCCGCCCCGCGCGCGACCGATGGTGTCGATCTCGTCGATGAAGATGATCGACGGCGCGACCTTGCGCGCCTCGGCGAACAGCTCCCGCACCCGGGAGGCGCCCACACCCACGATCATCTCGATGAACTCGGACGCTGACGCGGAGAAGAACGGCACGCCCGCCTCCCCGGCGACCGCGCGCGCGAGGAGGGTCTTCCCGGTGCCGGGCGGGCCGGACAGCAGGACGCCCCGGGGCATCTTGGCGCCCATGCGGCGGTACTCGTCGGGGTTCTTCAGGAAGTCGACGACGTCGCTCAGCTCGCCCTCTACCTCGTCGATCCCGGCCACGTCGGCGAAGGTGGTGCGCGGCTCGCCGGCCTCCAGCTCGACCGGCTTGGGCGGTGCCTTGCGGCCGAGCATGCCGCCGGCACCGCCGCCGAGGGCGCCCCTCATGCGGCGCGCGATGAAGATCCACAGCACCACGAGGAGCAGCATCGGCGCCAGCGCGATCAGCAGGTTGACCAGGAAGCTGCGCTGCCGGACGACCGGCTCGGCCGTGACGGTGACGTCGTGCTCGGTCAGCTCCTCCCAGAGCCGGTCGTCGGCGAAGGTCGGCCGCTCGGTCGTGAACTTGGTGTAGCTCCCGTCGCCCTCGGGGTTGCCCCGGGCCTTCCTCAGCTGGCCCTGGATCGCGTCGCCCTTGGCGTAGATCTTGCTGACGTTGCCCTCGTCGACCTGCTTGCTGAACTCCGTGTAGGAGATGGTCGGCTCGTCGCCCTCGTTGAAGAAGGAGAGGACCAGGTTGGCGATGAGGTAGACGATCAGCGCTGCCAGGGCCAGGTTCCACCAGCCGCCGCGCATCCTTCTGCCGGGCGGCGGCTTGGGCGGCTCGTCGGGCGTGCCCTCGGTGCGCCAGGGTCGCTCGGGGGCCTTGCGCGGCGGGGACGGGTTGGTCATATCCGGACGTTACGACAGGAAAGCCGCGCGGGCATGTGGGTGTACGACGGTGCTACGGCACCGGTACGGCACTGGGGGCGCCCCGCGCTCCTGTCGCGGGGCGCCCCCAGCGCCGTACGGACGTCAGGCGTCAGGCGTCAGGCGTCAGCCCATGAACTTCTTGAACTCGTCCGGCAGCTCGAAGTCCTGGCCGCCCTGCTGGGGCAGTCCGAAGGCGCCGCCGTTCTGCGCGGCGGCGGCGCGGCGGGCGGCCTCCTCCTGCTCCTGCTGCTTGCGCTTCATCGGGTTGCCGGAGCGCTGCTTGCCCTTGGTCTTCTTCTGCTGCTTCTTCTGCCGGCCCGGGCCACCGCCCATGCCCGGCATCCCCGGCATGCCGGGCATACCGCCGCCCTGGGCCATGCGGGACATCATCTTGCGGGCCTCGAAGAACCGCTCGACCAGGCCCTTCACCGCGCTGACGTCGACGCCGGAACCCTTGGCGATACGGGCGCGGCGCGAGCCGTTGATGATCGTCGGCTCCTGGCGCTCGGCCGGGGTCATCGACTTGATGATGGCGGCCGTGCGGTCGACGTCGCGCTCGTCGAGGTTGTTGATCTGGTCCTTCATCTGGCCCATGCCCGGGAGCATGCCGAGCAGCTTGCTGATGCTGCCCATCTTCCGGACCTGCTCCATCTGGGCCAGGAAGTCGTCCAGGGTGAAGTCCTGGCCCTTCTTGGACGCCAGCTTGGAGGCCATTTTCTCGGCCTCTTCCTGACTGAACGTCTTCTCCGCCTGCTCGATCAGGGTGAGCAGGTCACCCATATCGAGGATGCGGGAGGCCATCCGGTCAGGGTGGAAGGCGTCGAAGTCCTCGAGCTTCTCGCCGTTGGACGCGAACATGATCGGCTTGCCGGTCACCGAGGCGATCGACAGGGCCGCACCACCGCGGGCGTCACCGTCGAGCTTGGAGAGCACCACGCCGTCGAAGCCGACGCCGTCGCGGAAGGACTCGGCGGTGTTGACCGCGTCCTGGCCGATCATCGCGTCGACGACGAAGAGGATCTCGTCGGGGCTGACGGCGTCGCGGATGTCCGCGGCCTGCTGCATCAGCTCCTGGTCGATGCCGAGGCGGCCGGCGGTGTCGACGATGACCAGGTCGTGGACCTTGGCCTTGGCGAACTCGATGGAGTCCTTGGCGACCTTGACCGGGTCGCCGACGCCGTTGCCCGGCTCGGGCGCGTAGACCGCGACGCCGGCGCGCTCGGCGACGACGCTCAGCTGGTTGACGGCGTTGGGTCGCTGGAGGTCACAGGCGACGAGGAGCGGCGAGTGGCCCTGCTCCTTGAGCCACCTGCCGAGCTTGCCCGCGAGGGTGGTCTTACCGGCGCCCTGGAGACCGGCCAGCATGATGACGGTCGGCGGCTGCTTGGCGAAGCGCAGGCGGCGGGTCTCGCCGCCGAGGATGCCCACCAGTTCCTCGTTGACGATCTTGAGGACCTGCTGGGCCGGGTTGAGCGCCTTGGAGACCTCGGCGCCCAGGGAGCGCTCCTTGACCTTCTTGATGAAGGCCCGCACGACGGGCAGGGCGACGTCGGCTTCGAGGAGCGCGATGCGGATCTCGCGGGCCGTGGCGTCGATGTCCGCCTCGGTCAGCCGTCCTTTGCCCCGGAGGGATTTGAAGGTGGCTGACAGGCGGTCGGAGAGAGTATCGAACACGGCGGCGTAGGTCCTCGCGTCGGCGTTGGTGTGGGTCGCCCTCCAGGGTATCCGGCCTGGCAAGCAAAGTGTCCCTGCCCGCCAAGGGGAGGGGACAGGGACGGGGGCCCCGCGTGTGCGGGGAGCACACCTTGACCATCTTCAGCACTTGCTGAGCCACATCACCACAAGGTCACGCCCGCAACGCCTCCTCCAGCGCCCGCGCCACGTCCCCCGCCTCCTCCCCCGGCAGCCGCGCGCCCTCCGGGCCGGTGACGTAGAAGGCGTCCACGGCATTCGAACCCAGCGTCGACGCGTGCGCGCTCCGCACCCGCACCCCCGCGGCCTCCAGCGCCCGCCCGAGCCGGAAGAGCAGCCCCGGCGCGTCCTGGGCGCGGACCTCGATCACCGTGGCCAGCCGGGAGGCGGCCGGGGCGACGGTCACCCGCGGCGGGGGCGGCTCCACACCCCGGCGCCTGGGATAGGCGGCGTCCCGTTCCGCGAGCCGGCCGGCGATGTCCAGGCTGCCGTCCAGGGCCCTGACCAGGTCGGCGCGCAGGCGGACGGCCTGGGGCAGGGAGCCGTACTCGGCGGCGACCCGCCAGTCCAGCAGCAGGACGGAGCCCTCGACGCCGTCCGGCAGCGGCAGGGACCGCAGCTCGGCGGTGCGGACGGTCAGCCGGTGCATGGCGAGGACCCCGGCCACCGCGGGGAGCACGCCCGCCTGGTCGGGCACGGCGATCAGCAGCTCCACGCCGAGCGGCTCCGGGTCGTCCCCCGGCGCCGGGGCCACGGGCGGCTCGGTCTGGGCGCGCAGGGCGAGGACCGGCCCGCCGGTGCGGAAGGCCTCGACGGCGAGCCGTTCCTGCTCGGCGGTGGGCGCGGCGGCCTCGGGCTCCTCCAGCGGGTCGCCCGCCAGCACCGCCGCGACGCGTTTCACCAGGTCGGCGACGAGCAAGCCGCGCCAGGAGGACCACGCGGCGGGCCCGGTGGCCAGCGCGTCCGCCTCGGTCAGGGCGTGCAGCAACTCCAGGGTGTGCTCGGTGCCGACCGCCTCGGCGACCGCCCGCACGGTCGCCGGGTCGTCCAGGTCCCGCCGGGTGGCGGTCTCGACGAGCAGCAGGTGGTGGCGTACGAGGGTGGCGAGGACGGCCGCGTCCGCGCGGTCGAAGCCGATGCGGGCGGCCACGTCCCGCGCGATGGTCTCACCGGCCACGGAGTGGTCGCCGGGCCAGCCCTTGCCGATGTCGTGCAGCAGCGCGGCGACCAGCAGCAGGTCGGGCCGGTGGACGCGGCGGGTGAAGTCGGCGGCGCGCACCGCGGTCTCGATCAGGTGCCGGTCGACGGTCCACACGTGCACGGCGTTGCGCTGCGGGCGGCAGCGCACCCGCTCCCAGTCGGGCAGAAGCTTGGTGACCAGCCCCTCGGCCTCCAGCGCCTCCCAGACCTGCACCGTGGGCCGGCCGGAACCCAGCAGGGTCACCAGTTGCTCACGTGCCTCGGCGGGCCAGGGGGCGGGCAGCGGGCGCGCGGTGGCCGCGAGCCGTCGCACGGCGTGCAGCGAGAGCGGGAGCCCGGCCTGCGCGGCGGCGGCCGCGGCCCGCAGCGGAAGCACGGGATCGCGTTCGGGGCGTGCGGTGCGGGCGAGCACCACCTCGCCGTCCTGCTCGACCACGCCCTCGGCGAGCGGCGAGCGCTCGGGGGCGGGTCTCCCGCCGCCCAGCATGGCGCGCAGCCTCGGCCGCACGGACCGCGCGCGCAGGACGCGCCCCACCTCGCGCCAGGTGACGTCGCCGGCGTAGGAGATGACGCGTGCCGCCTCGTAGACCTGCCGGAGCAGGGCGTCGGCGTCCAGCAGGCCCAGCTCGGCGGCCACCTGGTCCTGCTCCTGGAGCGCCAGCCGGTCGGTCGCCCGCCCGGTCGTCAGGTGCAGCGCGTCCCGTACGTCGAGCAGTCGGCGCCGGGCGTCGGCGAGGCCCTCGCGCGGGGCGTCGGCCAGCCAGGAGGCGGCGACCGCGCGCAGGGTGGTGGCGTCCCGCAGACCGCCCCGGGCCTCCTTGAGGTCGGGTTCCAGCAGGTACTGCAGCTCGCCCTGCCGTTCGGCGCGCTCCGCGCACAGCTCACGCAGTTCGGGGAGGCGCCGGGGGGCCTGGTTGCGCCAGTCGGCGAGGACGGCCGTACGCAGTCCCGCGGTCAGCCCGGCGTCGCCGGCGAGGTGGCGGGCGTCGAGGAGCCCGAGCTGGACCTTGAGGTCCTCGCCCGCCGTCCTCCGGGCCTGGGCCGGCGTGCGCACGGAGTGGTCCAGGGCGAGACCGAGGTCCCACACCGGGTACCAGAGGCGGTCGGCGAGGGCGGCGACCGCCTTGTCGTCGCCGCCGTCGTGCAGCAGGAGCAGGTCCAGGTCGCTGCGCGGGGACAGCTCACCGCGGCCGTAGCCGCCGACGGCGACCAGGGAGACGCCCCGGGCCGGGCCGCCCGCCGCGGCGACGAGGCCGGACAGCCAGTCGTCCGTCAGCTCGGCGAGGGCAAGACGGCGCGGCGGCCCGGACCGCGCCCCCTCGGTGAGGAGGCGCAGCCGGGCCGCCGCGTAGCCGCTGGGTCCCGAGTCCTCTGCTTCTTTCGTCACGTCCGTACCCGTCACCCGGCGACTCTCCCGTCCCGTTCCCGTGTTTGCGAGCAGCGTCAGAGCGCGTCGGGTCCGCGCTCACCGGTCCGGACGCGTACGGCGGTGTCGACCGGGACCGACCAGACCTTGCCGTCGCCGATCTTCCCGGTGCGGGCCGCCTTGACCACGACCTCGATCAGCTGCTCGGCGTCGTCGTCCTCGACGAGGACCTCGATGCGGATCTTGGGCACCAGGTCGACCGTGTACTCGGCACCGCGGTAGACCTCGGTGTGGCCGCGCTGGCGGCCGTAGCCGCTGGCCTCGGTGACGGTGAGGCCGTGGACTCCGAAGGCCTGGAGGGCCTCCTTGATCTCGTCGAGCCGGTGCGGCTTGACGACGGCGGTGATGAGCTTCATGCGTCCACCTTCTTGCTCTCGGCCGGCGCGGCCGCGGAGGCGCCCGGCGTGGCGGTCGTGCGGGCGGCACCGCCGCCGGCGCCGCTGAAGTCGTATGCGGTCTCGGCGTGCTCGGCCTGGTCGATGCCGGCCACCTCGTCGTCCTCCGGCACGCGCATGCCGATCGTCTTGTGCAGGACGAAGGCGAGGGCGGCGGAGACGACCAGAGAGTAGGCGAGCACCCCGAAGACACCGGCGCACTGCTTCCAGAACTGGTCCAGGCCGCCTCCGTAGAAGAGGCCCTCGACGTCGGACTGGCCCTTGCCGGTGGCGAAGAAGCCGACGAGGAGGGAGCCGAGGATGCCGCCGACGAGGTGGACGCCGACGACGTCGAGGGAGTCGTCGTAGCCGAACCGGTACTTCAGGGAGACGGCCATGGCGCACAGGACACCGGCGACGATGCCGACGGCGATGGCGCCGAGCGGGGAGACCGCGCCGCCCGCCGGGGTGATGGCGACCAGGCCGGAGACGGCGCCGGAGGCGGCACCCAGCGTGGTGAAGGCGCCGTGGCGGATCTTCTCGTAGGCGAGCCAGCCGAGGACGGCCGCGCCGGTGGCGACCTGCGTGTTGACGAACATCAGCGCGCCGACGCCGTCGTCGTTGCCCAGCCACGAGCCGGCGTTGAAGCCGAACCAGCCGAACCAGAGCAGGCCCGCGCCGAGCATGACCAGCGGGAGGCTGTGCGGGCGCATCGGGTCCTTCTTGAAGCCGACCCGCTTGCCGATGACCAGGATCACGCCGAGCGCCGCGGCACCGGCGTTGATGTGCACGGCCGTACCGCCGGCGAAGTCGATCACACCCAGCTCGAAGGCCCAGCCACCGGCGCCCCAGACCCAGTGGGCGACCGGGAAGTAGACGATCGTGGCCCACAGGGCGACGAACAGCGCCCAGGCCGTGAACTTCACCCGGTCCGCGAGGGCGCCGCTGATCAGGGCGGGGGTGAGCACCGCGAACATGAGCTGGAAGACCAGGAAGACGAAGACCGGGATGGTGTAGCCGTCCCACAGCTCGGTCAGCCCGATGTTGCTCAGGCCGACCCAGTCGGAGTTCCAGCCGACGATGCTGCCGGTGTCCGTGCCGAACGCCATGGAGAAGCCGTACAGCACCCACAGGACGGTGACGATGCCGAGGCTGATGAAGCTCATCATCAGCATGTTCAGGGTGCTCTTGACGCGGACCATGCCTCCGTAGAAGAAGGCCAGGGCCGGCGTCATGAGCATCACCAGGGCGGAGCAGATGAGCATGAAGCCCGTGTTGGCGGCAGAGAGCTCCGTCTCTGCGGCGAGCGTGATGGCTGGAGCCATCGGCGTCTCCTCGTCGTTGGTACGGCCCCGTGCGGGCGAAGCCTGGCGGCATGAGGGGTGGGCCGGTTATGCGCCACGAGATTGACGCAGCGCGGTTTCGGTGGAGGCCCCTGGTTGTTTCGCCGCCGTGACGAAGGCGCTGTGCGTGTTACACCCCGGTGAACTGCCGGGTGCGGGGTCCGTCGATCGGCAGGGTGTGCCTCGTGCGACCGCGGACATGAGCCGGCCGCGGCGGGCCTCCGAATGACCTGGCATGGGGGAGCCGAGTCGGGCTGTTCGGGAGGGCCGGCCGCGGCCGGGGCTGGTGGGTTTCAGACCGCCTCGGCGGTCTCCGGCAACTCGACGGCGAGCCGTTCGGTGAGGTCGACGACGACGCTCAGGTCGCCGAAATCGCGTACGGCCGTGTCGACGGTCTTGCGGATGCGGGTGTTGACGCGTTCGGAGCGGACCTTCTTGGCGATGCCCATGGCTTCGGTGACCAGGCCGGTGCTCGCCTCGGGCTCCTTGTGCAGCAGGTGCACGGTGGCCATGCCGATGAGGTTCAGCGCGTAGGAACGCTGGTGCTCCTCGTCCTCGGCGAAGAGTTCCACGGCCCGGCGCATCAGGGGCTCGGCGAGGGAGGCGTAGGCGGGGCTGCGGCCGGCGACGTAGGCGAGGTCGCGGAAGGAGTGGCTGTTCTCCCCGTAGAGCTCGGCCTCGGAGAAGAAGCGGATCCAGTCGGGGTCCGGCTCGTCCCACTCGTCGGCCTCGGCGAAGGTGTCCTCGGCCATGCGCACGGCCCGCTTGCAGCGGCCGGGCTGCCCCATGTTGGCGTAGGCGCGGGCCTCCATCGCGTACAGCATCGACTGGGTGCGGGGGCTCGCGCAGTCCCGGCTGCCGTACTGCGCGAGGTGGATCAGCTCCAGCGCGTCGTCGGGCCGGCCGAGGTGGATCATCTGGCGGCTCATGCTGGAGAGGATGTACGAGCCGAGCGGCCGGTCCCCGGCCTCCTTGGCGGCGTGCAGCGCGAGCACGAAGTACTTCTGCGCGGTGGGCTGGAGCCCCACGTCGTACGACATCCAGCCGGCCAGCTCGGCGAGTTCGGCGGCGACCTTGAACAGGGTGGACCGGGTGGCCTCCGACTGGGGTTCCTGGAGCAGGTCGGTCACTTCGTGGAGCTGGCCGACGACCGCCTTGCGGCGCAGACCGCCGCCGCACTGGGCGTCCCAGCGGCGGAACATCACGGCGGTGGACTCCAGCAGGTCCAGCTCGGGCTTGGACAGGCGCCCCCGCGCGCCCGGGGACGACGCGGACTCACGCCCGGAGGCGGTGGCCTGGGGAGCGGGGACGAGCCAGCGCTGCATGGGCTCGATCAGGGACGGGCCCGCGGAGAGGGCCAGCGAGCTCCCGAGGAAGCCGCGCCGCGCCAGCATCAGGTCGCTGCGCGAGAACTCGCTGAGCAGGGCCACGGTCTGCGGGCCCGTCCACGGCAGGTCGACGCCCGTCGCGGAGGGCGTGGGGCGGGTGGAGCGCAGGCCCAAATCCTCGACGGAGACGACGACACCGAAGCGCTCGGAGAACAGTTCGGAGAGGATGCGCGGGATCGGCTCGCGCGGGTTCTCCCCGTCGAGCCAGCGGCGCACGCGCGAGGTGTCCGTGGAGATGTGGTTGGCGCCCAGCTGGCGCGCCCTGCGGTTGACCTGGCGGGCCAGCTCGCCCTTGGACCAGCCGCTGCGGGCGAACCACGAGGTGAGCAGCTCGTTGGGGCGCTTGTCAGCGTGCGACGCGCTTGCCGCGCTCGTACCGCTTCCGCCGTTGCCGCTCACTGGAACGCCCCCATCCCTGAGACCACCTGTCGCCGAGTGCGCCAAGCCCTATCAGAATGCCGGTGGTTGTGGCCGTCCGTCCCCTGGTTGCCACCCTTCGAACGGAAAGTCGAGTTGCCTCCGGCATACCCATGAGTGCATGTGCCCCACGGCGTCATGCACACAAAGTAATCCTACGATCACCCGTCCAGCCACGCCGATTGCGGAATCGCCACCATTCGCCACCCCTTCGAATGAACTCCCGGTGGCCTGGGCGCGATTCACTTGACACAGGCCGACCAGGAGTCGGTGCGAGGGCGCACATCGGGGCGTGCACGGGCGAACGCACCACCCGCGGTGCTTCCGGACGCTGTCTGAACCGCGCTCCGATGGGGAGGTGGAAGCAGAGAGTCACGTTTTGCGTCCGCTGCGTAACCGTCGCTGCGTCGAACCCGTTGGAGGGGGCATGGGCTTCACGATCGGCATCGGCGGCGGCACTCGGGGCATGCGCGACATCCGGTCCGGTCCGCGGCGCCGCGGCCGGGCGTCGGAGTGCACGGTCGTCGCCGAGTTCACCGGGCTGTGGGGCTGGGACGTGGTGCCGGGGGCGCGGGCCGCCGCGGGGGCCTGCTCCTGCGGCCGGGAGGACTGTCCGGCACCGGGCGCGCACCCCCTGGCCTTCGCTCCGGAGGTGCCCGCCGGTGCGACGCTGGACGAGGCGAGCGAGGCCTGGGCCGAGTATCCGGGCGCATCGGTGATGCTGCCGGTCGGGCGGACGTTCGACGTGATCGAGGTCGCCGAGCCCGCCGGGCTGCGGGCGCTGGCCCGGCTGGAGCGCATGGGCCTTCCGCTCGGGCCGGTCGCGGCCTCCCCGCAGGGCCGCGCGCTGTTCTTCGTCGCGCCGGGCGCCGCCGCCGAGCTGCCCCGCCTGCTCTACCGCATGGGCTGGGACGACCCGTCCGCCCTGGACCTGCGCGGCCTGGGCCGCGGTGCGTACATCACCGCCCCGCCATCCGACCGCGCCGGCCGGGGCCCGGTGCGCTGGCTCCGCCCCCCGGCCCTCGACTCGGCGACCAGGCCACCGGCGGCCCGCCTGCTGCTGGGGACGCTGGCGTACGTGGCCCATCGCTCCCGGGCCTAGCCCCTCCGGCTCCTGACCCTCCGGCCGCTGCCCTCCGGCCGCTGGAGCGCGCGTGCGCCGCGCGGACAGTCGCACGAAAGAGCGCCCGCCCCCGGGTGACGGGGGGCGGGCGCTTCCTCGTGCGCGTGGACCGGTGCGGGCACCGGGTGCGGCCGGGTGGTGTCACTCGCCGATGAGGGCATCCACGAACGCGGCCGGCTCGAACGGTGCCAGGTCGTCCGCGCCCTCGCCGAGTCCGATCAGCTTGACCGGCACACCCAGCTCGCGCTGCACGGCGACCACGATGCCGCCCTTGGCCGTGCCGTCCAGCTTGGTGAGCACGATGCCGGTGATGTCGACGACCTCGGCGAAGACCCGGGCCTGGATCAGACCGTTCTGGCCGGTGGTGGCGTCGAGCACGAGCAGCACCTCGTCCAGCGGCGCGTGCTTCTCCACGACCCGCTTGACCTTGCCGAGCTCGTCCATGAGGCCGGTCTTGGTGTGCAGGCGGCCGGCGGTGTCGATGAGGACGACGTCCGAACCGATCTCCTTGCCCTCCTTGACCGCGTCGAAGGCGACGGAGGCCGGGTCGCCGCCCTCGGGGCCGCGGACGGTGTGCGCGCCGACCCGCTCGCCCCAGGTCTGGAGCTGGTCGGCGGCGGCGGCACGGAAGGTGTCGGCGGCGCCGAGGACGACACTGCGGCCGTCGGCGACCAGGACGCGGGCGAGCTTGCCGGTGGTGGTGGTCTTCCCGGTGCCGTTGACCCCGACGACCATCACGATGCCGGGCTTGCCGCCGGGCGGCTCCGTCTTGACCTCGCGGTCCATGTCCGGGCCGAGGAGGGTGATCAGCTCCTCGCGCAGCAGGCCGCGCAGCTCGTCGGGCGTGCGGGTGCCGAGCACCCTCACCCGCTCGCGCAGCCGTTCCACCAGCTCCTGGGTGGGCTGCACGCCGACGTCGGCGGTGAGCAGCGTGTCCTCGATCTCCTCCCAGGTGTCCTCGTCGAGATGCTCCCGGGAGAGCAGGGTGAGCAGGCCCTTGCCGAGGGCGTTCTGCGAGCGGGAGAGGCGGGCACGGAGCCGGACCAGACGGCCGGCGGTGGGCTCGGGAACCTCGATCTGCGGGATCTCGAGCTCTTCGACGACGGGCGGCTCCTCGACGGTGGCGGTGCCGCCGTCCGGGAGGTCGACCTCCTCTATCGTCCGGCGCGTTTCGTCGCGCGGCGTCTCGGCCTCTTCGCCGACGTGCGGCTCGGCCGGAGGGGCGGTGATGTCGGGCGTGGACGGGGGCGGCGGAGGCAGCTGCTTCTTACGGCGACTGCCCACGACCAGCCCGCCGAGCGCACCGATCACGACCACGGCGATGACTACAGCAAGGATGACGATGTCCATAACCCGTCCAGTATCAGCCATGGACCCCCGCAGGCCGCTTTTTGTGTCTTCCTCTGAGGGACAAAGGCCCCTGGAGGGAAGGAGTCGGAGCAAAGTACGATGGAAGAGGCCGCGTCAACGCGCGTAGAGTCCCGACCGCCCCCTCTTCTCCCACGATCGAGGCACGGACCCCCCACATGAGCAAGACCGCCGAGACCGAAGGCACCCTGGAAACGCGTGGCATCGAGCAGGTGCCCGACGAGGAGCGCACCGCCCGGACCCGCGAGCTTTTCCCGACCTGGGTAGGCGCCAACATCAGCGTGCTGCTGCTCACGATGGGCGCGAGCCTCGTCGTGGCGTACCGGCTCAACTTCTGGCAGGCCCTCGTGGTCGCGGGCGCCGCCCCGGTCCTCTCGTACGGCCTGGTCGGGCTGATCGGCATCGCCGGGAAGCGCGGTGGGGCACCCGGCATGGCCCTGTCCCGGGCGGTGTTCGGGCAGCGGGGCAACCTGCTGCCCGGTTCGCTGATCTGGGTCGCCCGCTGGGGCTGGGAGACGATCAACGCGGTGACCGGCGCTTACGCCCTGCTCACCGTGCTGGACATCGTGTTCGGTGTGCGGGCCAACGCGGTGCTGGACATGGTGACGCTGCTGGCCTTCGTCGTGGCGACGTTCGCGATCTCCGGGCTGGGCATCAACGCCGTGCAGAAGTGCAACAAGTACGCGGCGTACCTCTTCGGCGCCTTCTCGGTGCTGGTGCTCGGCTACCTGGTCGTCGACACCGACTGGTCGGCGGTCTTCGACCGGTCCGCCGGGTCGGTGGCCGCGATGATCACGGGCGTCGGCCTGATCGCCGCCGGCGGTGTGAGCTGGATCCCGTCGGCCCCGGACTTCACCCGGTACCTGCCGCGCACGGCCTCCTCGAAGGGGATCGTGGGCGTGACGATCGGCGGTGCCGGGATCGTCGTCCTGCCGATGGTGCTGATGGGCATGGTCATGGCCGTCTCCACTCCGGACCTGGCCTCGGCCTCCGACCCGGTGTCCTTCCTCGGTGAGATCCTGCCGACCTGGATCGCGGTGCCCTACCTGCTGATCGCGCTGATCGGCATGCTGCTGATCAACTCGATGTCGATGTATTCGGCCGGCTTCACCGCGCAGACCCTCGGCTTCAAGGTCCCGCGGCACTGGGCGGTCTCCGTCAACGCCGTCATCTCGCTGATCTTCGGTGGCGTGCTGATGCTGGTGGCGACCAGTTTCATGGGTTCCTTCATCGCCTTCCTGTCGCTGCTGGCCGTCGCCTTCTCCGCCTGGGTCGGTGTCTTCGGCGCGGACATGCTGCGCCGCAAGGAGTACGACGGCGAGGCCCTGGCCGACACCGGGCGCACCAGTGCCTACTGGTACCGGGGCGGCTTCTCCCCCGCCGCCGTCGCCGCCTGGGCGGTCGGGCTGCTCGCGGGCCTGATGTTCACGACGTCCGACTGGTTCACCGGCCCGCTCGCCTCGAACAACGTCATCGGTGAGTACGGCCTCGGCTGGGTCGCCACGGTGGTGATCTCCGGCCTGCTCTACGTGGTGCTGCCGAAGCCGGCGGTGACCGTCCCGGCGGCGCCCGCGGAGCGGGCCGAGCAGCCCGAGACCGTGACCGTCTGACCCGGTCCGTCCGCCCGGACACGTCGACGCCCCCCGCGCCGGATGGTGCGGGGGGCGTCGACGTGTCCGGGCCCGGGTCGAACGACTCACCCCCGGCCGCGCGGCGCGCACCACCGCGATCGGGCCCCGCCGCACCCCGCGGCCGGACCTCGTACGCCCCTGGCCGGCCCGGGCCGCGAGCCTGTCGGGGTCCCTCCACCGCGAGCCACGGCCTCACCGGCGGGCCGTGCCGGCGCACCGGCGGGTACCGGGCCTTGAGGGAGCCCGTCGGCTTCCTCACGGAGGCGGAAACGACACCGCCGCCCCCGTCCGGAGTGACCGGTGCGGGGGCGGCGGACAGTGCGAGGAGAGGGGCAGCGGGGACTTGGCCCTTCTCCCCGGGATCGGGGGCGGTCAGCCCATCTCCTCCAGGGCCTTGCCCTTCGTCTCCTTCACGAACTTGAGCACGAAGGGGATGGAGAGCGCGGCGAAGATCGTGTAGATCACGTAGGTACCGGAGAGGTTCCACTCGGCCAGCGACGGGAAGCTCGCGGTGATGGCCCAGTTGGCGATCCACTGCGCGGAGGCGGCCACGCCCAGCGCGGCGGCGCGGATGCGGTTGGGGAACATCTCGCCGAGGAAGACCCAGACGACCACGCCCCAGGACAGGGCGAAGAAGAGCACGAAGAGGTGGGCGGCGATCAATGCGACCCAGCCCTGGGTGGCCGGGAGCTTGCCGTCGACCAGGTCGAAGGAGAACGCCCAGGCCTCCAGCGCCAGGCCGATCACCATGCCGACCGAGCCGATGAGGGCCAGCGGCTTGCGGCCGACGCGGTCCACGAAGATCATCGCGATCACGGTGCCGACGATGTTGATGATCGACGTCGTGAAGGAGTAGAAGAACGAGTCCGTCGGGTCGACGCCGACCGACTGCCACAGCGTCGAGGAGTAGTAGAACGCGACGTTGATGCCGACGAACTGCTGGAAGACCGACAGGCCGATGCCGATCCAGACGATCGGCTTGAAGAAGAAGCTGGAGCCGAGCAGGTCCTTGAAGGAGGACTTCTCCTCGCGGTGCATCGCGTGCTCGATCTCGGCGATGCGGGCGTCGAAGTCCACCTCCTTGCCCTCGACCTCTTCGAGGATCTTCCGGGCGCGCTCGTGCTTGCCCACGGAGACCAAGAAGCGCGGCGACTCGGGGATGGCGAAGGACAGCAGGCCGTAGAGAGCGGCCGGGATCACCATGACGCCCAGCATGACCTGCCAGGCCTCCAGGCCCATCAGCTCACCGCGCTGATCGCCGCCGGCGGCGTTCAGCAGACCCCAGTTGACCAGCTGCGACACGGCGATGCCGACGACGATCGCGGCCTGCTGGAAGGAGCCGAGCCGGCCGCGGTAGGCGGGCGGGGAGACCTCGGCGATGTAGGCGGGGCCGATCACCGAGGCCATGCCGATGGCGAAACCGCCGATGACGCGCCACATGGCGAGGTCCCACAGCGCGAAGGGCAGGGCGGAGCCGACGGCGCTGACGGTGAAGAGGACCGCCGCGATCTGCATGCAGCGGATGCGGCCGATGCGGTCGGCGATGCGTCCCGCGGTCGCCGCTCCGATGGCACAGCCGATCAGCGCGATGGCGATGACCTGGGCCAGCACCGCGGAGCCCACGTCGTAGCGGTCCCGGATGGCCTCGACGGCACCGTTGATCACGGAACTGTCGTAGCCGAACAGGAAACCGCCCATGGCGGCCGCCGCGGCGATGAAGATGACGTGCCCGAGATGTTCGGGGTGAGCCGCTCTGGCTCCTGATGGGGGTGCCTGCGGTGTGCTGGCCACGTGTACTCCTCGGGCTGCCGGCAACGCTGCCGGGGTGGATCGCCTTCGAGGTGCCATTGAAGGGACCTGAAGGTAAAAGCAACGTTGCAGAGACTATGCCTTCAAGTTTCGAAGTCAATAGGGCGGGAGCTGTGAGTTTGGAGATGCCGATACGAGTCAAGCGTTCAAGAATTGAAGCGATGCCGGTCAGAACTACCGGAGCCGCTGGCTGATGACCTTCGACACACCGTCGCCCTGCATGGACACGCCGTACAGCGCGTCCGCGACCTCCATCGTCCGCTTCTGGTGCGTGATGACGATCAGCTGCGAGGCCTCCTGCAGCTCCTGCATGATCCGGATCAGCCGCTGGAGGTTCGTGTCGTCGAGCGCCGCCTCCACCTCGTCCATGACGTAGAACGGGCTGGGCCGCGCCTTGAAGATCGACACGAGCATCGCCACGGCGGTCAGGGAGCGCTCACCGCCCGAGAGCAGCGAGAGCCTCTTGACCTTCTTGCCCGGCGGCCGGGCCTCGACGTCCACCCCGGTGGTGAGCATGTTGTCCGGGTCGGTCAGGAGAAGCCGCCCCTCACCGCCCGGGAACAGCCGGCTGAAGACGCCCTCGAACTCCCGGGCCGTGTCCCGGAAGGCCTCGGTGAAGACCTGTTCGACCCGCTCGTCGACCTCCTTGACGACCTGGTGCAGGTCGGCGCGGGTCTTCTTCAGGTCCTCCAGCTGTTCGCTCAGGAACTGGTGCCGTTCCTCGAGCGCGGCGAACTCCTCCAGGGCCAGCGGATTGACCTTGCCGAGCTGCTGGTAGGCGCGCTCGGCGGCCTTCAGCCGCTTCTCCTGCTCGGATCGGACGAAGGGCCGGGGGCGGTTGCGCGGGTGCTCCGGATCGTCCGGCAGCTCCTCGCCCTCGGCGGGGGGCGAGGGCGGCACCTCCTGATGGGGGCCGTACTCGGCCGCGAGTCCCGCCGGTTCCACACCGAGTTCCTCCAGCGCCTTGGTCTCCAGCTGCTCGATGCGCAGCCGCTTTTCGGCGCCGAGTACCTCGCCCCGGTGGACTGAATCCGTCAACTTGTCGAGCTCCGCCTTGAGGTCGCGTCCGGCGGTGCGCGCGGCGGACAGTTCCTGCTCGCGGCGGGCCTTGGCGGCCTCGGCGGCGGTGCGCTCCCCGTCGGCCCGTGCCAGGGAGACCTCGATGTGCGCGAGCAGCTGCCGGGCGCCGGCGGCGACCGCCTCCGCGACGGCCGCCTCGTGCCGCAGCCTGGCCCGGCGCTGCTCGGCACGCGCGCGTGCCTCGCGCTCCGCACGGGCGGCGCGGTCCAGGGAGTCGGCCCGCCCGGCGAGGCCCTTGACCCGCTCCTCGTGGGTACGGGCCTGGAGCCGGGCCTCCATCTCGGTCTGGCGGGCGTTGGCTCCGTCGGCGGCGAGCCGGTCGCGCACGGAGGTGTCGGGTTCCTCCTCGACCGGCATCTCCTCGGCGACGGCGAGCCGCTCGGCCAGTTCCTCGACGTCCGTCAGCGCCCTGTCCAGCGCCTCCTGCGCCCGGGCGGCTGCGGCGGCGGACCGCTCGGCCTCCCCGGCCGCTCCCCGCGCCTGCCCCGCCAGCCGGCCGAGCTGCTGGGCGACGGCCGACTTCTCCCGGTCGGCGGCCCGGCGCCGCTCCCCCAGCTCCTCGACCAGCGCGGCACACTCCCGGCGCCGTTCGACGGCCGCGTCCTGCGCCTCGGCCAGTTCCCCGCACCGCACGCCCAGCTCCTCCAGCTCGGCGGCGGCCTGGTCCACGGACGCCTGGACCTCCAGGAGGCTCGGCGCCCCGGCGGAGCCGCCCTGCGCGAAGTGCGCGCCCAGGAGGTCGCCCTCGGCGGTGACGGCGGTCAGCCCGGGCCGGGCGTAGACGAGGTCCTCGGCGTCCTCCAGAGTGGCGACCACGACGACCCCGCGCAGCAGCCGCCGCACGGCGGGCATCAGCTCGGAGGGCCCGCGCACCAGATCGGCGGCGTACGGCGCCCCGTCGGGGCGCGGTTCCTCCGGTACGTCGTCGGGGGCGCCGGCCAGGAGCAGGGCGGCCCGCCCGGCGTCCTGCTTGCGCAGCAGACGGATGGCGTCCGCGGCGGCCGCCGGGGAGGTGACCGCGAGGGCGTCGGCGGCGGCGCCGAACGCCGCGGCCAGGGCGACCTCGTGGCCCGGGGTCACGGTGAGGAGTCCGGCGGCCGGGCCGAGCAGACCGGTGAGCCGGTCCCGGGCGGCGAGCAGCGACCCGGTGCCGTCCTTGCGGCGCAGTCCCAGCGCGAGCGCCTCGTGGCGGGCCCGTGTCGCCGCGCGCTGCCGTTCCGCCGCGGTGGCCGCCTCCCGGGCGGCGCCCAGAGCCGCCTCCGCCTCGGCCAGTCCCCGCTTGGCGGCGTCGTACCGCTCGGCGAGTTCCTGGTCCCCTGCGTCCAGACCGTCGACCTCGGCCTGGAGCGCCTCGTACTCCTCCTGGGCCGCGGCGGCCCTCTCCCGGGATTCGTCCCGGGCCTGTGCCAGCCGCTCGATCTCGGCCTGGGCGGAGGCGGCACGCGAACGGGCAGCGCCCACCTGGCCGCTGAGCCGGGCCAGTCCTTCACGACGGTCGGCGATGGCCCGGGCGGCGTCCTTGAGGCGGCGCTCCTCCAGGGCCAGTTCGCGTTCGAGGTCGGCGCGGTGGGCGACCGTGTCCTCCAGAGCGCGCTCCGCGGCCTCCAGGGCCGCCTCGAGTTCGGCCTCCTGTTCGCGGACCCGGGCGGCCTCGCGCTCCAGTTCCTCCGGGTCCCGGCCGCGCCGCTCCTCGGGAGGTGCGGAGGTGGCGCTCTTCACGCGCGCGTCCGCGAGCGAGATCGTGCCGCGGACCCGCTCGGCGAGCTGGGAGAGCTCGTACCAGGTCTGCTGGGCCCGCTGGAGGCGCGGGGTGAGCCGACGTACCTCGTCCTCCAGGTCCGCCTCGCGGCGCAGCGCCCTGCCCAGCTCCTGCTCGGCGGCTTCCTTGCGTTCCTTCAGGGCGGCCTCGTCGGCGATCTCGGCCTGGAGCGCCTCGCGCAGCCGTACGAGGTCGTCGGCGAGGAGCCGGAGCCGCGCGTCCCTCAGGTCGGCCTGGATGACGGCGGCGCGTCGGGCCACCGCCGCCTGCCGGCCGAGCGGCTTGAGCTGGCGCCGGAGTTCGTCGGTGAGGTCCTGCACGCGGGCGAGGTTGGCCTGCATCGCGTCCAGCTTGCGCAGCGCCTTCTCCTTGCGCTTGCGGTGCTTGAGGACGCCGGCGGCCTCCTCGATGAACGCCCGGCGCCCCATGGGGTCGGCGTGCAGGACGGAGTCGAGCTGGCCCTGGCCGACGATGACGTGCATCTCGCGGCCGATGCCGGAGTCGGAGAGCAGCTCCTGGATGTCCAGGAGGCGGCACGTGTCACCGTTGATCTGGTACTCGCTGCCACCGTTGCGGAACATGATCCGCGTGATGGTGACCTCGGCGTACTCGATGGGCAGCGCCCCGTCGGAGTTGTCGATGGTCAGCGACACCTCGGCCCGGCCGAGCGGCGGGCGGCCGGTGGTGCCGGCGAAGATCACGTCCTCCATCTTGCCGCCGCGCAGCGACTTGGCGCCCTGCTCTCCCATGACCCAGCTGAGCGCGTCCACGACGTTGGACTTGCCCGAGCCGTTCGGACCGACGACGCAGGTGATGCCCGGTTCGAACCGGAGCGTGGTCGCCGAGGCGAACGACTTGAATCCGCGGAGGGTCAGGGCCTTCAGGTGCACGCCGCCGGACTCTACCTCTCGCGGGTGTCTCACTCCATGAACCGGTGAACCGCCGCGGTTTCACGAGTGAACGTGCAGGGCACATCAGACGTTGAAGAGGGTGAAAGGATGCGCGGGGGAGAAGAAGGCGGGCCGGACGGCGGGGACGGGGGCAGGAAGCCAAGAAAGAAGGGACGCCGAAGCGTCCCTTGCAGACTCTGACACCTGAGCGGTTGTACGGGCGGGCCCGACCACTGCTGTGCCGCGTTGGAGCGATGCAGTGATCAGGTGAGCGCAGGCTCCGCCTGGTGTGCGTCAACGCTCTCCATGCTCTCCATGATCCTGTCGTGAGAAGCGGCAGCCGCCAGCGCATCGTTCTCCGCCTGGATCCGTCCGAGCTCGGATTCCAGGTCCTGGACGCGCTGCTGGAGCCGTCGCATCTCGGCGAGGAGTCGCGGGTCGGAGCCGCCGACGTAACCGAGAAGCGCCTTTGCCATGATGGATGGTCCTCCACAATGAGTGACCGACCGAAGCGGTGTGGGTCGTGAGGGAATCGCACCCGCGGTGCTTGGCACTTTGGAGTTTTTCCTGCCGTTCAACCATGCCAAACAGCTAAGGTGCGCGGGGCTTTCAGCGTCTCACCAAAAAGTTTGACGGTCAACACGATCACGCCCCGTATTGACGGGCGCCCGGGGGCACGCGGCCTGGGAACGGCGACGCGGCGACTCCTGCGGGCCCCTGGGGGCGTGGCGATCATCCTGCGTGCGGAGCCTGCCATGAGACACCGTTCTTGGCAACCACCTGGTCCTTTTCGCCCCGGGCACCCCTGCGGGGTCGCTCCCGCGGGAGGCTCCGAGGTCCGCACGCGACACCGTGTCAGCGGATGGCGAAGCCCTCGTAGCCACCGCGAGGTGTGTCCCAGATCTCGGTGACACCGTCCACGCGCCCGGGCGTGTCGTCGCCGCGGAGCCAGTCGAGCAGGCCCTCGCACCGCTCGCGCGGGCCCTCCGCCACGACCTGGACGCGCCCGTCGGCCAGATTGAGAGCAAAACCACTCATCCCGCCGAGTTCCAACGCCCTGGCCCGGGTGAACCAGCGGAAACCCACGCCCTGGACCTGTCCGCGCACCCACGCGACCAGCCGTACATCCTCACTCATGGGGGCAAGCTAACCAGTCAATGTCTCGCCGGACACTTCACCCCCTTGCGCCATGCGGTACCGTCCCCACCCAATGAATCACACCTGAAACTCACTCGAACGTGTGAGTTGCGTGTTGATCGTGCGGACACGTCGGCCGCGAGGAGTCGACCGCGAGCGACGTCCGGCGCGAGACACGTCCAGCGCGAGGACGAGGAAGGCCAGAACATGGGACGCCACCGACGCTCCGCCGCCGGCCGCGCCGCCACGGGCCGTGCCGCGGAGGACCACCGCACGGACGGCACCACGGGGAGGGGCGGCACCGAGCCGGCCCCGGGCGACCGCCCCACGATGGGGATCGCGCCCTACCTGAACCCGGAGGCGTACGCCGAGGTCCGGGCGCGCAGTGACGCCTACCTGTTCGCGTCCGAGGGCCCGGACGGCGACGGAGGCGACGGCCCCCCGCAGGCCGGCCGCACCGTCCCCTTCCCGAGCGACGGCTTCGCCCCCGACGAGGGGCCGCAGCGCGCGGGGAACCACCGCCGCCGCAAGAGGAAGGGCGTCACCCCGGTCCGTACGGGCCTGCTCGGCGTCTCCGCCGCGGTCGCCCTCGGCGCGGTGGCGGTGGCCACGGGCGCTGTTCCCGGCCTCGACAACTACCGGATCGGCGGCGGGACGAGCAGCGACGGGGGCGGCCGGGTGCAGGCCCAGGACGCGCCGACGAACACGCCGTCCGGGCAGGGCGGCACCTCCGGCAGCGCCGAGGCCGGCCGGGGCGGGGACGCCGCGAGCCGGGGCACCGACCGCTCCTCGGCGCCTGCCTCCTCGCCCTCGGGCTCCGCGTCCCCCTCCGCACCGTCCGGGTCCTCTTCCTCGCCGTCCTCCCCCTCCGCGTCGGTGACCAAGCCCGCCGCTCCGGCCGGGACACCGTCGAAGACCGAGAGGCAGCGGTCCACGCCGGACACCGAGGCGAAGCCCACGCCGTCGCGCCCGGCGGGGGTGAAGCCGGCGCAGCCCAGCACACCGGCCAGCGCGTCGGACGAAGCCGTCGCCCAGGCCCAGGTGCTCAAGCTCGTCAACGACGAGCGGGCCAAGGTGGGCTGCAGCCCGGTGGCCGCGAACAGCGCGCTGCGCGAACTGGCCGAGGACTTCAGCGCGGCCATGGCCGCTGAGGGCTTCTTCGACCACACCGACCCCAGCGGAGCGACCCCCTGGGACCGGGCCGAGGCGGCCGGGATAACCGACCTCGGCGGCGAGAACATAGCCCGCGGCCAGGCCGACGCCCAGGCCGTGATGGACGCCTGGATGGACAGCCCGGGCCACAAGGCCAACATCCTCAACTGCGACTTCCGCACCCTGGGCGTCGGAGTCCACTTCGGCTCCGGCGGTCCCTGGTGGACGCAGAACTTCGGCTACTGAGACAACCCCGGGCCACGGCCCCGCACCGCCCGGACCCGCCCGGTCCCCCGGCGCGTCCCGGCATGCCTGCCGTCAGGCGTGGGCCTCTCTGTGCATGCCCGTGCACAGGGCCCAGACGACGAAGAGGTTGACGGCGACCAGCGTCAGGGCCCAGAGCGGGTAGTACGGGACCCAGAGGAAGTTGGCGATCGCGCCGAGCCCCGCCACGAACACGCCGAGGAAGCGGGCCCACAGCGCGCCACCGAGCACGGCGCACCCGGCGACGACGATGACGATGCCGAGGATCAGGTGCACCCAGCCCCAGCCCGCGAGACTGAACTCGAACACGTAGTGGCGCGTCGCGACGAACAGGTCGTCCTCAGCGATGGCGGCGATCCCTTCGAAGATCGCCATCGCGCCACCGAAAATCATCAGCGCTGCCGCGAGGACGGTGGTACCCGACACGGGCGCGTGCCCCGGCCGTGGGCCGGCTCCGGTCGTTCGGGGTGGGGCGGCGTCACGGGGCATGGCGGGCTCCTCAGGAGGCGGGGCCGTCCGGCCTGCTGAAACGCTCACAGCGGGGCGGCGCTCTCTCAGCGTGACACGGCCGCGCTCCCCCGGCATTCCGGACACCGACCGCACGTCCACGGGCCCTGTCCCCCGCTCAGCGCAACCTGCGGCACAGCGCTGCGCTCGCGTACGCTTTGTCGTATGTCGACCACGCAGGAGCGCACGGGAGAGCAGGACCTGCCGTTCGACGTGTTCTCCAGGGCCTGTCCCTCGCGCGGCACCCTGGAGCACGTCACGGGCCGTTGGGGCGCGCTGACGCTCGGCGCGCTGTTCGAGGGCACCCTGCGCTTCAACGAGTTGCGGCGCCGCGTCGACGGCGTCAGCGAGAAGATGCTGGCCCAGACGCTGCACGCCCTGGAGCGTGACGGCCTGGTGCACCGCGAGGCCCAGCCGACCAACCCGCCCCGCGTGGACTACGAGCTCACGGACCTGGGGCGTGCGGTGGCCGAGCGGCTGATCGCGCTCATCCAGTGCCTGGAGGGGCGGATGGACGAGGTGCTGGCCTCGCGGGAGCGGTACGACGCCCGGCGGACCCCTACAGGATGATCCTCGGCGGGCGCTGGCACTTCGGGCAGAAGTAGCTGGAGCGGTTCATCCACGGCCGGCGGCGCATCGGTGTCGCGCAGCGACGGCACGGCAGACCTTCCCGGCCGTACGCGTCGAGCGACCGGTCGAAGTAGCCGGACTCGCCGTTCACGTTGACGTAGAGGCTGTCGAAGCTGGTGCCGCCGACGGCGAGGGCCGCGTTCATCACGTCCCGGACGTGGCCGAGGAGTTCGGTGGTACGGGGGCGGGTGAAGGTCGCCGTGGGGCGTTCGTAGTGCAGGCGGGAGCGCCACAGGGCCTCGTCCGCGTAGATGTTGCCGACGCCGCTGATGAGCGACTGGTCGAGCAGAGCCCGTTTGATGGTGGTCCGCTTGCGGCGCAGCGCCAGGTGGAAGGCCTCGTCGTCGAAGAGCGGGTCGAGGGGGTCGCGGGCGATGTGCGCGATGACGTCGGGCAGTCCGTCGGGCGTGGTGTCGTGCAGGGAGAGGCCGCCGAAGGTGCGCTGGTCGACGAAGCGGAGTTCGGTGCCGAGGGAGTCGGTGAAGCGGACGCGGACGCGCAGGTGCTTCTCGGCGGGGGTCTCGTGCGGCTGGACCAGCAGCTGGCCGCTCATCCCGAGGTGCGCGAGGACCGCCTGACCGGTGTCCTCCAGCGGCAGCCACAGGTACTTCCCGCGGCGGCTCGGCGTGCCGATGCGGTGGCCCTCCAGACGGTGGGCGAAGTCGTCGGGACCGGCGATGTGCCGGCGTACCGCGCGCGGGTGCAGTACCTCGGCGTCGGCGACGGTGCGGTGGGCGATCCAGCGCTCCAGGCCGCGCCGTACGACCTCGACCTCGGGCAACTCGGGCATGGCATCCCCTCGGACGGTCCGGCGGACGAGCCGAACGCCCGCCCCGGGTGAGGGGCGGGCGTTCGGGACGTGCCGTGCAACAGGTGGAACGGACGGGTCAGGCGGAGGCCGACGGGGCGTCTGCGCTCGGCAGGTCCGCCGCTTCGGCGACCGACTGGGCCGCCGTCGCCTTGGCGCGCTCGTCCGCCGCGGCCCGGATGGCCCGCCACGCGGATTCCGCGGCCTGCTGCTCCGCCTCCTTCTTGCTGCGGCCGGTGCCGGTGCCGTACGAGACGCCTCCGACGCGGGCGGCAGCAGTGAAGGTCTTCTCGTGGTCCGGGCCGGTCTCCGTGACCAGGTACTCGGGGACACCGAGCCCTTCGGTCGCGGTGAGTTCCTGGAGGCTGGTCTTCCAGTCCAGGCCGGCGCCGAGGTTCGAGGACTTCTCGATCAGCGGGTCGAACAGGCGGTGCACCAGTTCGGAGGCCGCGTCGAGGCCCTGATCGAGATAGACCGCGCCGATCACCGCTTCGAGGGTGTCGGCGAGGATCGATGCCTTGTCCCGGCCGCCCGTGCCCTCTTCACCCCGGCCGAGCCGGATGAAGGAGCCCAGGTCGAGCCCGCGGCCCACCTCCGCCAGCGCACGCGAGTTGACCACCGCGGCCCGCAACTTGGCCAGCTGGCCTTCGGGCAGGTCGGGGTGGGTGCGGTACAGCGTGTCCGTGACGACGAGGCCGAGGACGGAGTCACCGAGGAACTCCAGCCGCTCGTTCGTCGGCAGACCGCCGTTCTCGTACGCGTAGGAACGGTGGGTCAGCGCACGCACCAGAAGGGCGGACTCGAGCTGATAGCCGAGCCGCCCTTCCAGAAGCGTGTGGGACGAGGCCTGGGTGTCCGCCTTCTTCTTGGCGGGTGGGTCCGCCTTGGCGTCTTCCGCCTTCTTGGGGACTGACACAGTGCCTCTCACCAGCCGCTCAGACCTCGAGGACCTGGCGCTTGTTGTAAGTGCCGCAAGACGGGCACGCGATGTGCTGCTGCTTGGGCTCGTGGCAGCGCTCGCACGCAACCAGGGTGGGGACCGCAGCCTTCCACTGCGACCGGCGGTGGCGCGTGTTGCTGCGCGACATCTTCCGCTTCGGAACAGCCACGGCTACTTCTCCTGCTTCTCGGCGGCGTCCGCGGATTCTGGCCCGTCGCCGCTCATCTCGTCCTTCTCGCCGTCTTCGAGTGAACCGGCGAGTCCCTGCAATGCCGCCCAACGGATGTCGACGGCGTCATGGTGGTGGTCCGGGTCGTCCGACAGGCGCACTCCGCACTCGGAGCACAGACCCTGGCAGTCTTCCTGGCACACCGGCTGCATCGGCAGTGCGAGCACCACCGCGTCACGCAGCACGGGTTCGAGGCCGATCAGTCCGTCCTCGATGAAGAGCCTGTCCTCGTCGTCCTCGGCGTCGTCGCCCGGTTCCGCCACAGGGCGGCCCCGGTCGTCGGCGTCAGGGTACGAGAACAACTCCTGGAAGTCCGCTTCGAGCTGCTGCTCGAGCGGCTCCAGACACCTTACGCACTCCCCCTCGGCCTTGGCACGGGCGGTGCCTGTGACGAGCACCCCTTCCATGACCGACTCGAGCCGGAGATCGAGTTCCACCGGAGCGCCTTCCGGCACTCCGATGACTCCCTGGAGGCCGAGGTCCCGGGGAGCGTCGACCGTGCGGGTCAGGCGCTGCAGCGCACCGGGCCGCCGTCCCAGCTCGTGCGTGTCGAACACGAGGGGGTCGCGGTGGTCGAGGCGCGCGTTCAGAACCATTCCTGCTTTCGGTCTTTCCTTGCTGGGGGTGCCGCCCTGAGGTGTTCCCGGGCAGCGTCGATCGCGGACGTACACGCGACCGAAGAGCCAGGATACTGGACCATGCGCTGTCGGCCCAATCCGGACCCCTGCGGCCGACGGCCCTAGAGACCGCGTCCTTGCTCGTAGGCCCGCAGCTGCTCGGCGCTGATCATGCTGGTGTCGAAGAGGCTGGTCTCGTCGAGGGCCTGCGGCTGAGCCTGAGGAGGCTGCGGGGGTTGCTGCGGCTGCTGGGGCTGGGCGTAGCCCTGCTGTCCGTCGTACGCCTGCTGGTGGGCTTCGTAGCCCTGGTAGGCATAGGCGTCGGTCTGCTGCTGGTAGCCGTACGGGTCCTGCTGGCCGCCGTAGGTCTGCTGGTAGTCCGCGTACGGGTCGGGCTGCTGCTGCGCGTAGCCGTACGCGGGCTGCTGCACCGGCACCTCCGGCACGGCCTGGGCCGCCGCCGGCTGCTGCTCGCCGTACTCGCGCTGCCGGGGCTGCTCGGCGGGGGCGTCCGGGAGGGCCGCGAGGCCGGCGAGGTAGTCGGCGTCGCTGGAGTGCTGGACGGTGGTGGCGTCGTCGGCGAGGGCACCGAGGTCGTCGCTGGCGATCCGGCCGTGCAGCTTCTGGCGGCCGCGGCCGACGGCGTCCAGGGTCTTGGCCAGCACCGCCTCGAAGGCGCCGAGCTTGGTGTCCACGTAGGTGTCGGCGTCGCGGCGCAGGGTCTCCGGGTCGTGGCTGCGCTCGGGGGCGTCCTCGTCCTCGTAGCCGTTCTCGTCGAGGCCGGGTCCGGTGCCGAGCAGCTTCTCGCGGCCCCGGCCGACGGAGCCGAGGGTCTTGGTGAGGACCACCTCGAAGTTGGCGAGCTTGGAGTCGACGTAGTCGTCGGCCTCGGCGCGGACCTCCTCGGCCTCCTGGCGGGCCTCGGCGAGGATCCGGTCGGCCTCGGCCTGGGAGCGGCGGGCGACCTCGGTGTCGGAGATCAGCGAACCGCGCTCGGCGTGCGCGCTCTCGATGATCCGGTCGGCTTCCTGGCGGGCCTGGGCGACCAAGTGCTCGCGGTCGCCGATCAGCTCCTGGGCCTGGGCGAGGGAGCCGGGCAGCTCGGCCCGCAGGTCCTCCAGCAGGGAGAGCAGTTCGGCGCGGTTGACCACGCACGAGGCCGACATGGGCATGGCGCGGGCGCCGGAGACCATCGCGGTGATCTCGTCGAGCTTCTTCTGCACGTCCACCGTGTGCTCGCCACTCTCTACAGCTGTGTTGGAGACGGACGGGACGACTGTACGACCCTGCGGTCTCCCGGGGACACCGGGTGACGGGTTGTCAGTCCCCGGGGCCCGCGAGAGGTGCGCTCGGGTTTTGTGCGGGGCGCTCTCAGTCCTTCTTCAGGCGCTCGGTGAGGACGTCGAGGACCAGCGGCGGGACCAGGTGGGAGACGTCGCCGCCCCAGGTGGCGACCTCCTTGACCAGGGAGGACGACAGGAAGCTGTAGGTGGGGTTGGTCGGTATGAAGAGGGTCTCCACGCCCGAGAGGCCGTTGTTCATCTGGGCCATCTGCAGCTCGTAGTCGAAGTCGCTGACCGCGCGCAGGCCCTTGACGATGGCGGGGATCTCGCGCTGCTTGCAGAAGTCGACGAGGAGGCCGTGGAAGGACTCCACGCGCACGTTCCCGTACTCGGCGGTGACCTGGCGGATGAGGTCGATCCGCTCCTCGATCTCGAACAGGCCCTTCTTGGCCTGGTTGATCATCACCGCGACGTAGACCTCGTCGTAGAGGCTGGAGGCACGGGCGATGATGTCGAGATGTCCGTTGGTGATCGGGTCGAACGACCCGGGACAGACGGCGCGGCGCACTTGAGTTCCCTCGCTCTCCGGTGTCATCGTGCGTCTTCGCACGTAGAGGCGGCGCGACCGTACCAAAACGTTCCCTCGCCGTAGCGACGGGCCCGGATCGCTTCGAAGCCGTCCGGCCACCGGAAATCGCCGCCCCTGGTGCTGCGCTCCACGGTGACGAGCGCGTCCCCGGTGAGCCACCCCTCCGTACGGAGTGTGAGGAGGATCTCCCGAAGATCGTCGTCGGAGACGGCGTACGGCGGGTCCAGGAAGACGATGTCGTACGGCTCGGCGGGGGCCGGGGTGCGGATGATCTGTTCCGCCCTGCCCGCCCGGACCTCGGCGCCGGGCAGGCCGATCGCCTTCACGTTCTCCCGGACGGTGCGGGCGGCGCGGGCGTCGGCCTCGACGAGCAGGACGTGCCCGGCGCCCCGGGACAGCGCCTCCAGGCCGACGGCGCCGGACCCGGCGTACAGGTCGATGACCCGCTCGCCGTCCAGCGGGCCGCCGAGCAGGGACTGCCAGGTGGAGAAGAGGCCCTCGCGCGCGCGGTCGGAGGTGGGCCGGGTGCCGGTCCCCGGCGGGACGGCCAGGCGACGTCCGCCGGCGATGCCGGCGATCACGCGGGTCATCTTGGGTCCTTGGTCGTGGGGTGGGTGTTCCTGGGTGGTGTTCCTGGGTGGGTGTTCCGTTCAGTCTGGCAGGCGAGAGGGGTGGGTGGCTCGTGCTGCGCGGCGGGCGCGGGTCCGTCGCGGCCGGTCGTGCGGTGCCCGCGTCCCTCGGGGCGGGAGCCTTCAGCCCTTTTCCAGGTACTGCTCCCGCTCCTCGTCCAGCAGGGCGTCCAGGGCCGTCCGGAGGGCGGGCAGGCCGGTCAGCTCCGGGTCGGCGGCCACCACCGCCGCCGCTTCCTCCCTCGCCTCGGCGATGATCTCCTCGTCCTCGATGACGGCGAGGACCCGCAGCGAGGTGCGGGCGCCGGACTGGGCCTGGCCGAGGACATCGCCCTCGCGGCGCTGTTCGAGGTCGATGCGGGAGAGCTCGAAGCCGTCGAGGGTGCCGGCCACGGCGGCCAGGCGCTGGCGTGCCGGGCTCGCCTCGGGCATCTCGGTGACCAGCAGACACAGCCCGGGGGCCGAGCCCCGGCCGACGCGGCCGCGCAACTGGTGCAGCTGGGAGACGCCGAAGCGGTCGGCGTCCATGATCACCATCGCGGTGGCGTTGGGGACGTTGACGCCGACCTCGATCACGGTGGTGGCGACCAGGACGTCGGTCTCCCCGGCGCTGAAGCGGCGCATGACCGCGTCCTTGTCGTCGGGCTGCATGCGGCCGTGCAGGACCTCGACGCGCAGGCCTTGGAGCGGTCCCTTCGCCAGGTGCTCGGCGACGTCGAGGACGGCCAGCGGGGGCCGCTTCTCCGCGTCGCCGTCGGCGGGCCGCTCGGAGCCCTTCTTCGGTGCCTCGTCCTCGTCGCCGATACGGGGGCAGACGACGTACCCCTGGTGGCCGCCCGACACCTCCTCGCGGACGCGTTCCCACGCGCGGGCCAGGAAGTGCGGTTTGTCGGCGGCCGGGACGACGTGGCTGGCGATCGGCGAACGTCCGGCCGGGAGCTGGTCCAGGACGGAGGTCTCCAGGTCGCCGAAGACCGTCATCGCGACGGTGCGCGGGATCGGCGTGGCGGTCATGACGAGCAGGTGCGGGGGCTGCTTGCCCTTGCCGCGCAGGGCGTCGCGCTGCTCCACGCCGAAGCGGTGCTGTTCGTCGACGACGACGAGTCCCAGGTCGTGGAACTGCACCTTGTCCTCGATCAGCGCGTGCGTGCCGATGACGATGCCGGCCTCGCCGGTGGCCAAATCGAGCAGGGCGTGGCGGCGGGCGGCGGCGCCCATCGAGCCGGTGAGCAGCACCACCTTGGTGGCGTGCTCGGCGCCGCCGAGCATGCCACCCTCGGCCAGCTCGCCCATCATCTCGACGACCGACCGGTGGTGCTGCTGGGCGAGCACCTCGGTGGGCGCCAGCATCACGGCCTGTCCGCCCGCGTCGACGACGGCGAGCATGGCGCGCAGGGCCACCATCGTCTTCCCGGAGCCGACCTCTCCCTGCAGCAGCCGGTGCATCGGGTGGTCGGTGGCCAGGTCGTCGAAGATCTCTCGGGAGACCTTCTGCTGGCCGTCGGTCAGGGTGAAGGGGAGGCGGTCGTCGAAGGCGGTGAGCAGGCCGTCCGGACGGGGTCTGCGGGGGACGGCGGGGAGCTGGGTCTCGGCGTGGCGGCGGCGGGCGAGGGCGACCTGGAGGACGAAGGCCTCGTCCCACTTCAGGCGGGCGCGGGCGTCGTCGATGTCCGCCTTGGTGTGCGGGCGGTGGATCTTCAGGAGCGCCTCGGGGAGGGAGACCAGCGCCCGGCCCTCGCGCAGGGAGTCGGGGAGGGGGTCGAGGGCCTCCTGCGCGCTGGGCAGCACCGTCTGGACCGCTTTGCCGATCTTCCAGGACTCCAGCTTGGCGGTGGCCGGGTAGAGGGGGATGAGGGCGCCCGCCCAGGACTCGACGCTCTCGGCCGGGTCGTCGTCGTCACCGCCGTGCAGCAACTCGTACGCCGGATGGGCCAGTTGGAGCCGGCGGTTGAAGACGGAGACCTTGCCCGCGAACATCGCCCGGGTGCCCGGCAGGAGCTCCTTGTGCGGCTTGTGCACGCCGTTGCCGAAGAAGACCAGCTGGAGGCGGCCGTGGCCGTCCGTGATGGTCACTTCCAGGCGCTGTCCCTTGCCTCGCGGGGCCTTCGACGAGGCGAAGGTGTGCAGGCGGGCGTCGGCGACCTGGGCGACGACCGTGACGTGCTCGTCCATCGGCAGGTCGGCGAGGTGGGTGAGCTGGCCGCGCTCCTCGTATCTGCGGGGGTAGTGGTGGAGGAGGTCGCCGACGGTGTGCAGGCCGAGGTGCTCGGCCATCACCTTCGCGGTGGCGGGGCCGAGCACCTTCTTCAGGGGTTCTCGCAGTGCGGGCACGAGATCCATTGCACACCACGCCACTGACAATGACCTCGCACCTCCCCGCGAACGCCGGGGACGGGCCTGCTACTCCACGCCGATGAGCAGCGGCGCGCCCTGCCGGCCGCCCCGGTAGACCACGGTGTCGACGGCGAGGTACGCCTCGCGGACGCGGGCCTCCAGGTGGGCGGCGACGGTCTCGGGGGCCTCGTCGCCGAGGACGAGGGTGACCAGCTCGCCGCCGGCCGCGAGCATGCGGTCCAGGACGGTCACGGCGACCACCGTGACGTCCGCGCCGATCACGGCCACGTCACCGTCGACGAGGCCGAGCACGTCACCGGCCTGGCAGATGCCGGCCGTGGTCCAGGACTGCCGTTCGGCGACGGCGACCTCGGCGTAGCGGGTGGCGCCGGCCGCCGAGGTCATCGCCACCACGTCCTCGTCGAAGCGCCGCCCGGGCTCGTGCACGGCGAGCGCGGCGATGCCCTGGACGGCGGAGCGGGTCGGGATCAGGGCCACCCGGACGCCCTCGGTGCGGGCCTGTTCGGCCGCCGCGGCGGCGGTGTGGCGCAGCTCGACGTCGTTGGGCAGCAGCACGACCTCGCGCGCGTGCGCCCGCCGTACGGCCTGGACCAGCTCCCCGCTGACGGGCGGCTCCCCCGGGCGCGCGAGCACGGTGGTCGCGCCGGCCTCGGCGTACAGCCCGGCGAGTCCCTCCCCCGGCACGACGGCCACCACCGCGCGCTGGGTGCGCTCCTGTGGCGGGCGCCCGCTCCCGGTGGTGTGCACGTCCCCGTGCCCGAAGTGGGTGATCCGGATGCGGTACGGCCGCCCGGCCTCGACGCCCGCCTCCACGGCGGCGCCCGCGTCGTCGACGTGCACGTGGACGTTCCAGAGGCCGTCGCCGCCGACGACGACGAGGGAGTCCCCGAGGGCGTCGAGCCGCTGCCGCAGCCGTGCCACGGTCGCGTCCTCCGCCTCCAGCAGGTAGATCACCTCGAAGGCGGGCCCGTTCCCGGCGTCCTCCTCCGCGGCGCACTCGCCCGCGGCGGTTCCTCCGGCGTGCTCGCCCGCGAGGACCTCGGCGTCGTGCGTCACGCGCGCGAGCGGCGCGACGGCCGCTCCGGGGTCGGGTGCGCGGCCCGTGAACGTCTCCACCAGGGCCGCGAGGAGCGTCACGAGGCCGCGTCCGCCGGCGTCGACGACTCCGGCGCGCCGCAGGACGGGCAGCCGGCCCGGGGTCTCGGCGAGCGCCCGGCCGGCGCCCTCGTAGGCGGCGCGGGCCACCTCCGCGCAGTCGCCCTCCGTCCCGTCGGCCGCGTCGGCGGCGGCCGAGGCGACGGTCAGGACGGTGCCCTCGACCGGGTGGGCCACGGCCTGCCGGGCGGATTCGGCCGCGTGCCGCAGGGCCAGGCGCAGGCCCTGGCCGTCGGTGTGAGCGGCTTCACCCCGGGCGGTGAGCACCTGGGCCATGCCGCGCAGCAGCTGCGCGAGGATCGTCCCGGAGTTGCCCCGGGCGCCGATGAGCGCGCCGTGCGCCATCGCGCCCACGGTCTCGGGCAGCGAGGGTCCGTCGCCCGCCTCCCGCGCCCCGGCGTCCACCGCGTGCGCGGCGAAGACCGCCTCCACGGCGGCCACGGCCGACTCCACGGTCAGGTACAGGTTGGTGCCGGTGTCCCCGTCGGCGACCGGGTAGACGTTGATCGCGTCGATCTCCTCACGCGCCCGCCCGAGTGCCTCCAGCGAAAGACCGCACCAGGTGCGTACCGCCAGAGCGTCGAAGAACCTCTGCGGCACCTGCGCCACCTGCGCCTCCCTGAGCTGCTGGACGTGGTCGGCAGCGTAGACCTTCGCGGGGGTCCGGCCGGTGGAGGGCCGGGGCCGGCCCCCTGAGCTGCCGTGGTAGTTTCGTTGTACGGGAGCAGCCGTTGTATGCTGCTCCGGTTGCCCGATCCCGATCGGGCCATCCCCCTGGCACCGCCACTCAGATCCCGGATCGTTCGCGACTCCGAGTTCTTGTTCCCGGCATGCCGGGATCAACCGTAAGTGCATCTGAAGTCTTTGGAGTGACCCGTGGCTGCCAACTGCGACGTCTGTGGCAAGGGGCCGGGCTTCGGCAACAACATCTCGCACTCGCACCGCCGTACGTCTCGTCGCTGGAACCCGAACATCCAGCGTGTGCGTACCGTGGTCGGCGGGACGCCGAAGCGCGTGAACGCTTGCACCTCGTGCATCAAGGCCGGCAAGGTCTCGCGCTGACGCGTCTCAGCTGAGCGCGCGGCCACTGCCTGGTCCGCTGCACAAAGCCGGTCCACCTCGTGTGGGCCGGCTTTTTGCCGTCCCCGCACGGACCGGGCCCTGCCGGAGCGGCTGAGCCGCGGCCTCGTCGCGGTCGACCGGCGACGGCCTCCCCGGTCGGTCGTGGAGGAGGCCGCTTCGGGCGTCAGGCCCGGGAGGTGTCCCGGCGGAGCGCCCATCCGTGATCGACCGGTCCGATGCCGCCGCCGAGCGCGAAGCCGGCTCCGATGGCCCCGGTGACGTAGGCCTTGGCCGCCGCGACCGCTTCCGGTACCGGCTGCCCCTTGGCCAGCCCGCAGGCGACGGCCGACGCGAGGGTGCAGCCGGTGCCGTGCGTGTGCCGGTTGTCCAGGCGCGGGGCGCGCAGCCAGTGCCCCTCGGAGCCGTCGGTGAGCAGGTCCACGGCGTCCCCGCGCAGGTGACCGCCCTTGATCAGCACCCAGCGCGGCCCGTACTCCAGGACGGCCGCCGCGGCCCGGCGCAGATCGGCGTCCGACTCGACGCGGACGCCGGTGAGTTGGGCGACCTCGTCGAGGTTGGGCGTGGCGACGGTGGCGACCGGCAGCAGTTTGGTGCGTACGGAGTCCAGGGCGGAGGCGGCGAGCAGCGCGTCCCCGTGCTTGGAGACGCCGACCGGGTCGACGACCGCCGGGGCGTCCGTGCCGCCGATCAATTCGGCGACGGTCTCGACCAGTTCCGCGGAGGAGAGCATGCCGGTCTTGACCGCCTGGACGCCGATGTCGTCCACGACGCTGCGGTACTGGGTCCGCACGGCCGCCACGGGCAGCTCCCAGGCGCCCTGCACCCCGAGGGAGTTCTGCGCGGTCACCGCGGTGAGCACGCTCATGCCGTGGGTGCCGAGGGCGAGCATCGTCTTCAGGTCGGCCTGGATGCCGGCACCGCCGCCCGAGTCGGAGCCGGCCACGGTCAGGACCAGGGGCGGCCTCATGCCTCGACCTCGTCCCCGAAGTGGTCCCAGCCGCCCTTGCTGGTCCAGGGCGCCCCGTCGACGGTCACCTGGGGCAGCGCGGAGGGGTTGAGGACCTCACCGATGACCTTCCAGCGGGCGGGCAGCTTCACGTCCGGCGGGAAGGTGGCCACGATCGCGTGGTCCTCTCCCCCGGTGAGCACCCACTGCATCGGGTCGACGCCGACGGCCTGTCCGATGTCGTTCATCTGGGACGGGATGTCGATCTGGCCGGAGCGGACGTCGATCCTGACCTTGCTGGCCTCCGCGATGTGACCCAGGTCGGCGATCAGTCCGTCGCTCACGTCGCACATCGCGGTGGCACCGAGCCCCGCGGCGGCCGGGCCCGCGTGGTACGGCGGCTCGGGACGCCGGTGGGCCTCGACGAAGGCGCGCGGCGAGCGGAAGCCGCGGGACAGCACCGCGAACCCGGCCGCGGACCAGCCGAGCCAGCCGGTCACCGCGACGAGGTCACCGGGCTGGGCGCCGCCCCGGGTGACGGGTTCCTGGTTGCGCAGGTCGCCGAGCGCGGTGATGGAGACGGTGATCGTGTCGCCGCGCACCACGTCGCCACCGACCACGGAGGCGCCCGCGACCTGGCACTCGTCGCGCAGTCCGTCCATCAGCTCGGTCGGCCAGGCCACCGGCAGTTCGGCGGGCACGACCAGGCCGAGCAGCAGCGCGGTCGGCACGGCACCCATGGCGGCGATGTCGGCGAGGTTCTGCGCCGCCGCCTTGCGGCCCACGTCGTACGCGGTGGACCAGTCCCGGCGGAAGTGCCGCCCCTCGACGAGGATGTCGGTACTGGCCACCACCCTGCGGTCGGGCGCGGCCACCACCGCGGCGTCGTCGCCGGGGCCCACCCGGACCGCCGGCGTGGTGGTGAGACGGGAGGTGAGCTCCCTGATGAGCCCGAACTCCCCGAGCTCACCAACAGTGCCCTTCATTGCCTTGGCTCCCCTTCTGTCCCTGTCCGTGTCCGGTCGCGCGTCATCTCTGTCCTCGTTACGGTCGAAATGACCGTCACCGCGGTCGGGGTGATCGTCAACTCGTGTCGTTGCGGCGGCACGGCTCGTGAGGCCGCCACCCCGCGGGTCTCCCCGCGGAGAGCGGCGACGCGATACCGTGGCGTTCCTTTTCCCCACATGATCCTCGTGGCCGCTCTGGAGGTTCCGTGGTACAGGCGTACATCCTGATCCAGACGGAGGTCGGCAAGGCGTCGACCGTCGCCGAGACGATCAGCAAGATCCCTGGAGTGATCCAGGCCGAGGACGTGACAGGACCCTACGACGTCATCGTGCGCGCGCAGTCCGACACCGTCGACGACCTGGGTCGCATGGTGGTCGCCAAGGTCCAGCAAGTGGACGGCATCACGCGTACGCTGACCTGTCCGGTCGTTCATCTCTAGCCCCCTTCCGCCCACTCGCTCCCGTACCGCTGATCGCCGCCGTCGGCTGCTCCTCAGCAGACGACAGCGCGTCGGCGGCGGTTCCCGTCCCGGGCGCGTCGGTCACCAGCTGTGGCGGAACGCGGACAAGCCACTGCCACCTGCGGACAGCGGGCGGCCGACTGGGGAAACCCGCTGATCATACTGCGAGAAGGCGACCCCCGAGGGGGTCGCCTTCTTCGTCGTGCACGCGCGGAAGCGGTCAGCGCAGGCCCGTGGACCGCCGCAGCGCCGCCTGGACCAGCCGGTCCACCAGCTCCGGGTAGCTCACGCCGCTTGCCTGCCACATCTGCGGGTACATGGAGATCGGCGTGAAGCCGGGCATCGTGTTGATCTCGTTGATCACGAACTCGTCGTCCTCGGTGAGGAAGAAGTCCGCGCGCACCAGACCCTCGCAGGAGGCCGCGTCGAACGCCGCCACGGCGAGCCGCTGGACCTCGGCGGTCTCCTCGGGCGTGAGCGGGGCGGGCACGACGCCGGGCGTGGAGTCGATGTACTTGGCCTCGAAGTCGTAGTACGCGTGCTCCGAGGGCGGCGGGATCTCCGCGGGGGCGGACGCCCGGGGACCGTCCTCGAACTCCAGCACCCCGCACTCGATCTCCCGGCCGCGCAGCGTCGCCTCGACCAGGATCTTCGGGTCGTGGCGCCGGGCCTCCTCGATCGCCTCGTCGAGTCCGGAGGGGTCCTCGACCTTGGTGATGCCGATGGAGGAACCGGCGCGCGCGGGCTTCACGAAGAGCGGCCAGCCGTGCTCCCCGGCGAAGTCCACGAGCTTCCTGCGGGCGGCGGAACGGTCCTGCTCCCACTCCCGCGGCCGGATCACCACGTACGGGCCGACCTTCAGCCCGTAGGAGGCGAACACCGCCTTCATGTACTCCTTGTCCTGGCCGACGGCCGAGGCGAGCACACCCGAGCCGACGTAGGGCACACCGGACAGCTCCAGCAGGCCCTGGAGGGTGCCGTCCTCGCCGTACGGGCCGTGCAGCACCGGGAAGACGACGTCGACCTCGCCCAGCGCCTTGGGCACCGAGCCGGGTTCGCTGTAGACGACCTCGCGGTTCGCGGGGTCGACGGGCAGCAGCACGCCGCCCTCGGTCGACTCGGCCAGGTCCTCGACGTCCGGCGTGCGGCGGTCGCTGATCGCCATGCGCTCCGGTTCGTCGGCGGTCAGGGCCCACCGCCCGTCGCGGGTGATGCCGATCGGCAGGACGTCGTACTTCGTGCGGTCGATGGCCGCGAGGACGGCGCCGGCGGTGACCACGGAGATCCCGTGTTCGGAGCTGCGCCCGCCGAACACGACGGCCACACGCGGCTTGCGAGGCGGCTGCTCCGGGCTCTGCTCGGGGCTCTGGGGGAGGTTCTCGGTGCTCATATCGCGTTGAGAGTACCCGCCCGCGGTGCCGCGAGACAGCGTCGGCGGGGCCGCGTGGCGCGGGCGTCGCCCGGGTGGCTCGGCGGGGTCGCTCAGCGTCGATCCGGCATCGCTCAGTGTCGCCGGGGGCCCCGGGGTCGCCGCCGTTGTGGTACCGCTCAGCGCCGCTCCGGCTTGGCGCTGCGCGACATCAGCTCCTTGACCGCCACCACCGGGGCCTTCCCCTCGTGGACGATCGCGACGACCGTCTCGGTGATGGGCATGTCGACGCCGTACCCGCGGGCCAGATCCAGCACCGACTGGCAGGACTTGACGCCCTCGGCGGTCTGCCGGGTGACCGCGATGGTCTCCTGGAGGGTCATGCCCTTGCCGAGGTTGGTGCCGAAGGTGTGGTTGCGGGACAGCGGCGAGGAGCAGGTCGCCACCAGGTCGCCGAGCCCGGCCAGTCCGGAGAAGGTCAGCGGGTCGGCGCCGAGGGCGACCCCGAGGCGGGTGGTCTCGGCGAGACCGCGCGTGATGAGCGAACCCTTCGCGTTGTCGCCGAGGCCCATGCCGTCCGCGATGCCGACGGCCAGCCCGATCACGTTCTTCACGGCGCCGCCCAGCTCGCAGCCGACGACGTCGGTGTTGGTGTACGGGCGGAAGTACGGGGTGTGGCAGGCGGTCTGGAGGCGCTGGGCGACGGAGTCGTCGGGGCAGGCGACCACGGCGGCGGCCGGCATCCGGGCGGCGATCTCCCGCGCCAGGTTGGGTCCGGTGACCACGGCGATGCGCTCGGCGCCGACCTTCGCGACATCGTCGATCACCTCGCTCATCCGCATCGCGGAGCCGAGTTCGACGCCCTTCATGAGGGACACCAGGACCGTGCCGGGCGCCAGCAGGGGCGTCCAGTCGGCGAGGTTGGCGCGCAGGGTCTGGGACGGGACCGCCAGGACCGTGAAGTCGGCGTTGCGCGCGGCCTCGGCGGCGTCGGTGGTGGCCCGCAGGCCGGCGGGGAGTTCCACCCCGGGCAGGTAGTCCGGGTTGGTCCGGGTGGAGTTGACGGCCTCGGCGAGTTCGGCGCGGCGACCCCACAGGGTGACGTCGCATCCCGCGTCGGCGAGCACCATGCCGAAGGCCGTGCCCCACGATCCGGTGCCGAAGACGGCCGCCTTGACGGGGTTGCTCACGCGCTCTGCCCTTCTGCCTGCTGCCCGTGCGTCGGTGCCTGTGCCGCCCGCGCCCGGGCCGTCCTCGTCCGGGCCGTCCTCGTCCGGGCGGTCCCCATCTCGGCCGTCCCCGACTGCGCCTGCGTGCGGCGGCGCTGCTCGATCCGCTCGCGGCGCGGGTCGTAGGGCGTGTCGGGGGCCTTCTCGCCGCGGATCTCCTCCAGCTGGCGGGTGATGGCGGCCATGATGACCTCGGTGGCCTCCTTCAGCACGTCCGCGGTCATCTCCTGGTCGTAGAACCGCGACAGGTCGACCGGCGGGCCCGCGACCACGCGATGGGTCTTGCGCGGGAGGAGGTTCGGCTTCCTCGCGTACGGCGGCAGCAGTTCGTTGCAGCCCCACTGGGCGACCGGGATCACCGGGCACTTGGTCTGCAGGGCGACCCTCGCGGCACCGGTCTTGGCGGTCATCGGCCAGCCGTCCGGGTCGCGGGTCAGCGTGCCCTCGGGGTAGAAGGCGACGCACTCGCCGCGCTCCACGGCGTCGATCGCGGCCCGGAAGGCGCTGAGCGCGTCCGTGCTCTCGCGGTAGACGGGGATCTGTCCGGTGCCCCGCATCGCGGCGCCGACGAAGCCCTTCCGGAAGAGTCCGCTCTTCGCCAGGAATCGTGGGACGCGGCCGGTGTTGTACTGGTAGTGCGCGTACGCGAAGGGGTCGACGTGCGAATTGTGGTTCACGGCGGTGATAAATCCACCGTCGGCCGGAATGTTCTCCATTCCCCGCCAGTCCCGCTTGATCAGAACCACCAGCGGAGGTTTGCAGATCACCGCGGCGAAGCGGTACCAGAAGCCGATTCTGCGGCGGGGCACGCTGACACCTCTCCTCCAGGGCCTGGGGCCGGACAAGTGTCGCCCCGGGCCGCCCGTCTGTCGAGAACACCGTACGCCCCGGCGAGTGAACCGCCAGGTCTCCCGGGTGACAATGGCGGCGACGAGAGAAGGACGGAACGCTCGTGCAGTGGACCTTGGTCGTACCCGTGAAGCCCCTCGCCCGGGCCAAGAGCAGGCTGTCCGACACCGCGCACGACGGGGTTCGGCCCGGTCTCGCGCTCGCCTTCGCACAGGACACGGTGGCGGCCGCGCTGGCCTGCCCGGCGGTGGCGGATGTGGCAGTAGTCACGGATGACGCGCGGGCGGGGCGGGCCCTGGCGAAACTGGGCGCCGGGGTCGTTCCGGACGAGCCGGGCAGCGGGCTCAACGCCGCGCTGGCGCACGGGGCGGCGTTCGTCCGGGCCGCACACCCCACAAGCCCGGTGGCCGCGCTCAACGCCGATCTCCCCGCACTTCGCCCGGCGGAATTGACGCGGGTACTGACGGCGGCCGCGCAATTCCCGCGCGCTTTTCTCCCGGACGCGGCGGGAATCGGCACCACCCTGCTGGCCGCCGCGCCGGGCCGTGAACTGGCCCCCGCTTTCGGTCCGGATTCCCGGGTCCGTCACCGCGCGTCCGGCGCCGCGGAACTGCGCCTCGACTCGGTGGACTCCGTACGGCAGGACGTCGACACCGGCGACGATCTGCGCACCGCGCTGGTGCTGGGCGTGGGGCCCCGGACGGCCGCGGTCGCGGCGCGGCTGCTGATCGCCGGGCAGTAGGCTGCGGGCATGCAGGCGACCGCGTACACGTACGACCCCGAGAGCCGCAGCGGGCAGGTGCTGCTGGACGACGGCACTCCGGTGCCCTTCGACGCGGCGGCGTTCGACGCGGGGGGCCTGAGACTGCTGCGACCCGGTCAGCGGGTCCGCGTCGAGAGCGAGGGCGCGGGCGCCGACCGCCGGATCACCCTGGTGACGCTCCAGACCTTCTGAGGCTCCGGACCTTGTGACCGCCGGACACGCCGCGGGCCGGACTCCGTGAGGGAGTCCGGCCCGGCGCGTATGTGCCCTGTGCCCGTCCGCCTGCCGGACGCCGCCGGCCGCGTGCTGCTACTTCTTGCGGGCGGTGGCCTTCTTGGCGGTGGTCTTGCGCGCGGTCGACTTCTTGGCGGGAGCCTTCGTGGCCGTCGCCTTCTTCGCGGGGGCCTTCTTCGCCGTGGTCTTCTTGGCCGCCGCGGTGGTGGTCTTGGCGGGGGACTTCTTGGCGGGGGCCTTCTTCGCCGTCGCCGTCTTCGCCGCGCCCGTGGTCTTCTTCGCCGTGGTCTTCTTCGCCGCCGCGGTCGTCTTCTTGGCCGCGCCCGTGGTCTTCTTCGCGGCGCCCGTGGCCTTCTTGGCGGCGGCCTTCTTGCCCGCGGCCTTGGAGATGGTGGGCGGCGGGCCGGACAGGCTGCCCTTGGGAGCCTTCTTGACCGCGATGTCGTTCTTCGGGAGCTTCTTCGAGCCGCTCACCAGGTCCTTGAAGCCCTGACCAGCACGGAAGCGGGGTACGGAGGTCTTCTTGACCCGAACCCGCTCGCCCGTCTGCGGGTTGCGGGCGTAGCGGGCCGGACGGTCGACCTTCTCGAAGGAACCGAAGCCGGTGACCGAGACCCGGTCACCCGCGACCACTGCACGGACGAGGGCGTCCAGGACCGCGTCGACAGCGTCGGCGGCCTGCTGTCGGCCGCCCAGCTTGTCGGCAATCGCTTCTACGAGCTGCGCCTTGTTCACGTCTTCCCCTTCGGAGACATCGCCAGAACGAATGTGTTCAAGCTTTTTCGCACGTTAGGCAGATATATACCGCAAATCAAACACGAAACGGGCTAATCACCCTTGTGCCGCAACGGACTCGGGCGGTCCCGGCTCATTCAGCCTTCCTCGTCGGGGAATCGCCCCTCGTCGAGGTCCGCGATGAACCGATCCAGGCGCCCTGCCGCACCGGCGAGATCGTGTTTGGCCGCGGCCGTAATGACCAGCAGCTTCCGGGTCAGCGCCATCCGTACGCCCTCCGGGACTTGCAGTGCGCGCACTCTTGTGTGCGCTTCCTTGAGCCGGACCGCGACCGCCGTATAGAGCTCGAGTTGGCCGTCGTGGTCCATGCACAGATTGTGCCATCTGGGGCGAGTTGTCGCCTGCGCAGGGGGCAACTGCCGCCTCGAACGGCCTCCTGGGCGCCCCCGGAAGGCGCGCCTCCACTACCTGCCTACCCCGGCAACCACGCCTCTAACGTGGGACGTTGACGGACTCGTCCGGCTCACCCGGCCGGGACCGGCCCCGAAAACAGCCGTACCCCCGATCGGTCCGATCGGGGGTACGGCGGGGGTGTCGGGTGGCCGAAACTCGACCTTGCGGGGCCTCCGTGGAGGCCCCGGGCTCACACCTGGAGCGTCTGCGGTTTGAACGACGGCCGCTTGGCCTCGTACGCGGCGATCTCCGGCTCGTTCTGGAGGGTGATCGAGATGTCGTCCAGCCCGTTCAGCAGCCGCCAGCGGGAGTTCTCGTCCAGCTCGAAGGAGGCGGTGACGCCCTCGGCGCGCACCTCGCGGGCCTCGAGGTCGACGGTGATCTCGGCCTGGGGGTCCCGCTCGGTCAGCTCCCACAGCGCGTCGACGGTCTTCTGGTCGAGGACCACCGTGAGCAGGCCGTTCTTCAGCGAGTTGCCACGGAAGATGTCGGCGAAGCGGGAGGAGATCACGGCCTTGAAGCCGTAGTTCTGCAGAGCCCAGACGGCGTGCTCACGGGAGGAACCGGTGCCGAAGTCGGGGCCGGCGACCAGCACGGTCGCACCCTGCCGCTCGGGCTGGTTGAGGACGAAGGACGCGTCCTTGCGCCAGGCCTCGAACAGCCCGTCCTCGAATCCGTCCCGCGTCACCTTCTTGAGCCAGTGGGCGGGGATGATCTGGTCGGTGTCGACGTTGCTGCGGCGCAGCGGGACGGCCCGGCCGGTGTGCTTGGTGAATGCTTCCATGACTCTCAGACTCCAGCGGGCGTGGGGACGTCGGCGGCGGACAGGTCGGCCGGGGAGGCCAGGTGGCCCAGGACCGCCGTCGCGGCCGCGACCTGCGGCGACACCAGGTGGGTGCGGCCGCCCTTGCCCTGCCGTCCCTCGAAGTTGCGGTTGGAGGTGGACGCCGAGCGCTCACCGGGGGCGAGCTGGTCCGGGTTCATGCCCAGGCACATCGAGCAGCCCGCGTGCCGCCATTCGGCCCCGGCCTCCTTGAAGACCACGTCCAGCCCCTCCGAGACGGCCTGCAGGCCCACCCGCGCGGAGCCGGGGACGACCAGCATGCGTACGCCGTCGGCGACTTTGCGGTCCCGCACGATCTCGGCGGCGGCCCGCAGGTCCTCGATGCGGCCGTTGGTGCAGGAACCTACGAAGACGGTGTCCACCTTGATGGACCGCAGCGGCTGTCCGGCCTCCAACCCCATGTACTCCAGCGCCTTTTCGGCGGCGAAGCGCTCCGAGGCGTCCACGTACGAAGCCGGGTCGGGGACGGCGGCGGAAAGCGGTGCGCCCTGCCCCGGGTTGGTGCCCCAGGTGACGAACGGCGACAGCTCGGCGGCCTCGATGACGACCTCGGCGTCGAACTCGGCGTCGTCGTCCGTGCGCAGCGTCCTCCAGTACTCGGCGGCCGCGTCCCAGTCGGCGCCCTCGGGGGCGTGCGGGCGGCCCTGGAGGTAGGCGAAGGTGGTCTCGTCGGGGGCGATCATGCCCGCGCGGGCGCCGGCCTCGATCGACATGTTGCAGATGGTCATGCGGGCCTCCATCGACAGCTTCTCGATGGCCTCGCCGCGGTACTCCAGGACGTAGCCCTGGCCACCGCCCGTGCCGATCCTCGCGATGATCGCCAGGATGAGGTCCTTGGCCGTGACCCCGTCCGGCAGCGCGCCGTTGACGGTGATCGCCATGGTCTTCGGGCGGACCATGGGCAGCGTCTGGGTGGCCAGCACGTGCTCGACCTGGGAGGTGCCGATGCCGAAGGCCAGCGCGCCGAACGCGCCGTGCGTGGAGGTGTGCGAGTCACCGCAGACCACGGTGGTGCCGGGCTGGGTCAGTCCCAGCTGCGGGCCCACGACGTGCACGACGCCCTGCTCGACGTCACCCAGCGGGTGCAGCCGGACGCCGAAGTCCGCGCAGTTCTTGCGCAGCGTCTCCAGCTGGACCCGGGAGACCGGGTCCGCGATGGGCTTGTCGATGTCGAGCGTCGGGGTGTTGTGGTCCTCGGTGGCGATGGTCAGGTCGAGCCGGCGCACCGGGCGGCCGCCCTTGCGGAGGCCGTCGAAGGCCTGCGGGCTGGTCACCTCGTGCAGCAGGTGCAGATCGATGAAGAGGAGGTCGGGCTCGCCCTCGGCGCGCCGGACGACGTGGTCGTCCCAGACCTTCTCCGCGAGTGTCCTACCCATCGCTTTCCCTCCGGCCGGCGACAAGGCGCCGACCCAACTAGAGATCTTGAGGAGACGACGCCCGCACCCCTGTATCCGGGCAACCGCCGCCAGGCCCTTTCGTCACGGGCCGTTGTGACTTCTTGCCATCAAGAGTGGCGGGTTCCACGGAAAATTGAACTTGCGTTTCACAGAGTGAGACGGGAGTATCGTTGCATGGACAACAGTAGCGGCGTCGGCGTTCTGGACAAGGCGGCCCTCGTCCTGAGCGCTCTGGAGTCCGGTCCGGCCACCCTCGCGGGGTTGGTCGCGGCGACCGGACTGGCACGACCCACGGCCCACCGCCTGGCCGTGGCGCTGGAACACCACCGTATGGTGGCGCGCGACATGCAGGGCCGGTTCATCCTCGGCCCGCGCCTGGCCGAACTGGCCGCGGCGGCCGGCGAGGACCGTCTGCTCGCCACCGCCGGCCCGGTGCTCACCCACCTCCGGGACGTCACGGGCGAGAGCGCCCAGCTCTACCGCCGCCAGGGCGACATGCGCATCTGCGTGGCCGCGGCCGAGCGTCTGTCGGGCCTCAGGGACACGGTCCCGGTCGGCTCCACGCTCACCATGAAGGCCGGGTCCTCGGCGCAGATCCTGATGGCCTGGGAGGAGCCCGAGCGCCTCCACCGCGGGCTGCAGGGCGCCCGCTTCACGGCGACGGCGCTCTCCGGGGTGCGGCGGCGCGGCTGGGCCCAGTCCATCGGCGAGCGGGAGCCGGGCGTCGCGTCCGTCTCCGCGCCCGTGCGCGGCCCCTCCAACCGCGTGGTGGCCGCCGTGTCCGTCTCCGGCCCCATCGAGCGCCTCACGCGCCACCCGGGCCGGATGCACGCCCAGGCGATCATCGACGCCGCCGGCCGGCTCTCCGAGGCCCTGCGCCGCACCGGCTGACCTCGCCTCGTACGCGACCGGAGCGGGCCCGCCCCAACGCCGCGGCGGGCCCGCTCCGCGCATGCCGAAGCCCTCGTCGCGCGGGGCCGTCGACTACGGCACGGGTCCGGGAACGCCGAAGGGGGCTCCCGTGTGAACGGGAGCCCCCTTGAGACTCGTACCCCCGACCGGATTCGAACCGGCGCTACCGCCTTGAGAGGGCGGCGTGCTAGGCCGCTACACAACGGGGGCGAGGATCTTGCAGGCGCTGAATACCGCACTCCGCAGATCCGAGCTGGTCTACCAGGACTCGAACCTAGACTAACTGAACCAGAATCAGTCGTGCTGCCAATTACACCATAGACCAATGTGGTTTAGACCAGTTTGTACCCCCGACCGGATTCGAACCGGCGCTACCGCCTTGAGAGGGCGGCGTGCTAGGCCGCTACACAACGGGGGCCCTAGCGATCCTGCATCGAGGTCGGCGGGAGCTACCCTGACCGTCCCCGCGGGAAGGATCTGTACCCCCGACCGGATTCGAACCGGCGCTACTGCCTTGAGAGGGCAGCGTGCTAGGCCGCTACACAACGGGGGCTTTGCGGATGATCTCCGCGGCGCAGATGAGCTCTGCGAGCTGGCCTACCTGGACTCGAACCAAGACTAACTGAACCAGAATCAGTCGTGCTGCCAATTACACCATAGGCCACTGGAACGCAAGCCCCTGTGGGGCTCTGTTCTAGCTTTGCGCTTCCGGTTACCGGCCTTTCGGCCCGCTCTCCGGCGGCGCAGGAAGAACATTACCCGAAGGTGGACGGGGCTCCAAAACGAGTATCGGCACCGAGGAGGGCGGGGAGTTCGGCGAGGGAGGCGATGCGGCGCGGGCCGGTCGGCGGGTCGACGGTCGCGTACACGCCGCCCCGGTCGATCCACACCGAGAGCAGCCCGGCGTCCGCGGCGCCGCGTCCGTCGATCTCCGGGTGGTCTCCGACGTAGGCCACCTCGTGCGGCGGGAGGCCGAGGGCGTCGCACGCCGCCAGGAAGGCGTCGGGCTCGGGCTTGGAGACGCCCAGCTCAGCGGCGCACAGGACGGCCTCGAAGCGGTCGTGGACGCCGAGCACGCGCAGCTTGCGGTCCTGGACGACGAGGCTGGAGTTGGAGAGCACGGCGTGCCGGTGGCTCTCGGCGAGGGCGTCGAGGACGGGCAGGACGTCCGGGAAGAGGGACCAGGCGGCCTCGTAGTGCGTGACGTAGCGCTGGAACCAGTGGTCGGCCTCGGCATCCGTCAGCTCCGGCCGGCCCAGGAAGACGCGGGTGCGGTCGCGCCGCTGTGTGACGAAGTCGACTTCCCCGGCCGCGAACCGGCCCCACTGCTGCTCGGTGATCTCCCGCCAGCGCACGAGGGCCTCCTCGGCCCCGCCGTGGCCGGCGAGCAGTCCCTCCGCCACCAGGTGGGCGCGCATGCCCTCGCGGTCGGCGGTGGTGTAGTCGAAGAGGGTGTCGTCGACGTCCCAGACCACGGCGCGGATGCTCATGATCCGACGGTAACGCGCGGGCCGGGGGCCTGTCCGCCGGTACGACGAAGGGGCGGCCCCCGGGGTCCGGGTGCCGCCCCTGTCACGGGGTGCGGGCGTCAGGCCGCCAGCCTCGCGAGCGCCGCGTCGATCCGCGTCAGCGCCTTCTCCTTGCCCAGGACCTCCAGGGACTCGAAGAGCGGCAGGCCGACGGTGCGGCCGGTGACGGCGACGCGGACGGGGGCCTGGGCCTTGCCGAGCTTGAGGCCGTGTGCCTCGCCGGCGGCCAGGACGGCCTCCTTGAGGGACTCGGGGGACGTCCAGTCGGCCGCGTCGAGCTTCTCGCGGGCGGTGCGCAGCAGGGCGTCCGAGCCCTCCTTCATGGCCTTCGCCCAGCTCGCCTCGTCGGTGACCGGCTCCGGCAGGAAGAGGAAATCGACGTTGTCCGTGATCTCGGAGAGGACCTTCAGGCGGGTCTGCGCGTGCGGGGCGACCGCCTGCCACTTGGCCTCGTCGAAGTCCTCCGGCGCCCAGGGGGCCACGGGCGCCTTCAGCCACGGGCGGCAGCGCTCGGTGAAGTCCTTCACGTCGAGCATGCGGATGTGGTCGGCGTTGATCGCCTCGCACTTCTTGAGGTCGAAGCGGGCCGGGTTGGGGTTGACGTCGGTGACGTCGAAGGCCGCGACCATCTCCTCGATCGAGAAGATGTCCTGGTCGGCGGAGAGCGACCAGCCGAGCAGGGAGAGGTAGTTGAGCAGGCCCTCGGGGAGGAAGCCGCGCTCCCGGTAGAGGTTCAGGCTCGACTGCGGGTCGCGCTTGGAGAGCTTCTTGTTGCCCTCCCCCATGACGTACGGCAGGTGCCCAAAGGCGGGGGTCTCCTTGGCGATCCCCAGCTCGGTCAGCGCCTTGTACAGGGCGATCTGGCGCGGGGTGGAGGAGAGCAGGTCCTCGCCGCGCAGGACGTGGGTGATCTCCATCAGCGCGTCGTCGACCGGGTTGACCAGCGTGTAGAGGGGGGCGCCGTTGGCGCGGACGATGCCGTAGTCCGGGACGTTCTCCGGGGTGAAGGTCAGTTCGCCGCGGACGAGGTCCGTGAAGGTGATGGTCTCGTCGGGCATCCGGAAGCGGACGATCGGCTCGCGGCCCTGCGCCGTGTACTCCTCGACCTGGGCGTCGCTCAGGTCGCGGCAGTGGCCGTCGTAGCCGGACGGCCTGCCCGCGGCGCGGGCGGCCTCGCGGCGGGTGTCCAGCTCCTCCTGGGAGCAGTAGCAGCGGTAGGCGTGGCCGGCGTCGAGCAGCTTGGCGGCGACGTCCTTGTAGATGTCCATGCGCTGCGACTGGCGGTACGGCGCGTGCGGGCCGCCGACCTCGGGGCCCTCGTCCCAGTCGAAGCCCAGCCAGCGCATCGAGTCCAGGAGCTGCTGGTACGACTCCTCGGAGTCGCGGGCCGCGTCGGTGTCCTCGATGCGGAAGACCAGGGTGCCCTGGTGGTGCCGGGCGAAGGCCCAGTTGAACAGGGCGGTGCGGACCAGGCCCACATGGGGGTTGCCGGTGGGCGAGGGGCAGAAACGGACACGGACTGCTGGGGTGGGTGCGCTAGCCACGCTTGACAACCTTGTTGGTGAGAGTGCCGATGCCTTCGATGGTGACGGCGACCTCGTCGCCGACGTGCAGGGGCCCGACTCCGGCCGGGGTGCCCGTGAGGATCACGTCGCCGGGCAGCAGCGTCATGGCCTCGGAGATGTTGACGATCAGGTCCTCGATGGAGTGGATCATCTCGCTGGTGCGGCCGAGCTGGCGCTGGGTGCCGTTGACCGTGAGCTGGATGGTCAGGTCGGCCGCGGCGGCGAGGGCGAGGTCCGTCTCCACCCAGGGGCCCAGCGGGCAGGAGGAGTCGAAGCCCTTGGCCCTGGCCCACTGCTTCTCGCGCCGCTGCACGTCGCGGGCGGTGACGTCGTTGGCGCAGGTGTAGCCGAAGATCACGTCCTTGACGCGGTCGCGCGGGACCTCGCGGCACATGCGGCCGATGACGACGGCGAGCTCGGCCTCGTGGTGCAGTTCCTCGGAGAAGGAGGGGTACTGGATGGCGTCGCCGTGCCCGATGACCGAGGTGGACGGCTTGAAGAAGGCGAACGGGGCGTCGGGCACCTCGTTGCCGAGTTCGCGGGCGTGCTCGGCGTAGTTGCGGCCGAAGGCGACGACCTTGTTGGGGAGGACGGGCGGCAGGAGCCGCACCTTGCTCAGGGGCACCTTGGTGCCGGAGAGCTCGAAGTCCGCGAACGGGATGCCCTTGATGATGTCGAGGACGAGCTGGTCCGGCTGGTCGCCCTCGACCGCGCCGAAGGCGACGTTCCCGTCGATGGAGAACCTGGCGATGCGCACGGGTTGCTTGGCCCCTTGCTGAGCTGGCTGGAGTCTGACGCTCCAGGCTAACGCGGCACAGGGCGGGCGCCTCGCGCATCGCCTGCCGTGGCCCTCGGGGGTGGCGGTCCGGCGCGCGGGCGCCCGGGTGCTCGTGGGGCCGGCCGAAGGTCGGACGGCCGGCGTACTACTGTGCGGCGGAGGCCGCGACGGGGATCTCCATCAGGACGGTGCGCCGGGGGTTGGCGGTCTGGGTGGGGAGCTCGACGGCGTGCTCCGGCTGCTGGGGCGTCTGCAGCTCGTCGGCGCCGGCGAGGTGCGCCAGCGTCGTGCGTCGCGGGTTGGCGATCTTGTGGAACATCATCGTCGTCTTCACGGTTGAACGAGACCCTGTCATGTCCGGGCGCCCGGGGGCCGCAAGAAGCCCTCCGATGGCGCGGGTTGTCGGTTTTGCCTTCTCTGTAAAGCGTCAGGCTAAACATGCGATTCCCCCTCGACCCGAGCAGGGTGCGTGATCTGCGTGTGAGTTTGCTCACTTATCAAGGGTCAAACCGGTCAATTCCGGCTTGCGTAACACCCTGACGAAACAGACATTGCCCATCTGAACCCATCATTCCGCTCCTGATCATGTCGACTGGGACACCTTTCGGCCCCCGGCGACTCGCGGGCATACGCCCCATTTGCGGGTGATCATTTTCTACGTCCGGTGACTCGGCCCTCACGTGCTGTCACCTAGGTCACGGCCTGGCTCACGGGCCTTGTTGGAGATCCGGCACTGTGCTGGAATCTCACGGACCGCTGCGGGATCGAGCCGGTGCACAGGGGGCGCACACCAGCGCCGAGCGGCGGCGAGAAGGGGGAACCAGCGCCGGTCACTCACGACCACCACGGGGGCGTAATTCAGGGCGCCCCTATGACGCCGACACCGTGCCCAGCCGTTCACGCGGCCGGGCGCCTGGTCCAGAGGTTGCGACGCTAGTGCAGGGACGTTTCAAGAGGGATGGCAGCGCTTCGGCGGAGCCGGAGCCGCACGGCGGGACTGGCCCCAAGGCCGTCAGCTCCTCGCCCCAGCACGCCCAGAGCCCGGGCCAGGCCCCGTCCGGCGACGGCGGGGACGGCACCGGACGCCCCGGCCGGCCCGCCTCGTCCGCGTCCGGTCAGCAGCCGTCCGCGAAGCCGGCCAAGGCATCGACCGGACCCGGCCCGCGAATAGCCCTGCGCAACTGGCGGATCTCGACCCGTCTGGTGTCGCTGCTCGCGCTTCCCGTGGTCGCGGCCACCTCGCTGGGCGCGATGCGCATCAGCCAGTCGATGGACGACATCCAGCAGCTCGACAACATGAAGCTGCTGACGGAGATGACCAAGCAGGCCACCGAGCTGGCCGCCGCCCTCCAGGAGGAGCGCGACCAGTCCGCCGGTCCGCTGGCGCACGGTTCGACCTCCAGCGCGATCGCCGTCAAGGGCGACCGGGAGAAGACCGACCGGGCCCTGAAGAACTTCCTGGACAACTCCGAGGAGATCGACGCCGCCAGCAAGGACGGCAACCTCGTCGGCGTCCGCGACAGCCTCGTCGGCCTCGCGAGCGACCTCAACGGCCTGAACAAGATCCGCAGCACTGCCTATCAGGCGAAGGACAACTCGACCCAGACCGTCGAGGCCTACCACCGCCTGATCACCCACCTGCTCGACCTCTCGCAGGACATGGCGGAGGCGACCAGCAACCCCGACATGATCCAGCGCACGCGCGCCCTGTCGGCCTTCTCCTCGGCCAAGGAGTACGCCTCCATCCAGCGCGCCGTCCTCGCGGCCGCGCTCCCGGCGAACAACACGAGCAAGGGCAAGCTCACCGAGAACGACCGGCTCTACGCCCAGTCGGCCCTCCAGAGCCAGACCTCCGAGGTCCGCAGCTTCACCAGCATCTACGGCGACGGCGCCGAGGAACTCCTCAAGCCGATCTCCGAGGGCAACCCGGTGATCGAGTCCTCCGACCAGTACGCCGGCCGCGCGCTCGGCCAGGCCAACGGTCTGGACGACCTGAAGGTCCGCTCGTACCAGGACTGGCTGGACGACAGCTCCACCAAGATCCAGCAGATGAAGAACATCGAGCTCAAGCTGCTGGAGGACATGGAGCAGCAGGCCCGCGAGCTGCGCAGCGAGTCCGAGCGCGAGGCGATCATCTCCGGTGTGATCATCCTGCTCGTGCTCGGTGTCTCGCTGGTCGGCGCCTTCGTCGTGGCGCGGTCCATGATCCGCTCGCTGCGCCGCCTGGAGGACACCGCGACCAGGGTCGCCCAGGACCGCCTGCCCGAGCTCGTCAAGCAGCTCTCCGAGACCGACCCGCAGGACGTCGACACCTCGGTGGAGTCGGTCGGCGTGCACTCCCGGGACGAGATCGGCCGCGTGGCCGCGGCCTTCGACGACGTGCACCGCGAGGCGGTCCGCCTCGCCGCCGAGCAGGCCCTGCTGCGGGGCAACGTCAACGCGATGTTCACCAACCTCTCGCGCCGCTCCCAGGGCCTCATCCAGCGTCAGCTCTCGCTCATCTCCGAGCTGGAGTCCCGCGAGGCCGACCCGGACCAGCTGTCCTCGCTGTTCAAGCTCGACCACCTCGCGACGCGCATGCGCCGTAACGGTGAGAACCTCCTCGTCCTCGCCGGTGAGGAGCCCGGCCGGCGCTGGACCCGGCCGGTGCCGCTGGTCGACGTGCTCCGTGCCGCCGCCTCCGAGGTGGAGCAGTACGAGCGCATCGAGCTGGCCTCCGTGCCGACCACCGAGGTCGCCGGCCGCGTGGTCAACGACCTCGTGCACCTGCTCGCCGAGCTGCTGGAGAACGCGACCTCGTTCTCCTCCCCGCAGACCAAGGTCAAGGTCACCGGTCACGCGCTGCCCGACGGCCGGGTGCTGATCGAGATCCACGACACCGGCATCGGCCTCTCCCCCGAGGACCTCGCCGCGATCAACGAGCGGCTGGCCTCGCCGCCGACCGTGGACGTCTCGGTCTCCCGCCGCATGGGTCTGTTCGTGGTCGGCCGGCTCTCGCAGCGCCACGGCATCCGCATCCAGCTGCGTCCGTCCGACTCCGGTGGCACGACCGCGCTGGTCATGCTGCCCGTCGATGTCGCCCAGGGCGGCCGCAAGCCGCAGCCCAAGCCCGGTCAGGGCCCCTCGGGCGGCGGCCCGGCCGCGGCCCAGGCGGCGGCCGGTGTCGCGGCGGCCCGGCGCGGTGGCGGCCAGGGCGGTGGCGCTCTCGGGGGCGGCGCCTTCGGTGGCGGCGGTGCCCTCGGTGCCGGTGCGCCGGGCGGCGGCCGGCTCGGTGCCGCACAGGGACCTCGGGCCGCGCTGCCCGGACGCGACGCCGACTCCCACCCGGGCGGGCCGCGCGGGCCTCAGGCCCCGGCGGGCCCCCACCAGCAGAACCGCCCGGCTCCGGCCGGTGCCGGGCAGGCGCCCGGTGCGCCGCAGGGTTTGCAGGCCGCCGGCAGCAACGCGCCGCAGGGCTCCGCTCCGCAGGGCAACCCGCAGGGCCAGGACGCCTTCGGCGGCGGACGCGGTCCGTCGGCGCCCGCGCAGCGCGGCAAGCGCCGCGGCAACGGGAAGGGCGACGCCGAGCGTGGTCGCCGTCCGCAGCTGCCGCCGCGCGGCGGTCCGCGGGCCGAGCTGCCCGGCGGCACCCCGCAGCCCCGCACGCCGAGCTGGAGCGACGAGAACGCGCAGCCGTCCGTGCCCCGTGCCTCGCTGGACGCCCCGCGCGGCCACGAGGAGCCGGACAGCTCCCGTACGGACCGGACCCCGCGCTTCGACGACCGTCAGGGTCCCGGCGCCACCACCGAGATGCCCGCGGTCCCCGCGCTCGGCGAGGCGCAGGGCCCCGCGGCCACGGCCGAGTTCGCCCGCCCGGACTTCGACGCCCCGGCCCCGCACCGGGCCGAGCAGCAGCAGCAGCAGCACGACAACAGCCTGTTCTCCCGGCCCGCACAGGGCCAGTACGGCCAGGAGCAGTACGGCCGGGACCAGTACGGCCAGGACCAGTACGGCCAGGACCAGTACCCCCAGGAGCAGTACGGCCGGGACCAGTACGGACAGGGCGGCGGAAACGCCTCGCGCGACGACCAGTTCGCACGGCCCGAGCAGGCCGCTCCGCAGCAGAACGGCGGGGCGTTCGTCCGCTCGGACGTCTTCGGCACACAGCCTGGTCAGGCCGGCCCGAACGACCCGGCCTCGACCGGCCGGTTCCCCGGCGTCCAGAACCCGAACCCGAACGACGGGAACGACGGCTCGACCGGGCAGCACCGGCTGCCGGAGCAGCAGAACCCGGCCCCCACCGGCCAGTTCGACCGCCCGCAGGTCAACGGCGCGCGCGGCGGCAACGACTTCGGCGCTCCGCGTCCGCCGGCCCCGCAGCAGCGTCCCGCCCACCAGGAGCCCGCGGGGGGCAACGCCAACGGGAGTGCCGCCCAGCGGCCCGGTGACGGTTGGGCCCTGCCCCCGGCCTCCGGCCCCGGCGACGGCCGTACCCCGCTGTACGACACGCTGGAGACCAACTGGTTCCACGGCGACCGCGAGGCGAGGGCGCAGCAGAGCGCCCCGGCCGCGGCCCCGGAGCCGCAGGCGGCCCAGCCCCAGACCCCGGCGGCCCCCCAGCGGCCCGCCACCTCCGCCTGGCGCAGCTCGCCGAACGACGACCTCGTCCGGCAGGCCGAGCGCGTGCGGCAGCCCGCCGCAGGCGGTATCACCACCTCCGGCCTGCCGCGCCGGGTGCCCCGGGCCAACCTGGTCCCGGGCACGGCTCAGCAGCAGTCGCACCAGAACGGTCCGCAGGTATCGCGTGCGCCCGACGAGGTACGCGGCCGGCTGACCAATCTCCGTCGGGGAATCGCACAGGGCCGTCAGGCCGGTACCAACCAGACCGGCAGCTACCCGCGGCCCACTCACCAGCAGGAGCGTTAGTTGAGCCCGATGAGCCAGGCGGCACAGAACCTCAACTGGTTGATCACGAATTTCGTGGACAACACCCCAGGGGTGTCCCACACCGTCGTCGTGTCCGCCGACGGACTCCTCCTGGCGATGTCGGAGGGCTTCCCGCGCGACCGCGCCGACCAGCTCGCGGCCGTCGCCTCCGGGCTGACCTCGCTGACCGCCGGGGCGTCCCGGATCTTCGAGGGCGGCAACGTGGCACAGACGGTCGTGGAGATGGAACGCGGGTTCCTCTTCCTCATGTCCGTCTCGGACGGCTCGTCGCTGGCCGTTCTCGCTCACCCGGAGTGCGACATCGGCCTCGTCGGCTACGAGATGGCGCTCCTGGTCGACCGCGCGGGGGCGGTGCTCACGCCCGACCTGCGCGCTGAGCTACAAGGCAGTCTGCTCCACTGATCGGCCCCGGCACCACCCGTGTTACCAAATCACCGTCCGGCCGCCACAATCCCCCCACCGGCCTCTTCAGACGGCACGACTGACCGACCTGCTGTCCCGCCCGGAGGATTCATGACCCCGCCCACCGCCTCTCATGATCCGTACGCGGAGCCGTACGAGGACGAGGGCGACCAGCCACTGGTACGTCCGTACGCGATGACCGGTGGCCGGACACGGCCGCGCTACCAGCTCGCCATCGAGGCGCTGATCAGCACCACGGCCGACCCGGCAGCGCTCATGGGGCTCCTTCCCGAGCACCAGCGCATCTGCCACCTGTGCCGCGAGGTGAAGTCGGTGGCGGAGGTGTCGGCCCTGCTGGCGATGCCGCTGGGCGTGGCCCGGATCCTGGTCGCGGACCTCGCGGAGGCAGGGCTCGTCGCCATCCACCAGCCGGGCGGCGACGAGAACAACGGCGGTGCACCGGACGTGACACTGCTCGAAAGGGTGCTCAGTGGACTTCGAAAGCTCTGACGGGGGTCGGGCGACCACCTCCGCGAAGATCGTGGTGGCCGGCGGCTTCGGTGTCGGCAAGACCACGTTCGTGGGCGCCGTCTCCGAGATCAACCCGCTGCGCACCGAGGCCGTGATGACCTCGGCCAGCGCGGGGATCGACGACCTCACGCACGCCGGGGACAAGACGACCACGACGGTCGCCATGGACTTCGGACGCATCACGCTCGACCAGGACCTGATCCTGTACCTGTTCGGCACGCCCGGCCAGGACCGTTTCTGGTTCATGTGGGACGATTTGGTGCGCGGCGCCATCGGCGCGGTCGTGCTGTGCGACACCCGCCGGCTCGCCGACTGCTTCCCCGCGGTGGACTACTTCGAGAACTCCGGTCTGCCGTTCGTCGTCGCCCTCAACGGCTTCGACGGCCAGCAGCCGTACTCCCCGGACGAGGTCCGCGAGGCGCTGCAGATCGGGCCGGACACCCCGATCATCACGACGGACGCCCGGCACCGCGCCGACGCGAAGAGCGCGCTGATCACGCTGGTCGAGCACGCGCTCATGGCACGTCTGCGGTAGGCCCGGCGACGGTCGCAACCAAGTCGGCAATGATCTACGGCAGTTGTCGTAGGCGGGTCGGAGCCGACTGTGTCCTTTGACACGGTCGGCTCCGCCGTTCATAACGTTTCGGCAGAGGAATCGGGTGGTACCGCCACGCGTAGCGCACATCCCGTCTCGCTGTGCTCACGAACGCCCCGCCTTTTGACGTCCCTCGCTCTTTTTGACCGTTTTATCTGGGGCTTACATCACGTGTAACCCCCGCGTTCCACTGTTTGGAAGAGCGCAGGTCCGCGTGCTGGAATGCCGGAACTGCCCAATGGTCAAAGACGTACTCAGCAGTAGCACGTACTCGATGACGGACTGGGCTCTGAGACACAGCGGCACGACGTAGGTGCCGACCGCCGAGAGGTTGTTGGTCGAGTGAGGCGAAGCAAGAACAGTCCCGAGCCATCGGCCCGGGGCAACTTCACCCCGCCGCCGCGCGCAGCGGCGCCCGCCCCCGTGCCCGCTGCGGAAGCCAAGGCCGAGTCCGCCCCGAGCGGTGGCCGTTTCTCGCCGCGCAACTGGCGCGTGACCACCCGCCTGAACGCGATCCTGCTCATACCCGTGCTGGTCGGCCTCGTCATGGGCGGCTTCCAGGTCAAGAGCTCGATCGACACCTGGTCGGACGCCGAGGACGCCGAGAGCACCGCGCGCCTGGTCCGGGCCTCGCTGAGCTATGCCAACGCCCTCTACAACGAGCGTGACCTGACGGCGGCCCCCCTGCTCCAGGGCAAGGGCGATAAGGACGCCGGCGTCACCCAGGCCCGCCGCGCGACCGACCAGGCGGCCGACGCCTTCGACGAGGCGGCCCAGGCCATGCCCGGCAAGGCGGGTCTGGAGCGCCGGCTGAAGGTGTTCCGCGAGCAGGAGCCCAAGCTCCAGACGCTCCGCGTGGCCGCCTACACCTCCAAGCTCAAGGGCGTGGAGACCGAGGAGGGCTACACCGGGATCGCCCACCCCCTGATGGAGTTCGCCAACGAACTCGGTCTGGGCACCGGCAACATCACCTCCTACGGCCGTACCGTCTACGCGATCTCCCTGACCAAGGCCGCGCTCTCGCTGGAGCGCTCCATCGGCATGCACATGCTGATCAAGCCGGGTCCGGACCCGAGCCACCTCGCCAGCCAGCGCGTCGCCCTCTCCTCGTACGCCTACCTCGAGCGCATCGCCATCGAGGAGTACATCGGCGGCGGTACCGAGGCGGACGCGCAGAAGCTCGAGGACGCCGAGGCGCAGCTGAAGGAGGACGGCGCGGCCCTGGCCAAGGAGGCCAAGGCCAAGGACCCGGACTACGTGCCGCCGCCGACCAATCCGACGACGATGATCTCGGAAGTGGCCCAGCTGGACACGACGGACACCGGCGCGCGGGCCGAACTGGCCCAGCAGGGCATCACGCCGGAAAACTGGTGGGCGGTCAACACCCTCAAGTTCGATGCCTACGGCAAGATCGAGTCCGACCTCGCCGACAAGGCGGTGTCCGAGGCCTCCACCATCGCCGACGACGCCGAGCAGGCCGCCTACATCACGGGTGCCGCCGTCGTCGTCGCGCTGCTCGCCGCCTTCATCCTGGCCGGCATGGTGGCCCGCCAGATGAGCCGCTCCATGCGCCAGCTGCGCAACGCCGCCTTCGGCATCGCCGAGCAGCGCCTGCCGATGCTGGTCGACCAGCTCTCCCGCACCGACCCCGGCCGGGTGGACACCCGGGTGGCGCCGATCCCGATCACCTCCACCGACGAGATCGGCGAAGTGGCCCGGGCCTTCGACCAGGTGCACCGCGAGGCCGTCCGGCTCGCCTCCGAGCAGGCCCTGCTGCGGGGCAACATCAACGCGATCTTCACCAACCTCTCGCGCCGCAACCAGTCGCTGATCGAGGGCCAGCTGACCCTGATCACCGACCTGGAGAACAACGAGGCCGATCCCGACCAGCTGGAGAACCTCTTCCGGCTGGACCACCTCGCCACCCGTATGCGCCGCAACGGCGAGAACCTCCTGGTCCTCGCCGGCGAGGAGCCCGGCCGCCGCTGGGACCAGCCGGTCCCGCTGGTCGACGTGCTGCGCGCCGCCTCCTCCGAGGTGGAGCAGTACGAGCGCATCGAGCTGTCCGGCGTCCCCGAGGCCGAGATCCACGGCCTCGCGGTGACCGACCTCGTGCACCTGCTCGCCGAGCTGCTGGAGAACGCGACCACGTTCTCCTCCCCGCAGACCAAGGTCCGCGTCACCGCGACCCGGCTGCCCGACGGCCGCGTGATGGTCGAGATCCACGACAAGGGCATCGGCCTGACCGCCGAGGACTTCGCGGACATCAACCACAAGCTCGCCAACCCGCCGACCGTGGACGCCGCGATCTCGCAGCGCATGGGCCTGTTCGTGGTCGGCCGGCTGTCCGACCGGCACGGCATCCGCGTCCAGCTGCGCCCCTCCGGGGAGCAGGCGGGCACCACCTCGCTGGTCATGCTCCCGGACGCCATCACCCACGGTGGCGGTGGCGAGCAGCAGCCGCGCGACGAGTTCACCGTCTCCCAGATCATCCCGGAGCAGAACTTCCAGGGTGAGAACTTCGGACAGGTCGGTCAGCCCATGCGGACCGCCGCCGAGCTGGGCTTCGACGACAGCCGGTACACCGAGGTCCCCGACGACATCCGCGAGCTGGACCCGGTCGGCCGCTCCCTGATGCGCGAGGAGCGCCGTGCGGCCCTGGAGGCCCAGTCGCACCCCGAGCTGCCCGGTCCGGCGGACCACGGCGGCCGCGACGGGAACGGGACCGGCGGCTACCAGGACCAGTTCACCGGTCAGCAGCCCGGCTACGGCCAGGGCGAGTACCAGGAGCAGCAGACCGGCGCCTACGAGCAGCCGTCCGGCTACGCCGACCAGCAGCAGGCGGCGTACCAGGAGCCTCAGCAGCAGGCGTACGACGAGCAGTACTACGCGCCGAACGGCCAGGCGCCGCAGGGCGAGGGATACCCGGCCGACGGCGGCTACACCGGCGCCTCCTACGCGGAGCCGGTCCCGGGCGGCCACCAGCCGGCCGGCCCCGGCGCCCCGGAGACCTACTCGGCCTTCGAACAACGGCGTCACAGCGACGACTGGCCCCAGCAGGACGGTTACCAGAACGGCTATCCGGACCAGTACCCCACGGGTGCCCCGGAGACGGAATCCGCGCAGGCCGCTGACGTGAACGAGGCGGACCGCGTAGGCTTCGACCGTCCGGGCCCGGCTCCCTCCGCCGCTCACGACATGACCGACGCCGGTCTCCCCCGCCGCGGATCCACCGCGAGCGGCGCGGGCGAGGCGGGGCACGTGGACCACGAGGCGCCGGCCACCGCGGCGCAGGCCGGCGGCGAGGACTCCTGGCGGTCGGCCAACGACGACCGCTGGCAGCAGGCCTCGGCGCTGCGCAGGCCCAAGGCGGGCGGGGTGACCTCCTCGGGTCTGCCACGGCGGGTACCCAAGGCCAACCTGGTCGAGGGCGCCGCCGAAACCACTCCACAGGGAGGCCCGCAGGTCTCCCGCGCCCCGGAGGACGTCCGGGGCAGGCTGAGCAACCTGCGACGCGGCGTCGAACGGGGCCGCAGCGCAGGCAGTGAAACGAACGGCCAGGACACGAGGAATGAACACCGTGGTCCTGACAGCACCTACAACCAGGAGCGTTAGTGTGAGCCCGATGAGCCAGGCGGCACAGAACCTGAACTGGTTGATCACCAACTTCGTGGACAACACCCCGGGGGTGTCCCACACGGTGGTGGTCTCCGCCGACGGACTCCTTCTGGCGATGTCCGAGGGGTTCCCGCGCGATCGCGCCGACCAGCTCGCGGCCGTCGCCTCCGGTCTGACCTCGCTGACCGCCGGTGCCTCGCGCATCTTCGAGGGCGGCAGCGTGAACCAGACGGTTGTGGAGATGGAGCGGGGATTCCTGTTCATCATGTCCATCTCCGACGGTTCGTCCCTCGCGGTTCTCGCACACCCGGAGGCGGACATCGGTCTCATTGGGTACGAGATGGCCCTTCTGGTGGACCGTGCCGGAACGGTTCTGACGCCCGATCTCCGGGCGGAGCTCCAAGGGAGCCTTCTCAACTAAAGGACAGACGGTGCGTTTTGGCGTCCCGTGGCCGTAAAGTTTCGGGACGCGGCTCCACAGTGATGGATGCCAGGCACAGTCGGAGGAGGAAAAAGTGGCAACACCCCCAGGCGGTCCGTCTTCGGGCAACTGGTCGTACGGCCCTGGCCAGGGCCAGAACGACGGCTCGGCGAACGGATACGGCTACCCCTCCGTGCCGAGCCACCGGCAGCCGTACGCTCCGCAGGGCCCCGGCCCTTCGCCGTACGACCAGCCGCACGCTCCGCGCATCCAGCCCGTGCAGCCCCAGCGCCGCACCCCTGAGCCGGCGCCCGCCGGGGCGTCGAACAACCCCCTGGTGCGCCCGTACGCCATGACGGGCGGCCGCACCAGGCCCCGGTACCAGCTCGCCATCGAGGCACTGGTGCACACCACCGCGCAGCCGCACCAGATGCAGGGCCAACTGCCCGAGCATCAGCGGATCTGCAACCTCTGCCGGGAGATCAAGTCGGTGGCCGAGGTCTCGGCCCTCCTGACGATCCCTCTCGGCGTGGCCAGGATCCTCGTCGCCGACTTGGCGGAGGCGGGACTGGTCGCCATCCATCAGCCCGGCGGCGACGAGAGCGCCGGCGGCCAGCCAGACGTGACACTGCTCGAAAGGGTGCTCAGTGGACTTCGCAAGCTCTAGCGGCGGTCCTTCCCGCTCCACCACATCCGCGAAGATCGTGGTGGCGGGCGGCTTCGGCGTGGGCAAGACCACGTTCGTCGGCGCTGTCTCGGAGATCAACCCGCTGCGCACCGAGGCCGTGATGACATCCGCGTCCGCGGGCATCGACGACCTCACCCACACGGGGGACAAGACGACCACGACGGTCGCCATGGACTTCGGACGCATCACGCTCGACCAGGACCTGATCCTGTACCTCTTCGGTACACCCGGCCAGGACCGTTTCTGGTTCATGTGGGACGACCTGGTGCGCGGCGCCATCGGTGCGATCGTGCTGGTCGACACGAGGCGGCTCGCCGACTGCTTCCCCGCCGTCGACTACTTCGAGAACTCCGGTCTGCCGTTCGTCATCGCCCTCAACGGCTTCGACGGCCAGCAGCCGTACAACCCGGACGAGGTCCGCGAGGCGCTGCAGATCGGGCCGGACACCCCGATCATCACGACGGACGCCCGGCACCGCGCCGACGCGAAGAGCGCGCTGATCACGCTCGTGGAGCACGCGCTGATGGCGCGGCTGCGCTAGCGCGCACCGTGCGATTCGCCCCCCGCGGCCACTGGGCTGCCGGGGGGCGGTTTCGTCGCCGGGTACGGGTGCGGGTGCGTCGCGGCTGGTCGCGCGGTTCCCCGCGCCCCTGCTGCACTGTCCATCCCTCAATGTCAATGCACGCACAGAGGCCCCCTCCTGAGTGGAGGGGGCCTCTGTGCGTCTCGGGGTCAGCGCCAGCTGTGCGGGGCGCGGAAGCCCGGCTCTCGTTCCAGGCGGCGCCAGCCGGCGCGGACGCGGCCGCCGCCGTGGGTCGGGGCGATCTCGACGGGGCGGGCGGCGGCGCGGGCCAGGAGGAGGGCCGTGATGGCGGCGACTTCCTCGGGCTCGGCGTGGCCCTTCTCGACGCGGATGTCGGCAGTGGACATGGACGTGGCTCCTCGGGTCACTGCGGCGGGTTGCCGTGCTTGCGGGAGGGCAGGTCGGCGTGCTTGGTCTGCAGCATCGCCAGGGACCTGATGAGCACCTCGCGGGTCTCGGCGGGGTCGATGACGTCGTCGACCAGGCCGCGCTCGGCCGCGTAGTAGGGGTGCATCAGCTCGGCCTTGTACTCCTTCACCATGCGGGCCCGCATGGCCTCGGGGTCCTCGGCCTCGGCGATCTGGCGGCGGAAGATGACGTTGGCCGCGCCCTCGGCACCCATCACCGCGATCTCGTTGGTCGGCCAGGCGTAGGTCAGGTCGGCGCCGATCGACTGGCTGTCCATGACGATGTAAGCACCCCCGTACGCCTTGCGCAGGATGAGGGAGATGCGGGGCACGGTGGCGTTGCAGTACGCGTACAGCAGCTTGGCGCCGTGGCGGATGATGCCGCCGTGTTCCTGGTCGACGCCCGGCAGGAAGCCGGGTACGTCCAGAAGGGTGACGATCGGGATGTTGAAGGCGTCGCACATCTGCACGAAGCGGGCGGCCTTCTCGGACGCCTCGATGTCCAGGACGCCGGCCAGGGCCTGCGGCTGGTTGGCGACGATGCCGACGACCTGCCCGTCGAGGCGGGCCAGGGCGCAGATGATGTTGCGGGCCCAGCGCTCGTGGACCTCCAGGTACTCGCCGTCGTCGACGATCTCCTCGATGACCTTGGCCATGTCGTACGGGCGGTTGCCGTCCGCGGGGACCAGGTCGAGGAGGGTGTCGCCGCGCCGGTCGGCGGGGTCGGAGGCCTCGTTGCGGGGCGGGTTCTCCCGGTTGTTCTGCGGGAGCAGCGACAGCAGGTAGCGGACCTCGGCGAGGCAGGTCTCCTCGTCGTCGTAGGCGAAGTGCGCCACGCCGCTGGTCTCGGCGTGCACGTCCGCGCCGCCCAGGCCGTTCTGCGTGATCTCCTCGCCGGTGACGGCCTTGACCACGTCGGGGCCGGTGATGAACATCTGCGAGGTGTCGCGGACCATGAAGACGAAGTCGGTCAGGGCCGGGCTGTAGGCCGCGCCGCCCGCGCACGGGCCCAGCATCACGCTGATCTGCGGGATGACGCCCGAGGCCCTGGTGTTGCGCTGGAAGATGCCGCCGTAGCCGGCCAGCGCCGAGACGCCCTCCTGGATACGGGCTCCCGCTCCGTCGTTGAGGGAGACCAGCGGCGCACCGGCCGCGATGGCCATGTCCATGATCTTGTGGATCTTCGTGGCGTGGGCCTCGCCCAGCGCACCGCCGAAGATCCGGAAGTCGTGCGCGTAGACGAAGACGGTGCGGCCCTCGACCGTGCCCCAGCCGGTGATGACACCGTCGGTGTACGGCTTCTTCGCCTCCAGGCCGAACCCGGTCGCCCGGTGCCGGCGCAGCTGCTCGACCTCCCGGAAGGAACCGGCGTCGAGGAGGAGCTCGATCCGCTCCCGCGCGGTCAGCTTGCCCTTGGCGTGCTGCGCCGCCGTCGCCTTGTCGCTCGGTCCGGCCAGTGCCTGCGCACGGATCTCGTGCAGTTCGGCTACTCGCCCGCGCGCGTCCGTCGGCTCGTCCGCCGGCACGCTCGTCGACTCACCCGGCGCCTCATCCAAAACGGTCATGTAGCGACTCTACGAAACCGACCAAGGAATGCCAGCCGTCGACTCCGTACAGTCTCCGACGCGTTTTCCTGGTAGCACCGAACAGAACCCCTACGGCGTGCAGCCGTTTCGACTGCTCAGGGGGGTTCAGGCTTGTAGGGGTCACACAAAGCCGTCAGCTGAGAGTCACCTCACATTCATGGGTGTCGCATACCACCCCTGGAGTGACGCGGAGGTGCAGTCGGCGGCCGGCCGCCAGGATCTCGACCGTGCTGTCGGCCCGTACCACCGCTCCCGCCGGATGGTCCCACACGATCTCCAGGGGCTCGCCGGTGCGCGGCGGTTCGCTCACGCAGAGGGTGGCGGTGCGACCCCGGCGCCGGACGAGGACGCTCGCGCCCGCCGTCGCGGTGAGCGGGCCGGCCGTGCCTGCCTCCCAGAAGGTGGCGGCCGTGAGGCCGAGCGGGGGAACGGTGACCGCCTGGCGGCGACCGTCGTTGGCGAGAACCCGGAGCCGATGGCGGTCGGCGGCCCGCCGGGTGACGGTCCGGCGGGAGGCGCCCGGCATGACGACGTAGACGTAGCCGGCGTCGACCGGGTCCGTGCCGTGGTCCAGCCAGAGGGTCTGCCAGCGGCGGGTGCGGCGCTCGGTGGTGCTGGTGCTGTTGATGTCGGACCAGGCTCCGGTGCGGTCCTCGCGCAGGGTCCGCAGCTCGCCCTCGGGCACGATCCAGCCGCCGTGGCCCTCCAGGTGCGCCCAGTGCCGGCCGCGGACGAGGGCCTGGGTGCCGTCCTGACCCAGGTTGCGGTTGTCGACGACCGTCTCGACCGGGACGCCGTCCGCGCAGGTGATGCCGGCGCCGAGGCAGACCACCTCGTCGTCGAGGAAGAACCAGGACTTGCGCGCTTCGAGGGTCGAGCCGAGGCCCTTGAGGTGCTGGCCGACGGCCGCGTACGTGCCGTCGGTGGTGCCGCCCACCCAGCGCACGTCGGGCTTGGGTGCGCCCCATTCGCCGCCCGCGCGGTCGGGCAGCCGCCGGGTGGAGACGGTGGTCCCGGGCAGGCGGTACCAGTCGACGGTGGGCCAGAACCAGTCCGTGTACTGGTCCGACCGGGTGCCGTTCGCCCACCAGGTGAGCTGGCCCGCGCCGGTGTGCCAGCCGCGGGGGTTCTCGCCGTTGCCGCACTCGTAGTGGGCGATGCGGTCGCTCGCCATGGCGAGGCTCGCGGTGAAGGCGGGGCTGCGGTGGACGGCGCGGTCCATCGCCGCGAAGAGGTGGTGCCCGGTGGGCTCGGGCGCGGCCTCGACGGGCGCGTCGGCGATCGCGTGCAGGCGGGCCAGGTCGGCCACGGGGAACTGGGGCGCCGTGAGGACGGGGGTGACGGTGTCCCGTGCGATCCAGCCCTTGATCCGCGCGTGCCAGCGCTCGCGTTCGGCGTCGCTCGCACCGCCCGCGAGGAGAGCCACGGCCGCGATGAGCTGCTGGCCGTGGAAGTGGTCGCTGCGCATGACATGCAGGTCGTCGCTCTGGAGGTAACCCCGGCTGATCGCGCGTCCGTTGACGCTGTCCATGACCAACCCGTCGTGGATCAGGGGGGCGTAGGCGCGTTCGACGCTGTCGAGGATGATCTGCCTGCCGGGGTCCGTCACCTCCCACTGCGACCCGGCGAGCAGGGTGAACAGCCGGCCGAGTCCGTCCAGCATGACCTGACCGTACGTCCCCGAGTAGGCGACCCAGGTGTGCTGGACGAACGACCCGTCGGCGTAGAGGCCGTCGCCCTCGGTCACGTGGGGGAAGACCGGCGAGAGGGCGTCGCGGGCCAGGGCGATCTTCGCGGGGGCCCGGCCCAGGATGCCGCGCAGGGCGACGGAGCGGCAGAGGTCGACCCGGTTGGCGCCGGTGGAGGTACCGGAGTAGTCGCCGAGCATCGCGTCGGGGACGAAGTGGTCGACGGCGGCGCAGGCGGCCTCGACGCGACCGGTGCCGAGGTGGTCGTGGAGGGCGGCCGTGATGTCCATCAGGAGACGGGGGCTGCCGATCTGCCACTCCCACCAGTTGCCGTAACGGGTGGTGCCCGGGTGGTAGACGGTGGCGGAGAGGTGGTCGAGTCCGCGCAGGACGTCGGCGAGGAGGCCCGCGTCGCCGGTGGAGCCGGTGCCCGGCAGGAGGTACGCCTGGGCCATGGTCCACAGGCGGCCGTAGGCGAAGGTGATCCCGGCGGGCGGGTCGAAGGGGTGGCCGGGCCACAGGGAGGTGGGGGTGGGCGCCATGGCGGCACGGTGGGCGCGGGCGTGTGCGCCCGTCTCCTCCAGCCGGGAGGCGTACGGTGCGGCGCCCGGGTCGTAGCCGGTGCCGAGGGTGATGCCGAGCCAGCGCCGGCGGAGGGCCTCGTAGGGGTCGGCGGCTGCGGCGGGAGCGGGTGCGCCGAGTGCGGGAGCACCGAGTGCCGGGGTGAGTGCGGCGGCCGCGGCGGCCGCGAGCAGGAAGGTGCGGCGGGACGGTCCGGCGGCGCCGGTGCGATGGGCGTGCGGCCAGAGGGAGGTCATGCTCATGACCTTTCCCCACCGCGGGGCGCCTCAGGCGACCTCCGGGCGGCCGTTCGGATGCCGTCCGCGCGTAACCGTTGATGGCCGGACGGAATAGGTCTAGAGTCGACACCGTTGGAGTGGTTGAACATTCAACATAAGGAGTCGGTCCCCCGACCGGCCGTTCCCAGGAGGACACCATGACCACGACGCCGAACCTCGCCACCCTGACCGGCGAGTACACGATCGACCCCGCCCACACGACGATCGGCTTCACGGCGCGCCACGCCATGGTCACCAACGTCAAGGGCAAGTTCCTCGACTTCAGCGGCACGCTGCACCTGGACGGCTCCGACCCGTCCCGCTCCACGGCGTCCCTCGACATCACGATGGACAGCATCGACACCGGGTCCCCCGACCGCGACGGCCACCTCAAGAGCGCGGACTTCTTCAAGACCGACGAGTTCCCGAAGATGACCTTCCGCTCCACCGCGGCGCAGGCCCTCGGCGGCGACGACTACCGGATCACCGGCGACCTCACGATCCTCGGCACCACCAGGCCCCTCACCATCGACCTGGAGTTCAACGGCGCCGCGAAGGACCCGTTCGGCAACGAGCGCGTCGGCTTCGAGGGCAAGGCGGAGATCAAGCGCTCCGAGTGGGGCCTCACCTGGAACGCGGCGCTGGAGACGGGCGGCGTCCTGGTCTCCGACAAGATCAAGCTGACCTTCGACATCTCGGCGATCAAGCAGGCGTGAGCCCCACCTCGACGGCGGCCCGGACCCGGACACGCCGGCCGGGCCGGTCCATCGCGCGGTGGACGGCGTTGCACCGGGCGATCGGCCGGTCGGCCGGCACCAGGTCGGGGCCGTCCGCCGCGCCCCGACACGAGGTGGTGTGCCCGTCGGCCACGAGGACCAGGCGTAGCCCCGGCTCAGCGCCTGCCGCGCCGTGGTGTCCACGCAGACCTCCGTGGCGAACCCGGTCACGATCACCTCGGTGACGCCCAGCGCACAGGGTCCCGTCGGGACCGGTGCCCGGGAAGCCGCCCGGAGTCGTCTTGCCGACGACCGGCTCCCCCTCCCCGCGGCGCCGGCTCGGGCGCGATCCGCCACGGCTCGGTGCCGGGCACCAGGTCCGCGCCGCGGTGCAGGACGGTGCCCACCGGCACTCCCGCGGCCCGGGCCCGCTCGCTCAGTCCCGCGATCGCGCGGCGACCGTCTCGGCGCCGCGGTGCGCCAGGAACGACCATGGCATGCCGCATGTCGATGACCACGAGGGCGCGGCGCGAGGGCACGGACTCACCGTAGCGGCGCCCCCCGCCCCGCCGCCCGACGATTCCGCAGCAGTTCCCGTGCCTGGTCGAGGGCCTGTCCGAAGGGGTCGGCGAGGACCCCCAGCCCGTGCACGACCAGGGCGCCCTCGTGCAGCAGCATCAACGTGCGCACCAGCCGGTCGGCTCCGGCCGCGTCGGCGTCCGTCCCGTCGGCGGCGTCGGCCGCGTCGACGTCCCGGACGAGACGGGTGAACAGGTCGAGCATCCATCTCTTCTGACCGGCGATGACCAGGTTCGCCGGATGGGCGGGGTCGCTGATCTCCGCCCGTGCGTTGATCATGCTGCACCCCCTCTGCCCGTACTGGTCCGCCCATGCGCGGGAGGCCTCGAAGACGGCCAGGACCTGGGCGGCCGGCTCCTCTCCCGCCGCCTCCAGGCGCCCGGCGAGGAGCCCGCGCCAGCGCTCGTCCCGCCCGGCCAGGTACTCCACGACGAGCTGCTCCTTGGAGCCGAACCGGTCGTACAGCGTCTTCTTGGTGACCCCCGCCTCGGCGGCGATGAGGTCCACGCCCACGGCGTGGATGCCGCGCTCGTAGAACAGCCGCTCGGCGGCTTCGAGGACTCGGTGCGCGCCGGGCGTCATCCGGATGCGGTGCGGCTTCTCCACGGGCTCCATGCTCCCGAGTATACCGATCTGTATAGTGGGCACCCGAGGCCAGTAAACCGATCTGTCTACTACGGGATGTGGTCGACGTGAACGTCCTGCTCTCGCTCGCCTTCGTACTGTGCTGGAGCTCCGGCTTCATCGGCGCCAAGCTCGGCGCGGGCACGGCGGACGCGTCCACGCTTCTGATGTGGCGCTTCGTACCGCTGGCCCTGGTCCTCGTGGCCGTCGCGGCCCTGTCGCGAGGGGCGTGGCGCGGGCTGACCCGCAGGGAGGCCGGCCGGCAGGTCGCCATCGGCGCGCTGTCGCAGAGCGGCTACCTCCTCAGCGTCTACTACGCCATCCAGCTCGGCGTCTCCAGCGGCACCACCGCCCTGATCGACGGGGTCCAGCCGCTCGTCGCCGGTGCGCTCGCGGGTCCCCTGCTGCGGCAGTACGTCTCGCGCCGGCAGTGGTTCGGGCTGTGGCTGGGCCTGGCCGGTGTGGCCACGGTGACGGTGGCCGACGCCACGGCGGCGGGCGCGGACGTGGCCTGGTGGGCGTACGGCGTGCCCTTCCTCGGCATGCTGTCCCTGGTGGCGGCCACCTTCCTGGAGGGCCGCTCCCCCGCGCCGGCCGAGCCCCGGGTGGCGCTGACGATCCACTGCGTGACCAGCGCCGTCCTCTTCTCCGGCCTGGCGGCCGGCCTGGGTGCGACCGCCCCGCCCGCCGACTCCTCGTTCTGGGTGGCGACCGCCTGGCTCGTGGTGCTGCCCACCTTCGGCGGCTACGGGCTGTACTGGCTGATCCTGCGCCGGTCCGGCATCACCGAGGTCAACACCCTCATGTTCCTCATGGCTCCGGTCACGGCCGTGTGGGGCGCCCTGATGTTCGGCGAGCCCTTCGGCGTGCAGACCGCCCTGGGCCTGGCCGTCGGCCTCGCGGCGGTCGTCGTCGTGCGCCGTGGGCGCGCCCCGTCCGGGACCCGGGCCACCCGGTCCGCGGCCGATTATCCGGTCGTGGCCCGCGCCGGGAAGCGCTAACCTGCCCGGTGTGAACAGCCCCGAAGCCGACAGACTCAGGCCACCGGTCCTCCGGTGGCCGCTCGTGATGCCGGGCTGAGGGACGCGCCGCGCGCGTACCCGGGTCCTCGTCGTCGCACCGCCACCGGACGGCCGTCCGCCGTGTCGTGACCGATGTCGACTTCCGGGTGCGGAGTTTCTTCATGCCGTTCGCTCTTCTTCTCCTGGGCCTTGCCGTGTTCGCCCAGGGAACCTCCGAGTTCATGCTGTCCGGGCTGGTGCCGGACATCGCCAGGGATCTTCAGGTCACCGTGCCTGCGGCCGGGGCGCTGACCTCGGCCTTCGCGGTGGGGATGGTCGTCGGGGCGCCGCTGATGGCGGCCCTCGGCAGGCGGTGGTCGCGGCGGGGCGCCCTGCTGGGCTTCCTCTGCGTCTTCCTCGCCGTTCATGTCGTCGGTGCCCTCACCGGCAGCTTCGAGGTGCTGCTCGCCACCCGGGTGGTCGGAGCCCTGGCCAACGCCGGGTTCCTGGCCGTCGCCCTGGTGACCGCCGCCGACCTGGCCGAGCCCGGGGCCAAGGGCCGGGCGACGTCCACGCTGCTGGGCGGGGTCACCCTGGCCTGCGTGATCGGGGTGCCCGCGGGGGCGCTGCTCGGCCAGGTGTGGGGCTGGCGCTCCGCGTTCTGGGCGGTGGCGCTGCTGGCGGTGCCCGCGGTGGTGGCGGTGGCCCGGTCGGTGCCGGGCGGCGCCGCCGAGGCCACGCCTCCCCCGCTGCGGGGCGAGCTGAGGGCGCTGCGCGCTCCCCGGCTGCGGCTCACGTTGCTGCTGGCCGCGCTGGTCAACGGGGCGACCTTCTGCACGTTCACCTACCTCGCGCCGCTGGCCACCGAGGTCGGCGGGCTGGACGGCGGGTGGGTGCCCGGGGTGCTGGCGCTGTTCGGCGCGGGGTCCTTCCTCGGGGTGACCGTCGGCGGGCGGTTCGCCGACCGGCATCCGGTGCGGGTGCTGACGGCGGGCGGGGCCGCACTGTGCGCCGGGTGGTGCGCGCTCGCGCTCGGCGCGGGGAGCCCCGCTGTGGCGCTCGGGCTCGTGTTCCTGCTGGGCGCCCTGTCCTTCGGGGTCGGTTCCACGCTGATCTCCCAGGCGCTGTACGCGGCGCCGGACGCTCCCACGCTGGCCGGGGGCTTCGCGACGGCCGCGTTCAACGTGGGCGCGGCGCTGGGTCCCTGGGCCGGGGGTGCGGCGATCGGCGGGGGGTTCGGGTACCGGTCGCCGGTGTGGGTCAGTGCGGGGCTGGTGACCGGCGCCCTCGTCCTCGCCCTCGCGGTGTCGGTCGCCCCGGCCGCCCGCGCGTGGCGGACGGTGCGGGGCTGACCTCGGGCGGGCGGTGGCCGCACCGCCCGCCCGCTCAGAAGCCGCCGCCCCCGCCGAAGTCCCCTCCTCCGCCGCCGCCGAAGCCGCCGCCCCCGCCGAAGTCACCGCCCCCGAAGCCGCCGCCGAAGTCGCCCGGGTCGAAGTCGCCGCCGGACACGTCACCGCCCTCGTGGCCGCCGAAGTCGCCGTAACCGGCGCCGTAACCGGCTCCGTAGGCGGGGCCCGCCATCAGGCCGCCCAGCATGGTGCCGACCAGCAGGCCGGGCAGGATGCCGGCGCCGAAGTAGCCGCCCACCCAGGGGCCGTAGGCCGGACCGGCGTCCCAGTAGGGCCGGCGGCCGTACTCGGTGTCCACCTCGCGGATCATGGGGTCCCGCCCGTCGGACAGCCGGGCCTGGTCGGCCGCGCAGACCGGCACCTCGCGGGTGGCGCCGCCCGGCGGGGTCCAGGTGACGTCGGTGACCGAGGGGCCGTGGCGCGGGTCGAAGAAGCACGGCGGGCGGCGCTCGGGCAGTGGCTTCCCCTCCCGGCGGGCGGCGAGCCGGGCGAGGGAGAAGCGCCCGTCCTCCAGGGCCTGGGTGACCGCGCGCACGTCCTCCGGCCGCCGGGCGTCCGCCATGAAGGCCTTGGCCTTCTCGTAGGCGTCCAGGCTCTGTTCGTAGTCCGCGCGCATCGCGTCGTCGGCGCCCGGCTCGCCGGGGTGGAAGTCCAGGCGGTCGAGTTCCTCGCCGAAGGCGGTGATGTCCTCGTCGACCACGACCCGCAGCCGCTCCAGGGCCACGCGCTGCTCCTCCTCGCGGCGGCGCCGGTTGCGCCGGGCGATCGCGTAGGCGCCCGCGCCGCCGGCCGCCACGACCGCGCCCGCGGTGATCAGGGCGCCGGTGGGGGCGGCCCCGCCGCCGGAGTCCCAGGACGCCGGGGCCGAGCCGCGCACGCTGCGCAGCGCGTCGTCGACGAAGTCGTTCAGCTGGGCCTTGGTGTCGCCGGCGCCCTGCGCGGCCGTGACGAGGTTGTTCACGCCCTGGCGGCTCAGCACGCTGCTGTCGGCGCGCGCGTCGAACTCGTCGCCGAGCCGGACGCCGTACAGCCCGGTGATGCCGGTCTCGGTGCGCAGGTTCTGGAAGAGGTTCGCGGTCGGGTAGTCGGCCGGGAGGACCGCGACGAAGACGGGCTCGTTCGCGTCCTCGATCTTGTCGGCGAGCGCTTCCGCGTCCGACCGGGACAGCAGGTCGGACGCGGCCGGGTCCACGTAGACGGGACTCTCGCGCAGGGCCGCGCCGATCTCGGAGACGTCGGTGGCCGCCTGGGCGCCGGGCGCACCGGCCATCAGCACCGCCAGCGCGGCGATGACCGGCGCGACCAGGAGGCGTATGAGGACACGAATGCGAACGCCCTTCATACGTTCGAAAGTACCCGAAACGACCTCAATAAGACATCAGAACGGGTGAGAGATGCCGGCCTCACTCGGCGGGCGTGACCCCCGCCCGCAGCAGCCCGTAGGTGTACGCGTCCTCCAGCGCCTGCCAGGAGGCGGCGATGACGTTCTCCGCGACGCCCACCGTGGACCACTCCCCCGTCCCGTCGCCCGTGGAGATGAGGACCCTGGTGGTGGACTGGGTGCCGTGCACGCCCTCCAGGATGCGGACCTTGTAGTCGACCAGGTCGAGCTTGGCCAGCTCCGGGTAGATCCGCTCCAGGGCGACGCGCAGGGCGCGGTCCAGGGCGTTGACCGGCCCGTTGCCCTCCGCCGTGGCGACGATCCGCTCGCCCTTGGACCAGAGCTTCACCGTGGCCTCGTTGGCGTGGGTGCCGTCGGGGCGGTCCTCGGTGATCGCGCGCCAGGACTCGACCTCGAAGTACTTGAGCGGTCCGCCCTCGACCTCCGCACGCAGCAGCAGCTCGAAGCTCGCGTCCGCCGCCTCGTACGTGTAGCCGGCCAGCTCGCGTTCCTTGACCCGCTCGACGACCCGGCCGACCAGTTCGCGGTCGCCGCCGAGGTCGATGCCGAGTTCCTTGCCCTTCAGTTCGATGGAGGCGCGGCCGGCCATGTCGGAGACCAGCATCCGCATGGTGTTGCCGACCAGCTCGGGGTCGATGTGCTGGTACAGGTCCGGGTCGACCTTGATCGCGGAGGCGTGCAGGCCCGCCTTGTGCGCGAAGGCGGACACACCGACGTAGGGCTGGTGCGTGGAGGGGGTGAGGTTGACGACCTCGGCGATGGCGTGCGAGATCCTCGTCATCTCGCGCAGCCGGCCCTCGGGCAGCACCTTCTTGCCGTACTTCAGCTCCAGCGCGGCCACGACCGGGAAGAGGTTGGCGTTGCCGACGCGCTCGCCGTAGCCGTTGGCCGTGCACTGGACGTGGGTGGCGCCCGCGTCGACCGCGGCGAGGGTGTTGGCGACGGCGCAGCCGGTGTCGTCCTGGGCGTGGATGCCGAGCCGGGCTCCGGTGTCGGCCAGCACCGTGGAGACCACGGCCTGGATCTGCGCCGGGAGCATGCCGCCGTTGGTGTCGCACAGGATGACGACGTCGGCGCCCGCCTCGGCGGCGGCGCGGACGACGGCCTTGGCGTACTCGGGGTTGGCGCGGTAGCCGTCGAAGAAGTGCTCGCAGTCCACGAAGACGCGTCGACCCTGCTCCTTCAGGTAGGAGACGGTGTCGGCGACCATCGCCAGGTTCTCGTCGAGCGTGGTGCGCAGCGCCAGCTCGACGTGCCGGTCGTGGGACTTGGCGACCAGGGTGATCACCTGGGCACCCGACTCCAGGAGCGCCTTGACCTGGTGGTCCTGGGCGGCGGTCGCACCGGCGCGACGGGTGGAGCCGAAGGCCACCAGCTGGGCGTGCTTGAAGTCGATCTCCTGCTGGGCCCGGGCGAAGAACTCGGTGTCCCGCGGGTTGGCGCCGGGCCAGCCGCCCTCGATGAAGCCCACGCCGAAGTCGTCCAGGTGCCGTGCGATGGCCAGCTTGTCCGCGACCGTGAGGTTGATGCCCTCGCGCTGCGCGCCGTCGCGCAGGGTGGTGTCGAAGACGTGGAACGAATCGTCGAGTTCGCTGGTTGCGGTCATGATCTGAAGACTCCTGTTGGGGATCTCGGTCTACCGGAATGACCGGTTCCACCGTCCGTCTATGATCCCTCGCGCTCTCTTCCCGGCTGGAGGTGGGCCAGGAAAACGAAAAACCTCTCGCGGGTGCGAGAGGTCTGCGCGCGGGTCGAGGACGACGGTGTCCACCCGTACCTGGTCGTACGCGGTGGTCACTGCGGACCGGCGCGCCTGCTGCCAATAATCATGGCGAACGAGAGCACGGGGGGAGTCTGGCACAGTCCGTCCCGCGGTTCACGGCCCGTCTCAGGATGCGGGCGGCGCCCGTCCGGGGAACGGGCCGGACCCGGATTCAGACGTCCGCGAGGAGACCGTCCGCCAGGAACTCCCGCACGTGACGGAGGACCTGCGTCCGGTCCGTCCCCCGCAGTCCGATCGCCACGTGGATGGCGAGACCGTCGAGGAGGGCGCGCAGCCGGGACGCGAAACGGTCGGCGTCGACGGGGCGGAACTCGCCGCGCGAGACGCCCTCGGCCAGCAGCGCGACCAGGTCGCGGTGCCAGGCGCCCTCGATGGCGGCCTGCCGGTCGCGGGCGTCGTCGTCCGCGTTCTGCGAGCGGTTCCACACCTCCAGCCACAACGTCCAGTGCGGGTCGCGGTGGCCTTCGGGGACGTACAGGTCGACGTAGGCGTCGAGGCGTTCGCGGGCCGTCCCGGGCCGGGTGAGCAGCCGGCCGCGGGCGACGCCGAGGCGGCCCTCGCTCCACTCCAGGGTGCGCAGCAGCAGTTCGTCCTTGGAGTGGAAGTAGTAGAGGAGGTGCCCGCTGCTCATGCCGACCTCACGGCCGAGCGCCGCCATGGTGAGCTTCTCCAGGCCGCGCTCGGCGATCATCTCCATGGCTGCGGCGAGGACGTCCTCGCGCGGCGGGGCGTTCTTCCGCGCACGCGCCGCACCGGCCATGGCTGACTCCTTCTAGATCCTCGGCTGCTGTTGCGTGATGCAGTGGATGCCTCCACCGCCCGCGAAGATCGTACGGGCGTCCACCAGGGTCACCGTGCGCTCGGGGAACAGACGGCGGAAGATGCCCGCCGCGAGTTCGTCGTTCGGGTCGTCGAAGCCGCACAGGACGACGCCGTCGTTGCACAGGTAGTGGTTGATGTACGAGTAGTCGACCCAGTCGCCCTCCTCGTCCTTCAGGACCGTCGGGGCGGGGATCTCGACGACCTCCAGGCGACGGCCCCGGGCGTCGGTCTGCCTCCGCAGGAGGTCCACGTACGTCCGGGAGCGGGCGTGGTCGGGGTGGGCGGGGTCGCGCTGGCTGTGCACGACGACGGTGCCCGGCCGCGCGAAGGCCGCGACGATGTCGACGTGGCCCTGGGTGCCGTACCTGCCGTAGTCGCCGGCCAGGCCGTGCGGGAGCCAGATCGCCTTGGTGGTGCCGAGCCTGGCGTGGATCTCGGTCTCGACCTCCTCGCGGGTCCAGCCGGGGTTGCGGCCGGAGCCGAGCTGGACGGTGTCGGTCAGCAGGACCGTCCCTTCGCCGTCGACGTGGATCGCGCCGCCCTCGTTGACCAGGGTGCTGCTCAGGACCGGGGCGCCGGCGAGGTCCGCGACATGGCGGGCGATCTTGGAGTCGTGCTCCCAGCGGGCCCAGTCCTGGGCGCCCCAGCCGTTGAACACCCAGTCCACGGCGGCCAGCCCGCCCTGCCCGTCCGTCACGAAGGTCGGGCCGATGTCCCGCATCCAGGCGTCGTCCAGTTCGCGCTCGACCAGGTCGACGTCCGGTCCGAGCAGTTCGCGCGCGGCGGCGCCCTGGCCTGGCCCGTGCACCACGGTCACCGGCTCGAAGCGGCGCACCGCGCGGGCGACGGACGCCCAGGCCGAACGGGCCTCGGCCAGCTCCTCGTCGTTCGTGAACGTCGGGTTGGGGCCGGGCCAGGCCATCCAGGTGCGTTCGTGCGGGGCCCACTCGGGGGGCATGCGGAAGGTCATGGAGGTGTCCTGGGGTCAGAGGAAGTACAGGCGGTTCAGGGAGACCGACTCGGCCGGTTCGGAGCGCAGCGGGTCGCCGTCGAGGGTGACCAGGCCGGTGCGCTGGTCGACGTCGACCTGTCCGGTACGCGAGTTGAGACGCAGGTCGGCCGGTCCGATGCCGCGGGTGCCGCGCACGGCGACCCGGCGGCGCCGGGTGGGCATCGTGTCGTGCCCCTGGTCCACGGCGGCCTGGGAGACGAAGGCCACGGAGATCTCGGCCGGGGTGGCGCCGTGCGCGCCGAACTGGGGGCCGAGGACCAGCGGTTCGCAGGTGTCGGTGGCCGCGTTCGGGTCGCCGACCACGCCGTAGGCCGGGAAGCCCGACTTGAGGACGAGCTGCGGCTTGGCTCCGAAGTACTCGGGGCGCCACAGGACGATGTCGGCGAGCTTGCCGACCTCGAGGGAGCCGACCTCGTGGGCCAGGCCGTGGGCGATGGCCGGGTTCAGGGTGAGCTTGGCGATGTAGCGCAGGACGCGCTCGTTGTCCTGGTCGGCGTCGGGGGCGCCGAACTCGGCCTTCATCTTGCCGGCCATGGCGAAGGTGCGGCGGACCGTCTCGCCGGCCCGGCCCATGCCCTGCGCGTCGGAGGAGGTGATGCCGATGGCCCCCAGGTCGTGCAGCACGTCCTCGGCGCCCATGGTCCCGGCGCGGATGCGGTCGCGGGCCATGGCGGCGTCGCCCGGCAGCTCCGTCTTGAGGTCGTGGACGGAGACGATCATGCCGTAGTGCTCGGCGACCGCGTCCCGGCCGAAGGGCAGGGTGGGGTTGGTGGAGGAGCCGATGACGTTCGGGACGCCGGCCATCTTCAGCACGTTGGGGACGTGTCCGCCGCCGCAGCCCTCGATGTGGAAGGCGTGGATGGTGCGGCCCTCCAGGACGCGGAGGGTGTCCTCCACGGAGAGGCACTCGTTCAGCCCGTCGCTGTGCAGGGCGACCTGGACGTCGTGCTCCTCGGCGACGCGCAGCGCGGTGTCCAGGGCGCGGGTGTGGGCGCCCATGTCCTCGTGCACCTTGAAGCCGCTCGCGCCGCCCTCGGCCAGCGCCTCGATCAGCGGCGCCTCGTGCGAGGAGGAGCCCCGGCCCAGGAAGCCGATGTTGACCGGCCAGGCGTCGAAGGCCCCGAAGGCGTGCTTCAGCGCCCAGGGCGAGTTGACGCCGACGCCCCACACCGGGCCGAACTCCTGCCCGATGATCGTCGTCACGCCGGACGCGAGCGAGGCCTCCATGATGCGCGGGGAGAGCAGGTGGACATGGGTGTCGACGGCACCGGCGGTGGCGATCAGGCCCTCGCCGGACACGAGGGACGTGCCCGTGCCGACCACGACGTCGATCCCGTCCAGGGTGTCCGGGTTGCCGGCCCGCCCGATGGCGTGGATGCGCCCCTCGCGGATGCCGATCGACACCTTCCGAATGCCCTGCGCCGCGTCGATCACGACGACGTTGCTGATCACGACGTCGCAGGTGTCCCGGACGGCGGCGGCCTTGAGGTGCAGTCCGTCGCGGGCGGTCTTGCCGAAGCCGGCGAGGAACTCGTCGCCGTGCCGCTGGGCGTCGGACTCGACGCGGATCACCAGGCCCGAGTCGCCGAGGCGGAGGCGGTCGCCGGCCCGGGGGCCGTGGGTGGCGGCGTAGGCGTGGGGGTCGATGTGGATCGACTCGCTGACCTCGCGTCCCTTCGAGCGGCTCATCGCCCGTCTCCTTCCGGTGCCCCCCGGGTGATTCCCAGATATCCGCAGGCCGCCGCCCGGCGCAGGGCCTCCGCCTTCGCCCCCGGCGCGTCCAGCGGCCCGTCGACCAGCCCGGCGAAGCCGATCGCGACGCGCCGTCCGCCGATGGGCACGAGACCTACCTCGGCGCTCTCCCCGGGCCCGAAGCGCACCGACGAGCCGGCGGGGACGGCCAGGCGCATGCCGTAGGCCCGCTCGCGGTCGAAGTCCAGGCGGGGGTTGGCCTCGAAGAAGTGGAAGTGGGAGGTGACCGAGACGGGCACGCTCGCCGTGTTGGTGACCGGCAGGCGCAGCGCCGCCTCGGGTTCGGCGTGGTCCGGGCCCGGCAGCAGGGCGCCCGGGCCCTCGGGGCCGAGCGCGCCGCCCCCGATCGGGTCGGAGACCACCGCGAGCCGGGACCCGTCGTCGAAGACGGCTTCCACGTGCACCTCGGTGACCACGTCCGCGACCCCGGGCAGCACGTCGTCGGCGCCGAGCACGGACCGGGCGCGGTCGACGGCCTCGGCGAGGCGCGCGCCGTCCCGGGCGGCCTCGCACACCGTGTCCGCGATCAGCGCGGTCGCCTCCGGCACGTTCAGCCTGAGCCCTCGGGCGCGGCGGGCCCGGGCCAGCTCGGCCGCCCCGAAGAGCAGCAGACGGTCACGTTCCGTGGGAGTCAGTCTCACGACGCGGCACCTCCTTGCCTTCCACAGATTAGAGCATCACTCTAAACGTCGAGTACATGGAACGGAACCGTTGACGGACACCGGAGTCAGGCGTCACATTGAACGACGCTCTAACTGCCCGGGCAGCCGTCGAAGGAGACCAGCCATGCCGATAGAACAGCACGGAGTCGACACCATCCCCGAGGAGGAACGCACCAGCGGGCCGCGGGACCTCGTCTCGATCCTGCTCGGCTCCAACCTCTGCCTCGGCGTGATCGTCTTCGGCTGGCTCCCGCCCTCCTTCGGCCTGGGCTGGTGGGCGTCGGTCGGTGCCGTGCTGGCGGGCACGGTCGTCGGCACCGCGTTCACCGCCCCGCTGGCCCTGGTCTCCCTGCGGACCGGCACCAACCTGTCGACGTCGTCGGGCGCCCAGTTCGGGGTGCGCGGGCGACTGGTCGGCTCGGTGGTCGGCCTGCTCCTCGCCCTCGGCTACACGGCGCTGACCGTGTGGATCGGCGGGGACGTGATGATGGGCGTCCTCGGCCGGCTCTTCGGCCTGCCGCAGGGCGGGGCCTCGTACGCCGTCGTGTACGGGCTGCTCGCCGCGGCCACGGTGGCGGGCGCGGTCTACGGCTACCGGGTGCTGCTCGCGATGTCCAAGGTGCTGGCGTACGGCATGACCGCCCTGCTGGTGCTGGGCGTGATCGCCTACGCCCCCGGCTTCACCACCGCCGCGCTGCCGGAGACGGGCGGCTACCTGCTGGGCGGGTTCTGGCCCACGTGGCTGCTCGCGGTCGTGGCCGCCGGGCTGTCCGGGCCGATCGCCTTCATCACCCTGCTCGGCGACTACACCCGCTACATCTCGCCGGCCCGCTTCACCTCCCGCCGGGTGCTGCACGCGACCTGGCTGGGGCTGATGCTGGGGCTGCTGGTGCCGCAGCTCTTCGGCACCTTCACCTCGTACGCGGCCCGTGCCGCGCTGGACTACGCGGGGCCGCTGGTCGACGCCGCGCCCACCTGGTACCTGGTCCCGCTGCTGCTGGCCGCCTCCGCGGGCTCGGTCGGCAACGCGGGCCTGATGCTGTACTCCATGGGCCTGGACCTGGACGCCATCCTGCCGCGCGCCTCCCGCGCCCGGGCGACCTGTGCCGTCGCCGTCGTCGCCACGGCGTGCGTCTTCGCCGGGCACTACGCCTGGGACGCGCAGTCGGCGATGACGTCGTTCGTGCTGCTGCTGACGGCGATCGGCACCCCGTGGGCGGTGATCACGATGATCGGCTTCGTCCGCTGCGGCGGGGAGTACGACGCCGACGCGCTCCAGGTCTTCAACCGCCGGGCCAGGGGCGGCGCCTACTGGTACCGCGCGGGCTGGAACATCCCGGCCACGGCGGCCTGGGCGGCGGGCGCGGTCGTCGGTGTGCTGGCGGTGTCACTGCCGTCGTACGAGGGTCCGCTGCTGTCGCTGACCGGCGGGGTGGACTGCAGCTTCCTGCTGTCGGGGCTGGTGGGCGGAGCGGTGTACCTGCTCGCCGTTCCCGGTGCCGCCGTGGCGACGGCACCGGCGGCGGCGGGCGCGGGGGCCGCGGCCGGAGGACCGGCGGCCGGTCCGGGAGGCGGGCCCGCCTAGCGCCCGGGGGGCGGGGGGCGCCCGTACGAGCCGGCGCGCCCCGCCCTCGTCACCTCTTACGCTGCCGGTGCCGGTGCCGGTGTCAGGCCAGGCGGTGCATCCAGCCGTGCTTGTCCTCCGCGGTACCCCGCTGGATGTCCAGCAGGGCGTCCCGCAGCCGCTGCGTGACCTCACCGGTCTCGCCCCCGCTCTGCTGCCACTGCGCACCGGCGCGCTTGACGGTGCCGACCGGCGTGATCACGGCCGCCGTACCGCAGGCGAAGACCTCGGTGAGGGAGCCGTTCTCCGAGTCGCGCTGCCACTGCTCGACCGAGACGCGGCCCTCCTCGGCCTCGTACCCCAGGTCGCGGGCGACGGTGAGCAGGGAGTCACGGGTGACGCCCTCCAGGATGGAGCCGGTGAGGGACGGGGTGACGATCTTGTCCCCGTACACGAAGTACAGGTTCATGCCGCCGAGCTCCTCGACCCACCGGTGCTCGACCGCGTCCAGGTAGCAGACCTGGTCGCAGCCCTTGGTGGCGGCCTCGGCCTGGGCGAGCAGGGACGCGGCGTAGTTGCCGCCGGTCTTGGCGTCGCCCATGCCGCCGGGGACGGCGCGGACGCGGTCCTCGGAGACCCAGATGGAGACGGGCTTGACGCCGCCCGGGAAGTACGCGCCGGCCGGGGAGGCGATGACCAGGAACAGGTACTCGTTGGCCGGCTTCACGCCCAGGCCGACCTCGGTCGCGATCATGAAGGGGCGCAGGTAGAGGGACTCCTCGCCGCCGTGCGCCGGCACCCACTTCTCGTCCTGCCGCACCAGCGCGTCGCACGCCTCGATGAAGGTCTCCACCGGCAGCTCCGGCATGCCCAGGCGGCGCGAGGAGGCCTGGAAGCGCTGCGCGTTCTTCTCCGGCCGGAAGGTGGCGACGGAACCGTCGGGGCGGCGGTAGGCCTTCAGTCCCTCGAAGATCTCCTGCGCGTAGTGCAGGACCATGGTGGCCGGGTCGAGGGCGAGCGGGCCGTACGGGACGAGCTGTCCGTCGTGCCAGCCGCGGCCCTCGGTCCACTTGATCGTCACCATGTGGTCGGTGAAGTGGCGGCCGAACCCGGGGGCGGACAGGATCGCCGCGCGCTCGGCGTCGGAGAGCGGGGTGGCGGAGGGCTTGAGCTCGATCGTGGGCGTCGTCATGGGTTGATGTCCTTCACCGGTTTGATTGTGACGGGCCGCTGTCACGCCCGTACGGCCGGTGGCCAGTGCTAGGACGTCCGAGCATTCCCTCAGGTCGCGGCTTCGCGTTCGATTATCGCGCGCGAGCGGCGACGGGTGAAACGGGGTGAATGCGGCCCAGGGCTCGATGGTCGCACCTGGCGGACGCAGGAGAAAGCCGCCGGGTGCCTTGTTTCTGGACCCGGCGGCTTCGAAAGGGTTTCGATCGAGTGGCGCGGCGGGTCAGCCGGCTACTCGTACGGCGAGCGCGTCACCGATCTCCGACGTGGAGCGGGCGGGCTTGCCGGCGCGCTCGCCGAGGTCGGCGGAGACCGCTTCCTCGATGCGGGCCGCCTCGGCCTCGTGGCCGAGGTGGCGCAGCAGCAGGGCGACGGACAGGACCGTGGCGGTGGGGTCGGCCTTGCCCTGGCCGGCGATGTCGGGCGCGGATCCGTGGACCGGCTCGAACATCGAGGGGAAGTCGCCCGAGGGGTTGATGTTCCCGCTCGCGGCGACGCCGATGCCGCCGGAGACGGCCGCGGCGAGGTCGGTGATGATGTCGCCGAAGAGGTTGTCGGTGACGATGACGTCGAAGCGGCCGGGGTCGGTGACGAGGTAGATCGTCGCGGCGTCGACGTGGATGTAGTCGGTGGTGACCTCGGGGTACTCCTCGGCCACCTTGTTGAAGACGTTCGTCCACAGGTGGCCCGCGAAGGTCAGCACGTTGTTCTTGTGGACCAGCGTGAGCTTCTTGCGGGGGCGGGCCTGGGCGCGGGCGAAGGCGTCGCGGACGACGCGCTCGACGCCGAAGGCGGTGTTGACGGAGACCTCGGTGGCGACCTCGTGCTCGGTGCCCTTGCGGATGGTGCCGCCGTTGCCCGTGTACGGGCCTTCGGTGCCTTCGCGGACGACGACGAAGTCGATCTCCGGCTGGCCGGCGAGCGGGGTGGCGACACCCGGCAGCAGCTTGGAGGGCCGCAGGTTGACGTGGTGGTCGAAGGCGAAGCGGAGCTTGAGCAGGAAGCCGCGCTCCAGCACGCCCGACGGCACCGAGGGGTCGCCGATCGCGCCGAGGAGGATCGCGTCGTGGTCCTTGAGGGCGTCGAGGTCGGCGTCGGTGAGGGTCTCACCGGTGGCGTGGTAGCGCCGGGCGCCGAAGTCGAACTCCTTGGTCTCCAGCTTCACATCCTGCGGGAGGACGGCGGAGAGGACCTTGAGACCCTCGGCCACGACCTCCTGGCCGATGCCGTCACCGGGAATCACTGCGAGATTGAGGATGCGAGAGCTAGCCGACATGCGCAGCACCCTACTCCCCGTCCCACGGGATGACATGCGGTGTCCGGCATGCGGACACGCGGCCGTCCGCCCCGCCGGGCTCCCGTCGAGCCCGCTCAGTGGCCGGTGGAGCCGCCGTTGTCCCGGCGGTCGAGGGCGCGCTGGAGGGCGGCAGCGGCGTTCTTGCGGTCGGAGTCGGCGGTACGGGAGAGGTGGCGGACTCGGCGGCGGACGGTGGTCTCGGCCATGGGAATCGGCTCCTTCGGCACAGCACACACGGGTGCGGAGAAAGGGGGGATCGCGAGAGGCCGGAAGGGGCGGGGAGCACGGTCCGCAGGGGTTGCCTGCACGGGGCCCGGCTCACGACCGCAATCCGCTCGATCGAGCGGGACGTTCGGCTCCTACAAAACTAAGGGAGCGCGGAGCGTCTGTCTCCACAATTACTCGGACTTCCTACTATCTGAGACGGTGGAGTGGATCACACCCCTCCGACCTGCGGTGACACCTACAGCACGTCCCCGTCCCGCCAGTCGAAGAGCAGTCCGTGCGCGGGGTCCAGGGGGCCGGCGAGGGCAGGCCGGACGTAGGTGCCGCCCTCCTCCTCCGGCAGGTGCACGGCGCCCTCCGGGCCGAGGGCCGAGACCCGGCCCGTCCACTGCCGCCAGCCCCGGCCGGTGTAGAGGCGCACCCCTTCGTCACTGGCGGAGAGCATCCCGGCGTCGTACGCCCGGTCGACGATCCGCTCCAGCTCGGCCATCACCCGCCCGCCGAGCCCGGTGCGGCGGACGTCCGGGCGGACGGCGACGGCCTCCACGTACCCGACACGCAGCCAGCGGTCGCGGTGCCGGACCCGGCGCATGACGACGGCGCCGTGCGCGGCGAGCCCGGCGTCGTCGAGGACGAGCGCGTGCATGCCGCCGAGGGCGTGCTCCCAGTCCGCGTCGGCGAAGTCGCCGTCGAAGGCGAGGTCCGTGAGGGCGCGGGCGGCACGCAGTTCCCCGGGCGTGAGGTCGGCGGTGTGGGCGCTGCGCAGGAAGGGGCCGGGAGCGGTCATGGGCCCAGTATCGGGCGGCCGGACACGCGGACGGGCCAGGTCCGGCGAGGACCTGGCCCGTGCGGCGCGGAGTGGGCGTCAGCCCATGTGCGGGTACGCGTAGTCGGTCGGGGCGACCAGCGTCTCCTTGATGGCGCGGGTCAGGGTCCAGCGCATCAGGTTCTGCGGGGCGCCGGCCTTGTCGTTGGTGCCGGAGGCGCGACCGCCGCCGAAGGGCTGCTGGCCGACCACGGCACCGGTCGACTTGTCGTTGATGTAGAAGTTGCCGGCCGCGTAGCGCAGCTTCTCCATCGTGTACGCCGCCGCCGCGCGGTCGCCCGAGATGACCGAGCCGGTGAGGGCGTAGTCCGAGACCGCCTCCATCTGGGTCAGCATCTCGTCGTACCGGTCGTCCTCGTAGACGTGGACGGCGAGGAACGGGCCGAAGTACTCGGTGCGGAAGACCTCGTTCTCCGGGTCGGTGCACTCGACGACGGTCGGGCGGACGAAGTAGCCGACCGAGTCGTCGTAGGAGCCGCCCGCGACGATCGTGCAGGTCTCGTCGGCCTTGGCGCGGTCGATGGCGGCCTTGTTCTTGGCGAAGGACCGCTCGTCGATGACGGCGCCCATGAAGTTCGACAGGTCGGTGACGTCACCCATGGTGAGGTAGTCGACCTCGGCGGCGAACTCCTCCTTGAAGCCGTCGTTCCAGATGGACGCCGGGATGTACGCGCGGGAGGTGGCGCTGCACTTCTGGCCCTGGTACTCGAAGGCACCGCGGGTCAGGGCGGTCTTGAGGACGGCGCGGTCGGCCGAGGGGTGGGCGACGAGGAAGTCCTTGCCGCCGGTCTCGCCGACCAGACGCGGGTAGGTGCGGTACTTCGCGATGTTGTTGCCGACCGTCTTCCACAGGTGCTGGAAGGTGGGGGTCGAGCCGGTGAAGTGGATGCCCGCGAGGTCCCGGTGCTCCAGCGCGACCTCGGAGACCGCGATGCCGTCGCCGGTGACGAGGTTGATGACGCCCTTGGGCAGCCCGGCCTCCTCCAGCAGCTGCATCAGCAGCACGGCGGCGTGGGTCTGCGTCGGGGACGGCTTCCAGACCACCACGTTGCCCATGAGGGCCGGGGCGGTGGGCAGGTTGGCCGCGATGGCGCTGAAGTTGAAGGGCGTGATCGCGTAGACGAAGCCCTCCAGCGGACGGTGGTCCATGCGGTTCCACACGCCCGGGGAGTTGGCCGGGGGCTGCTCGGCCAGGATCTGGCGGGCGTAGTGCACGTTGAAGCGCCAGAAGTCGACCAGCTCACAGGGGCTGTCGATCTCGGCCTGCTGGGCCGTCTTGGACTGACCGAGCATGGTGGAGGCGGCGATGGTCTCGCGCCACGGGCCGGACAGCAGCTCGGCGGCGCGCAGGATGATCGCCGCGCGGTCGTCGAAGGACATCGCGCGCCACGCCGGGGCGGCGGCCAGGGCGGCGTCGATCGCGTCCTGGGCGTCCTGCTGGGTGGCGTTCGCGTAGGTGCCCAGGCGGGCCTTGTGGTTGTGCGGCTGCACGACGTCGAAGCGGTCGCCGCCGCCCATCCGCTTCTCGCCGCCGATGGTGCAGGGCAGGTCGATCGGGTTGTCGGCCAGCTCGCGGAGCTTGGCCTCCAGACGGGCGCGCTCGGGCGAACCGGGGGCGTAGCCGTGCACCGGCTCGTTGACGGGCGTGGGGACCTGGGTCACAGCGTCCATGGGTTCCGTAACTCCTTGACTTCAGCGGGTTGTGCGAGCGGGTGCGGGCTCAGCCCTTGGTGACCATCGAGCGGGCGAAGAACCGGAGGTTGGCCGGCTTCTCCGCCAGACGGCGCATGAAGTAGCCGTACCAGTCGGTGCCGTAGGCGGTGTACACGCGCATGCGGTGCCCCTCGGCGGCGAGTCGCAGGTGCTCGTCACCGCGGATGCCGTAGAGCATCTGGAACTCGTACTCGTCGAGCTTGCGCCCGGCGGTACGGGCCAGCTCCTGGGCGATGGAGATCAGGCGCGGGTCGTGGGACCCGATCATCGGGTAGCCCGCGCCCTCCATCAGGGTTCGCAGGATGCGCACGTACGCCTTGTCGATCTCGTGGCGCTGTTGGTAGGCGACTTCGGCGGGCTCCTTGTAGGCGCCCTTCACCAACCGTACGCGAGAGCCGCTGTCGGCGAGCCGACGCGCGTCGGCCTCGGTGCGGAAGAGGTAGGCCTGGATGACGCAGCCGGTCTGCGGGAAGTCCTTCCGCAGCTCGTCGTGGATCGCGAACATCGAGTCGAGGGTGGTGTGGTCCTCGGCGTCGAGGGTGACCGTGGTGCCGATCTCGGCGGCGGCCTCGACCACGGGGCGGACGTTCTCCAGGGCCAGCTCGTGCCCGCCGTCCAGCGCCTGGCCGAACATCGACAGCTTCACCGACATCTCGGCGCGGGTGCCCAGCTCCAGCGGCTTCAGCCGGTCGATCAGCTCCAGGTAGGCGTCGCGGGCGGCCTCGGCCTGTGCGGGGGTGGTGATGTCCTCGCCGACGACGTCCATCGTCAGTTCCAGGCCCTGGTCAGTGAGGTCCCGGACGATCGGCACGATCTCGTCGACCGTCTCGCCGGGGATGAACCGGTCGACGACCGGCTTGGTCACCGGAGCGGCCGAGACCAGACGACGCATCCGGTCGCTGCGCGACGCGGCGAGAATCACGGGACCCAGCACGGGGCACCTCCACTTACCAACCAACACGAGGCCGCTGCCCGACGAACGGGGAACGGCACGGAGAACCACCGTGAAATCTAAGGATCCCCCCGATCGTCGGCCATCGACAGCTGTCACGCATCCGTGCCACCGATCTCAGACAGATGTATGAAGGGCGCGCGCAAATGCGGCAGAATGCCCGGGTGACGTCGGATTCCAGAGGTTCGGGAGGTACCAGTGGTGACTACCAGGAGCTGGTCGACGAGATCTCCGAGCTGCTGGGCGCGCCGGCGACCCTGGAGAACCGCGACTTCGAACTGATCGCCTTCGGCGCGTACGACAGCGAGGGCGACCTCGATCCGTCCGCCCTGGACCCGGTGCGCACCCGCTCGATCCTGACCCGGCGCTCCACCGCGGCCGTCCGGGCCTGGTTCGAGGGCTTCGGCATCACCCGCGCGACCGGGCCGGTCCACATCCCGCCGACGCCGGAGGCGGGAGTCAACCGGGGGCGCACCTGCCTCCCGGTGCGCCATCGGGGCGTCGTCCTCGGCTATGTCTGGCTCCTGGACACCGAACCGGGCCCGACCTCGACACAGCTGGCGGCCGCCATGGCGGTCACCACCCGGATCGGCGCGCTGCTCGCGGACGAGGCGCAGCACGGCGCGGACCTGAGCCGCGAGCTGCGGGCGGTGCTGACCGCCGAGCGCGACTGGCAGCGGGACATGGCCGTGGCCGAGCTGCGCACCGCTCTGGGCGAGCGCGCACACCCTCCGCACGCGGTGGTGTGCGTGGCCCCCTGGCCCTCGGCCGATCCCGACGACGCGCCCTCCGTCCGCACGGTGCCGGGGGCGACGGCACTGTGCACGATGCCGTGGGGGGCGTCGGGCCAGTCGCTGGCACTGCTGGTCCGGCTGCGCTCGGTGGACGTGCCGACCCCGGCGACCTCGGCGGCGGGCCGCCTGCTGGAGCGGGCGCGGGGCGCGGGCGCGACCGGCGCCGCGGCGGCTGCCGCGGGGGTCTCCGCGCCGCGCACCGGGCTGGCCGAACTGGGCGCCGCCTGGCGCGAGGCGTCGGCCGCGGCCCGGGCGGCACGCGCCGAGGGCCGGTTCGCGCCGGTCGCCGAGTGGACCTCCATCGGCGCGTTCCGCCTGCTGACCGCACTGCCCGAGCACGCCGCGCAGGACCCCGCCGTACGGGTGCTGCTGGCCCCCGCCCACGGCGAACTGGCCCGCACCGCCGAGGTCTACCTCGACTGCGCGGGGCAGGCCGGCCGCACCGCCGCCGAGCTGGGCATCCACCGCCAGACCCTGTACTACCGCCTGTCCCGCGTGGAGCAGCTCACAGGCCTGGACCTGGACGACGGGGAGGACCGGCTGCTGCTGCACATGGCGCTCAAGGCGTACCGCCTGTAGCGGCCTCGATCACCCGGCGCAGACCCTCGGTGAGCTGCTCCGCCTCGGGGGCGGACCGCGGATCGAAGGTCCACTGCGCGATGAGCCCCGTCATCAGGGTCACGTAGAACGCCCCGAGGGTGTCGGCCACCTCGTCGGAGACGTCCTCCTCCCGTCCTCCCATGAGTGAAGGGACGAGGCCGCGTCCGGCCTCCCGCTGGGCCCGCGCCAGATGGTCGCGCACCTCGGGCATCCGGTCGCCCATGACCAGGATCTCCATGCTGAGGTGCCAGATCGACCCCGGGCCCCGCATGGTCCGGATGATGTTGGTCCACACCATCTGGAACCGCTCCGTCGAGCCGGGCGCGGTCCGGTCCAGCGCGGCCCGGTCCCCCTCGAAGGCGTCGCCCATCCCCTCGACCAGCGAGACGTAGGCCTGGGCGAGCAGCGCGTCCTTCGAGCCGTAGTGGTAGCCGATGGACGCCAGGTTGGTCCCCGACTCCTTGACGACGTCCCGCGCGGTCGTGCGGGCGAAGCCCTTCTCCAGCAGGCAGCGCTTGGCGCCTTCCAGCAGATCCTCGCGGTGTCCCATGGCGTCACCTTACCCGCCGATCCATACGAGCGTCCTACACAGTCGTACTAGACAGCCGTATAAGACGCTCGTACAGTCGCCGTCATGACACCGACCCCGCCCCGCGCCGGCCGCCGCGAATGGACCGCGCTGACCGTCCTGATGCTTCCGCTCCTCCTGGTCTCGATGGACGTCTCCGTCCTCTACTTCGCGATCCCGCAGATCAGCGCCGACCTGGAGCCGAGCGGCACCCAACAGCTGTGGATCTTCGACATCTACGGCTTCGTCCTGGCCGGCCTGCTGATGACCATGGGCTCACTGGGCGACCGCGTCGGCCGCCGCAGGCTGCTGCTCATCGGTGCGGCGGCCTTCGGCGCCGCCTCACTCCTCGCGGCCTACGCGCACACCGCCGAGACCCTGATCGCGGCCCGCGCGGTCCTCGGCATCGGCGGCGCCACGCTGATGCCGACCACGATGGCGCTGGTCCGCACGATGTTCACCGACCCCACCCAGCGGGCCAGGGCGATCGGCCTGTGGTCCGGGGTGATGACGGCCGGGATCGCCCTCGGCTCGGTGATGAGCGGCGTGCTCGTCGAGCACTTCTGGTGGGGCTCGGTCTTCCTGGTCAACCTGCCCGCGATGGCCCTGCTCCTGATCCTCGGACCGGTGCTGCTCCCCGAGTCGAAGAACCCCTCCCCCGGCCGCTTCGACCTGCTGAGCGTCCCCCTGTCGCTGGCCGCGGTCCTGCCCGTGATCTACGGCCTGAAGGAACTGGCCGCCGAGGGCTGGAACGTCCGCTACGTCGTCTCCATCACCGTCGGCCTGCTGTTCGCGGCGCTGTTCGTGCAGCGACAGCGCACCTCGGCCTCGCCGATGATCTCCCCGGCCCTCTTCCGCGGGCACGGCTTCACCCCGGCGCTCGTCCTCAACACCGTGTCGGCCCTCGGCATGATGGGCTCGGCGTTCTTCACCACCCAGTACCTCCAGTCGGTCCTCGGCAAGAGTTCGCTGGAGGCCGCGCTGTGGAGCCTGCTGCCGTCGGTCCTCATCGGCGCCGCCGCGCCCGTCGCCGCACACCTGGTCCAGCGGGGCGTCGAGCGCGCGTACGTGGTGACGTCCGGCTTCCTCGTCGCGGCGGCCGGTTACGGCCTGCTGGCCCTGGCCGGCACGGACTCGCTGTGGCTGGTGCTGGCGGCGTGCGGGGTCCTGGCGGCCGGCATCGTCATCGTGATGTCCCAGCTCACCGATCTGGCCCTGAGTTCGGCCCCGGTCGAGAAGGCCGGGTCCGCGTCCTCGCTGCTGGAGACCGGCACCGAGTTCGGCGGCGCCCTGGGCATGGCGGCCCTCGGCTCCATCGGTACGGCCCTGTACCGCCACGGCATGCCGGCCGACGCCCCCGCTCCGGCGCGGGAGACCCTGGGCGGCGCCCTGGCCGTCGCGGCCGAGACGCCGGGGCGCGCGGGAGACGCCCTGGCGGCGGCGGCGCGCGAGGCGTTCACCGACGGGATGCGCGGCGCCGCGCTCGCGGCGGGGCTGCTGCTCCTGGTGGCGGCGGGACTGGCCGCGATGGGCCTGCGGCACATCCGGGTGCGCCCGGAAGCGGCAACGGAGAACGCCGGACAGGCTGAGTCACTCAGCCCGTCCGGCGTGTGAGGACGAGCCCGTTCGGGGCGAACGGGGGTCCGGGGGCGTCAGCCCCCGGGCACGGTCCCTCAGACCAGGTTCACCGACCGGGCCGACGTCGCCCCGATCTCCGCCGCTACCTCGGCGAGCACCCCGGTGGGCACCGTGTCGTCGACGGTCAGGACGGCCAGCGCCTCGCCGCCCACCGTGGCGCGGGCGACCTGCATGCCGGCGATGTTGATACCGGCCTCGCCGATCACGCGGCCCACGGTGCCGACGACGCCGGGACGGTCCTCGTAGCGCAGGACCAGCATGTGGTCGGCGAGGGCGAGGTCCACGTCGTACTCGCCGACGGCGACGATCTTCTGGAGGTGTTTCGGGCCGGCCAGCGTGCCGGAGACCGACACCTCCTCGCCGTCCGAGAGGGTGCCGCGGACCGTGACGACGTTGCGGTGCTCCGGGGACTCCGAGCTGGTGGTCAACCGGACCTCGACACCGCGCTCCTGCGCGAAGAGCGGGGCGTTGACGTAGGAGACGGTCTCGTCGACGACGTCCTCGAAGACACCCTTGAGGGCGGAGAGCTCCAGCACCTTGACGTCGTGCTGGGTGATCTCGCCGTAGACCTCGACGTCGAGGCGGACGGCGACCTCGCCGGCGAGCGCGGTGAAGATGCGGCCGAGGCGCTCGGCGAGCGGCAGGCCGGGCTTGACGTCCTCGGCGATGACGCCGCCCTGGACGTTCACCGCGTCGGGGACCAGCTCGCCGGCGAGGGCGAGGCGGACCGACTTGGCGACGGCGATGCCGGCCTTCTCCTGGGCCTCGTCGGTGGAGGCGCCGAGGTGCGGGGTGGCGACGACCTGGTCGAACTCGAAGAGCGGCGAGTCGGTGCAGGGCTCCTTGGCGTACACGTCGAGGCCGGCGCCGGCGACGCGGCCCTCCTTGAGCGCCGAGTACAGCGCCTCCTCGTCGACGATGCCGCCGCGCGCGGCGTTGACGATGCGGACGCTCGGCTTGACCTTGCGCAGCGCCTCGTCGCCGATCAGGCCGAGGGTCTCGGGGGTCTTCGGGAGGTGGACGGTGATGAAGTCGGAGACCTCGAGCAGCTCGTCCAGCGTCAGGACCTTCACGCCCATCTGCGCGGCCCGCGCGGGCTGCACGTAGGGGTCGTAGGCGACGATCTTCATGCCGAAGGCCGACATGCGCTGCGCGACCAGGGCGCCGATGCGGCCCAGGCCCACGACACCGAGGGTCTTCTCGGCCAGCTCGACACCCGTGTACTTGCTGCGCTTCCACTCGCCGTTCTTCAGCGCGGCGTTGGCCTGCGGGATGTTGCGGGCGGTGGCGACGAGGAGGCCGCAGGCCAGCTCGGCGGCGGTCACGATGTTGGAGGTCGGGGCGTTGACCACCATCACGCCGGCCTTGGTGGCGGCGGAGACGTCCACGTTGTCCAGACCGACACCGGCGCGGGCGACGACCTTGAGCTTCTTCGCGGCGCCGATGGCCTCGGCGTCGACCTTGGTCGCGGAGCGGACCAGGATCGCGTCCACGTCGGCGATGGCGGCAAGCAGTTCGGCCCGGTCCGCGCCGTTGCACTGGCGGATCTCGAAGTCGGGGCCAAGCGCGTCCACGGTCGCGGGCGACAGCTCTTCAGCGATGAGTACGACGGGTTTCGAGCTCACGTGAGTCCTCACAAGTCCAATGCGGACGGCCGTCCCGACGGCCGCAGGCGGTGGAGGTTGGCTACCGCGTGGAAGACGCACGACGCTGTGGGCCTGACGCGTATGTTGGGCAGCAGTCTAGTGGCGTGACGGGGGTCGTCCTGCGCCTCTTCGGAAGGATCACCCGTCCGTGGCTGGACGGGTTGGACAACGCCGTCGTGCACGACGTTACCCCGGGTTCGCCGAAGGGGCCGGAGCGGGATGCTCCGGCCCCTTCGGGCGGGCGGCTTACGCCTCCTCGTCGACCCAGCTCATCAGCTTGCGCAGCTGCTTGCCGGTGGTCTCCAGCAGGTGCTCGGAGTCCTGCTGCTTGTACTCGTTGTACTTCTTCAGACCGCCGTGGTACTCGTCCATCCAGTTCTTGGCGAAGGTGCCGTCCTGGATCTCGGCGAGGACCTTCTTCATCTCGGCCTTGGTGGCGTCGGTGATGATCCGCGGGCCGGTGACGTAGTCGCCCCACTCGGCGGTCTCGGAGATCGACCAGCGCATCTTCTCCAGGCCGCCCTCGTACATGAGGTCCACGATCAGCTTCAGCTCGTGCAGGCACTCGAAGTAGGCGATCTCCGGCTGGTAACCGGCCTCGGTCAGCGTCTCGAAGCCCGCCTTGACCAGCGCGGCGGTGCCGCCGCACAGCACGGCCTGCTCGCCGAAGAGGTCGGTCTCGGTCTCCTCGGTGAAGGTCGTCTTGATGACGCCGGCGCGGGTGCCGCCGATGCCCTTCGCGTACGACAGGGCCAGCGCGAAGGCGTTGCCGGAGGCGTCCTGCTCGACGGCCGCGATACAGGGAACGCCGCGGCCCTCCTCGTACTGCCGGCGCACCAGGTGGCCCGGGCCCTTGGGGGCGACCATGCAGACGTCCACGCCGGCCGGGGGCTTGATGAAGCCGAAGCGGATGTTCAGGCCGTGACCGAAGAACAGCGCGTCGCCGTCCTTCAGGTTGTCCTTGATGTGCTCCTCGTAGACCTGGGCCTGAATCGGGTCCGGGACGAGGATCATGATGACGTCGGCCTCGGCGGCGGCCTCGGACGGGCTCACCACGCGCAGGCCCTGCTCCTCGGCCTTGGCCTTGGACTTGGAGCCCTCGTGCAGACCGACGCGCACGTCGACGCCGGAGTCGCGCAGCGACAGGGCGTGGGCGTGGCCCTGGCTGCCGTAGCCGATGACCGCGACCTTGCGGCCCTGGATGATGGACAGGTCGGCGTCGGCGTCGTAGAACAGCTCGGCCACTGGGTTCTCTCCTTGTGTGCGGGTGTTGCGTCCCACCGTATGCCGGTGGGGGGAAGGGAAGTTTCGGGGTCTCGGCATGCGGGCGGCCGGTGGTGTCCACGGCCGCCCGTTTTTGTCGTTATGCGGACCGGTCGAGTGCGCGCAGCGAGCGGTCCGTGATCGAACGGGCACCGCGGCCGATGGCGATCGTGCCGGACTGGACGAGCTCCTTGATGCCGTACGGTTCCAGCATCCTGAGCATCGCGGACAGCTTGTCGCTGCTGCCGGTGGCCTCGATGGTGACGGCCTCCGGGGAGACGTCGACGGTCTTGGCGCGGAAGAGCTGGACGATCTCGACGATCTGGGAGCGCGTCTCGTTGTCGGAGCGCACCTTCACCAGGACGAGTTCACGCTGGACGGCGTGGGCCGGCTCCAGCTCGACGATCTTCAACACCTCGACCAGCTTGTTGAGCTGCTTGGTGACCTGCTCCAGCGGCAGCTCCTCCACGCCCACGACGATGGTGATGCGGGAGATGTCGGGGTGCTCGGTGACGCCCACCGCGAGCGAGTCGATGTTGAAGCCGCGGCGGGAGAAGAGGGCGGCGATCCGGGCGAGGATGCCCGGCTTGTTCTCCACCAGGACGGAGAGCGTGTGCTTGGACATGGGCTGCTTCCTTTACGGCTCTCAGTCGTCTTCGTTGTCGCCGAAGTCGGGGCGGACGTCCCGGGCGGCCAGGATCTCGTCGTTGGAGGTGCCGGCGGCGACCATCGGCCAGACCATCGCGTCCTCGTGGACGATGAAGTCGACGACGACGGGACGGTCGTTGACGGAGTTCGCCTCCTCGATGACCTTGTCGAGGTCGGCGGGGTCCTCGCAGCGGATGGCATAGCACCCCATGGCCTCCGACAGCTTCACGAAGTCGGGGACGCGGGTGCCGCGCGCCGCCGGGTCGACGTCCTCGGGGCCGGAGTGCAGGACCGTGTTGGAGTAGCGCTGGTTGTAGAACAGGGTCTGCCACTGGCGGACCATCCCGAGGGCGCCGTTGTTGATGATGGCGACCTTGATCGGGATGTTGTTCAGGGCGCAGGTGGCCAGCTCCTGATTGGTCATCTGGAAGCAGCCGTCGCCGTCGATCGCCCAGACGGTCTGCCCGGGTGCGCCGGCCTTGGCGCCCATGGCGGCGGGGACGGCATAGCCCATGGTCCCGGCGCCGCCGGAGTTGAGCCAGGTGGCGGGCTTGTCGTACTGGATGAAGTGCGCGGCCCACATCTGGTGCTGGCCGACGCCCGCGGTGAAGACGGTGTTCTCGGGGGCCAGCTGCCCGATCCGCTCGATGACCTGCTGCGGGGAGAGCGAACCGTCCTCGGGCTGGTCGTAGCCGAGGGGGTAGGTGTCGCGCCAGCGGCTGAGGTCCTTCCACCAGGCGCTGTAGTCGCCCCGGACGCCCTCGGCGTGCTCCTTCTGCACGGCCTGGACCAGGTCGGCGATGACCTCGCGGGCGTCGCCCACGATCGGCACGTCGGCGGCGCGGTTCTTGCCGATCTCGGCCGGGTCGATGTCGGCGTGGACGATCTTGGCGTGCGGGGCGAAGCTGTCCAGCTTGCCGGTGACGCGGTCGTCGAAGCGGGCGCCGAGGGCGACGATCAGGTCGGCCTTCTGCAGCGCGGTGACGGCGGTGACCGCACCGTGCATGCCCGGCATCCCCACGTGCAGCGGGTGGCTGTCGGGGAACGCGCCGAGCGCCATCAGGGTGGTGGTGACGGGCGCGCCGGTGAGTTCGGCGAGGACCTTCAGCTCGGCGGTGGCTTGGGCCTTGAGGACGCCGCCGCCGACGTAGAGGACCGGCCGCTTCGCGGCGGTGATCAGCTTGGCGGCCTCGCGGATCTGCTTGGCGTGCGGCTTGGTCACCGGGCGGTAGCCGGGCAGGTCCATGACCGGCGGCCAGGCAAACGTCGTCTTCGCCTGGAGGGCGTCCTTGGCGATGTCGACGAGGACCGGGCCGGGGCGGCCGGTGGAGGCGATGTGGAAGGCCTGCGCGATCACCCGGGGGATGTCGTCGGCCTTGGTGACCAGGAAGTTGTGCTTGGTGATCGGCATGCTGATGCCGACGATGTCCGCCTCCTGGAAGGCGTCCGTGCCGATGGCCGAGGAGGCCACCTGCCCGGTGATGGCGACCATCGGCACCGAGTCCATGTGGGCGTCGGCGAGCGGGGTGACCAGGTTGGTGGCGCCGGGTCCTGAGGTCGCCATGCAGACGCCGACCTTTCCGGTGGCCTGGGCGTACCCCTCGGCCGCGTGGCCGGCGCCCTGCTCGTGCCGGACCAGGACGTGGCGGACCTTGGTGGAGTCCATCAGCGGGTCGTACGCCGGGAGGATGCAACCGCCGGGAATGCCGAATACCGTGTCGGCGCCCACCTCCTCGAGCGAGCGGATGAGGGACTGCGCACCCGTGACGTGCTCGGGGGCGGACTGTCCTCCGGAACGGGGCCGCGGCTGCGGGTGAGGGGCCCCGGTGGCCTGCTCGGTCATCGGCATTCTCTTCTCGATGCTGAGGGTGGTGATGCTGGGGTTCTGCGGTGTTTCGGGCGGTGCGTGACTGCCGCCCGGCGGCACTGGTGCAACAAAAAACCCCTCGTGCCATAAGGCAAGCGAGGGGAGCGCGCCGGGTGTGGGTCGCTGGGAGTCCGGGTCGGTCCGGACATCACCAGCTCAGCCGACGCGCTTTCCAAGTACGAGAATTCGGGTGCGCATGGCACTGACCCTCCCCCCGGCACGCACCCACTGTCAAGTGGGTGGGACGGGAGTCTCATCATGTGAACGGAGGGTCGTGCCACCACCCAGAACGGCCGGCAGGCCCGCCGTGACCCCGCCCGCGAAGGCCGGCTCGGCCGGCCCGTGCGGTACCGGGTAGTGGCCGGTGCCGAGCGCCCTGCGCAGCCGGTACTCGTCCAGTGGCCCGGAGAACGCCATGCCCTGCCCGTGGGTGCAACCCATCGCGCGCAGCGCGACGATCTGCTCGGGCAGGTCCACCCCGTCGGCCACGGACTTCAGTCCGAGGTCGGTGGCGATGCGCAGCAGACCACTGGTGATCTTGTGCAGCCGGGCCGACTCGACCACGCCCTCGACCAGGCTCCGGTCGAGCTTGAGGATGTCCACGGGGAGGCGCCGGAGCGCGGTGATCGCCGCGTATCCGCTGCCGAAGCCGTCCAGGGCGATGCGCACCCCCACCCTTCGCAGGGCGTTCAGCCTGCGGTCCAGCTCGTCCATGCCGACCCGTGGATCAATGTCCGACAGCTCGATCACAAGAGAGCCCGGAGGCAGTCCGTGCCGGGTCAGCAGGGCCTCCACGGAGCCGAACGGCAGGGAGCGGTCCAGCAACCGGCGGGCGCCGAGACGTATGGCCACCGCCACCGGGAGGCCGGCTGCCGCGCGGTCGGCGGCCTGCTCCACGGCCTCCTGGAGTACCCAGCGGTCCAGTTCGGCCGTCTTGTCGCCCTCGTCGGCCACCCGCAGGAACTCGGCGGGGGTGAACAGCACCCCCTGCGAGGAGCGCCAGCGTGCCTGGGCGCAGACCGAGGAGATCCGGCCGTCCGTCAGGGAGACCACCGGCTGGTGCAGCAGCGCGAACTCGCCGTCGTGCAGCGCGGCCCGCAGGCGGGTGGCCAGCTCGGCCTTGCGCACGACGTCCTGCTGCATCTGCGGCCGGTACAGCTCGACGCGCCCCTTGCCGCCCGCCTTGGCGCGGTACATCGCGAGGTCGGCGTTGCGCAGCAGCTCCCCCGCGCCGAGGCCCGGCTCGGCGAAGGCGACCCCGATGGAGGCGTTGACACGGACATCGTTGCCGTCGATGAGATAGGGCTGCGAGAGGGTGAGCCGCAGCCGGTCGGCGAGTTCCATGATGTGGCCCTCGCGTGCGGTGCGGTCCCGGGCGCCGTCACCGACGATCAGGGCCGCGAACTCGTCGCCGCCGAGCCGGGAGGCGGTGTCCCCCTTGCGGACGGCCTCGTGGAGTCTGCGGGCCGCCTGGACGAGCAGCTCGTCCCCGGCCTGGTGCCCGATCGTGTCGTTGACGGCCTTGAAGCCGTCGAGGTCGATGAAGAGCACCGCCGTACCGCGCAGGGCGGCGCCCCGGTCCGAGGCGCGGCGGCCGGACAGGGCCTGCTGGACGCGCCGGGTGAACAGGGCGCGGTTGGGCAGGTCGGTCAGCGGGTCGTGTTCGGCGTTGTGCTGGAGCTGCGCCTGCAGGCGCACTCTCTCCGTGACGTCCCGGCTGTTGAAGATGAGGCCGCCGTGGTGGCGGTTGACGGTGGACTCGACGTTGAGCCAGCCACCGTCGCCGGAGCGGAAGCGGCACTCGATGCGCGTGGTGGGTTCCTCGACCGGGTTGGCGGCCAGGAAGCGGCGCACCTCGTGCACCACGCAGCCGAGGTCCTCCGGGTGGATGAGCCCGGCCAGTTCGCCACCCACCAGCTCTTCCGCGGGGCGCCCGTAGACCCCGGCGGCGGCCGGCGAGACGTAGCGGAGGATGCCGTTGGGCGCGGCGATCATGATGACGTCGCTGGAGCCCTGCACCAGGGAGCGGAAGTGGTTCTCCTTCTGGGCCAGTTCCTGGGTGAGGGTGATGTTGTCGAGCAGCATGATGCCCTGGCGCACGACGAGCGCGAGCACCACGGTGCCGCCGGTCAGCAGCACCACGCGGTCGACGCTGCGCCCGTTGAGCACGTTGTAGAGGATGCCCAGGGTGCAGACCGCGGCGGCGAGGTACGGCGTGAGCGCGGCCAGGGAGCCCGCGATGGGCCGGGCGGTCGGATAGCGGCCGCGCTCCCCCGCGGACGGCGAGGGCAGGGACGTCGGCCCGGGTAGGGACGCGGGCGGCTGGTGCGCGGCGGAGCGGGAGTGGTGCCCGGTGTCGCGCTGGCCGGGCACGTGCTCGCGCACCACGCGGGTGTGGCCGCCGGACCCCTCGTCGCCCCCGGTCCGTCCGCGCCGGGACGCGGTCCAGGGGGCGTACGCGAGCAGCAGGGACCCGGCGAACCAGCCCGCGTCGAGCAACTGGCCGGACCGGTAGCTGCTCTGCATCAGCGGCGAGGTGAACAGGGCGTCGCACATCACGGTGAGCGCGAGCGCGCCGATGGCGGTGTTGATGGCCGACCTGCCGACCGGCGACCGCCTGAAGTGCAGGGCGAGCACCATGCTGACGAGGGCGATGTCGAGCAGGGGGTACGCCACCGAGAGCGCGCCGTGCGCCACGCTGGAACCGCCCCCGGCCTTCGCCGCCTGGGCGAGCGCCAGGCTCCACGCCAGCGTCAGCAGGGAGCCGCCGATCAGCCAGGCGTCCAGCCCCAGGCAGATCCAGCCGGCCTTGGTCACCGGCCGCTTGGCCAGCACCAGCAGCCCCACGATGGCGGGCGGCGCGAAGCACAGGAAGAACAGGTCGGCGTAGCTGGGGCTGGGGACGGGCTGCCGCAGGACGACCTCGTACCACCCCCACACCAGGTTGCCCAGCGACGCCATCGCCGAGGAGAGGGCGAACAGCAGCCACGCGGGCCGGAAGCGGACGCGGCGCCCGCGCGCGTAGAGGAAGCAGGAGACGGCGGCGGCGCCCGCCGCGGCGCTCAGCCCGAAGTCACCCATGATCTTGGCGACGTAGTCCGAACCCCAGCCGAGCGCGGACCCGACGGCGTAGGCCGCGCAGATCAGGGCCAGCACGAGCTGGCGGACGAGGGCCGGCCGGCCGACGGTGGCGGACGGCCGGGGCGGCAGCAGGCCGGGCGGGGGCTGCGTCCGCAGCCGTCCGTCCAGCGTGGGCATGGGGGACGGCGGCGGGCTCACCTCGGCCCCCCGGTCCGCGCCGCTTCCGTGGTGCGCGGGCGGTGGACCGGCCGGGCCTGGCTCCCGCGGCTCATCCGATGCGGGTGAGGGTCGCGTTGACCGTCGTGGCCGCCGGGGCGGCCGCGTCTGGGCGCCGTCGTGGTCGTGCGCCAGGGTCGCCGGCGGCGGCTCCGCCGCGTCGGGTCGTTCGTCCATAGGCCGTGCATCGCCCGTCGCCCCCCTCACAGTTGATGTTCATCCCCGGCGCCGAACGGTCGCGGCGCATCCCCTGTCGGACGATACACCAGGATCGTCACTCAGGGACATAGGTTCTCTACGCTCCGTGACGACCAGGGAATATGCGGGTACCCACCGCGCCCGAAAGGTTGCGGAGGGTACCCGAACCGGATCAGGCGCCTGTCGTCAGGATCACGTTGCGCAGCGGCTCCTGGTTCACGAACCGGGTCAACTGGTCCACCAGCAGCCGCTTCGCGCGCGGCAGGAACGCCGAGGTCGGCCCTCCGGCGTGCGGGCTGACGAGTACGCCGGGAGCCTGCCACAGGGGGTGGCCCGGCGGCAGCGGTTCGGGGTCGGTCACGTCGAGGGCGGCGGTCAGCCGCCCGCTCTCCAGTTCGGTGAGCAACGCCTTCGTGTCGACGACGGGGCCCCGGGCGACGTTGACGAGCAGGGCTCCGTCCTTCATCCGGGCCAGGAAGTCCGCGTCGGCCAGACCCCGGGTGGCCTCGGTGAGCGGCGTGGAGAGGATCACGACATCCGCGTCCGGGAGGAGGGCCGGGAGTTCGGTGAGCGGGTGCACCGGGCCGCGCGCCGTGGTGCGGGCGGAGCGCGCGACGCGCACCACCGGCGCGACCTCGAACGGCACGAGCCGGTCCTCGATCGCGGCGCCGATCGATCCGTAGCCGACGATGAGCACCTTCCGGTCGGCGAGTGCGGGCCGGAACCCGCCGAGCCACTCGCCCCGGTCCTGGGCCCGGACGAAGTCGGGCACGCCCCGCAGCGACGCCAGTATCAGGGTCAGGGTGAGTTCCGCGGTGCTGGCCTCGTGCACTCCGCGCGCGTTGCACAGCCGCACGCCCGCGGGCAGGTGCTTCAGGCCGGGCTCCACGTGGTCGATCCCGGCGGAGAGGGTCTGGACGACCTGGACGGAGCGCATCCCGGGCAGCGGACGCACGCCGATCCCGCTGGGCTTCATGTAGGGGACGACGTAGTAGGCGCAGTCGGCCGGGTCGGCGGGGAAGGCCTCCTCGCCGTTCCAGAAGCGGTAGGCGGGGCCCTCGGGGAGGCCCTCGATCTCGTCCGGCGGGATGGGCAGCCACACGTCAGCAGTCATGGTCAGGAGGCTATGTCAGGGGCGCGAAAGGCCGAGGTTAGGTTGGGTGGCCTGACGAGGGAGGGTCACGACCAGGTGGAGCGCAGGACGATCGGCGCGACGGCGCTCGCGGTGGGGGCCGTCGGACTGGGGTGCATGCCGATGAGCTGGGCCTACAGCGCGTCGCGGCAGCGGGGGGACCAATCGATCAGGGCGGTGCACCGGGCCCTGGACCTGGGCGTCTCCCTGCTGGACACCGCGGACATGTACGGCCCGTTCACCAACGAGCTGCTGCTGGGGCGGGTGCTGAAGGAGCGGCGGTCCGACGCCTTCGTGTCGACCAAGGTCGGTCTGCTCGTGGGTGACCAGCACATCGTGGCCAACGGCCGCCCGGGATATGTGCGGCGCGCCTGCGACGCCTCGCTGCGCCGGTTGCAGACGGACGTCATCGACCTCTACCAACTGCACCGCGCCGACCCCGAGATACCCGTCGAGGAGACCTGGGGCGCCATGGCGGAGCTGGTGCGGGCCGGCAAGGTGCGGGCGCTCGGGCTCTGCGCGGTCGGCGCGCGGTCGGCCCGGCGCCCGGGGGCGCGGCTGCACGACGCGACGGTCCGGCAGCTGGAGCGGGTGCAGCAGGTCTTCCCGGTGAGCGCGGTCGAGGCCGAACTGTCGGTGTGGTCGCCGGAGGCGCTGCGGACGCTGCTGCCGTGGTGCGTCTCGCGCGGTGTCGGTTTCCTCGCCGCGATGCCGCTGGGCAACGGCTTCCTGACCGGCACGCTCACCCCCGGCCAGGGCTTCGAACCGGAGGACCTGCGGGCCCGGCACCCCCGTTTCACCGCCGAGATGATGGCCGCCAACCAGCCGATCGTGGCCGGACTGCGCCGGATCGCCGCCCGGCACGGCGACGGGGTGACGCCGGCGCAGGTGGCGCTGGCCTGGGTGCTGGCGCAGGGGCGGCACGTGGTGCCGGTGCCGGGGACCAAGCGTGATCACTGGGTGACCGAGAACGCGGGGGCCGCGGAGCTGCTGCTGAGCGAGCAGGATCTCGCGGAGGTGGGCCGGCTGCCCGCGGCTCAGGGGTCGTGGGAGTGAGGCGCACGGTCGTGCGGTGCCGGGCCGGCGGGTTCGGACTTCGCCGATCGGGAACTCGGCGGGCGCGTCGGGGGTATGACAGGGAGAACCCGCCGCGTCGAAGGGAACAAGATCGTGCCACGTCGAGCCTTGCCGACCGCGTTGGCCACCGCCGCCCTGCTGTTGGCGGCCGGTTGCTCCTCCGACGACGGGGAGGCGTCGGGCGCCGAGGGCGCTTCCTCGCCCAGCAGGACGACGGCGCGGTCCTCGCCCTCGGGCTCGGCCACCGAGGAGGCCCCGCCCGCGAAGGGCTCCGTGAAGGTGACCCGTACGGTCGCCACGGGGCTGCGCAGTCCCTGGGGTCTGGCTCCGCTGCCGGGCGGTGGACTGCTGGTCTCCTCCCGCGACGAGGCCACGCTCACGCGGGTGGACGAGAAGACGGGCGAGAAGACCGAGCTGGGCGAGGTGCCCGGGGTCTCCGGGTCCGGCGAGGGCGGCCTCCTCGGCATCGCCCTCTCCCCGGACTACGCCTCGGACCGGATGGTCTACGCGTACTTCACCTCGGCCTCGGACAACCGCATCGTGCGCATGCGGTACGACGAGGAGAAGCCGGCCGGTGACCAGCTGAGCGCGCCGGACACGGTCTTCCGGGGCATCCCCAAGGGCGTCATCCACAACGGCGGCCGGATCGCCTTCGGCCCCGACAAGATGCTCTACGCGGGCACGGGCGAGAGCGGCGACACCGGCCTGTCCCAGGACAAGGAGTCGCTGGGCGGCAAGATCCTGCGGATGACGCCGGACGGCGAACCGGCGCCCGGCAACCCCTTCCCCGACTCCACGGTGTACTCGTACGGGCACCGGAACGTGCAGGGGCTGGCCTGGGACGACAAGCAGCGGCTCTTCGCCGCCGAGTTCGGCCAGGACACCTGGGACGAGCTGAACGCGATCAGTCCGGGCGCCAACTACGGCTGGCCCGAGGCCGAGGGTGAGGGCGGCGGCTCCGGCTTCCGTGACCCGCTCGCCCAGTGGAGCACCGACGAGGCCTCGCCCAGCGGTGTCGCGTACGCCGAGGGGTCCGCCTGGATGGCCGGGCTGCGCGGTGAGCGGCTGTGGCGCGTGCCGCTCAAGGGCACGGAGGCCGCGGCCGACCCGCAGGCCTTCCTCGACGGCGAGTACGGCCGGCTGCGCACGGTGGCGCCCGCGGGCGGCGGCAAGTTGTGGCTCGTGACCAGCAACACGGACGGCCGGGGCGACGCCAAGGGCGACGACGACCGGATCCTGGAGCTGGAGGTCCAGTAGGCCGCGGGCCGCGCCGCTCAGTCCTCGTCGCCCTGGGCGTCGCCTCCGGTGTCCGCGGGCCGCGGCGGGTGGACGACGACCTTGCCCGAGGTGAGGTCTATCGGCCCGTGGCCGGGGTCGCCGTCGCCGACGTCCTCACGGGTCAGTTCGAGCCGGTTCTGCTCGTCGCGGGTGTGCTTGCGGCCGGGGGAGAACAGCTCCTCGAATGCGTTGAACACCAAGCCTCCGTCGGTCGGCGTCCCTCCAGCGTAGACCTCACGGCGCGGAACGGGACGTGAGCCGCTGCGCCGGGAACAGCGTCAGCCGGTGGGCCACCGCCGCCGCCTCGCCGCGCCCGGAGACGCCGAGCTTGGCCAGGATGTTGGAGACGTGGACGCTGGCCGTCTTCGGGGAGATGAAGAGTTCCTCCGCTATCTGGCGGTTGGTGCGCCCCTCGGAGACCAGGCGCAGGACGTCGCGCTCCCGGCTGGTGAGTCCGAGGGCCTCGGCCGGGTCGGCGGGGGCCGCGGGGGCGGTCCTGCGGCCGAGGGTGAGGCGGGCGCGCTGGGCGAGCAGGCCGACCGCGTCGGTGAGGGGGCGGGCCCCGAGGTGTTCGGCGACGGCGCGGGCCAGGCGGAGCAGTTCCACGGCTCGGGAGCGCTCGTCCTCGCCACCGGTGTCCAGCAGGGCGGCGGCCAGCCGGTGCCGGACGCGGGCGAGCTCGTAGGGCCGCTCCAGTCGTTCGAAGGCGGTGACCGCCTCCGCCCACGCGTCGGGGGTGTCCCGGCCCTCGGCACGGCGGAGTTCGGCGCGGACCCACTTGTCGTGGGCGAGCCAGGTGGGGGCGCCGGTGGTGAGTGACTTGGCGGCCCGGGCGATGCGGTCGAGTACCTCGCCGCGCCCCTCCTCGGCGGCAGGCAGTCCACGGGCGTCGGCCTCGGCCTCGGCGGCGGACAGCAGCAGGGGCCAGCCGTAGCGCTGGGTGCCGAGCGGGAAGCCGGCGCCCAGGGCCCGGTCCAGCTCGGCCCGGGCGTCGGGGAGGCGGCCCTCGACGGCGGCGAGGCCGAGCGTGAGGGTGGCCAGCGGCAGACGGTACTGCGGCATGGTGTCGTGGGTGCCGTAGGCGGCGCGGGCCTCGGCGAGCTGCCGGGCGGTCTCGGCCGTCTCGCCCCGGGCGAGTGCGACGGCGGCCCGGCGGAGGGCGGCACCGGCGCGCGGCGCGGCGCTGCGGCCCGGGGCCCCGGAGATCACGGCGGCCTCGACCGCCTCGTCCCAGCGGCCCAGGGAGATGAGCGTCTCGGCGAGATTGCCCCACACGTAGGCCTCGGACTCCAGCAGACCCATCCGCCGGGTCAGTTCGATGCCCTCGCGCAGGATGCCGAGCGCCTCCCCGGAGCGGCCGATGCTCTCCAGGACGGAGGGCAGGTTGATGTGGCTGCGAGCCACCACGGCGGCCCGGCCCTGCCCCACGACCAGATCTCTCACCTGGTACATCTCCGCGAGCCCCGCGTCGACGTGGCCCGCGTCGACCATCAGGCCGCCGAGGGTGAGCCGGGCGTTCAGCTCGATGTCGTCGGCACCCACCATGCGCGCGTACTCGACGGCCCGCTCCGCGGCGGTCACGGCGTCGGGGCCGGGGGCGTGGAGCATCGACCAGCTGGCGGCCATGGACAGCACCTCGGCGTGCACCTGGGACGGCGGCAGGCCCCGGACCAGCTCCTGGGCGATGCCGAGCTCCCGCCATCCGTCGCCGCGGCCCTGCGCCTGGACCAGCAGGGAACGCTGCGTCCAGAACCAGGCGGCGCGCTGCGGATCGCGGCCGCTCGTGCTCGCCCCGGCGCCCGTGTCCTGCTCGTCCTCCAGCAGCCGCAGGGCCCGCTTGGCGATCTTCATGGCGCGTTCGCGCTCCCCGCACAGCCGTCCGGCGACCGCGGCCTCGGCCATCAGGTCCAGGTAGCGCAGCGGCTTGGTGGCCGGGTCGCAGCCGCACGGAGGGTAGACCTCGGTGTAGTCGACGGGGCGCAGCGTGGCGCGTACGGCGTCGGGGGCGGAGTCCCACAGCTCCATCGCCCTCTCCAGCAGCCGCAGTTGCTCGGCGTAGGCGTGCCGGCGGCGGGCCTCGACGGAGGCGTCCAGTACGGCGGGCAGGGCCTTGGCGGGGTCGTGGGCGTGGTACCAGTAGCTGGCCAGGCGCATCACGCGTTCGGCGGCGGGGACCAGCGTGGGGTCGGCGTCGAGGGCCTCGGCGTAGCGGCGGTTGAGGCGGGAGCGTTCGCCGGGGAGCAGGTCGTCGGCGACCGCCTCGCGGACCAGGGAGTGGCGGAAGCGGTAGCCGTCGCCGTCGGGGGCCGGAAGCAGCAGGTTGGCGTTGACGGCGGCGCGCAGTGCCTCGATGAGGTCGTCCTCGGCGAACCGGGCGACGGCGGCGAGCAGCCGGTACTCCACGGTGGAGCCGCCCTCGGCGACGATCCGGGCGACCCGCTGCGCGCTCTCGGGGAGCGCTTCGACCCGCACCAGGAGCAGGTCGCGCAGGGAGTCGGTCAGGCCGGCGCAGCAGCCCTCGTGGGCGGCGACGGCGAGTTCCTCGACGAAGAAGGCGTTGCCGTCGGAGCGGTCGAAGATCTCGTCGACCTGGAGCGGGTCGGGTTCCCGGTCGAGGATGCCGGCGACCTGGCGCCCCACCTCCTCCCGCGTGAAGCGGCCGAGTTCGACGCGGCGGACGGTGCGCAGCCGGTCGAGTTCGGCGAGCAGGGGACGCAGGGGGTGCCGGCGGTGGATGTCGTCGGAGCGGTAGGTGGCCAGGACGACGAGGCGGCCGGTCCGCAGGGTGCGGACGAGGTAGGCGATCAGGTGGCGGGTGGAGGCGTCGGCCCAGTGCAGGTCCTCCAGGACGAGGACGACGGTGTGCCGGGCGGCGACGCGCTCCAGCAGCCGCGCGGTGAGCTCGAAGAGGCGGGCCGTGCTCTCCTCGTCGTGCCGGCCGCCACCGGTACCCGGGGCGCTCTCGCCCAGTTCGGGCAGCAGCCGGGCCAGCTCCTCCTCCTGCCCGGCCGCCGCCGCGGCCAGCTCAGCGGGCAGTGCGCGGCGCAGGGCGCGCAGCGCGGTGGAGAAGGGCGCGAAGGGGAGTCCGTCCGCTCCTATCTCGACGCAACCGCCCAGCGCGACCACGGCGCCCTGCCGGCGGGCGGCGGTGGCGAACTCCTCGACGAGTCGGGTCTTGCCCACCCCCGCCTCGCCGCCGAGCAGCAGCGCCTGCGGCTCTCCCCCGGCGTCGGACGCGGCGGCGGCCCCGCCGCGGGCGCGGGCGAGCGCGTCGTTCAACGTGTCCAGTTCGCCGGCGCGGCCGACGAACACGGGACTGACGGACCTGGTCTCCACGGACCCGAGCATCGCACGCGGGTACGACAGTGCGGCGGCCTTTTCCCGGAGGGGGGCGAGGGGCGGAACGACGGCGGGGAGGGCGGCCGTGCGGCCGCCCTCCCCGGTCCCCCCGTTCACGCGGCGCGGGTGAACCCGGGCCGGCGCAGCCGCGGCGTATGGCTCTCCACCGGGGCGGCGTCGCGGCGGGCTGCCCGGCGGGCGGCGCGCCGGGCGCGGACGGCCTGGCGGGCCAGCCGGGCCTCGTCGGCGCGGCGGATCAGTTCGGCGGAACGGGCCTGCTGGATCTCGTACTCGAACATGGTGTGCCCCTCGGTGGAAGTCGGTGTCCGCATCGCTTGCTGCGATGCCTCAACCTTCGTCTGCCAGGGGCGTCCGCCACATCGGGCAAGTTCCGCATCTTCGGACGGGAGGCGGGGCCTTAGACGTGCGTGAGGGGTCTTAGGGCACCGGCGTGCGCGCACGCCGGTGCCCTAAGACCCCTCGGGGACCACGGGGGATCAACCCACGGACGGCACGCTCAGCATGACGTCGGTGTACTTGAGCACGGCCAGGATCAGGCCGATCACGCCCAGCGCGACGCCGGCCCAGGAGACCGACTTGATCCACGCGGCCTGCGGCCTGCCGGGCACGCCGAACGCGGGCCGGACCAGCACCACGACGCCGACGATCAGCGCGATCAGCGCGAAGACACCGCCCCAGAGCGCGGTGGCCTGCCAGGCCTCGCCGTAGCCCTTCTCCAGCATGGTCTGGACGTTCGAGGACGAGGTCGTCTCCAGCTGGCCGAAGACCGACTCGCGGGCGGAGGCGACGGTGCCGACCCAGCTTCCCGTCAGCGACACGATGCCGAGCCCCGCGGAGACCACGGCGCCCGCGCCCTGGCCGACGCCGGTGGCGCCCTGGTCGACCGCGGCACCGGGGGCGGCGGCGTCGAGGTCCGCGTCGTCGGTGCTCTCACCGGTTCCGTCGGTGTCCGCGGTGTCCGCGGTGTCGTTCCGGGCGGCGTCGCCGTCGGCCGCGGTCTCGGGCCCGGTGGTCTCGGGAGACTCCGTGGCCTCGCCCGTCTTGTCCTTGTCGGTCTTCACGCCGGTCTCGTCCACTGTCTTCGTTCCCATGCCTCGCACCGTACGGACGCTGTCTGAGAGGTCCCTTAATGATCCTTGTGAGCGGCACGCGCGCGTGCCTCACGTGCCGCACGCCACTCGGGCGCGAGCACCGCCCACACCTCCGTGTCCTGGCGGGCACCCCGGTAGGGGAAGCTCTCGCGCAACACGCCCTCCCGCATCATGCCGAGTCGCCGGGCGGCGTTCACACTCGGGGTGTTGGCCGAGGACGCGTGCCACTCGACGCGGTGCATGCCGCGCTCGTCGAAGGCCCAGTCGATCAGGACCCGGGCTCCGCGGGTCACGAGGCCCCGGCCCGTTCCGGCGGGCTCCAGCCAGCAGCCGATCTCGCAGACGCCGGTGGCGGCGTCGAAGACGCGGTACAGCAGCCCTCCGACGAGCTTGCCGTCCAGCCACAGACCGTGCAGGAAGCCGCTGTCGGCGGCGTGCCGGTCGGCGTAGGACTGGAGGATCTGCCGGGCGGAGTCGACGTCGGTGGCCGTCGCCCCGAAGGGGATGTGCTCCGTGATGAACTCCCGGCCCCGCTCCAGGTGGGCCAGGAACTCCTCGGCGTGCCAGGTCTCCAGGGGGCGCAGTTCGGCTCCGTCGTCACCCAGTGGTATCGCGTACATCCCGCTGCCGTTCCTCCTCCGCAAGGACGACCGCCACTTCGGCGTCCGTCGCCGCGGCCAGCCTCTCATGGGCGGTGCGGGCCTCGGGCGGCTCGATGCTGATCCGCGGCAGGAACCGGTCCACCCGGCGCGGCAGCCACCAGTTGGCGCTGCCCAGCAGGTGCATCAGGGCGGGCACCAGGAGCGTGCGCAGGACGAAGGCGTCCAGGGCGACGGCGGCGGCGAGCGCGATGCCGAACATGGCGATCACCCGGTCGCCGCTGAGCACGAAGGCGAGGAACACCGAGATCATGATGACCGCGGCCGAGTTGATCACCCGGCCGGTCTCGGCGAGGCCGACCCGGACGGCCCGGCGGTTGTCGCCGGTCTCCAGCCACTCCTCGTACATCCGGCTGACCAGGAAGACCTGGTAGTCCATGGAGAGCCCGAAGAGCACCGACACCATGATGACGGGCAGGAAGGGTTCGATCGGGCCGGCGCTGCCGAGGCCGAGCAGCTCGCTGCCCCAGCCCCACTGGAAGATCGCGACGACGACGCCGAAGGAGGCGGCGACGGCGGCGACGTTCATCACGGCGGCCTTGACCGGGATGCCCACGGAGCGGAAGGCCAGCAGGAGCAGCAGGCAGCCGAGACCCACGACGACACCGACGAAGAGGGGAAGCTTGCCCACGATGACGCCGGCGAAGTCGTCGTAGCCGGCCGTCACCCCGCCGACGTGCACGTCGAGCGCGGTGCCGGTCTCGGCCCGCGGCAGCACCTCGGAACGCAGCCGCTCGACGAGGTCGCTGGTCCGCTGGGACTGCGGTGCCGACTCGGGTACGAGGGTGAGGAACGCGGTGTCACCGGCCGAGTCGTACGCCACGGGTGTCACCGAGGAGACACCCTCGGTGGCGCGCAGCGAGGCGTCGAGGTTGTCCAGGGCGAGCCGGTCCTCGGCCCCGCCGACCTTGGTGACCAGCGTGAGGGGACCGTTCACACCGGGCCCGAAGCCCTCGGCGAGGAGGTCGTAGGCCTGGCGCGTGGTGGTGCCCTTGGGGTCGTTGCCCTGGTCGGAGGTGCCCAGGCGCAGGTCGAGGGTGGGCAGTGCGAGGACGGTGATGACCACCAGGGCGACGGCGCCGAGCAGCTTGGGCCGGCGTTCGACCAGCGCCGACCAGCGCGCGGCGAAACCGGTCGGCGGCTCGGGCCGCGGCCCGTGCTCGGCGAGGCGACGCCGCTCGCGCCGGTTGAGGGCGCGCGGGCCGATGTACGACAGCAGTGCCGGGAGCAGGGTGACGGAGGCCGCGACGGTGAGGAGGACGGTCAGCGAGGCGGCGACGGCCACGCCGTTGAGGAAGCCGAGCCGCAGGATCAGCATGCCCAGCAGGGCGATGCAAACGGTGGCACCCGCGAAGACGACCGCGCGTCCCGTGGTCGCGACGGCGTTCTCGGCGGCCTCGGCCACCGACAGGCCCCGCTTCAGTCCGCGCCGGTGCCTGGTGACGATGAACAGCGCGTAGTCGATGCCGACGCCGAGTCCGATGAGGGTGCCCAGCATGGGCGCGAAGTCGGCGACGGTCATGACGTGCCCGAGCAGGGTGATCCCCGCGTAGGCGGTGCCGACGGAGATCAGCGCGGTCGCGATGGGCAGCACGGACGCGGCCAGGGAGCCGAAGGCGAGGAAGAGGACGACCGCCGCGACGGCCACTCCGACGGCTTCGGCGAGGTGGCCCTGTGGCGCCTCGGTGAGCGCGACGGCGCCGCCGCCGACTTCGACCTGGAGGCCGTCGGTCCCCGCCGCCCGCGCGGCGTCGACCACGGCCCGGGCCTCGGCCGCGTCGACGTCCTGGGAGGCGTCGGCGAAGGTGACGGAGGCGTACGCGGTGTCGTCGTCCTCGCTGATCAGGGGCGAGTCGGGATCGTCGTACGGGTTGGTGACCGAGGCCACCGAGGGCAGGTCCGCGATGCGGTCCAGGGTGCGGTTCATGGTCTGTTCGACGTCGGCGGCGCGCACGGTGCCGGTCGTCGTGTGCCAGACGATCGTGTCCCTCTCGCCGTCGAGGCCGGGGAAGCCGGAGGCGAGCAGCCGGGAGGCACGGTCGGAGTCGGTGCCGGGGACCCCGTAGTCGTTGGAGTACGCGGAACCCGTGAGCACGGCGGCCGTGGCGGCGCCGAGGAAGGCGACGAGCCAGAGCAGGACGGCGACGAGGCGGCGTCGGACACACCAGCGTGCAAGGGCTGCCACGAACGTGCTCCCAGGTGTCTGATTATGGATCTTTGACCGGGAACAGTCATTCATGGAGTGAACGGCCCGCAAAGAACGCATGAGCAATGCGACGTCACTCTTTCAGGCAGAAGTGATCGTTTGCGGAGTTCGTGGGCTTATTCACATGGCGGGCATGCCGAAGGGGGATGCATCGTCGCCGATGCATCCCCCTCGGAGCGCCTCAGAGTCCTGGTGTCAGCCCTCGACGCCCAGCTTCTGCAGGATCAGTTCCTTGACGCGGGCCGCGTCGGCCTGACCCCGGGTCGCCTTCATGACCGCGCCGACCAGGGCGCCGGCCGCGGCCACCTTGCCGCCGCGGATCTTGTCCGCGACGCCCGGGTTGCCGGCGATGGCCTCGTCGACGGCGGTGGTCAGCGCGCCCTCGTCGGAGACGACCTTGAGGCCGCGCTGGTCGACGACCTCGTCCGGCGTGCCCTCACCGGCGAGGACGCCCAGGATGACCTGGCGGGCCAGCTTGTCGTTCAGGTCGCCCTTGTTCACCAGCTCGGTGACCCGGGCCACCTGCTCCGGCGTGATCGCCAGCTCGTCCAGCGACTTCTGGGACTCGTTGGCGCTGCGGGCCAGCTCGCCCATCCACCACTTGCGGGCGGACGCCGCGTCCGCGCCGGCGTCGATCGTGGCGACGATCGGGTCCAGCGCGCCGGCGTTGAGGATCGACTGCATGTCGGTGCCGGAGATGCCCCACTCCTCGCGGAGCCGGTTGCGGCGCACCAGCGGCAGCTCGGGCAGGGCGGAGCGGATCTCCTCGACCCACTCGCGCGAGGGAGCCACCGGCACCAGGTCGGGCTCCGGGAAGTACCGGTAGTCCTCGGCCTCCTCCTTCACGCGGCCCGAGGTCGTGGACCCCGTGTCCTCGTGGAAGTGGCGGGTCTCCTGGATGATCGTGCCGCCCGAGGAGAGGACCGCCGCGTGCCGCTGGATCTCGAAGCGGGCCGCGCGCTCGACGGACCGCAGCGAGTTCACGTTCTTCGTCTCGGAACGGGTGCCGAACTTCTCCCGGCCGTGCGGGCGCAGCGACAGGTTCACGTCGCAGCGCATCTGGCCCATCTCCATGCGGGCCTCGGACACGCCGAGGGCACGGATGAGTTCGCGCAGCTCGCGGACGTAGGCCCGGGCGACCTCGGGGGCGCGCTCGCCCGCACCCTCGATCGGCTTCGTGACGATCTCGATGAGCGGGATGCCGGCGCGGTTGTAGTCGAGGAGGGAGTGCGAGGCGCCGTGGATACGGCCCGTCGCGCCACCGACGTGCGTCGACTTGCCGGTGTCCTCCTCCATGTGGGCGCGCTCGATCTGCACCCGGAAGGTCTCCCCGTCCTCCAGCTGCACGTCGAGGTAGCCGTCGAAGGCGATCGGCTCGTCGTACTGGGAGGTCTGGAAGTTCTTCGGCATGTCCGGATAGAAGTAGTTCTTCCGGGCGAAGCGGCACCACTCGGCGATCTCGCAGTTCAGCGCGAGGCCGATCCGGATCGCGGACTCGACGCCGGTCGCGTTGACGACCGGGAGCGCGCCGGGCATGCCGAGGCAGACCGGGCAGGTCTGGGTGTTCGGGTCGGCGCCCAGCGCGGTCGAGCAGCCGCAGAACATCTTGGTCTTGGTGCCGAGTTCGACATGGACCTCGAGGCCCATGACGGGGTCGTACGACGCCAGAGCGTCCTCGTACGACACCAGGTCGGTCGTGGTGGTCACGGTGAAACTTCCCTCTCAGCCCAGCAGGACGTCGTCGTCGCCCAGCCGCTTCAGCTCGCGGTAGAGGATGGCGAGGCCGGTGGCGATGGCGGCGGCGGACACGGCGGCGTCGACCAGACGGAGCGTGTCGCTCTCGGTGCGGGCCAGCTTCGCCTGCTTGGCGACGCTCAACGCGCCGAACGCGGTGGTGGCCATGGACAGGTACAGGCCGTTCTTGGACTTCTTGAAGCCCTTGGCCTTCGACATTGCCTTGCTCACAGCGACGGTGCCTCCTCGATCAGCGGGTGACCCCACTTTTCCACGAAGGCGGCCTCGACGGCGGCGCCGACCTTGTACAGCCGGTCGTCCTTCATGGCGGGGGCGATGATCTGCAGACCCACCGGCAGGTTGTCCTCGGGGGCGAGGCCGCAGGGCAGCGACATGGCCGCGTTGCCCGCCAGGTTGGTGGGGATGGTGCACAGGTCGGCCAGGTACATCGCCATCGGGTCGTCGGCGCGCTCGCCGATCGCGAAGGCGGTGGTCGGGGTCGTCGGGGAGACGATCACGTCGACCTGCTCGAAGGACCGCTCGAACTCCTGCTTGATGAGGGTGCGGACCTTCTGGGCGCTGCCGTAGTACGCGTCGTAGTAGCCGCTCGACAGGGCGTACGTGCCGAGCATGATGCGCCGCTTGACCTCGGGGCCGAAGCCGGCCTCGCGGGTCAGGGAGGTGACCTCCTCGGCGGAGTGCGTGCCGTCGTCGCCGACACGCGCGCCGTAGCGCAGGCCGTCGAAGCGGGCGAGGTTGGAGGAGCACTCCGAGGGGGCGATCAGGTAGTACGCGGAGAGCGCGAGGTCGAAGGACGGGCAGTCCAGCTCGACGATCTCGGCGCCCAGCTCCTTCAGCAGCTCGACGGACTCGTCGAAGCGCTGGATGACACCGGCCTGGTAGCCCTCGCCGCGGAACTGCTTGACGACGCCCACGCGCATCCCGGTGACGCTGCCGTTGCGGGCGGCCTCGACGACGGCGGGGACCGGGGCGTCGATGGAGGTGGAGTCCATCGGGTCGTGCCCGGCGATCACCTCGTGCAGCAGGGCCGCGTCCAGGACCGTGCGGGCGCAGGGGCCGCCCTGGTCGAGGGAGGAGGAGAAGGCCACCATGCCGTAGCGGGAGACGCCGCCGTACGTCGGCTTGACGCCGACCGTGCCGGTGACGGCCGCGGGCTGGCGGATGGAGCCGCCGGTGTCGGTGCCGATGGCGAGCGGCGCCTGGAAGGCGGCCAGGGCCGCGGAGGAGCCGCCGCCGGAACCGCCGGGGATCCTGGTGAGGTCCCAGGGGTTGCCGGTCGGGCCGTACGCGCTGTTCTCGGTGCTCGACCCCATGGCGAACTCGTCCATGTTGGTCTTGCCGAGGATGACGACGTCGGCGGCCTTGAGGCGCCGGGTGACGGTCGCGTCGTACGGCGGGATCCAGCCCTCGAGGATCTTCGAACCGACGGTCGTGGGGACGCCCTCGGTGGTGAAGATGTCCTTCAACGCGAGCGGCACACCGGCCAGCGGGCCGAGCTTCTCGCCCTTCGCCCGCTTCTCGTCGACGGCACGGGCCTGCGCGAGCGCGCCCTCGCGGTCGACGTGCAGGAAGGCGTGCACCTTCTCGTCGACGGCCTCGATGCGGGCCAGGTGGGCCTCGGTGACCTCGACGGCGGTCAGCTCGCCGGAGGCGATCTTCGCGGCGATCTCGGCCGCGGTGAGCTTGATGATGTCGCTCATGGCGGTTACTCCTCCCCCAGGATCTGCGGCACCTTGAAACGCTGCTGCTCCTGGGCCGGGGCGCCGGAGAGCGCCTGCTCGGGCGTGAGCGACGGACGGACCTCGTCCGGCCGCATGACGTTCGTCAGCGGGAGCGGGTGCGAGGTCGGCGGTACGTCTTGGTCGGCGACCTCGCTGACGCGGGCGACCGCGCCGATGATGTCGTCCAGCTGTCCCGCGAAGTGCTCGAGCTCTTCGGGCTTCAGCTCCAGACGCGCCAGCCGGGCGAGGTGGGCGACCTCCTCGCGCGTGATGCCAGGCATGCAGCGTTCCTCTGGGGTGAGTGTGTGCGGTTCGGGCCAATCGGCTCGTGCCCAATCCTATGGGGCGCGGTGCCGTGGCCGTTAAACGGTTTCCCCCGGGCGCCTTCCGGGGCGACGCGTCCCGGGGCCGGACAGGCCCATGGACCGGCTGAGGCCGGAGCCGGGCGGGCCCACGGACCGAGGCAGGCCGGGAGCCAGGGGGCCCAGCAGGCCGAACGGAGGCCGCAGGCCAGGCGGAGGCCGCAGGCAGGCCGCCAGCCGAGCCGAGGCGGCAGGCCGGCCGAAGGCCGCAAGCGGGGCGGAAGTCGTGGTCCGGACCCTGTCGGGGCCCGGGGCTCGCCGCAAGGTGGTGGGCGCGACGGGTGGGCGCCTCGGCGCCTCATCGGGCGGGCGCTCCCGGCGGGCGGCCGGTCACTCGTCGGTCGCCGCCACGGGCAGCGCGGCGGCCGGCCGCACCCAGCCGCGTGAGCCCCGCGCGCGCAGCCACGCCGTCGTCTCCTCCGGCGGCATCGCGGCCGCGACCAGCCAGCCCTGTACGGCGTCGCAGCCCAGGTCGCGCAGGCGTTCCCAGGTCTCGTCGTCCTCCACGCCCTCGGCGACGACGAGCAGGCCGAGGGAGTGGGCGAGGTCGACGGTGCAGCGCACGATCTCGGCGTCCTCGGTGTCGATGGCCAGCCGGGCCACGAACGAGCGGTCGATCTTCAGCTCGCTGACCGGGAGCCTGCGCAGGTGGACCAGGGAGGAGTAGCCGGTCCCGAAGTCGTCCAGGGACATCTTCACGCCGTGCCCGGTCAGCGCGTTGAGGGTGTCGGCGGCACGCTGCGGGTCCTCCAGGAGGACGTGCTCCGTGATCTCGAGCTGGAGCGCTCCCGCCGGGACCCCGTGCCGGGCCAGCCGGGCGGCCACCGAGCCCGCGAAGCCGGGGGTGTGCACGTCGCGCGGGGAGACGTTCACCGCGACCGGCACGAACAGGCCCTGGGAGCGCCAGCGGGCGACCTGGGCCAGCGCCGTCTCCAGTACGTACTCGGTGAGGTGGGGCATGAGCCCGGAGGACTCGGCGATGGCTATGAACTCGTCCGGCGGCACCTTGCCGCGCTCGGGGTGCACCCAGCGGACCAGCGCCTCCAGGCCCGCGACCTGGCCGTCGAAGCGCACCTTGGGCTGGTAGTGCAGCTGGACCTCGTGCGCGTCCAGCGCGCGGCGCAGGTCGCCCAGGAGCCCGAGCCGGTCCGGGGTGTTGGAGTCCCGCTTGGACTCGTAGACCTCGACGCCCGTGCGGTCCCGCTTCGCCTGGTACATCGCCACGTCCGCGCGGCGCAGCAGCCCCTCCGCGTCCAGCGCGTGGTCGGGGAAGACGGCGACCCCGGCGCTGGCCTCCAGCACGAGGGTGAGTCCGTCCAGGTCCAGCGGGGAGCTGAGCGCCGCCACGAGGCCCCGGGTGATCCGGGTCGCCGACGTGGTGGAGTCAGCGACGGGAAGTAAGACGGCGAACTCGTCGCCGCCGAGCCGCGCGGCCTCCGCCCCGCGCGGCAGCGCCTGCCGCAGCCGGTCGGCGGTCTGCAGCAGCAGCCGGTCGCCGGCCAGGTGTCCGAGCGTGTCGTTGACCGACCGGAACCGGTCGAGGTCGATCAGCAGCAGGGCGGAGCGGGCGCCGATGCGCTCGGCGTCGTCCAGCGCGGCCCACGTCCGCTCCAGCAGCCACTGCCGGTTGGGGAGCCCGGTGAGCGGGTCGCGCAGCTGCTCCTCGGCCCGGGCGCGGGCGATCCACAGCGTGGAGTCGAGGGCGATCAGCGGGATCGAGAACAGCGGCAGCAGCAGCGGCTTGGCGACGGCGACCACGCAGATCAGCGGGGCGATGCCGAGCAGCGCGACGGCGACCAGTCCGTGTCTGACCAGGGCGCTGCGGGCGACGGTGGGCAGGCCGGCGCGCGGTGTCTGCAGGTACCACAGCAGGGCGCGGGTGACGGCGAGGTAGGCGACCGCCACGAGCACCACCTTGGGCACCGCGTACACGCCCCAGGTGTTCGGGTCCCAGGGGTGCTCCACGGTCGGTACGGAGCCGCAGACACCCAGCAGCAGGGCACCGGCGGCGATGCCGAGGATGTCCACCGCGCCGTGCAGGACGCCCTGCCGCCAGCGGCCCCGGCGGGCCACACCGACCAGGACCACGACCGTGAGGCTGACCATGCCGGCCGGGACCCACCCGTAGAGCAGCAGCACGGAGAGGGTGAGGGCGGCGCCCGAGCCGGTGCCGCCCCACCAGCGGGAGCGGCCGAGCATGACCAGGTGGCCCACGACGATGCCGGTCAGCACGGCCAGCGACCAGCCGGCGATGCCGGACGGGAAGAGGGCGTTGCCGTCGGTGAAGGCCCGGTAGAAGCCGGCGCCCAGTACGAAGGCGGCGGCCGCGACGACCGCCGAGGGCAACGCGGGCCACTGCGGGTGCCGTTCGCCCCCGGTGTCGGACAGGGCTGCGGGGGGACGGGCGGCCGGCGGCGCGGAGTTGCGGGCGTCCGCCGCGGGATGCGGTGCGCCACCACCGTGCTGCCCGAGCCACCGGCTCACGCGCCACGCGCCCACCCTGTGGCGCACGCGCAGCCGTGAGCCCGCGGCGGCGCTCTCGGTCGGTTCCATTCCCGTCCCTCTCACAGCCGGCGGTGCCCACGCCACGCGGTCCCCGCCTCGACCACCGTCAACGGCTCCGCGTCGGACAACCCTTCCCCCTGTCCCTGCGGGGCAGGAGAATGCCCCGACCGCAGCTGAGCACGGCAGGCGCACATCTCAACAGTAGGCCGCGGAGGGCCTCCTGGGGCACCGGTCGCCGACGGTTGCCCGAATGCGACCCGGCCACCCGTATGCATCTGGTATGCGCCGAACGGGTGGCCTTCAACCGCTATTCCTCGGCCGAAAGCGCCGCCCCGGCCGCGGCGTCGGGCCCCTGTTCGAGCAGGACGGTGAAACCGTCCTCGTCCAGGACCGGCACCTTCAGTTGCATCGCCTTGTCGTACTTCGACCCGGGGCTGTCGCCGACCACGACGAACGAGGTCTTCTTGGAGACCGATCCGGTCACCTTGGCACCCCTGCTCTGCAGGGCGTCCTTGGCTCCGTCCCGGGTGAAGTTCTCCAGGGTGCCGGTGACGACGACGGTGAGCCCTTCGAGCGGGCGTGGGCCCTCGTCCTCGCCGGTGGACCGGTCCTCCAGCGGGACTCCGGCCGCCTTCCACTTGCGGACGATCTCGCGGTGCCACTCCTCGGCGAACCACTCCTTGACGGCGGCGGCGATGGTGCCGCCCACCCCGTCCGTGGCCGCCAGCTCCTCTTCCGTCGCCTGCTCGATGCGCTCCATGGACCGGAACTCCCGGGCCAGCGCCTGCGCGGCGACGGGACCCACGTACCGGATGGACAGGCCGTTGAGGAAGCGGGCGAGGGGGCGGGTCTTGGCTTCCTCGATGTGCTTCAGCAGGGCGAGGGTGTTCTTCTTGGGCTCGCCCTCCTTGTTGGCGAAGACCGTGGCGATCTTCTCCTCGCCCGTCTTCGGGTCGCGCTTGGGCAGCCCGCTGTCCGGGTCGAGGACGTACGCCCTGATGGGCAGCAGCTTCTCGACGGTGAGGTCGAAGACGTCGCCCTCGTCCACCAGCGGCGGGTCGGCCGGCTCCAGCGGCGCGGTCAGCGCGGCGGCCACGACGTCGCCGAAGTGCTCGATGTCCAGGCACTCGCGGCCGGCGAGGTAGGAGAGGCGGCCGCGCAACTGGGCCGGGCACTTCTGGGCGTTGGGGCAGCGGAGGTCGATGTCGCCCTCCTTCATGGCCTTCAGCGGCGTCCCGCACTCGGGGCACTCGGCCGGCATCACGAACTCCCGCTCGCTGCCGTCCCTCAGGTCGGCGACCGGTCCGAGGATCTCCGGGATCACGTCACCGGCCTTGCGCAGCACGACGGTGTCGCCGATGAGCACGCCCTTGGCCTTGACGACCTCCTGGTTGTGCAGCGTGGCGAACTCCACCTCGCTGCCGGCCACGGTGACCGGCTCGACCTGCGCGTACGGCGTGACGCGGCCGGTGCGGCCGACGCCCACCTTGATGTCGACGAGCTTGGTGTTGACCTCCTCCGGCGCGTACTTGTAGGCGATGGCCCAGCGCGGTGCGCGCGCGGTCGAGCCGAGCCGCCCCTGGAGGCGGATCTCGTCGAGCTTCACGACGACGCCGTCGATCTCGTGCGCCACGGAGTGGCGGTTCTCGCCGTAGTACGCGATGAACTCGCGTACGCCGTCGAGGCCGTCGACCACCCGGTTGTGCGGGGAGGTGGGCAGGCCCCAGGTCTTGAGCAGGTCGTAGCCCTGGGAGAGGCGGGTCATGCCCTGGTAGCCCTCCAGGACGCCGATGCCGTGGACCACCATGTGCAGCGGGCGGGTGGCGGTGACGCGCGGGTCCTTCTGGCGCAGCGAACCGGCCGCCGCGTTGCGCGGGTTGGCGAAGGGCTTGTCCCCCGCCTCGTTCAACCGGGCGTTGAGTTCCTGGAACTTCTCCATCGGGAAGTAGACCTCGCCGCGGATCTCCACCAGGTCGGGGACCTCGTCGCCCCGCAGGCGCTCGGGGATGTCGGCGATGGTCCGGACGTTGGGCGTGATGTCCTCGCCGGTGCGGCCGTCGCCGCGGGTGGCCGCGCGCACCAGGCGGCCGCGCTCGTAGGTGAGGTTGACGGCGAGTCCGTCGACCTTCAGCTCGCACAGGAAGTGGTACTCCTGCTCGCCCAGCTCCTTGGCGATGCGCTCGGTCCAGGCGGCGAGCTCCTCGTCGTTGAAGGTGTTGTCGAGGGAGAGCATGCGGGAGCGGTGCTCCACGGCCGTGAACTCGGTCGCGTAGGACCCGGCGACCTTCTGGGTCGGGGAGTCCGGGGTGCGCAGCTCCGGGTACTCCTCCTCCAGCTCCTCCAGGGAGCGCAGCAGCCGGTCGAAGTCCGCGTCGCTGACGACGGGGGCGTCCTTCACGTAGTACCGGAAGCGGTGCTCCTCGATCTGCTCAGCGAGCTGCACGTGCTTCTCGCGCGCCTCGGCGGGCACGCTCGTCGTCTCCGCTTGCTTGTCGCCGGCCACCGTGTGGTCCTCCCGTTACTCTGGGTTGTCCGCGAGGGATCTCGCCGCCCGGACGCAGTGGGCGAGCGCACGGCGGGCGTACTCGGGGGACGCGCCCGCGAGTCCGCACGACGGGGTGACCGTCACCGCCTCCGCGAGCAGCCCCGGATGCAGCCCCAGCCTGCGCCACAGCGTCCTGACACCCATGACGCTACCGGCAGGGTCTGACAATGCGGCGTCCGTGCCGGGCACGACACCGGCGAACAGCCTGGTGCCTCCTTCGACCGCCTCGCCGATCGCCTCGTCGTCACGCTCGGTGAGGAGCGAGAAGTCGAAGGAGACGCCCGCGACGCCGGCCCGGCGCAGCAGGGCGAACGGCACGTCGGGTGCGCAGGAGTGGACCACGACGGGGCCGTCGCCGTGCACCGCGGCGGTGTCGCGCAGGGCGGCCTCGACGACCTGCCGGTCGACGGCCCGGTGCGTGCGGTAGCCGCTGGCGCTGCGCACCTGGCCGCGCAGGACGGCGGTGAGGGACGGCTCGTCGAGCTGGAGTACGGGCCGGGCGCCCGGGATCCGGCGGCTGACCTCGTCGAGGTGCAGGCGCAGTCCCTCGGCGAGCGAGGCGGCGAGGTCGCGGCAGGCACCGGGGTCGGAGAGGACGGCCTCGCCGTTCCTGAGTTCCAGCGCGGCGGCGAGTGTCCAGGGGCCCACCACCTGGACCTTGACCGGTCCCTCGTAGCCCTGGGTGAACTCCTCCAGGGCGTCGAGGTCCTCGCGGAGCCAGGCACGGGCCCGTTTGGTGTCCCGTCCCGGCCGGTCGCCGAGCCGCCAGCCGCTGGGTTCCACGCGTGCGTACAGCTCGACGAGCATTCCGGCGGTGCGGCCGATCATGTCGGCACCGGGGCCACGGGCGGGCAGTTCGGGGAGGAAGGGGAAGTCCTCGAAGCTGCCGGTGGCGGTTTTCACGGCCTCGCGGGCGTCCTGACCCGGCAGGGAGCCGATGCCGGTGGCGGGGCCGAAGGCGGGCTGGCTGATTTCAGTCACCGCAGCAGCCTACGAGTCACCGCGGCAGCCTACCGAACGGCCCGGCGCCGTCACCGCCCCGGCCGCACCGTCAGGTCGTTGACCTCCGCGTCCCGCGGCAGGTCCAGGGCCATCAGGACCGTCGTGGCCACGGACTCGGGATCGATCCACTTCGAGGGGTCGTACTCCTTGCCCTCCTGCTGGTGCACCTTGGCCTGCATGGGGCTGGCGGTCCGCCCGGGGTAGACGGAGGTGACGCGCACGCCGTTCGCGTGCTCCTCCTGGCGCAGGGCGTCGGCCAGCGCCTTCAGGCCGTGCTTGGAGGCGGCGTAGGCGGACCAGCCGGCGTGCGCGTTGAGGCCGGAACCGGAGTTGACGAAGAGCACCTGGCCCTGGGCGACGCGCAGCTGCGGCAGGAAGAGGCGGGTCAGCTCGGCGGGGGCGACGAGGTTGACGTTGAGCTGGCTGCGCCACGTCTTGGGGGTGAGGTCGCCGACCGGACCGAGGTCGACCACCCCGGCGATGTGCAGCAGCGAGTCGACCCGCCCGGGCAGCGTCTGGTGCGAGAAGGCCCAGGAGAGCTTGTCGGGGTCCGCGAGGTCGCCGACCAGCGTCTTCGCGCCGGGGAACGCGGCGGCCAGTTCCTTGGCGCGGCCCGCGTCGCGCGCGTGGAGCACGACCTCGTCGCCGCGCTCGTGCAGGCGGCGGGTGACGGCGGCGCCGATGCCGGAGCCCGCTCCGGTGATCACATGTGTAGCCATGCCCGCCATGCTCGCATCACCGCGGGCTCACTCGATGCCCTGGCTCTCCTCCAGGTAGGCCAGCGCCCCGACCGGCTCCTCGGCGAAGAGCACCAGCTCGGTGAGGGGACGCGGCAGGAAGCCCTCGTCCTCCATGCGGCGGAACTGCTCCTTGAGGCCGTCGTAGAAGCCCGCCGTGTTGAGCAGGACGACCGGCTTGTCGGTGTGCCCGTGCTTCTTCAGCTCCAGGATCTCCGTCGCCTCGTCCAGGGTGCCGGTGCCGCCCACCATGATCACCACGGCGTCCGCCTTCTCCAGCAGCAGCCGCTTGCGCTCGGCGAGGTCCTTGGCGATCACCATCTCGTCGGCGCCCTGGCGCGCCGTGGCCGCCAGGAAGTCCACCGAGACCCCGAGCAGCCGCCCCCCGGCCTCCTGCACTCCGTCGGCGACCACCTTCATGAGGCCGACGTCGGAACCGCCCCAGACGAGGGTGTGGCGGCCCTTCCCGAGCAGTTCGGCGAACTCCTTGGCGGGGCGCGTGTAGCGCTCGTCGAGGTCGGCGGCGGAGAGGAAGACGCAGATGTTCATGGGGGCCACGGTACGTTCGGCCCTCCGCCGGGAAGAACCCGGCTTCCGGGCGCGCTGTAGCGACCGGGGCCAGCACCGACCGAGGAGGACCGTCGTGACCAAGGGACACCGCATCACCGTCGAGCCGAGCGACCGGCATGTACGCGCGGTCCACGGCGACCAGGTTCTGGCGGAGAGCGACGGGGCGCTTGTCCTGCGCGAGACGGGCTGTCCCGACCGCTACTACATCCCGGCCGAGGACGTACGGTTCGACCTGCTGACGCCGTCCGCCACCCGCACCCACTGCCCGTTCAAGGGCGACGCGACCTACTGGTCGCTGCCGGACGCGGCGGATCTGGTCTGGGCGTACCCGGACCCGAAGCCGGACGTGCGGGAGATCAAGGACCACCTCTGCTTCTACGACGTCGAGGTGTCCTGACCGCCTCGTGTCCTGAGCGATGAACCGCGTGCCGTAGGGCAGTCTGCTCAGGCATGGAGCACACTTCTTCGCGCGACGGCACGCGCATCGCCTACGCACGCACCGGGCAGGGGCCCGCGGTCGTCCTGGTCAGCGGCGCGATGTCCACGGGGGCCACGGTCGCGCCGCTGGCCGCCGGGCTGGCGGACCGCTTCGACGTCACCGTGTACGACCGCCGGGGTCGCGGGGAGAGCGGCGACACGGAGCCCTACGCGGTGGAGCGCGAGGTCGAGGATCTGGCGGCGCTGATCGAGGCGGTGGGCGGCGAGGCCTCGCTGTACGGCGTCTCGTCGGGCGGCGCGCTGGTGCTCCGCGCGGCGGCGAGCGGCCTGCCGGTGCGCCGGGTCGCCGTGTACGAGGTGCCGTACGCCATGGACGACGAGGCCGCGCGGACCGGCGCCGAGTACACCGAGCGGCTGACCGAGGCGCTGGGGCGGGGGCGGCGCGGGGAGGCGGTGGAGCTGTTCCTGAGGCTCACGGGCCTCGGCGAGGAGATGATCCGCAGCGCCCGCCAGTCCCCCATGTGGGCGGGGATGGAGTCGGTCGCGCCGAGTCTGGCCTACGACGACGCGGTGATGGGCGACCACCGGGTGCCCCGGTCCGTGCTCGCGTCGGTCACCGCGCCCCTGCTGTCCCTGGCGGGCGGCGCGAGCGCGGAGTGGATGCGCGAGGCCGCGAGGACGGTCGCCGAGGCGGCCGAGCGGGGCACGTACCGCACGCTGGAGGGCCAGTCCCACAGGGTGGAGCCGGGCGTGCTGGCGCCGGTCCTCGCGGAGTTCTTCGCCGGGTGAGCGGAGCGGGGGCGCCGCTCCGGCTCAGGCCACGCCGGCCGTCGCGCGCGTGGTGGACGCGATCGTCGCCGAGCCCACCACGCGCGTGCCGTCGTAGAGCACGATCGCCTGGCCGGGCGCGACGCCGCGCACCGGCTCGGCGAACGACACCTCCAGGGCGCCGTCGACCAGTTCGGCCCGTACCTCGGTCTCACCGCCGTGGGCGCGGAGCTGGGCCGTGTAGGTGCCGGGGCCGGTCGGGGCGGCGCCGCACCAGCGGGGCTTGATCGCCCGCAGCCCGCTGACGTCCAGGGCGTCGGCCGGGCCCACCGTCACCGTGTTGGTCACCGGGGAGATGTCCAGGACGTAGCGGGGCTTGCCGTCGGGGGCCGGGGTGCCGATCCTGAGCCCCTTGCGCTGGCCGATGGTGTAGCCGTACGCCCCCTCGTGGGTGCCGAGCCGGTTGCCCGCCTCGTCGACGATGTCGCCCTCGGCCTTGCCGAGCCGGTCGGCGAGGAAGCCCTGGGTGTCGCCGTCGGCGATGAAGCAGATGTCGTGCGAGTCGGGCTTCTTGGCCACCGCGAGTCCCCTGCGCTCGGCCTCCGCGCGGATCTCGTCCTTGGTGGTGAGGGTGTCGCCGAGCGGGAACAGGGCGTGGGCGAGCTGGCGGTCGTCGAGCACACCGAGGACGTAGCTCTGGTCCTTGGCCATGTCGGAGGCGCGGTGCAGCTCCCGGGTGCCGTCCTCGCGCAGGATCACCTTGGCGTAGTGGCCGGTGCACACGGCGTCGAAGCCGAGCGCCAGGGCCTTGTCGAGCAGCGCGGCGAACTTGATCTTCTCGTTGCAGCGCAGGCAGGGGTTCGGGGTGCGGCCGGCCTCGTACTCGGCGACGAAGTCCTCGACCACGTCCTCCCGGAAGCGGTCGGCGAGGTCCCACACGTAGAACGGGATGCCGATGACGTCCGCCGCGCGGCGGGCGTCCCGCGAGTCCTCGATGGTGCAACAGCCGCGGGCGCCCGTGCGGAAGGACTGCGGGTTCGCGGAGAGCGCGAGATGGACGCCGGTCACGTCGTGCCCCGCCTCGGCCGCGCGGGCGGCGGCGACGGCGGAGTCGACTCCGCCCGACATGGCGGCGAGGACGCGGAGGGGACGGGTGCGCTGCGGGGAGTCAGTCATAACCCCTCCAGGGTACGGGGAGGCGGGAACCGGAGCGCGCGCGTATCCGTTCACGATCACATGGGGGCGAAGCACGAATCGACAGGCGCATCCTCCGGCGGGCCCGGGGACGCGGACCGGCGCATCGGCCGGCGGGCGCTGCTCGTCGGCGGTGCCGCGGCGGCCGTCGGCACCGCCGTGCTGGCGCGCGACGAGCTGGCCCGCCTGTGGTGGCGCGCGCCGGGGGTGGAGAAGCCCCGCGAGGAGGGCGCGGTCGACTACGGCGGCGCGCGCTGGGTGGCGGCCTCGGACGCGAACTGGCGGCGTGCCGACCGGCCCGACGACTTCGGCGTCGACATGGTGATCGTCCACGTCACGCAGGGCAGTTTCGCCAGCGCGGTGAAGGCGTTCCAGGACCCGGACCACCAGGCGGCCACGCACTACATCGTGGGGCAGGACGGACGCGTCACCCAGATGATCCGCGAGCTGGACGTGGCCTACCACGCGGGCAACCGCGACTACAACGAACGCAGTGTCGGCATCGAGCACGAGGGCTTCGTGGACCGCCCGCAGGACTTCACCGACGCGATGTACGCGGCCTCCGCGCGGCTCACGGCGGGGATCTGCGCGCGGTACGACATACCCCTGGACCGCGAGCACATCCTCGGTCATGTGGAGGTGCCGGGCACCGACCACACCGACCCGGGGCCGCACTGGGACTGGGACCGGTACATGAAGCTGGTCCGGCGGGCGGCGACGAGCGCGCCGCCGAGCCCCTCGCCCGGCCGCACCGGCACCTGAACCCCCGGGACCCGGTCCGCCCTAGCTGAGCCCGGCCGCGCGGGCCCGTTCCACCGCCGGGCCGATGGCCTTGGCCAGCGCCTCGACGTCGGCCCGCGTGGAGGTGTGGCCGAGGGAGAAGCGCAGGGTGCCGCGGGCCAGGTCCGGGTCGGTTCCGGTGGCCAGCAGGACGTGGCTGGGCTGGGCGACGCCCGCGGTGCAGGCGGAACCGGTGGAGCACTCGATGCCCTGGGCGTCGAGCAGGAGCAGCAGGGAGTCGCCCTCGCAGCCGGGGAAGGTGAAGTGGGCGTTGGCCGGGAGGCGGCCCTCCGGTGCGGGATCGCCGCCGAGGATCGCGTCGGGGACCGCCGCGCGGACCGCTTCGACCAGGTTGTCGCGCAGGGCGCCGATCTCGCGGGCGAACCACTCGCGCTGCTCGGCGGCGAGGCGGCCGGCGACCGCGAAGGAGGCCACGGCGGGGACGTCGAGGGTGCCGGAGCGCACGTGGCGTTCCTGGCCGCCGCCGTGCAGGACCGGTACGGGGCTGTACTCACGGCCGAGGAGCAGCGCGCCGATGCCGTAGGGGCCGCCGATCTTGTGGCCGGAGAGCGTCATGGCGGCGAGCCCGGAGGCGGCGAAGTCGACCGGGAGCTGGCCGACGGCCTGGACCGCGTCGGAGTGCAACGGGACGTCGAACTCGGCGGCCACGTCGGCGAGTTCACGGATCGGCATGATCGTACCGATCTCATTGTTGGCCCACATGACGGTGGCGAGGGCCACGTCGGCGGGGTCGCGGGCGATGGCCTCGCGCAGCGCTTCGGGGTGGACGCGGCCGTGGGCGTCCACCGGCAGGTACTCGACCGTCGCACCCTCGTGCTCGCCGAGCCAGTGGACCGCGTCGAGGACCGCGTGGTGCTCGACGGGGCCGGCCAGGACCCGGGTGCGGGCCGGGTCGGCGTCGCGGCGGGCCCAGTACAGGCCCTTGACGGCGAGGTTGTCGGCCTCGGTGCCGCCGGAGGTGAACACCACCTCGCTGGGCCGGGCACCGAGGGCCTCGGCGAGGGTCTCGCGGGCCTCCTCGACGGTGCGCCGTGCGCGGCGGCCGGACGCGTGCAGGGAAGAGGCGTTGCCGGTGACGCTCAGGTGCGCGGTGAGAGCCTCGACTGCCTCGGGAAGCATCGGGGTGGTCGCGGCGTGGTCGAGGTAAGCCATGGTGACGCCGATTCTACGGGGCGGCCCCACCCGGCCTCGGACCAGATCCGGTCTGTCCCCTCGTCTCACAGGCTCCAGGACATCGTGTCGTCCGCGGCCATGAAGGCCACCAGGACCAGCAGGTCGGCGACGCCCAGGCCGAGGCCGAGGAGGGCCCGGCCGCGGCGGGCGGTGCCGCGCCACAGGGCGACGCTCGCCAGGGCGATGGCGATCGGGCCGAGGAAGACGTTGAGGACGAGCAGGCCGAGCAGGCCGAGGACGAAGGCGGCGACGGCCATGCCGTCGGTGTCCCGGATTCCGGTCCGGCGGGTGGCCGGTGCGGTGAGCTGCATGGTGTTCTCCCTACTGTGCTGCGGGTCCGTGCGTCAGTGGGCGGAGGTGCTCCGCCGGCGGCCGTGCCGCTCGCGGAGCGCGAAGACGCCGAGCCAGACGGCGATGACCGCGCCGACGGCGACGGAGAAGGTGAGCGGCGCGTGGGCGACGGTGCCCAGCACCACGCCGAGGAGCAGGAGGGCGGCGACGAGAAACAGCATGGAGCGGATCCCCCAACCTTCGGTGAACGGTTGTAGTTACAGTTGTTCACTGACTACCCAGCCTAGCGCGCGTCACGACTTTCCCTTTACGGAGAACAGTTGTTAACTGCATGGCATGAGTCACATCTCCGGCGTCCGGCAGGCCCAGAAGCAGAAGACCCGGCAGGCGCTCCTGGACGCGGCTCTCGGACTGCTGGAGGAGCAGAGCCTGAGCAGTCTCGGTCTGCGGGAGGTCACCCGCGCCGTGGGCGTCGCTCCGACCGCCTTCTACCGGCACTTCCGTTCCACGGCCGACCTCGGCGTGGCGCTGGTGGAGGAGGCGCTGGGCAGCCTGCACCCGATGATCCGGACCACGGTGTCACCGGCCGAGGACAGCGACGAGCGCATCGCCCGCGCGATCGGGCTGATCGCCGGTCATGTGGCCGCGCACCCGGCCCACGTCCGCTTCATCGCCCGCGAGCGGCACGGCGGGGTGCAGCCGGTGCGGGAGGCCATACGGGAGCAGCTGGCGCGGTTCGCCGAGGAGGTGCGGGCGGAGTTGGCCAAGGACCCCGCCTCGGCCCGGTGGAGCGACGCCGACCTGCGGATGCTGGCCGGCCTGTACGTCGACCAGATGCTGATCACGGCGTCGCTGTTCCTGGAGGCGCTGGAGGCGACGGAGGCGCCGGAGGAGGAACGCCGGCGCGCCACCGACACCGCGACCCGCCAGATGCGGCTCATCAGCGTCGGCCGGCGGCACTGGCTGGACTGACGGGGCGCCCCGGGGCGTTTCGCGTGGCGGCGGCGTGCGTCTGTCACCCCCGGTCGCCGGGGACGGCGGATCAGCCGAGCCGGACCCGGGCCAGCTGGCGGGACTGGGCCACCAGGCGGTCGGCGCTGTCCCAGACCTCGGCGTCCTCCTCCAGGAAGCCGCCGGCGAGGTTGCGCGTGGTGATGGCGACGCGCAGCGGGCCCGGCGCCGGACGGCACCGCACGTGCACGGTCAGCTCGACCGTCGGCACCCAGCCCTTGAGCCCCAGCTCGAAGGCGGTCGGGGGCAGCGCGTCCACCGCGAGGAGCAGCGACAGCGGGTCGGCGTCGCGGCCGTCGGCGAGCCCGAACCAGGCCCGCATCTCGCCCTTGCCCGAGGGCTGGCCGAGGGCCCAGCCCAGCGTGGCGGGGTCGAGCTTGAGCATCAGCCGGTCGGCGATGGCGGAGCTGCCGTCGACGGGGGCGGGGCCGTCCTGCGGGCCGAAGCACTGGTCCATCGGCGGGATCGCCGGCGGCTTCGCCGAGGTGCGGACGTCGTCGGGCAGCGTGCCGAGGTCGCCGTAGGAGGCGAGGACGCGGATGCGCTCGACCTCGTTGCCCTCGTCGTCGTACTGGAAGAGCGAGGCCTGCCCCGTCGAGAGGGTGCGTCCCGCGCGGACGGTCTCGGTGCGCACGACCGCCGGGCCCGGCTGCGAGGCGGTGAGGTAGTGCGCCGAGACGGTGAAGGGGTCGGGGTGCGGGAGCGCGTCCGCGAGGGCGCGGCCCAGCACGGCCAGCAGATAGCCGCCGTTGACGGCGCTGATGATCGTCCAGCCGGCGGACAGGTCGATGTCGTAGACGCCCGGGGCGCGCCGGGAGACGGCGGTGTCCCGGTCGAACTCGCTGTCGCCGATGGTGGCACGGGTGACCGCTGCGGAGGCTGCTTCTGGCATGGCTGCACGGTACAACAGAGAGGCTACTAAGCGGTAGCTTTTGGCGAGTCCGGCGAAGGGACGTCGCCTTCCTCGCGCTCGCGGAGGTACGCCGCCAGTTCGGCCGCCCCCGCCAGCATCGCCCGCCCGCGGGCGGAGACCCGGCCGTGCCAGTCGCGCAGGGTGGCCTCCAGCGGTTCCGGGCCGCCGGCCGTCCGCACCCGCTCGATCACGGGCGCGATCTGGTCCAGCAGGTACCCGCCCCGTCTGAGCAGGTGGACCAGGCGGGCGTCCCGCACGTCGGCCTCGGCGTAGAGGCGGTATCCGGTCAGCGGGTCCCGGCGCGGGCGCACCAGCCCGGCGCGTTCCCATGTGCGCAGCGTCGCGGGCCGGATGCCCAGCTCCGCCGCCAGCGCCCCGACGAAGGTGCGGCCCGCGCCGGCACCGGCGGCCTCCGCGCCCGGCGCGGGTGCCGAACCGCGCTCCACCGCGGGCGCCAGGTCGCGCAGCGCGTCCGCCACGGCTCGCAGGGTCCGCCGGTCGTCGAGGAGCCGGGCGTGGCTCTCGTCGACGAGCCGGAGGGCCTCGTCCGTGGCGCCCCGGTTCACGGCCCGCATGATCGACGCCGCGGACCGGTGCCCGTGGCCCGGTACCAGGGCGAGGAACGCCGCCAGCGCCTGCGCGTGCACCGGGGTGTAGGTGCGGTAGCCGTGGGCCGTGCGGCCGGCGGCGGGGAGGATGCCGTCCTCCTCGTAGTTCCTGACGGCCTGGGTGGACAGACCGTGCCGACGCGCCAGGTCGATCGGCCGCATAGGGACCTCGCTTTGAAGGCTCTGGGCGTGCAGCCCCATGGTATTCGGCAAAAGTCTCAACCGAATCTTCAACGATACCTTTGAAGGCATGGCTACCGACATCACGGATGGCGCTCAGGCCGTCGAGGCCGCCGCCGTCCTGGAAATGCTCCCGACGCGGCCCCGCGTCCTGGCGCTGGGTGAGCCCACCCACGGCGAGGACGCCCTGCTCGCCCTGCGCAACGACCTCTTCCGGCGGCTCGTCGAGGAGGAGGGCTACCGGACGATCGCCGTCGAGAGCGACTGCCTCAGGGGCCTGGTGGTGGACGCCCATGTCACGTCGGGCACGGGCACCCTGGAGGAGGTCATGGAAGGCAGCTTCAGCCACGAGTGGGGCGCGTACGCCGGCAACCGTGAACTGGTGCGGTGGATGCGCGCGTACAACGACGGCCGGCCGGCCGCCGACCGGCTCCGCTTCGCCGGGATCGACGGTCCGCTGGAGATCACCGGCGCCGAGAGCCCGCGGCGGGCCCTCACCGCGCTCCACGGCTGCCTCGCGGCCCGGGTCGACGCGCACCTGCTGCCCTGCACCGCGGAGGCGCTCGACCGCCTGCTGGGCCCCGACGAGCGGTGGACCGAGCCCGCCGCGATGACGGACCCGGCCCGGTCCTTCGGGCGGTCCGCCGAGGCCGCACAGCTGCGGCTGCTCGCCGATGACCTGGTGTCGCTGCTCGACGAGCAGGCACCGCGGCTGCTCGCGCACGGGCCGCGGGACGTCTGGGAGCGGGCCCGCCTGCACGGGCGCACCGCGACCGGCCTGCTGCGCTACCACCACTGGATGGCCGACACCTCACCCGCCCGCATGAACAGGCTGCTGAGCGTGCGGGACCACATGATGGCCGGCAATCTCCTCGCGCTCGCCGCCCGCGGCCCGGTGCTCGTCCACGCCCACAACTCCCACCTCCAGCGGGAGAAGAGCTCGATGCGGATGTGGCAGGGACCGGTGGAGTGGTGGAGCGCCGGTGCGCTGGTGAGCGCCCGGCTCGGCGAGGAGTACGCCTTCCTGGCCACCGCCCTCGGCACGCTCCGGCACCGGGGCGTGGACGCGCCGCCGCCGGACACCCTCGAAGGGCTGCTGTACGCGCTCCCGGAGGACCGCCGCCTCGTCGACCCCCGCCGGCTGGCCGACGCCCTGGGCGAATCGCGGCCGGCGCCCCGCGTCTCCCCCTGGTTCGGCTACGCCCCGCTCGACCCGGACCACCTGGCGGCCGTCGACGGGATCGTGTTCGTCAAGGACGTCACGTAGAACAGCCGCGGAGAGCGCCCGGGGCGAGCGCCGGGGAGCTGCGCTGCCGGGTCCTCAGTCCCCTTCCACCACCGTCGACCGCCGGTTCCAGGCCCGCGGCGCCCGCCAGTGGAAACGCAGGGCCAGCAGGCGCAGGACGAAGGCGGTGACCACCGCGAGACCGCTGGTGAACGGGGTGAGGGCCTCGTAGCGGATGCACAGGGCGACCATGGTGGCGCCGACGATGGCCGGGACGGCGTACAGGTCGCGGTCCCAGCGCAGCAGCGAGGGCACCTCGTTGGCGAGGACGTCCCGGAGCACGCCGCCGCCCACCGCGGTGGCCAGGCCCAGGCAGGCGGAGGCGGTCAGGCCGAGGCCGTAGTCGTACGCCTTGGTGGTACCGGCGACGCAGAACAGGCCGAGGCCGGCCGCGTCGAAGACGTTCACGCCGGTCTGGAGGCGCTCCACGTGCGGGTGGAGGAAGAAGACCAGCGCCGTGGCGAGCAGCGGTGTGACGAAGTACCCGAGGTCGGTGAAGGCCGCGGGCGGTACGGCCCCGATGACCAGGTCCCGGAACAGCCCGCCGCCCAGCGCGGTGACTTCGGCGAGGACGGCGATGCCGAAGACGTCGAAGTTCTTGCGTACGGCCAGCAGCGCGCCGGAGATGGCGAAGACGAAGATGCCGACCAGGTCGAGCGTGTGCTGGACGGTGGGGGTGAAGAGTTGCTCGTACACCCCGCCATTCTCACCTGACACCGAGCCCCCGCCTTGCGAACGAAGGCGGGGGCTCGGCGACGAGGCGGGATCACTTCTCCTTGGCGGGAGACTCCTCGTCGTCGCTCCTCGCGGGCTCGGCACCCTTCGCGACGGGCTCGGCGGCCTCATCGCTCTCGGCGACCGGCTCCGCAGCCTCCGCGGCCGGCTCTGCGGTCTCCGCGACCGGCTCCGCAGCGTCCGCGACCGGCTCCGCGGTCTCAGCGGCCGGCTCGGCACCCTCCGCCTCCGGCGCGTTCCCGGCGTGCTCGGCGATGGCCTCGACCTCGGCGGCCACCGCCGCCGAGGTCGCCGCGGACTCGGCCAGGGCCTCCTCCGACACCAGCTCCGCCGCCTCCTTGGCCGCGGTCAGCAGGACGACGTCCTGCGGGGCCTGGTCCTCGAAGTTCTCCGGGTGGTGGCAGGCCACCTGCTGGCCCGGCCGCAGCTCCTTCAGCGGCGGCTCGGTGGTCGTGCAGATCTGCGTCGCCTTCCAGCACCGGGTGTGGAAGCGGCATCCGCTCGGCGGCGAGATCGGCGAGGGCACGTCACCCTTGAGCAGGATGCGCTCGCTCTTGGCCGACTTGCGGGACGGGTCCGGGATCGGCACCGCCGACAGCAGGGCCTTGGTGTACGGGTGCATCGGCGACTTGTAGAGCTGGTCGCGGTCGGCCAGCTCCATGATCTTGCCGAGGTACATCACCGCGATCCGGTCCGAGACGTGCCGGACGACGGACAGGTCGTGCGCGATGATCACGTACGTGAGGCCCAGCTCCTGCTGGAGGTCGTCGAGGAGGTTGACGACCTGGGCCTGGATCGAGACGTCGAGCGCGGAGACCGGCTCGTCGGCGACGACCAGCTTCGGGTTGAGCGCGAGCGCGCGGGCGATGCCGATGCGCTGGCGCTGGCCGCCGGAGAACTCGTGCGGGTAGCGGTTGTAGTGCTCGGGGTTGAGACCGACCACCGACAGCAGCCGCTGCACCTCCTTCTTGACCCCGCCCTCGGGCTCGACGCCCTGGAGCTTGAAGGGGGCGCTGATGATCGTGCCGATGGTGTGGCGCGGGTTCAGCGAGGAGTACGGGTCCTGGAAGATCATCTGCACGTCGCGGCGCAGCGGACGCATTCCGCCGACCCCGAGGTGGGTGATGTCCTTGCCCTCGAACTCGACCTTGCCCGCGGTCGGTTCGAGGAGCCGGGTGATCAGCCGTCCCATGGTCGACTTGCCGCAGCCCGACTCGCCCACGACGCCGAGGGTCTCACCGGACCTGACCTCGAAGTCGATGCCGTCGACGGCGCGGACGGCGCCGACCTGGCGCTGCAGCAGGCCCTTCTTGATCGGGAAGTGCTTCTGCAGCCCGGTCACCTTCAGCAGGGTCTCGCCGGGGGCGGGATCCTTGGTGAGGGTCGCGGCGCCCTCTGCGCTGCCGGTCTGTGCGGGGATCGTCACCGCTTTGTCCTCTGCCTTGTCGCTCACAGCTTCGGCGCAATCTCTTCGGTCCAGATACGCTCCCGCTGCTCCTGCGACATGTGGCAGGCGGCCCAGTGCTTGCTGCCGACCTCGGTCAGCTCGGGGCGGACCGTGCGGGTGACGTCGTCCTTGGGCACGTCGGCGTACGGGCAGCGCGGGTTGAAGGCGCAGCCGGACGGGAGGTTGATGAGGGAGGGCGGGGAGCCCTTGACCGGGATGAGGCGTTCCTGCTGGTCGCGGTCGAGCCGCGGCATCGAGCCGAGCAGGCCCCAGGTGTAGGGGTGCCGGGGCTCGTAGAACACCTTCTCCGCCGGGCCGCGCTCGACGCACCGGCCGCCGTACATCACCAGGAGGTCGTCGGCCAGCTCGGCGACGACGCCCAGGTCGTGGGTGATGACGATGACCGCGGAGCCGAACTCCTTCTGCAGGTCGCGGATGAGGTCGAGGATCTGCGCCTGGACGGTTACGTCCAGCGCGGTGGTCGGCTCGTCCGCGATGAGCAGCTCGGGATTGTTGACCAGCGACATCGCGATCATCGCGCGCTGGCGCATACCGCCGGAGAACTCGTGCGGGTAGCTGTCCACACGCTTGTCCGGCTGCGGGATGCCGACGCGGTCGAGCATCTCCACGGCACGGCGCTTGGCGGTCTTCTTGTCCACGTCGTGGTGGATGCGGTACGCCTCCACGATCTGCTGCCCGATCGTGTAGTACGGGTGCAGCGCGGACAGCGGGTCCTGGAAGATCATCGCCATCTGCCGGCCGCGCAGCTTGCGCACGTGGTCCGGGTCGGCGCCGAGCAGTTCGGTGCCGTCCAGCCAGATCTCGCCCGAGATCTGCGCCTTGCGCTTGCCGTACTGGCCGGCGGTGTGCAGGCCCATGATGCCGAGCGAGGTCACCGACTTGCCGGAGCCGGACTCGCCGACGATGCCGAGGGTCTTGCCCTTCTCCAGCTGGAAGCTGAGTCCGTCGACGGACTTGACCAGGCCGTCGTCGGTCGGGAAGTGCACCTTGAGGTCGCGCACCTCCAGGAAGGCCTTCGGCGCGGGCGAGGTGCCGGTGGGCTCGCCCACGGCTGCTCCGCTCTTGCTCAGGTCGGTCATGTGAGCCTCACTCGGGGGTCGATCACGGCGTACAGGATGTCCACCACGAGGTTGGCGATCAGCACCGCGAGGGAAGTGATCAGGACGACGCCCAGGATGAAGGGCAGGTCCTGGGTCTGGATCGCGTCCAGCACCTTCTGGCCGAGGCCGGGGAGGCTGAACGTGGTCTCGGTCAGGATCGCGCCGCCCATGAGGGCGCCGAGGTCCATGCCGAGCATGGTGAGCAGCGGGGTCAGGGTCGACCGCATGGCGTGCTTGCGGATGACGACCTGCTCCTTGAGGCCCTTGGCGCGCGCGGTGCGGATGTAGTCCTCGCCGAGGATCTCCATCATGGTCGCCCGGGTGATCCGGGCGTACATCGCGGCGTACAGGAAGGCCAGGGTGACCCACGGCAGGATCATGCCGCCGAGCCATCCGGTGAAGCTCTCCTCCAGGGGCACGAACTGACCGTCGATCCAGCCCAGTCCGTAGGAGAAGACGGCCAGGCTGACCAGGCCGGTGAAGTAGATGGGGAGGGAGACGCCCGCGAGCGCGACGACCATCGCGCCGCGGTCCCACAGGGTGCCCCGCTTGAGCGCGGAGAGCACGCCCGCGGCGAGTCCGAAGATCAGCCACAGCACGGCCGCACCGAGCGCGAGAGCCAGGGTCACCGGGAAACGCTCGGTCAGGACGGGCCAGACGGACTGCTCGGTACGGAAGGAGTACCCGAAGCACGGCGCGGAGCACTGGGTGACGTCACCGCCGGCCGCGTAGGTGCGGCCCGCGAAGATGCCCTTGAAGAACTCCCAGGCCTGGACGAAGACCGGGTCGGACAGACCCAGCTTCTGTCGCACACCCTCGACGGCGGCGGGGTCCGCCTGCTTGCCCACGAAGCTCAGGGCGACGTCGACGCCCGCCCACTTGGGGACGAGGAAGAAGATGCCGAAGACCACCAGAATGATGACCACCAGCATCACTGCGGCGGCGAACAGCCGCCTGATGAGATAAGCGAGCACGGGTTGCGGCCCGCTGCGGACCACGGGCCGCCGGAGATCATCCGGCGGCCCACGGTCACGCCGCGCCGGCCTTCACCTGCCTTTCGTGCCGTACGGCGGGTGTACCGGTTACTTCTTCAGGCCGATGTTGACGAAGTCGTACATACCGCTGTAGCCGTCGGTGGTGTACACGTTCGCCAGTCGGCTGGAGCGCCAGTTGATGAACTTCTCGAAGACGAAGGGCAGGTAGTACGCGCCCTCCATGACCTTGTGGTTGATCTCGGTGGCGATCTTCGCCTTGCCGGAGTCGTCCAGCTCGGTCAGGTAGTCGGCGAACAGACCGTCGATCGCCTTGTCCTTGATCATCGCGAAGTTGTTGTTCGCGCTGTCGAGGATGTAGTCGCTGTGCCACAGCGGCAGGCCGTAGCCCTGCACGGACGGGAAGTCCGGGCCCCAGCCCATGATGATGATGCCGTAGCCCTTCTTGGCCACGTTGGTCGGGCTGCCGATGACGCTGGCGTACTGGGCACCGTCGTACTGGTAGATCTCGACGTCGATGCCGACCTTCTTGAGCGACGCCTGGAGCGACTCGGCGGTGGCGACCTCGACCGGCTTGTTGTTGCGGACCGCGACGGTGGTCTTGAAGCCGTTCGGCTTGCCGCAGGCCTTCAGCTCTTCCTTGGCCTTGGCGACGTTGCCCTTCTTGTTCTCACCGGCCATGCCGTACGGGTCGTACTTCTGGCCCTCGGAGCCCGGGACGGACGGCGGCAGCATGTTGGTGCCGATGTCGCCACCGGCGACCGGGCCGCCGCGCGCGGTCTGCAGGGAGACGTGGTCGGCCCCGTAGAGCACGGCCTTGCGGCAGTGGATGTTGTCGAAGGGCTTCACGTTCTGCGGGAAGGACGCGTACCGGATGTAACCCGAGACCGGGTTGTCCAGGTTGCCCTTGTGCTCCTGCAGGGCGGTGGTGCGGCCCTGCGGGGACAGGCCGGTCTGGGCCAGGTCGATGTCGTAGTCACCGGCCAGCAGGCGGGCGTCCAGGTCGTTGGCGTTGGAGAAGAACTTGATCGAGATCTTGTCCGGGTACGCCTTGCGGACCGGGTCCGACTCCTGCTTCCACTCGGTGTTGCGGACCAGCTTGAGGTCCTTGCCCGGGCTGTAGGACTCGAACTTGTACGGGCCCGAGGAGAACGGACGCAGGCCGTACTTCGCCTTGGTGTCCTTGTCCTGGCGGACCGGGGACGCCGAGGTCAGCGCGAGCATCTCCTCGAAGTCCGAGTTGGCCTGCGGGAGCTTGAAGACGATGGTCTTGTCGTCCGGCGTCTCGATCGCCTTCAGGCCGAGCTTGTCCGCGGACTTGTCCTTGTACGGGCCCTTGTACTCGTCCTTCGGGTCGAGCACCTCCTTGAGGTACGTCGGACCGCCGGACAGCACGTCCTGCGCCCAGACGCGCTCGATGCCGTACTTGACGTCCTTGGAGGTGATCGGCTTGCCGTCCTCCCAGGTGACGCCGTCACGCAGGGTGTACGTGTAGGTCTTGCCGTCGTCGGAGACCTTGGCGACGTCGGTGGCGAGGTCGGGGGTGACCTCCGCGCCCGCCTTGCCCGGCTCGGTCTTGTTCGTGACGAGCTGGCGGCTGTAGTAGCGCGAGAAGTTCCACATGAAGCCGTAGTAGCCGCGGGTGGTGTCCCACGAGTCGGCGTCCTGCGCGCTGGCGAACTTCAGCTCGCCGCCCTTCTTGGCCTCGGCGGCCTGAAGGACCTTGTTGTTGGCCGCGTCGAACTGGGGCGCGCCGTTCTTCGAACCGCCGCTGCTGTCGTCGCCGCCGCCGCCGCACGCCGCTGTGGTCAGCAGCGCGGCGACCACTGCGGCAGCGGCCAAAGCCTGCTTGCGCCGCCCTGAGGTGCGTTGGGTAGTCACGATCTCGGATCCTCCGGATTAGATGAGAGACCCCGTGCAGGTACCACGGGTCACTTGCCGGTACGGCAGGTCAGCGGGAGCCCTTCGGGTCCAGCGCATCGCGTACGCCGTCGCCGAAGAGGTTGAAGGCAAGAACGGTGATGAAGATCGCCACACCGGGGACCACCATGTACATGGGGTCCGACTTGTAGTAGTCGATCGCGCTCGAGAGCATCTGCCCCCACGACGAGGTGGGCGGCTTGACGCCCACGCCCAGGAAGCTGAGCGCCGCCTCGGTGAGGATGTTGGTGGGGATCATCATCGTCGTGTAGACGATGATCGGCGCCACCAGATTGGGCAGCAGTTCCTTGAACAGGATGTAGAACCGTCCGGCTCCCAGGGACCGGGCCGCCTCGACGTACTCCCGCTCACGCATGGAGAGTGTCTGACCGCGGACCACGCGGCCGATGTAGGGCCAGCCGAAGAAGCCGATGACCAGGATCATCATGAGCAGACGGACGCCCGTGCCGCTCAGTCCCAGCATGTTGTCGGGCATGACGGAGACCAGCGCGATGATGAACAGCAGCTGCGGGAAGGCGAGCAGACCGTCCATGACCCGGCTGATGAGGGCGTCGACCCAGCCGCCGAAGAAGCCGGCCAGGATGCCCAGGACGGTGCCGAGGACCACCGCGACGAGCGCGGAGAGGAAGCCGACGAGCAGCGAGATCTGGGCGCCGTGCACGATGCGGGCGAAGATGTCGCGGCCGTTGACCGGCTCGACGCCCAGCCAGTGCTCGCCGCTGATGCCGCCCAGGGACCCCACCGGGGTGCCGAAGAGCGGGTCGATCTTGTCCTCGTTGAACGCGTTGGGGTCCTGCCCGTAGAGGGAGGTGATCACGGGGGCGAGCACCGCGATCAGGATGAGGACGAGCACCACCACGCCGCCCCCGAGGGCCAGCTTGTCCCGTTTCAGGCGCTCCCAGGCGATCCTGCCCAGGGAACGTCCCTGTACCGCCTTGGCTTCGGCGCCGGCAACCGCCGCTTCCTCGGCCGCACTCGGGGCCGCTTCCGCGGTCGGCTCGTGCAATGGTGCCGTCATCTGGCAGGGACCCCTCTCAACCGGCGGTAGCCGGCCCGCACTTGCCGCTGTAGCGGCGTGATCAGTCCGTCGTACACAGGGGCGAACAATCACCCCCTGTTGCGGGAGTCTTCAACGCTTTGGCGATCTGTAGCCAGACTTGGCGGGGAATGGATGCGTAACCGTGATGCTGTTTGAGGTGTTCCGTTATCCGGACACTGGGTAACGGGGGTCGGACGCGGACGAGTTGGGACATCAGGGACACAGGGGTGTCTTACGCCCTCGTCTACGCGCGAAGATGTCCGCCCACCACCGAGACGGCGGCCCCCGCGACGGTCAGTATCCGCCCCCGGCCGGAGGGTACCCGTAGCCCCCCGCCGGAGCCTGGGCGGGGGCCGCCGCGTGGGCTTCACGGTCGTAGAAGGGGCGGGCGTTGGCACGCAGCCACATCGCGACCGGGTCGTGGATGTCGGTCATCGCCACCGTCGACACCGGCAGCCCGTCCGGCACCGCGCCGACGGACTGCTGCATCATGGCGCGCACCGCGTCCACGGCGGGCGGGGAGGTGTCGTACACGTCGAGGCCGATGGCGAGGTACGGCGCCCCGAGGGCCGGCTGCACCCAGGCACGGCGCAGGGCGCGGACCGCCGGGGTGCGGTGGGCGTTTTGCGCGAGCAGCGCGTAGAACTGCGGAACCTCGATGGCCGGTTCGGACAGGCGCAGGGGCCCGGCGGGCTGGCGGTCCAGGCCGGAGGCGATGCGGCGCAGGTCGAGCCACGGGATGCCGACGCCGCCGCCTCGGGCATGCGGGTTCAGCCAGAGGCCGTAGTGGTCCGGGTAGAGGGCGCGGGCCACTTCGAGCCCGTCGACCACCTCGTACGACCGGTTCCAGCCGCTGGCCGACAGCTCCTGGGCGGAGGTGACACAGGGCGCGTAGCCGAAGCCCTCGACCTCCATGTTCCCGTACTGCGCGTCCGGGGAGCCGGCCTGACCGTGCCAGAGCAGCATCCACACCTGGCCGGAGGTGGGGGTGGCGAGCGCGCGCAGCAGGGCCTCGTAGGCGTCGTAGCGCCCGGGCGTCACCTGGCGCAGCATGTGCTCGACCTGTCCGGTCGTGGTGCCGCTGGCGCTCACGCGTATCGCCCCTTCGAGAAGTTCCCCGGTTGTGGCACCAGCTTAAGGCTCCGCCGGGCAGGGGTCCCCTGCGCTCGGGGTGCTTCGTCCGTTCCCGGGGCGGGCTCCTCGTCGCGGGCCGCTCCTCACAGGTCCCGGTCGTAGAACGGGCGGACGTGCGCGCGCATCCAGTCGCAGACCGGGTCGTGGGCCGCCTCCAGGAGCACCAGGTTGACCTGCGTCTTCAGGGGGGCCGCGGCGAGGGCGCGGCCCAGGGCGTCCAGGGGCAGGGCGCGGGCGTCGCCCTCCCAGTGGGTCAGCTCGACGCCGACGAACATGACCGGGTCGGCGGTCTCGACGGCGGCCAGGCAGCGGCGGGCGGTGCGCACGACGCCGATGGCGGCGAACTCGGCGGAGGCCGCGGCGAGGAAGTCCACCGGGTCGTCCTGCCAGTCCGGCTCGAAGAGGCGGACCCGGCCGCCGGACGCGGGCCCGTCGAGCGGGGTGCGGCCGGCCCGGCACAGCTCGGCCACGGCCGGGGGCGGCAGCGGGATGCCGACCACGCCGTCCGGGTTCACGGCGATGCCGATCTGCGGGGGCAGGCCGCGGGCGAACTCCGCGGCGGGGGCGACGGTGTACGCCATCTGCGCGCCGGCGACCTGGCGGAGCTGCTCCTCGGAGCTGAAGACCGGCACGTAGGCCTGGCCCTCGATCTCCAGCGAGGGCAGGTCGAGGGGGCCGCTGTCCGGTCCGCCGCCGTTCGGCAGGGGTATCCACAGGAAGCTGCGGCCGAGGACCTCCACGATCCGGCCGCCGGCGCCCGGCACGCCGAGGGAGGCGGACAGCACCTCCTCCAGCTCGTTGCCGGGCCACCCGCCGTGCGGGTGGGGGTGCGCCTGGGCCGGGAAGCCGGCGGAGAAGTCCGCCGGGAGGCCCCCTGGGATGTCCATCTGCCTACCGCCTGCCTGGTACCGCTGCTGTGGCTGAAAAGGCTAACCCGTTCGGTACCGGGGGCCTACGGGGTGTCACCCCGTGAAGGCGATCCGGCGCAGCGCGCCCGCGGCCTCCCGGTCCAGGATGATCGCCGAGGTGCAGCCGACGGGCAGGGAGCCCTCGGTGACCGCGCGCAGCAGCCGGGCGTTGGCCGCGCGGTGCCGCAGGAACGCGTACCGCGAGACGCCCCGGCCGCGCTCGCGCTGGCCGGCCAGCGCCTCGTCGGCGTCGACGTCGATCAGCAGCAGGTGCAGGGTGCCCTTGCGGCGCCGCGCCTCGCGGGCCATCCAGCCGCGCACCCAGACCTGGGTGCCGCAGTCGTGCACGACCACGCCCTCGCCGGAGCGCAGGGCGCGGCGCAGTCCGGCGTAGTGGGCGAGGCGGACGAGGGGGCGGTAGAGCGCGTACGGCAGGAAGCGCGGCATGCGGCGGTCCCAGCGGTCACGGGTGTCCTGGGAGTCGATGCGCGGGCCGCGCACGGTGCGCTCCATCAGCGTGGACTTCCCGCTGCCGGGCAGGCCGGTGATCACCACCAGGTCCCGGGGTCCGAAGAGCAGGGCGTGCGGGCTGTGGCCGCCGCGGTCCCGCAGGTCGCGGACGACGGGTGCGGGCAGTTCGGCGCACTTCTCCGGGGCCGGGGCGACCGGCTGCTCGGGCAGCGCGAGACCCGTGGTGGTGGCGTACGCCGTGGTCCTGTTCACCGTGATCGTCCTCCCCTGGGGCGGTTCACGTAGTCCCCTCCCCGTCGAGTGTAAAGAGAAGGTAATGCGCAGGTCTCGCGTTTTCGTTCGCTTACTGCCACAAGCCGGTTACAGATCACGGTCTGCCACGGATCGGCCCGGCATGCAATGATGGCGGCGCCAACTGCATACCGGCCGTTTGAATCCGCGCGGGAGAGTCCCCGGCCGTCGCCGGGGCGCCGAAGGAGCAAGTCCCTCCCTTGAATCTCTCAGGCACCGTTACCGCGCGGGCGAGGCACATCTGAAAAGCGGGCCGCCGCGCGACGGCTGCCCCACCCAAGGTGCAAGTCCTGACCGCCGCGCTCCGGTGGTCACGGCGAACCTCTCAGGTTCCGATGACAGATGGGGAGGATCGACCTCGCCCCGTCCTGTCCTGGGAGACGACCGACCGATGAGCAGTACCGAACTCCGCCGTACCGCGCTCGACGCCACGCATCGGGCGCTGGGCGCGACGATGACCGACTTCGCCGGCTGGGACATGCCCCTGCGCTACGGCTCCGAGCGCGACGAGCACCTCGCGGTGCGCACCCGCGCCGGGCTCTTCGACCTCTCGCACATGGGCGAGATCACGGTCACCGGGCCGGCCGCCGCCGACCTGCTGAACTTCGCGCTGGTCGGCAACATCGGCAGCGTGAAGCCGGGCCGCGCCCGCTACACCATGATCTGCCGCGAGGACGGCGGCATCCTGGACGACCTGATCGTCTACCGGCTGGGCGACGCCGAGTACATGGTGGTCGCCAACGCCTCCAACGCCCAGGTCGTGCTCGACGCGCTGACCGAGCGGGCCGCCGGCTTCGACGCCGAGGTCCGCGACGACCGCGACGCGTACGCGCTGCTCGCCGTCCAGGGCCCGGAGTCCCCGGCCATCCTGAAGAGCCTCACCGACGCCGACCTGGACGGCCTGAAGTACTACGCCGGTCTGCCCGGCACCGTGGCCGGCCTGCCGGCCCTGATCGCGCGCACCGGCTACACCGGCGAGGACGGCTTCGAGCTGTTCGTGAAGCCGGAGCACGCGGTCGGGCTGTGGCAGGCGCTGACCGAGGCGGGCGAGGGCGCCGGACTGGTCCCCTGCGGCCTGTCCTGCCGGGACACGCTCCGCCTGGAGGCCGGCATGCCGCTGTACGGGCACGAGCTGACGACGGCGCTGACGCCCTTCGACGCCGGGCTCGGCCGGGTGGTGAAGTTCGAGAAGGAGGGCGACTTCGTGGGCCGCGCGGCGCTCACCGAGGCCGCTTCCCTGGCGGAGCGGAAGCCGCCCCGCGTCCTGGTCGGCCTGGTCGCCGAGGGCCGCCGCGTCCCGCGCGCCGGGTACCAGGTCGTCGCCGGCGGCGAGGTGGTCGGCGAGGTCACCTCCGGCGCCCCCTCGCCGACGCTGGGCAAGCCGATCGCCATGGCGTACGTCGACCCGGCGCACGCGGCTCCGGGGACGCCGGGTGTCGGCGTGGACATCCGGGGCAGCCACGAGCCGTACGAGGTCGTGGCGCTGCCGTTCTACAAGCGCCAGAAGTAGACACTGGGCGACGGGCCCGGCCGCTCCGCACACGCCCGCTGCCCGCTCCCGTCGTCCACCAGCGGTTTCAGCATCCCCCCTCGCAGCACCCCCTTCAGCAGCACTCCCCCGCGTACAGGAGAATTCAGGCCATGAGCAACCCCCAGCAGCTGCGCTACAGCAAGGAGCACGAGTGGCTGTCGGGCGCCGAGGACGGCGCCTCGACGGTCGGCATCACGGAGCACGCGGCCAACGCGCTCGGTGATGTGGTCTTCGTCCAGCTCCCCGAGGTCGGCGACTCCGTCACCGCGGGCGAGACCTGCGGCGAACTGGAGTCGACCAAGTCGGTCTCCGACCTGTACTCCCCCGTCTCCGGCGAGGTCACCGAGGTCAACGAGGACGTCGTCAACGACCCGTCGCTGGTGAACTCGGCCCCCTTCGAGGGCGGCTGGCTCTTCAAGGTACGGATCACGGACGAGCCGGCCGACCTGCTCTCCGCCGACGAGTACACCGCCTTCACCGCCGGCTGAGGAGTCACGGACCGCATGTCGCTTCTGAACACACCCCTGCACGAGCTCGACCCCGACGTCGCCGCCGCCGTCGACGCCGAGCTGGACCGCCAGCAGTCCACCCTGGAGATGATCGCCTCGGAGAACTTCGCTCCGGTCGCGGTCATGGAGGCCCAGGGCTCGGTCCTCACCAACAAGTACGCCGAGGGCTACCCCGGCCGCCGCTACTACGGCGGCTGCGAGCACGTCGACGTCGTCGAGCAGATCGCCATCGACCGGGTCAAGGCGCTCTTCGGCGCGGAGCACGCCAACGTGCAGCCGCACTCGGGTGCCCAGGCCAACGCGGCCGCGATGTTCGCGCTGCTCAAGCCCGGCGACACGATCATGGGTCTCAACCTCGCCCACGGCGGGCACCTGACCCACGGCATGAAGATCAACTTCTCCGGCAAGCTCTACAACGTCGTGCCCTACCACGTCGGCGACGACGGCCAGGTGGACATGGCCGAGGTGGAGCGCCTCGCCAAGGAGCACCGGCCGAAGCTGATCGTGGCCGGCTGGTCGGCCTACCCGCGTCAGCTGGACTTCGCCGCGTTCCGCGAGGTCGCGGACGAGGTCGGCGCGTACCTGATGGTCGACATGGCGCACTTCGCCGGTCTGGTCGCGGCGGGCCTGCACCCGAACCCGGTCCCGCACGCCCACGTCGTGACCACCACCACCCACAAGACGCTGGGCGGCCCGCGCGGCGGTGTGATCCTCTCCACGGCCGAGCTGGCCAAGAAGATCAACTCCGCCGTCTTCCCCGGTCAGCAGGGTGGCCCGCTGGAGCACGTGGTGGCCGCCAAGGCCGTCGCCTTCAAGGTCGCCGCGAGCGAGGACTTCAAGGAGCGCCAGCGTCGTACGCTGGAAGGCGCCCGCATCCTGGCCGAGCGCCTGGTGAAGGACGACGCGAAGGCGGCGGGCGTGTCGGTCCTGACCGGCGGCACGGACGTCCACCTGGTCCTCGTCGACCTGCGCGACTCCGAGCTGGACGGCCAGCAGGCCGAGGACCGCCTCCACGAGGTCGGCATCACGGTCAACCGCAACGCCGTCCCGAACGACCCGCGTCCGCCGATGGTGACCTCCGGTCTGCGCATCGGTACGCCGGCCCTGGCGACCCGCGGCTTCACCGCCGAGGACTTCGCCGAGGTCGCGGACGTGATCGCCGAGGCACTGAAGGCGCCCTCTCCCTTCGGGGCCGCCGACGCCGAAGCCCTCAAGGCCCGGGTGAAGACCCTGGCCGACAAGCACCCGCTGTACCCGGGTCTGAACAAGTAGACACCGCGCGTCCGGGGCGCCGGGCCCGCCACAAGCGAGCCCGGCGCCCCACCCCGCACCGCCCTCTGCACCACCCCCGTTCTGAGGAGTCCCCGTGGCCATCTCGGTCTTCGACCTGTTCTCGATCGGCATCGGCCCGTCGAGCTCGCACACGGTCGGCCCGATGCGCGCGGCCCGCATGTTCGCCCGCCGACTGCGCGGCGAGGAGCTGCTGGGCTCCGTCGCCTCGGTCCGCGCCGAGCTGTACGGCTCGCTCGGCGCCACCGGCCACGGCCACGGCACCCCCAAGGCGGTGCTGCTCGGCCTGGAGGGCGACTCCCCGCGCACGGTGGACGTCGAGACCGCCGACGACCGCGTGGAGACGATCAGGTCCTCGGGCCGCCTCAGCCTGCTCGGCGAGCACGAGATCGCCTTCTCCTACGACGACGACATGGTCCTGCACCGCCGCAAGGCACTCCCCTACCACGCCAACGGCATGACGCTGTGGGCGTACGACGCGCAGGGCGCCGAGGTGCTGACCAAGACCTACTACTCGGTCGGCGGCGGCTTCGTCGTCGACGAGGACGCGGTGGGCGCCGACCGCATCGTGCTCGACGACACCGTGCTGAAGTACCCCTTCCGCACCGCCGACGAGCTGCTGCGGCTGGCCCGCGAGACGGGCCTGTCCATCTCCGCCCTGATGCTGGAGAACGAGCGGGCCTGGCGCGACGAGGACGAGATCCGCGAGGGCCTGCTGGAGATCTGGCGCGTGATGCAGGCCTGCGTGGAGCGCGGCATGTCCCGCGAGGGCATACTCCCCGGCGGCCTCAAGGTCCGCCGCCGCGCCGCCAACACCGCGCGCAAGCTCCGCTCCGAGGGCGACCCGCTGGCCCTGTCGATGGAGTGGATCACGCTCTACGCCATGGCCGTGAACGAGGAGAACGCCGCCGGCGGCCGGGTCGTCACGGCTCCCACCAACGGCGCGGCCGGCATCATTCCGGCGGTTCTGCACTACTACATGAACTTCGTCCCCGGCGCCGACGAGGACGGCGTGGTCCGCTTCCTCCTCGCGGCCGGCGCGATCGGCATGCTCTTCAAGGAGAACGCCTCCATCTCCGGCGCCGAGGTCGGCTGCCAGGGCGAGGTGGGCTCCGCCTGCTCCATGGCGGCCGGCGCGCTCGCCGAGGTGCTGGGCGGCAGCCCCGAGCAGGTGGAGAACGCGGCGGAGATCGGCATGGAGCACAACCTCGGCCTCACCTGCGACCCGGTCGGCGGCCTGGTCCAGATCCCGTGCATCGAGCGCAACGGCATGGCCGCGGTGAAGGCCGTCACGGCCGCGCGGATGGCGATGCGCGGCGACGGCTCCCACAAGGTGTCCCTCGACAAGGTCATCAAGACCATGAAGGACACCGGCGCCGACATGTCGGTGAAGTACAAGGAGACGGCGCGGGGCGGGCTGGCGGTCAACATCATCGAGTGCTGAGCGGCGCCGGGCGGGGCACGGACCACGCGTCTCACATCGTGACATGGAACAACTGAAAAATGAGACGCCTGAGATCGTGGCGGTGCCAGCACCTTTCGCACGTGAAAGACCGAGACATGCCCGCACCAGCCTCAGGCCCGTCCCCGGCGCCCGTCAATCCGCGCTCCCGCGTCCTCGTCGCCAGCCTCATGGGCACGACGATCGAGTTCTACGACTTCTACATCTACGCGACCGCGGCCGTACTGGTCTTCCCGAAGCTCTTCTTCCCGAGCAGCGACCCGACCACCGCCCTGCTCTCCTCCTTCGCGGTCTTCGGCGCCGCGATGGTGGCCCGCCCGATCGGGGCCGTCGTCTTCGGCCACCTCGGCGACCGGCTCGGCCGCAAGAAGACGCTGGTGGTCTCGCTCCTCACCATGGGCATCGCCACGTTCCTGATCGGCGTCCTGCCCACCTACGCCCAGGCCGGCTGGGTCGCCACCGCGCTGCTGGTGCTGATGCGGATCGCGCAGGGCTTCGCGCTCGGCGGTGAGTGGAGCGGCGCGGCCCTGGTCGCCACCGAGAACGCCCCCCGCGGCAAGCGCGCCCTGTACGGGACCTTCCCACAGCTGGGCGCCCCGCTCGGCTTCATCATCGGCAACGGCCTGTTCCTGATCATCGGGGCGCTGCTGCCCTCCACGGCCGGCGCCGACCCCACGCAGCCCTCCGACGCCTTCGTCGAGTGGGGCTGGCGCATCCCGTTCCTGTTCTCGGCCGTGATGGTCGCGATCGGCCTGTGGGTGCGGTCGCGGCTGGTCGAGTCGGCGGTCTTCGCCAAGACCCAGGAGGCCGGCCGGGTGCGCAAGCTGCCGCTGGCCACCGTGGTGCAGGGCCACTGGAAGCAGCTGGTCCTGGGCACCTTCATCATGCTGGCGACGTACGTGCTGTTCTACCTGATGACCACGTTCTCGCTGAGCTACGGGCGGGCCGCCGAGGACGCCGCCGTGCCCGGTCTCGGGTACGGCTACACGACCTTCGTCCTGATGATGATCTTCGGTGTGCTGTTCTTCGCCGCGTTCACCCTGGTCTCCGGGCCGCTCGCCGACCGGTACGGCCGCCGTTCCACCCTGATCTGGATCACCGCGGCGATCGTGGTCTTCGGGCTGGTCTGGGTGCCGCTGATCGGCCTGGGCACGCTCGGTGTGGTGCTCTGGCTGGTGCTCGGCTTCACGCTGATGGGCATGACCTTCGGCCCGATGGGCGCGCTGCTGCCCGAGCTGTTCCCCACCAGCGTGCGCTACACCGGCTCCGGCATCTCGTACAACGTCAGCTCGATCCTCGGGGCGGCCGTCGCCCCGTTCATCGCGGTGGCGCTGTGGGAGGCCGGTGACGGCTCGCCGTGGCTCGTCGGTGTCTACCTCTCGGCGATGGCGGTGCTGACGCTGGTCGCGCTGCTCCTCTCCAAGGAGACGAAGGACGTCTCCCTGGACGACGGCGACGCGGCCCCCGCCGACGCGGACGCCCCCCGGGCCGCGGTCACCTCCTCCGCCCCCTGATGCGACCGGCGTTCACCCCTCCCGTACGCCGAGCGTCCTCGCGCCCGGCGTACGGCCGCCGATCCCGGGCATAACAACAACCTCCGTCCACAGGGCACTTCAGCCCCACAGGCTACGAGGGAGTTCTCATGCTGCGCGGCATCGACGTGAGCGCGTACCAGTCCTCCAGCTACGGCACGGACGGCCTCTCCTTCGTCTTCGTCAAGGCGACGGAGGGCCGTTCGTACGTCAACCCCAAGCTCGCCGCCCAGACGAAACGGGCCCGCGACGCCGGACTCGTCGTCGGCTTCTACCACTTCCTGTGGCCGGGCAACCTCACCGCCCAGGCCGAGTACTTCGTCTCCAAGGCACCCGACCGGCCCGGCGACATCCTCGCCGTCGACTGGGAGACGACGGGCGACGGCACCCACGCGAGCAACGCGGAGAAGGACAGCTTCATCCGCAAGGTGAAGGCACTGCGGCCGGACAACCGGGTCATCCTCTACTGCAACCGCAATTTCTGGCTCAACGTCGACACCACCTCGTACGCCGGCGACGGTCTCTGGATCGCCGACTACGTGTCGGCCGGCAAACCCCGCATCCAGGCCAAGTGGCGCTTCCACCAGTACACCGACGACCCCGTCGACACGAATGTGGCGGACTTCGCGAGCAAGGCCGCGCTGAAGACGTGGGCCGACGGCGCCTGAGGCGGGTCAGCCGCGGAAGTCGGCCTGCCGTTCCGGGGACGCTTCCGCCAGCGCCTTGGTGACGCCCTCGACGCCCTCGCGCAGGCCGTACACCGGGGTGCCGGGCTGCTGGCGCCAGGACTCGTCGATGCCGCCCGCGTCGACGGTGTCGAAGCCCAGCTCGTCGATCAGCGAACGGACCTTCGCCTTGGCGGCCGCGTCGTCACCGGCGACCGGGAGGGCCATGCGGTCCGGGTCGCCGGACGGACGCGGGCGGTCCAGGATGTCCTGTGCGTAGGTGCCGTTGAAGGCCTTGACCACGGTGTGGCCGAGGTGGCGTCCGGTCCAGCGGCTCTCGGTGAGGCCCTCGTCCTCGATGGCGGCGATCCTGCCGTCGCGCTGGCGCGGGTAGTAGTTGCCGGTGTCGATGACGGCCACGTCGTCGGCCGCCCCGTCGAGCACGCCGGACGGCAGGTCGGGGACCGCCTTCAGGGGGACGGTGACGACGACGATCTCGGCGCCGCGCGCCGCTTCCCCGACCGGTACGGGGGTCGCGCCGGTCTCCTCGGCCAGTGCGGTGAGCGTGTGCGGGCCGCGGGAGTTCGCCACCGAGACGTCGTGCCCGAGGGCGGTGAGCCGTCGGGTGAGGTTGCCGCCGATGTTGCCCGCGCCGATGATGCCGATCTTCATGATGCTGACTCGCCTGGCCTTCCGGAGGTCGTGTCGTGCGGAGACCGGCGACTCGCGCCGGTACCCGGTGTCAACACGCCCGCGCCGCCGGGTGTTCCGCGGCCCGCCGGGCATGCCGCAGGGGCGCCCTCCGGGTGACCGGAGGGCGCCCCTGCGCACGGCGTCGTCACTTGTTCAGGTGGGCCCGGAACTCGTCGAACGACAGCAGCTTGTCCCCGTCGAGGTCACGGCCGGCGATGATCGCCTCGGCCACCGACTCGGTGACGTTCCAGTCGCCGCCCTGGGCCAGCGCGGTCTTGAACTCGGCCGCGGTGATGAAGCCGTCACCGTCCGTGTCGATCCGGTCGAACTGCTTGCGTGCTTCCTCGATGTCCGCCACCGATCCGCCCCTCATTCCGTGCTCCGCCCGTACGCTGGTCACCCCAGCGGACGCGTCTGACGCAGGTCAGATTAGCTGCCCCCGCGCGCCTGCGACGCGGCGACCACCCCCGCGCGGAGGCGACACGAGGAGCACGGTGTGACGGGGAGCCTGCACGACATTCTGGACTCGGTGGCGCGGGGTCTCTTCCCGGCGGCCGACGGCGGTACCACCGTGGTACCGCAGCACGGCGTCCGGGACGCGGGCGTGATCGCCTTCACGGCGCACTCGGTGGTCTTCACGGACGAGGACCCGGGGTGGGTGCGCAGGACGCTGGACGGGCTCGGCTGCGATCCCCTCGCCGCGACGATGAACGCCCGGTTCCTGACCGCCTTCGCGGAGCGCACGGGCAGGACGACGGACACGATCGACGTGCTGCTGACCGGCGCTCCGCTTCCGGGCGGGCCGGGCACCGCGCTGACGGAGGTCGCCGATCCCGGGCATCCCCGGGTGGCGTCCGCCCGCAGGCGGCGCGACGAGGTGCGGGTGTGGGCGGCGGACGGCGGGATGCTGGTGCTGGGCCGGGGGGTCGCCGGACGTCTGGAGGTCGCCGTGGAGGTGGCGGAAGGGGCCCGGCACCGGGGGCTGGGGCGGCGCCTGGTGACGGCGGCGCGGCAGTTGGCGGGGGGTGAGCCGGTGTGGGCGCAGGTGTCGGCGGGGAACGCCCGCAGCCTGCGGGCGTTCCAGGCGGCGGGCTACACGCCGGTGGGGTCGGAGGCGCTGTTCCTGCGGCCCTGAGCGGGGGCCGGGGCGGTCAGTGCCAGGGCTTGTAGTGCGGGTTGCTCTCGCACTCGCTCATGATCTCGGTCTTGGTCTGCCGGTCGACCGGGCAGACGCCGATGATGTACTGCCGCTGGATGCCGCCGGGAAAGGCGACCTCGAGCTGGTCGGCCCACCTGTGCGTGTCGCCGATGGTCTTGTTCACGTCGATGCCGCCGGGAGCGTCGACGTAGTAGTTGTAGCCGGACTTGTACCAGGTCTTGTACAGGTCGTGGTCGTAGGTGGTGGAGACGTACGGCGAGGGCTGGTTGACCAGGACGTACTTCTCGATGTCGTACTGGCCGTTCTTGACGTCCTTGGCGTGGAAGCCCTCTTCGAAGACGACCTGCGGGCCGCGGCTGTCGCTGCGGTAGAGGGTGCCGCAGGAGGTGCGCCAGACCGGCTCGGGGGTGATGCGGTCGACGTCGACCGTGCGGTCGGTGGCGGCCTCGATGCGGTCGTCGAGCAGGGGGCAGGCGGGGGCGGCCTTCGCGGGCGCCGTCGCGGGGGCCGCCTCGGGCACGGTGGCGGCCGAGGTGGCGAGGACGGCGGAGAGGGAGAGGACGGCGGCGGCGGCCCGGCGCCGCAGGCGAGTCGTGATCATGCGGGTACGATCCCGGCTGCCCGGTGCCGGAGTGCGGATCGTCACCCGTGGGCGGCGTGTTGGGCGAACGGGGTTGCGCGCGGCGGCAGATGGGCCGTCAGCGGTCCAGGACCCGCATCTCGAACCAGGTGGTCTTGCCGCGCGGCAGCAGGTCGACGCCCCATCGGTCGGACAGCTTGTCGACGAGGAAGAGGCCGCGCCCGCTGATGTCCGTCTCCTGCACCGGCATCAGACAGGGCAGGCCGCGGGAGGGGTCGCGGACCTCGACGCGGATCCAGCCGGGGCGGCGCCGCATACGCAGGCCGAAGATCCGGGCGCCGGTGTGGCGTACGGCGTTGCCCACCAGTTCGGAGACGAGCAGGACGGTGTCCTCCGTGGTCTTGGGGCCGAGGTTCCACTGGCGCAGGGCGACGACCTGAGCCAGTCGGCGGGCGGTGGCCGCGGACTCCGGGCGGGACGGCAGCGGAACCTCGCACTCTGTGGGGCTGCCGAACAACTCGAGTGCCTTCAGTGCGCGTTCGTCCTCCACCGCCGGCGACCAGCGCGCCGCGGTCGCACGTCCGGCTCCCCGCGGCTGTTCCGTGTCCTCCAGCCCCGCCATATCCCCATCATGGCCGCCCCCGGGGGCCACCGGGGGCGTTCCCGGCGAATACGCACCCGCGGGGGCGGGGACGGACGGCGTTCGTCCGGCATATGCCAAAGGCAGTTCAGGGGCCGAAACAGCCCCACTGACCTGCGCGGACGGCTGGACCGGTAACAAGCTGCGGGCTCCCTCGACACGACGCGCTTAATGGTGCGTTAAGGCTGCCATAAACCGCCCCATCGAGGGACCCGGATCAGACACGGCGTCAACTGCGCGGGACGAGCGACGACTTCGCAGGCGGGGGGGGCGGAGGTCTCTCAGAGGAACTTCGCCTTCCCCGGGCCCTCCTCCACGAAGCTGCGCATCCCGCGCTCACGGTCCTCGGTGGCGAACAGGCCGGCGAACCAGTTCCGCTCGACGGCGAGACCGGTCTCGATGTCCGTCTCCAGACCCGTGTCGACGGACTCCTTCGCCGCGCGCAGCGCGATCGCGGGTCCCTTGGCGAGCCGGGCGGCCCAGGCGCGCGCCTGCTCGTACACCTCGCCGGCCGGAACCACCCGGTCCACCAGGCCGAGGGTGAGCGCCTCGTCGGCCCTGACCTGGCGGCCCGTGAAGATGAGGTCCTTGGCCCTGGAGGGGCCGATCAGCCGGGACAGCCGCTGGGTGCCGCCGGCGCCGGGGATCAGGCCGAGCAGGATCTCGGGCTGGCCGAGCTTGGCGTTCTCGCCGGCGATGCGGAAGTCGGCGCAGAGCGCGAGTTCGCAGCCGCCGCCGAGGGCGTAGCCGGTGACGGCCGCGACCACCGGCTTGGGGATGCGGGCGACCGCCGTGAAGGAGTCCTGGAGGGCACGGGCGCGCACGATCATCGCCGCGTGGTCCATCGCCTGCATCTCCTTGATGTCCGCGCCGGCGGCGAACACCTTCTCCCCGCCGTACAGCACGACGGCGCGTACGTCCTCGCGGCGGGTGGCCTCCTCGGCCAGCTCCTTGAGCCGGTCCTGGGTGGCGATGTCCAGCGCGTTCATGGGCGGGCGGTCCAGGCGCAGCGTGCCGACGCCGTCGGCGACTTCGAGATTCACGGTCATGCCCAGCAGGTTAACGGGGACTAACGGCATCGGCCCCGGTGCCGTACCTCACACGGAGGTCGGCACCGGGGCCGCGGGCCGGTGCGGACTCAGGTCTTCCACTTCTCCCAGGACATGTTCCAGCCGTTGAGGCCGTTGTCCGGGGCGATGGTGGCGTCGTCGGAGTTCTTCACCACGACCACGTCGCCGATGAGCGAGTTCTCGAAGAACCAGGCGGCCGGCGCCTTCTCGTCCCAGCCGCCGCGGACGTCGCGCAGGCCGATGCAGCCGTGACTGGCGTTGCGGTTGCCGAAGGCGTCGCCGCCCCAGTAGTTGCCGTGGATGAAGGTGCCGGAGGTGGACAGGCGCATGGCGTGCGGGACGTCCTTGATGTCGTACTCGCCGCCGTAGCCGACCGTCTCGCCGTTCATGCGGGTCACCGGGAGCCGCTCGGTGATGACCATCTGGCCGTTCCAGGTCTCGTAGCCGGGCGCGCCGGTGGTGACCGGGATGGTCTTGACGGTCTTGCCGTCGCGCACGACCTTCATGGTGAGCTTCTTGGCGTCGACGACGGAGACCTGGCTGCGGCCGACGGTGAAGGAGACGGTCTTGGCCTGTTCGCCGTAGACGCCGTCGCGGCCCTCGACGCCGTCGAGGGCGAGGTCGACGGTGACCTCGGTGCCGGGCTTCCAGTACTTCTCCGGGCGGAAGTCGAGGCGGTCGTTGCCGAACCAGTGGCCCTCGACCTCGACAGCCGGTTCGGTCCTGATGCGGATGGCCTTCTCGACGTCCTCCGGGTTGGTGATGCCCCGGGAGAAGCGGATCGAGAACGGCATGCCGACGCCGACCTTCGAGCCGTCCTCCGGTGTGAAGGTGCCGGTGAAGGTGTTCTCCGGTGTCAGGGTGGTGAAGCGGGAGTCCTCGGCGGCCGTGCGGCCCTCGGAGTCCTTGGCGACCGCGTGCACGGTGTAGGTGGTGGAGGCGGCCAGGTGGGTGGACGGCGTCCAGGTGGCACCGTCGCCGGCTATCTTCCCGTCGACCCTGCCCCCGTCGGCGTCCTTGACCACGACCTCGGTCAGCTTGCCCTTGGCGGCGCCTATCTTCAGGTCACCGCTGGTGTCCACGGCCTTCGCCCCGTCCTTCGGGGCGATCGTGACCACGGCCTCGGACTGCTTGCCCTGGGCCGCGGTGGAGTCCTTGGCGTCTCTGCCGCCGTCCCCGGTTCCGGCGCCCGAGCCGCCCCCGCCGCAGGCGGTGACCGTGAGCAGTACGCCCAGTGCCAGCGCCGGCAGTGCCCTGCCGCGTCCCTTGCCGCCCCGTCCCCGGATGCCCGCCGGTGACGCCCCCGATATCGGACGCACGTTCAACTCGTCTCCCCTCGCCGGGCCCGCTCCGGGGCCCGCACCCCAGTGCGCCCGCGCGCACCGGCGCATCGTAACCGCAGGCCAGGGGCGCCGGGGACCGTGCAAATGTCACTGTTCCGTACCGAGTTGCGGGGGCGCGTGTCAGGGTCACTTCACCGCGGTGCCCGCCTTCCACTTCTTCCAGTTCATGTTCCAGCCACCGAGCCCGTTGTCGGGGGCGACGGTCCTGTCCTTGCTGTGGACCACCTCGACGACGTCGCCGATCAGGCTGCGGTCGAAGAACCACCCGGCCGGGGTGTCGGCGCCACCGCCCTTGACGTCGCGCAGGCCGACGCAGCCGTGGCTGACGTTGGCCCGGCCGAAGGTGTCGGTGGGCGCCCAGTAGTTGCCGTGCAGGAAGGTGCCGGAGCTGGTCAGTCGGATGGCGTGCGGGACGTCGGGGATGTCGTACTCGCCGCCGAAGCCGACCGTGCGGCTGTTCATGCGGGTGACGTCGAGCATCTCGGTGATCACCATCTTGCCGTTGTAGGTGGGGGTGGACGGCGCTCCGGCGGTGATCGGCACGGTGGTCAGCAGGGTGCCGTCGCGGCGCACCTGCATGGTCCGCTCGGCCGCGTCGACGAGCGAGACCTGGCTGCGGCCGACGGTGAAGGAGAACGACTTGCGCTGGAGCCCGTACACCCCCGGCGCGCCCTCGACGTCCCGCAGCCGCAGGTCGACGGTGACCTTGGTGCCGGGTTTCCAGTACTCCTCGGGGCGGAAGTCGAGGCGGTCCTTGCCGAACCAGTGGGGGCGGATCTCGGTGGCGGGCTTCGCGGTGACCGAGACGGCGCGCTCGACGGCGGCGCGGTCGGTGATCTCCCGGCTGAACGACAGCGAGACGATCATGCCGGTGCCGACGACCGAGCGGTTCTCGGGAGCGGCGTACGCGATGAAGCGTTCCTCGGGGACGTAGGTGGTGAAGGTGGTGTGCCGGGCCGCGCGGCGCGCGTGGCCGTCCAGGGCCACGACGTCGACGGTGTACTTCGCGGCGAGTGCCAGCCGGTCGTCGTCGGGCCGCCAGCTCAGGCCGTCGTCGGAGATCCGGCCCGGTACCGGGGTCTCCCGCGCGTCCTGCGACCTGACCACCTTCACCGACTCCAGGCGCCCGCCGGGCACCCGGACCGACAGCTTCCCGTCCGGCCGGACGCCCTTGCTGCCGTCGTCCGGGGTCACCCGGATGACGTCCTCGGCGGCGGGGGGTTTGCCGAAGACCTCGCCGATCCCACCGCCGTCCGAGGTGCATCCGGCGGCCCCGGCCAGCAGTCCTGCCCATGTCAGTACGGCGGCCAGAGCGGCCCCCGCGCGCCGTGCGCGCCCATGTACGTGCCTCACATCCACCCGTAACGACCGGTCCGCCCTGGGGAAACGTGAGTGCGAGCCATGCGGTGGGCAGAACAGTGGGGAGGACGACGCGACGGGGAGCAGCGGTGGGGACGCCGCGCCCTTCTCCCCGTAGCCGGCACGTCGTTCCACGAGCCGCAGGAGGCTGACAGGTGTCCAGCGCAGCCGAGCAGGAGGCGGTGGCCGGGAAGCCGGCCGCCGAGGACGGGCGCCCCGCCGTCGTGGTGAACGGCTCGCGGCGTGCCGCGCCGCCCACCGCCGTGCCGGCCTGGCCGGGCACACCCGTGCCGTTGGGCGCCCGGTTCCGGACCGGACCGGACCAGGTGGCGGGCACCAACTTCGCGCTGTGGGCGGGCGGGGCGGAGGCGGTGGAGCTGTGCCTGTTCGACGAGCGGGGCCCCGGGGGCGGGGAGCGCCGGGTGCGGCTGACGGAGCTGACGCACGAGATCTGGCACGGCTTCGTGCCGGGCGTGGGTCCCGGGCAGCGCTACGGCTTCCGGGTGCACGGCCGCTGGGACCCGTGGACCGGCGCCCGCTGGAACCCGGCGAAGCTGCTGCTCGACCCGTACGCCCGTGCGGTGGACGGCGACTTCGCGCTGCCGCCCGAGGTGTACGGGCACGTGCGGGACTGGCCGGAGCAGCACGTGGCGGACACCGTGCGCGACGACCGGGACTCGGCGCCGTACGTGCCGAAGGGCGTGGTCGTCCATGACGACGACGACTGGTCGGACGACCGTCGGCCGAAGACGCCGTGGGCGGACTCGGTGATCTACGAGCTGCACGTGCGGGGCTTCACCAAGCTGCACCCCGGCATCCCCGAGGAGCTGCGCGGGACGTACGCCGGTCTGGCGCATCCGGCGGCGATCGAGCACCTGGTGCGGCTCGGCGTGACGGCGGTGGAGCTGCTGCCGGTGCACCAGTTCGCGCACGAGGACCACCTGCTGAAGCGCGGCCTGAAGAACTACTGGGGTTACAACTCGATCGGCTACTTCGCTCCGCACGCGGCCTACGCCGCCGCCGGCACCCGGGGGGAGCAGGTCGGCGAGTTCAAGCGGATGGTGCGCGCGCTGCACGCGGCCGGGATCGAGGTCATCCTCGACGTGGTGTACAACCACACGGCCGAGGCGGGCGAGCTGGGCCCGACGCTCTCCCTGAAGGGCGTCGACAACCGCGGCTACTACCGTCTCCAGCCGGACGCCCGCCGCTACGCCGACTACACGGGCTGCGGCAACACCCTGCACGTCGTCCAGCCGCACGTACTGCGTCTGATCACCGACTCCCTGCGGTACTGGGTGACGGAGATGGGGGTGGACGGCTTCCGCTTCGACCTGGCGGCGGCGCTGGCCCGCTCCATGCACGACGTCGACATGCTGTCCCCGTTCCTCGCGGTGATCGCGCAGGACCCGGTGCTGCGGCGGGTGAAGCTGATCGCCGAGCCCTGGGACGTCGGCTCGGGCGGCTACCAGGTGGGTGCCTTCCCGCCCCTGTGGACGGAGTGGAACGACCGCTACCGCGACGCCGTGCGGGACTTCTGGCGGCACGCCCTGCCGGACGTGCGGGAGATGGGCTACCGGCTGTCGGGCTCCAGCGACCTGTACGCGTGGGGCGGGCGACGGCCGTACGCGTCGGTCAACTTCGTCACCGCGCACGACGGCTTCACACTGCGCGACCTGGTCTCCTACGGGCGCAAGCACAACGAGGCCAACGGCGAGGGCAACCGGGACGGCACGGACGACAACCGGTCCTGGAACTGCGGCACGGAGGGGGAGACGGACGACGAGGCGGTACGCGCCCTGCGGCGGCGCCAGCTGCGCAACCTGATGACGACGCTGCTGCTGTCGACCGGGGTGCCGATGCTGGTCGCGGGCGACGAGCTGGGCCGCACCCAGCGCGGCAGCAACAACGCCTACTGCCAGGACAACGCGATCAGCTGGGTCGACTGGAGCCTGCTGGACGACCCGGAGTGGCGGCCCCTGTTCGAGCTGACCTCCCGGCTGATCGCGCTGCGCCACCGGCATCCGGTGCTGCGCCGGCGGGCGTTCTTCTCCGGCCGCGCGCACTCCGCGGACGGCCTGCGCGACCTGGCCTGGTTCACCCCGCGGGGCACGGAGATGACGGAACGGGACTGGTACGCGCCCGCCGCCACCCTCGGCATGTACCTGTCCGGGCGGGACATCCCGGGCCGCGACGAGCGCGGGGACCCCATCGTGGACGACAGCTTCCTCGCGGTGCTGCACGCCGGGGAGCGCCCCGCGGCCTTCGTCCTGCCGGCCGCGCCGTGGGCGGAGCGGTACGAGGTGGTCGTCGACACCAGCGGGGAGGAGCAGGCCGAGGCGCCGGGCGGGACCCACCCGGCGGGCGCGGAGGTCCCGGTCCCGGCACGGTCGGTGCTGCTGTTGCGGGTCGTCGCCTGAGCTGTCGTTTCGGCTCCGTGAACTCCGCGGTGATCTTCTTGACCGGGGCACCGGCCTGCTGGGAGCGTCCCTGCCCATGAGGTCTTCCGCTGCCCGCCGGTGCGTGGGCGTCGCGCTCGTGGCGCGACGCCACGTCGACCTGTGCCGGCACGCCGGCGCCGTCTGTCGCTGACCCGCGCGCCTCCCCTCCCTCTCCTCTCTTCTCGCTCCTCCTTCCCCTGGGATCACGCATGTCTGAGATGTCCCGTCGTGTCTTCGGCGGCCTGCTCGGCGGCGGTGCGGTGACGGCCGTGACCGGTCCGTCCGCGTCCGCCGCCTCCGCCGCGCCCGCTCCCGTCGAACGCCCCTTCCGGGCCCGCCCCGGCTCCGGACCACGCAGACGCCCCAACGTCCTGTTCATCCTCGGCGACGACCTCGGCTGGGCCGACCTGTCCTCCTACGGCGCGCCGCACATCCGCACGCCCCACCTGGACCGGCTGGCGGCGCAGGGGGTCCGGTTCACACAGGCCTACGCGGGGTCGGCGACCTGCTCCCCGACCCGGTTCAGCCTGTACACGGGCCGCTTCCCGGGGCGTACGGAGGGCGGACTGGCCGAGCCACTCGGCGACCGGTCCCAGGGCCTGGACCCGGACCACCCGACGCTCGCGTCCCTGCTGAAGGGGGCGGGGTACGCCACCGCCCTGATCGGCAAGTGGCACTGCGGATGGCTGCCGGACCACAGCCCCACCAAGTCCGGCTGGGACGAGTTCTTCGGCAACTTCGGCGGGGCGCTGGAGTACTTCTCCAAGCTGGGCCAGCTGGGCGACTACGACCTGTACGAGGGCGACACCACCTACCAGGACCTGCGCTACTACACGACCGTCCTCACCGAGCGCGCCGTCGAGTACGTCGGCCGCGACCACGACCGACCGTGGCTGCTCAACCTCAACTACACCACCCCGCACTGGCCGTGGCTCACCGAGGACGACGAGCGCAAGGGCGCGGAGATCGCCGCCGAGATCCGCACCGGGTACGTGCTGGGCGCGCTGCTGCACCGCGACGGCGGCTCGGTGGAGAAGTACCAGGAGATGGTCGAGGACCTGGACGCCTCGGTGGGCAAGGTGCTCGCCGCGCTGCGCCGCTCCGGCCAGGAGGAGAACACCATCGTGGTCTTCGCCAGCGACAACGGCGGCGAGCGCTTCTCGTACCAGTGGCCGCTCAGCGGCGGCAAGTCCGAGCTGCTGGAGGGCGGCATCCGCATACCGACCGTGCTGCGCTGGCCGGCCCGCGTCGACGGCCGGCAGGTCAGCCACGAGCCGGTGTACTCGCCGGACTGGACGGCGACCCTGCTGGAGCTGGGTGGTGCCCGGCCGGACCCGGAGTACCCGCTGGACGGCCGGAGCCTGGCCGGCTACCTCCTGCGCGGCGAGGAGGTGCCCGAGCGCGACCTGTTCTGGCGGGTGCGCGGCAACCGGGCGCTGCGCCGGGGCGACTGGAAGTACTACCGGGACGCGGACGGCAGGGACCACCTGTACGACCTCGGTGCCGACGCCCGCGAGCAGGCGGACCTGGCCGCCGAACGGCCCCTGCTGCTCGCCGAACTGCGGGCGGCCTGGGAGAAGGTGGACGGCGGCCTGCTGCCGTACCCCGCGGCCTGAGCCCCGCGGGGTCGCACCCCGGGAGGCCGTCCGTCCACCGGAGCCGGTGGCGGCGGCCTCCCGGGTGCGGAGGGGGGCGCGGTGCGCCGGCCGTCGTGTCCGACGGGCGCACCGGCCGGTCGTCCGATGCGCCCGTACGACCCCGGGTGCCGCGGAAACTCGCTGGGCAGTGTCAGTGGTGAACCGTAGGCTCGCTGCTGATGTCCACGACACCCGCCTCCGCCGAGACCCCCGCCCAGGACCGGTCCACCGTTCGCGCGCTGCTGCGGCTGTGGCCCTATGTGCGGCCCGTGCGGGTGCGGTTGGCGACCGCCGCGGGCGTGGCGATCCTCGCCTCCTGCCTGGGTCTGGTGATCCCGCTCGTCCTGAAGTGGATGGTGGACGGGCCGGTCGCCGACCGCGACCCGGCCGGTGTGTGGCTCGGGGCGCTGTACCTGCTGCTGCTCGGGCTCGCGGAGGCCCTGCTGTTCGGGCTGCGGCGGTGGCTGGTGGCCCGGCCGCTGTCCGCGGTCGAGGCGGGGATGCGGGCGGACCTGTACCGGCACCTGCAACGGCTTCCGGTGGCCTTCCACGACCGGTGGGCTTCGGGCCAGTTGCTCTCGCGCGGCACGACGGACCTGATGCTGCTGCGCATGTTCCTCGCCTTTCCGCTGACGTTCCTGCTGGTCAACGGCGTGACGATCCTCGTCGGTGTGGGCATCATGCTGGTCCAGGACTGGACGCTGGGCCTGGTGATCCTCGGTCCTGCCATCCCCGTGATGATCATGTGCGGGATCTTCGAGAAGAAGTACTCGCAGGTCGCGCGGCGGGCGCAGGACCAGGTCGGGGATCTGACGACCGTGGTCGAGGAGAGCGTCCTCGGCATCCGCGTCATCAAGGGCTTCGGACGGCACCGCAGCCAGGCCCGGGCCTTCCACGAGCTGTCGCACCGGCTGCGGGGGACGGAGCTGCGCAAGGCACGGCTGCTGGCGGCGATCTGGGCGGTCATCGTCACGCTGCCGGAGGTGGCGATCGGGGCGGCGCTGGTCGTCGGGTCGGTGCAGGTGGCGGACGGCTCGCTGTCGGCGGGGACGCTGGTGGCGTTCCTGTCCACGGCGCTGGCCCTGCGGTGGCCCGTCGAGTCGATCGGCTTCCTGCTGGCGATGAGCCAGGAGGCGGCGACGGCCACGGACCGGTACTTCGAGGTGATGGACGCGCCGGTCGAGGAGGAGGGACCGTCCGCGCGGGCCGAGGAGCAGGGGCCGTCCGCGCCGGCGTCGCGGGGCGGCACCGCGCGGGGGGACGGCCTGCGCTTCGAGGGCGTCCGCTTCCGCTACCCCGACGCGCCCCCGGGCTCCCCGCCCGTCCTCGACCGCGTCGACCTGCACATCCGGTCCGGTGAGTCCATGGCCCTGGTCGGGGCCACCGGCAGCGGCAAGACGACGCTGATCGCGCTCGTCCCCCGGCTGCACGAGGCGACCTCCGGACGGATCACGCTGGACGGCGAGGACATCACCGCCCTGTCCCGCGAGGAGCTGCGCTCCATGGTCGCCGTGGCCTTCGAGGAGCCCACCCTCTTCTCGGCGACCGTCGGGGAGAACGTGCTGATGGGGGCCGCGGAGGGCGCCGGCGAGAAGGAGCTGGGGCGGGCGCTGGACGTGGCGCAGGCCGGCTTCGCGCACGACCTCCCCCAGGGCACCGGCACCCAGGTCGGGGAGCAGGGCCTCAGCCTCTCCGGCGGCCAGCGCCAACGCCTCGCGCTCGCCCGGGCCGTGGTCGGCGGGCCGAGGTTCCTCGTCCTGGACGACCCGCTCTCCGCGCTGGACGTGCACACCGAGGCCGCCGTGGAGGCCGCCCTGCGACAGGTCCTCGCGGACACCACCGCCCTGATCGTGGCGCACCGCCCGTCCACGGTCCTGCTCGCCGACCGTGTCGCCCTGCTCTCGGACGGCCGCATCACCGCCGTCGGCACCCACCAGGAACTGCTGCGCGCCAATGCCGAGTACGCCCACCTGATGTCCGGGCTCGACGGGCACGACGACCGCCCGGCGCTCCGGGAACGCCGGGAACACCGGGAAGGAGAGGGCCGATGACCGCGCCCACGGCCACCGCGCCGGACCGGGGACGACCGCGAGACGGAGACGAGGCTGCCGAGGCGGCCGAGGCGGAGACCCGCGCGGCCGACGACCTCTTCGACCAGGACGTCCTGCCGAGCCCGCCGGGCGCCACCGCCGCCCTGCTCCGCTCCCTGCTGGCCCCCCTGAAGGCACGCGTCGCCCTCACCACCTTCCTCCTGCTCCTCCAACAGGCGGCCGTGCAGGCGGGCCCGCTGCTGGTGGCGTACGCCATCGACCGGGCGGTGCCGGCCCTGCGGGACGACGACCAGGGCCCGCTGATCGCCGTCGGCGCCGGGTACCTGCTGTGCTCGCTGGCCGCGGGCGGACTGCAGTACGCATTCGTGGCCACCGCGGCCCGGGTCAGCCAGGACGTGCTCCTGGACCTCAGGGGCCGGATCTTCCGGCACGCGCAGGCGCTGAGCGTCGACTTCCACGAGCGGTACACCTCGGGCCGGCTCATCTCCCGCTCCACCACGGACGTGGAGTCGCTGCGCGAACTGCTCGACGAGGGCCTCCAGGAGCTGGTGACGGTCATCCTCTCCTTCGTCTACATCGCGGCGCTGCTGCTCTGGCTGGACCTGGGGCTGGGCGGCGTCGCGGTGGCCTCGTTCGTGCCGCTGTACGCGCTGGTGCGGCTGTACCAGCGGCGCGCGGGACGGGTGTACCGGCAGCGGTCCACGGCGATCGCGGCGGTGATCGTGAAGTTCGTGGAGACGATGAACGGCATCCGCCCGGTGCGCGCCTTCCGCCGGGAGGCCGCCAACGACGCCGAGTTCGCGGTCCTGAACCGGCGCCACGAGCGGACCAACGGCGACGCGCTCCTGGAGATGGCCCGTTACGTCGTCGGCTCGCGGCTGGTCGCCAACACGGCCGTCGCGGGCATCGTGCTGTGGGGCGCCCACCGCGTCGCGGACCGCACGCTGGCGCTGGGTGTCCTGGCGGCGGCCGTGCTGTACCTGCGGCGGCTGTACGACCCGATCGACCGGCTCGGCATGTTCCTGAACTCCTACCAGTCGGCGGCGGCCTCCCTGGAGAAGATCGCCGGCCTGCTGGCGCAGACGCCGTCCGTGCCCGAGCCGACCGCTCCGAAGGAGCTGCCCGCGCGGGAGTCGGAGCACCCCGGCCGCGAGGTGGTCTTCGACGGGGTCCGCTTCGCCTACCGCACCGGCGGCGAGGTGCTGCCGCGCTTCGACCTGACGATCCCGGCAGGCCAGACCGTCGCCGTCGTGGGCTCCACCGGCGCGGGCAAGTCGACGCTGGCCAAACTGCTCGCCCGGTTCTACGACGCCTCCGACGGGCGGGTCCTGCTGGACGGCACCGACCTGCGCGACCTGGCCGTGCCGGAACTGCGGCGCGGGGTGGTGATGGTGACGCAGGAGGCGTTCCTGTTCTCCGGCACGGTCGCCGAGAACATCGCCATCGGCCGCCCGGAGGCGACCCGGGAGGAGATCGAGCGGGCCGCGAAGGCGATCGGCGCCCACGACTTCGTCGCCGCCCTGCCCGACGGCTACGACACCGACGTGCGCAAGCGGGGCGGCCGGATCTCCGCAGGGCAGCGGCAGCTCGTGGCGTTCGCGCGGGCGTTGCTCGCGGACCCGGCGGTGCTGATCCTGGACGAGGCGACCAGCTCGCTGGACGTGCCCGGTGAGCGCGCGGTGCAGCGGGCGATGGCGACGGTGCTGAAGGGCCGTACGGCGGTGGTGATCGCGCACCGGCTGTCCACCGTGGAGATCGCCGACCGGGTGCTGGTGATGGAGCACGGCCGGATCGTGGAGGACGGCACGCCGGCGGAACTGATCGCCGGTACCGGCAGGTTCGCGGACCTCCACCGGGCCTGGCGGGACAGCCTGGTGTGAGGGCGGGATCGCGCCGGCCCGGTACGCCGGACAGTGGGGGGAGCCACCGGTGATCGACGCGTACGAGGACCCCGGCACGCCGGACCGCCGGGGCGGCTGGCGGTACCTGGGGTGGCTGGTCCGGCGGCAGTGGCCGCGCTGCCTGGCGGGGGCCGTGCTCGCCAGTGTCTGGATGGTGCTGCTGGCGGCGACGCCGTACCTGATGGCGCGGGCGGTCGACCACGGCCTGGTCCCCGGTGACCTGGGCGCGCTGGCGCTGTGGACGGGTGCGCTGGTCGCCGTGGGGGCGTTCAACGCCTGGCTGGGCATCATGCGGCACCGCACGATGACCCGGGTGCGGATGGACGCCAACTTCCGGACGGTCAAGGTGGTCGTCGGGCACTCCGCACGGCTCGGTGCGGCGCTGCGCCGGCAGGTCGGGACCGGGGAGGTCGTCACCATCGGCGTGGGTGACGTGCAGACGATCAGCACGTCCCTGACGGCCGTGGGGCCGGGCGTCGGAGCGGTCGTCGCCTACGCGGCCGTCGGGACGCTGATGCTGTCGGTGTCGACCCGGCTCGCCCTGGTGGTGCTGCTCGGCGTGCCGGTGCTCGGCGTGCTGCTGGGCCCGCTCATGGGCCGGCTGCAGGGCAGGGAGGCCGAGTACCGGGAGCGGCAGTCCGTGCTGACCGCGCGGATCGGGGACCTCGCGGGCGGGCTGCGGGTGCTCAACGGGCTGGGCGGCAAGGGCCTGGTCGCGGACGCGTTCCGCCGGGACTCGGGGCGGCTGCGCGAGCAGGGCTACCGGGTGGGGGCGGTGACCAGCTGGATCCAGGCCCTCGGCGTCGGCCTGCCGATGCTGTTCCTGTCCCTGGTGACCTGGATGGGCGCCCGGCTGGCCGCGCAGGGCCGGATCAGCGTGGGCGAACTGGTGGCGGTGTACGGCTACGTGGTGGCGCTGGGCTGGCCGGTGGCGTCCCTGATCGAGATGGCCCACCAGCTCAGCCGGGGTGTGGTGGCCGCCCGCCGGGTCGTCGCGTTCCTGCGGCTGGAGCCCGACCCGGACACCGGCACCCGGGACGCCCCGGCCGAGCCCTCGCCGCTGTACGACCCGGCCTCCGGGGTGCGGGTCCTCCCCGGCCGCCTGACCGCGCTGGCCGGGGCTCGTCCCGCGGACGCCGCCGAGGTCGTCGACCGCCTCGGCCGGTACGCCCCCTCCGAGGCGAGGTGGGGCGACGTCCCGTTGGCCGACGTGCCGCTCGCCCAGGTCCGGGCCCGCATCCTGGTCGCCGACGCGGAGGCCGACCTCTTCGCGGGCACCCTGCGCGAGGTGATCGGCGAGGCGGTGACGGACCCGGGGGACACGGACGGCGCCGGTGCGGGACCGCGCCGCGGGAGTGCGGCCGGCCGCGAGGCCTCGGCGGACGGGCGGCGGCGTGCCGGGGCGCTCCGGAAGGGTGACCTGGCCCGGTCGCTGCACGCGGCCGCCGCCGAGGACGTGGTCCAGTCCCTCCCCGAGGGCCTGGACGGCCCCGTCGCGGCCCAGGGCCGCAGTCTCTCCGGTGGCCAGCGCCAACGCGTCCGACTGGCCCGCGCGCTGTTCGCCGACCCCGAGGTGCTGCTGGCCGTCGAGCCGACGTCCGCGCTGGACGCCCACACCGAGGCCACGGTGGCGGACCGGCTGCGGGACGCCCGCGCGGGCCGTACGACCGTGGTGGCCTGCACCTCTCCCCTGCTGCTCGACCGGGCGGACGTCGTGCACCTCCTGGTCGACGGCAAGGTCGTCGCCACCGGCACGCACCGCGAACTGCTCGGCGCCGAGCCGGGGTACCGGGCGCTGGTCGCCCGGGACGACGAGGAGGACCGATGACGTCCACGTCCACGTCCGCATCCACATCCGCATCCCGGTCCGCGGCCGGATCCGCGTCGACGTCCACGGGGCAGCTCCCCGTCGCCGGGCGTGCCGACGTCCGCCGGGCGGCGGCCGGACTGGTCGGCGCCGACCGGCGGGCCTTCGCGCTCGTCCTCGGTCTGAACGCGCTGGCCGCCCTGGCCGGGCTCGCGGGTCCGTGGCTGCTCGGCCGGATCGTCGACGAGGTCCGCGCGGGGGGCGGGGTCGGCGCGGTGGACCGGATGGCGCTGGCCATCCTGCTGTGCTCGCTGGCCCAGTTGCTGCTGGCCCGCTGGGCCCGGTACGTGGGGCACCGGTTCGGAGAGCGGACGCTCGCCCGGGTGCGGGAGCGGTTCGTGGACCGGACGCTGGCCCTCCCGGCCTCCGTGGTGGAGCGCGCGGGGACCGGGGACCTGACGACCCGCGGCACCGCCGACGTGACCACCGTCGGCACGACGCTGCGGGACGCCGGACCGGAACTGCTGATCAACTCCGTGCAGGCGCTGTTCCTGGCCGGCGCGGTGTTCGTGCTCGACCCGCTGCTCGGCGTGGTGGGCGTGCTGGGCCTGACGCCGGTGTGGGGGGCGCTGCGCTGGTACCTGCGCCGGGCGCGGGCCGCCTACCTCGCCGAGGGCGCGACCACCTCGGAGGTCGCCGAGAGCCTCGCCGCCACGGTGGCCGGGGCGCGCACGGTGGAGGCGTTCCGGCTGGCCGACCGGCGCGTGCGGAGCAACCGGGACACGCTGGAGGTCTCCCGGCGCACCCGCCTCCACACGCTGTATCTGCGCAGCGTGTTCTTCCCGGCGGTGGAGGTCTCCTACGTCGTCCCGGTGGCGTGCGTGCTGCTGCTCGGCGGGATCCTGCACGCGCGCGGCTCGGTGAGCCTCGGCGCGGTGGTGGCGGGCGCCGTGTACCTCCAGCAGCTGGCCGGGCCGCTCGACGAGGTGCTGATGCGGATCGAGCAGCTCCAGGCGGGCGGTGCCTCCTTCGCCCGGGTGGAGGGGCTGGCGCGGGCCCCGCGGGCGGTGGCGGGCGACTCCCCGGTCCCGGCCGACGACCGGATCGAGGTGTCCGGGGTGCGGTACGCCTACGAGCGGGGCGGCGAGGTGCTGCGCGGGGTGGACCTGACCGTGCGGCCGGGCGAACGGCTGGCGGTCGTCGGTCCGTCCGGGGCCGGCAAGACCACGCTGAGCCGGCTGCTGGCGGGCGTCGACGCGCCGACCGAGGGATCGGTGACAGTGGGCGGAGTGCCCGTGGTCGGTCTCGGGCCGGAGCGGCTGCGCCGTCAGGTCGTGCTGGTCACCCAGGAGCACCACGTGTTCCTCGGCACGGTCCGCGACAACCTGCTCATCGCCGAACCGGCGGCCCCGGACGAGCGGTTGTGGGCCGCGCTCGCCTCGGTGGGCGCCGAGGAGTGGGTGCGGGAGCTGCCGGACGGCCTCGACACCGAACTGGGCACCGGCGGCCGCCGGCCGGACGGTGCGCAGGCCCAGCAGCTCGCGCTGGCCCGCGTGGTGCTGGCCGACCCGCACACGCTGATCCTCGACGAGGCCACCGCCCTGCTGGACCCGACGACGGCCCGGCACACCGAGCGCGCGCTGGCCGCCGTACTGGAGGGCCGTACGGTCATCGCCGTCGCGCACCGCCTGCACACCGCGCACGACGCCGACCGGGTGGCCGTGATGGAGGACGGCCTGCTGACCGAGCTGGGCACGCACGACGAACTGGTGGCGTCCGGCGGGGCGTACGCGGCGCTCTGGGGGTCCTGGCACGGGGAGCCGCCGGGACCCGGAGCGGGCCTGCCTCCCGAGCCCGCGCAGGACCGGTCGTCCGCACCCGCGGCTGACTGAGCGAACAGTCAGTACCCCAGTCGGCGCCACCCCTCGGCAACCGCTCCGTATATCGAACATGAACGCCCGGACAACGAACCATTTCCGGCCAACTTCCTGACGCGCTCCTGACAGAATGCGCGTTCCCCTGCCACTCTTCCCACGGCCGCTCCACAGCGCCCCCACAGCTTCCTCACCGTGCGCTGTGCCGTGGCCCGCTCCTAGCACGTGGTTTCTGCGTACCGCCCAGTACCGCCCGGCCGGCCCACCCGCCGGCCGGTCTCCCCTGGCCGCGCGACCCGCGGCCACGCAGAAGGAGTCAGTGTTGAGCAGCAGTTCTCCCCACAGACGCACCTCCCACGCCACGTCCCGCCGCACCACCCACCGCCGCGCCGCCGCCGTCGCCCTGGCCGGTGTCGCCGCGCTGATCGCCACGGCGGTCCAGTCCGGCGCCGCCACCGCGGCACCCCGGCAGGCCCCCGTCCCGGGCGCCGAGTCCGTCAAGCTCACCCCGGCCCAGCGCGCCGAACTGATCCGCGACGCCGACGCCGCCAAGGCGCGGACCGCGGGTGAACTCGGCCTGGGCGCGAAGGAGAAGCTGGTCGTCCGCGACGTCCTCAAGGACCGCGACGGCACCGTGCACACCCGCTACGAGCGCACCTACGACGGGCTGCCCGTCCTCGGCGGCGACCTGGTCGTCACCGTCGACGGCGGGAAGACCGAGCGGGTCGTCAAGGCCACGTCGAAGGCGATCAGGCCGGCCACCGTGACGCCGAAGATCTCCGCCGGCAAGGCGGAGGCGCAGGCCGTGTCCGTCGCGAAGGCCGCCGGCACCGAGCAGGTGGAGGCGGACCGCGCCCCGCGCAAGGTGGTCTGGGCGGCGAACGGCACCCCGGTCCTCGCGTACGAGACGGTCGTGGGGGGGCTCCAGGAGGACGGCACCCCGAACGAGCTGCACGTGGTCACCGACGCGGCCACCGGCGCCAAGCTCTTCGAGTACCAGGCCATCCACAACGGCACCGGCAACACGATGTACAGCGGCACGGTGCCGCTGGGCACCGCGCAGTCCGGGTCGTCGTACACGCTGACCGACACCACGCGCGGCAACCACAGGACGTACAACCTCAACCGGGGCACCTCCGGCACCGGCACGCTCTTCTCCGGCCCCGACGACGTCTGGGGCAACGGCCAGGCCTCCAACGCCGAGACCGCCGGCGCCGACGCCCACTACGGGGCCGCGCTGACCTGGGACTACTACAAGAACGTCCAGGGCCGCTCCGGCATCCGCGGTGACGGCGTGGGCGCGTACTCCCGCGTCCACTACGGCAACAACTACGTCAACGCCTTCTGGTCGGACAGCTGCTTCTGCATGACGTACGGCGACGGCTCGGGCAACGCCAACCCGCTGACCTCGATCGACGTGGCCGCGCACGAGATGACCCACGGCGTCACGTCCAACACCGCGGGCCTGGTCTACAGCGGCGAGTCCGGCGGGCTCAACGAGGCGACCTCCGACATCTTCGGCGCGGCCGTCGAGTTCCACGCCAACAACTCCTCCGACGTCGGTGACTACCTCATCGGCGAGGAGATCGACATCAACGGCGACGGCACCCCGCTGCGCTACATGGACAAGCCCAGCAAGGACGGCGCGTCCAAGGACGCCTGGTACTCGGGCATCGGCGGGATCGACGTGCACTACTCGTCCGGCCCGGCCAACCACTTCTTCTACCTGCTGAGCGAGGGCAGCGGCACCAAGACCATCAACGGTGTCACCTACGACTCGCCCACCTCGGACGGCCTCCCGGTCGCCGGCATCGGCCGCGACAAGGCCGCGAAGATCTGGTTCCGCGCGCTCACCACCAAGTTCACGTCCACCACCAACTACGCGGCGGCCCGCACCGGCACCCTCGCGGCGGCCGGTGAGCTGTACGGCACCGACAGCGACGAGTACAAGCGGGTGCAGGACGCGTGGGCGGGCATCAACGTGGGCGCCCGCTCCGGCGGCGGCGGTGGCGGCACCTCCTTCGAGAACGCCGTCGACGTGGCGATCCCGGACAACGGAGCGGCGGTCACCTCCTCGGTCACGGTGACCGGACGGGCCGGCAACGCGCCCGCCAACCTCCAGGCCGCGGTGGACATCGTGCACACCTGGCGCGGTGACCTGGTGGTCGACCTGCTGGCCCCGGACGGGACCGCGTACCGCCTGAAGAACAGCAGTTCGTCGGACTCGGCGGACAACGTGAACCAGACGTACACGGTGAACGCCTCCTCGGAGACCGCCAACGGCACCTGGAAGCTGCGGGTCCAGGACGTGGCGGCCCGGGACACCGGTTACATCAACTCCTTCAAGCTCACCTTCCCGTAGGCCCCCGGCGGCAGGGCTCCACGGTCAGGGCGCCGTCCCGGTGGTCACCACGCCGGGGCGGCGCCCTCCGCGTCGCCCGCCCTTTTTTGCCAAGCCCATACGCACCAGTGGTTGCCTCTTTGCCGAGGTCACACGGGTTCACGTGCGCGCAACATTCGCCTGGACGGCGACTTTCGGCCAACATCATTCGACCCTCCTGACATGTACGCGTCTTCGGTGCCAGTCTTCCGTCACCCGCCGCACAACTTCGCAGTCACCTCCGGCCGGACACCCACGCCGACCGGAGTCCCCCACCGAAGGAGCTTGTGTGTCCCCCCTCTTCGCGCGCCACAAGCGCAGCACCCTGGCCCTCGCCACCGCGGTCGCGGCCGGAGCGCTGCTCACCACCGGCCTGACCGCCGGCAACGCGACCGCCGACGTCACCGCGCGGCCTCCCCTCCCGGGCGCCCCCGTCCTGCTGTCGGACACCGCCCGCACCGCGCTGATCCAGGAGCAGCAGCGGACCGCGGCCGGCACGGCCGAGCGGATAGGCCTCGGCGCCAAGGAGAAACTGGTCGTCAAGGACGTCGTCAAGGACCACGACGGCAGCGTCCACACCCGCTACGAGCGCACCTACGACGGGCTGCCCGTCCTCGGCGGCGACCTCGTGGTGCACCGGGCGCCGTCCGGCGCGACCGAAGGCGTGACCAGAGCGACGAAGGCCGCGATCAAGGTCGCGAGCGTGACGCCGAAGGTCGGCACCGCCCAGGCCGAACGGCAGGCGCTGAGCGCCGCCGAGGACGCCGGGTCGTCGAGGGCCGCCGCCGACGCCGTGCCCCGCAAGGTGATCTGGGCGGCCGACGGCAAGCCGGTGCTGGCCTACGAGACCGTCGTCGGCGGCCTCCAGGAGGACGGCACCCCCAACGAGCTGCACGTCGTCACCGACGCCGTCACCGGAACGAAGCTCCACGAGTACCAGGGCATCGAGACCGGCTCGGGCAAGAGCCTCTACTCGGGCACGGTCACCCTCGGCACGACGAAGTCGGGGTCGACGTACCAGCTGTACGACACGGCCCGGGGCGGCCACAAGACGTACAACCTGGCCCGCAAGACCTCCGGCACCGGCACCCTGTTCACCGACGCGGACGACGTCTGGGGCACCGGCGCGGCCTCCAGCTCCTCCACCGACCAGACCGCCGCCGTCGACGCCGCCTACGGCGCGCAGACCACCTGGGACTTCTACAAGAGCACCTTCGGCCGCAGCGGCATCAAGAACGACGGCAAGGCGGCCTACTCCCGCGTCCACTACGGCAGCAACTACGTCAACGCCTTCTGGTCCGACTCGTGCTTCTGCATGACGTACGGCGACGGCTCGGGCAACACCCACCCGCTGACCTCGCTGGACGTGGCCGGGCACGAGATGAGCCACGGCGTCACCTCCAACACCGCGGGCCTCAACTACAGCGGCGAGTCCGGCGGCCTCAACGAGGCGACCAGCGACATCTTCGGCACCGGCGTGGAGTTCTACGCCAACAACGCCGCCGACAAGGGCGACTACCTCGTCGGCGAGGAGATCGACATCAACGGCGACGGCACCCCGCTGCGCTACATGGACAAGCCCAGCAAGGACGGTGCCTCCAAGGACTACTGGTCCTCGGGTCTCGGCGGCGTGGACGTCCACTACTCCTCGGGCCCGGCCAACCACTTCTTCTTCCTGCTGGCCGAGGGCAGCGGGGCGCGGACCGTCAACGGGGTGAGCTACAACTCCCCCACCGCCGACGGCTCCACCGTCACCGGCATCGGCCGCGCCAAGGCGCTGCAGATCTGGTACAAGGCACTGACCACGTACATGACGTCCACGACGAACTACAAGGGTGCCCGCACCGCGACCCTGAGCGCGGCGTCCAGCCTGTACGGCGCCACCAGCACCGAGTACAAGACGGTGGCCGCGGCCTGGACCGCGATCAACGTGAGCTGACCGCCGGCCGGCACGGCGGGTACGACACGGCGGGCGGCACCCGGGACCGACGGTACCCGGGTGCCGCCCTAGTCTTGGTGCCCATGTCCTTCACGTACGACGACGTCGGCGCCACCCGCGAGCAGGGCCACTGCCCGCCCGGCTTCCGCTCCATGCACGTCCGCACGCGCCTCGGGGAGGGCGAACCGGTGTTCCGGCGGGCGGCCGAGGCGGTCCTCACCTGGGAGATGCACCGGGAGATGGGCGTCGGCATCGACGCGAGCGCGGAGCGCGCCGCGCCCGGCGTCGACGTCACCGTCACCCTCGCCGGAATGATCAAGGCGCCCTGCCGGGTGGTGTGGACCCTGGAGGAGCACCGCCGGGCCGGGTGGGCCTACGGCACGCTGCCCGGTCACCCCGAGTCCGGCGAGGAGGCCTTCGTGGTCGACCGCACGGGCGACGGCACGGTCTGGCTGACCGTGACCGCCTTCAGCCGCCCCGCCAAGTGGTACGCCAAGGCCGGCGGACCGGCCGCCCGCGCCTTCCAGCACGCCTACGCCCGCCGCTGCGGCACGGTGCTGCGACGGCTGAGCGGCGGCGACGAGGAGGACTGACCGCCCCCGCGCCACCGCCGCCCGCGGCGCTCACCTCATCAGCAGCCCGGCCGCCTGGAGCACGTCGTCCGACGGCACCGCGACCAGCCCCGCCTCCGCCCCGGAGGCCAGCAGCCGGTGCGCGGGCAGGATGCGGACCGTGTAGCCGAAGGGCCCGGTGCGGTCCAGGGCCAGCGGGCCCTCGTACGCCCAGCGGCCCTCCAGGTCGGGGCCGCCCACCGGCTTCAGCGGCACGGTGGCCGCGTCCGTGATCCGGTCCTCGGAGTCCACCCGGCCGGAGACCGCCTGCACCTCGACGTCATCCGGGGCGAGGTCGCCGAGGTTCACCCGCACCCGCAGCCCGAGCGTCGAGCCCAGCTCCGCCGTGGCACCGGCCGCGGACGTCTCCACGTGGTCGACGCTCACCCCCGGCCAGGCCGCCCGCACCCGGTCCTTCCACTCGGCCAGGGCCCGGGCGGAGTCCGGGTCCATCGCGCGGTGCGCCTCCGCCGCCGGGGTGTACAGCCGCTCCACGTACTCCCGGACCATGCGTCCGGCCAGCACCTTCGGGCCGAGCAGGCTCAGGGTGCGGCGGACCATCTCGATCCACCGGTCGGGCAGCCCGCTCGCGCCCCGCTCGTAGAAGCGGGGGGTGATCCGCTGCTCCAGCAGGTCGTAGAGGGCGGAGGCCTCTATGGCGTCGCGCCGGTCCGGGTCGGTACCCGCGCCGTCGGCGGTGGGGATCGCCCAGCCGAAGTCCGGCTGGAACCACTCGTCCCACCAGCCGTCCAGCACCGAGAGGTTGAGGCAGCCGTTGAGCGCCGCCTTCATGCCCGACGTGCCGCACGCCTCCAGGGGCCGCAGCGGGTTGTTCAGCCAGATGTCGCAGCCCGGGTAGAGCTTCTGCGCCATCGCCATGCCGTAGTCCGGCAGGAACACGATCCGGTGCCGCACCCGCGGGTCGTCCGCGAACCGCACCAGCTCCTGCACCAGCCGCTTGCCACCGTCGTCCGCCGGGTGCGCCTTGCCCGCGACCACGATCTGGATCGGCCGCTCGGCGTGCAGCAGCAGGTCCATCAGCCGGTCCCGGTCGCGCAGCATCAGCGTCAGGCGCTTGTACGACGGGACGCGCCGCGCGAAGCCGATGGTGAGCACGTCCGGGTCGAGGACGTCGTCGATCCAGCCCAGCTCGGCGGTCCCGGCCCCGCGCTGCCGCCAGGAGGCGCGAAGCCGTTCCCGTACCTCCTCGACGAGCTGCTCGCGCAGGGTGCGGCGCAGCTCCCAGATGTCCTGGTCGGGGACGTCGGCGACCGAGTCCCAGCGGTCCGAGCCGCCGACGGTCAGCCCGTCCTCGGCCCGCTGGACGCCGATCTGCCGGGCCCCGAGCCGGAACACCTCCGGCGCGACCCAGGTCGGGGCGTGCACCCCGTTGGTGACCGAGGTGATCGGCACCTCGTCGGCGTCGAAGCCGGGCCACAGTCCGGCGAACATCTCCCGGCTGACCCCGCCGTGCAGCAGGGAGACGCCGTTGGCGCGCTGGGCCAGCCGCAGGCCCATCACGGCCATGTTGAAGAGGTTCGGTTCGCCGCCGGGATAGGTCTCCATGCCGAGCCGCAGGACGCGTTCGACGTCGATGCGCGGGAGTTCCGCGTCGGGGCCGAAGTGGCGGGCGACCAGCTCGCGGTCGAAGCGGTCGATGCCGGCCGGCACGGGGGTGTGGGTGGTGAAGACGGTGCCGGCCCGCACCGCCTCCAGCGCCGACCCGAACTCCAGGCCCTCGTCGCACAGTTCCGAGATGCGCTCCAGGCCGAGGAAGCCGGCGTGGCCCTCGTTGGTGTGGAACACCTCGGGCGCGTCGTGCCCGGTGAGCCGGCAGTACGTGCGCACCGCCCGGACACCTCCTATGCCCAGCAGCATCTCCTGGAGGAGCCGGTGCTCGCTGCCGCCGCCGTAGAGCCGGTCGGTGACCCCGCGTTCGCCGAGGTCGTTCTCCTCGACGTCCGAGTCCAGCAGCAGCAGCGGGACGCGGCCGACCTGGGCCAGCCAGATCCGGGCCCGCAGCTCCCGGCCGCCGGGCAGGGCGAGGGCGACGTGCGCGGGGGTGCCGTCGGCCTCCTTCAGGAGGGCGAGCGGCAGCTCGTGCGGGTCGAGGACGGGGTAGTGCTCCTGCTGCCAGCCGTCCCGGGACAGGGACTGGCGGAAGTAGCCGTGGCGGTAGAGCAGTCCGACGCCGATGAGCGGCACGCCCAGGTCGCTGGCCGCCTTGAGGTGGTCGCCGGCCAGGATGCCGAGGCCACCGGAGTACTGGGGCAGGGCGGCGGTGATGCCGAACTCGGGCGAGAAGTAGGCGACGGCGGCGGGGAGTCGGCCCGACTGGGCCTGGTACCAGCGGTCGCCGGACATGTAGTGATCGAGGTCGTCGGCCACCGCGGTCAGCCGGCGCAGGAAGCGCCGGTCCTCGGCCAGCTCCGCCAGGCGCCCGGGCGGAACGGTGCCGAGCAGCCGTACCGGGTCGCGGCCGGAGGCGGCCCAGCACTCGGGGTCGACGGACTGGAAGAGGTCGCGGGTCTCCGGGTGCCAGGACCAGCGCAGATTGCGGGCCAGGTCACTGAGCGGCCGGAGGGGGTCGGGGAGAACGGGACGGACGGTCAGTCGACGGATCGCCTTCACCCCCACGACGTTACCGGGGTGATGTGTCCCTCGCCGGGGGCTTCGCCCACAGTCCTCCGATTCGGCCTGAACGGCGTCGGTCCCGGTCTCCGGACGGGCTAATAACCATCGGCGTGACGATCTTCCGGCGGGGAAGGTGTCCGGTCAGGGCCGTCGCGTGTGCCGACATACGCGTGAGTAGTTAACAAAGTGCCGGATTGCCCACCCGAGGAGTGGGGGAAGGCTCCTGCGGTACACCCCACACGCACCTCCGCAGGACCCACCTCCCCAGAGTCATCCGCCCACCCACGTTGACGCGGACAGGAGCGGTCATGCCCGCCACGCACCACTCGTCAGCACCCCCCGCGGGGCCACCGGAGCAGTCTCCCGGGGTGCCGCCCGCGGACGGCACCACCGTCGTCGGACGGATACCCGTCCTGGACGTCCGCCCGGTGGTCCGCCAGGGACGCAGGCCCGCCAAGGCCGTCACCGGCGAGTCCTTCGAGATATCGGCCACCGTGTTCCGCGAGGGGCACGACGCGGTCGCGGCCGACGTAGTCCTGAGAGATCCGCGGGGCCGCCCGGGCCCGTGGACGCCGATGCGCGAGCTGGCCCCCGGCACCGACCGCTGGGGGGCCACCGTCACCGCCGGTGAGCCGGGGCTGTGGACCTACACCGTGGAGGCCTGGGGCGACCCGGTCACCACCTGGCGGCACCACGCGCGGATCAAGGTCCCGGCGGGCATCGACACGGACCTGGTCCTGGAGGAGGGCGCCCGGCTGTACGAGCGGGCGGCCGCCGGCGTGCCGGGCGCCGGGGACCGGCGCGAGCTGCTCGCCGCCGTCGACGCGCTGCGGGACGAGTCCCGGCCGGCCGCGTCACGGCTGGCGGCGGCGTTGACGCCGCAGGTGGACGCGGTGCTGGCCCGGCATCCGCTGCGGGAGCTGGTCACCAGCTCCGACCCGCTGCCGCTGCT
>NZ_JBVJCB010000010.1:44334-363541 GCF_055589025.1 Streptomyces sp. NPDC041968 | reverse complement strand
CAGCTCGGACGCTGAGGCCCGCCCGGGGCACGGCCGACGGGGAACTCCGGGCCGGCCGCCGCGACGGTCGGCGCACACGGACACCGCGACGGCCGGAGCGTCAGAACTTCGGGGTCGGCGCCTGCGCCTCCACCAGCTCCGCCGCCTCCTCGTCGGTCTGCACCGCGGGAGGGGAGCCCTCGAGGGGCTGCTGGGCCGTCTCCTTCATGCAGGCCACCGCCACGACGCCGACCAGGGCCGCGGCCATCGCGTAGTAGGCGGGCATCATGTCGGAGCCGGTCACGCCGATCAGCGCCGTGATCACCAGCGGCGTCGTGCCGCCGAACAGGGAAGCCGACAGGTTGTAGCCGACCGAGAGGGACCCGTACCGCACGTTCGTCGGGAACATCGCGGGCAGCGCCGCCGACATGGTGCCCAGCAGGCACACCAGGGACAGGCCGAGCATCAGCATGCCGGCCGAGACGGCGAGCAGGCTGCCCTCCTGCACCAGCACGAAGGCCGGCGCGGACAGGACGAGGAAGCCGATCATGCCGGTCATCAGCAGCGGTTTGCGGCCGAAGCGGTCGGACAGCCGGCCCACCTGGTTGATGATCAGCATCAGCAGCACCATGGTGGCCACCAGGATCATCAGTCCGTGGCTCTCGCTGTAGTGCAGCTCGTCCGACAGGTACGTCGGCATGTACGACAGCAGCATGTAGTCGGTGATGTTGTACGCGCCCACGAGCGCGATGCACAGGAACAGCGCCCGCCAGTGCGTGCGGAAGATCTTCGCGAGGTCGCCCCGTGCGGTCGTCTCCACCGCGTTCGCCGCCTCCGAGAGGTGGACGTTGGAGTCCTCCAGCTTCAGGAAGGCGGGCGTGTCGTCCAGCTTCAGCCGCAGGTAGATGCCGACGACGCCGAGCGGCGCGGCGACCAGGAACGGGATGCGCCAGCCCCAGGCGTCCATGGTGTCGCTGCCGAGCCAGGCCGTCAGCGCGGTCACCAGGCTCGCGGCGCCGGTGTACCCGGCCAGCGTGCCCAGCTCCAGGAAGCTGCCGAAGAACCCGCGCCGCTTGTCGGGCGCGTACTCGGCGATGAAGGTGGAGGCGCCACCGTACTCGCCGCCGGTCGAGAAGCCCTGGAGCAGGCGGAAGACGATCAGCAGGACCGGGGCCCAGAAGCCGATGGAGTCGTAGCTCGGGATGAGCCCGATGGCGGCCGTGCCGATCGCCATGAGGATCATCGTCAGCGCGAGCACCTTCTTGCGGCCGACCTTGTCACCCATCGGCCCGAAGACCATGCCGCCGATCGGCCGCACCAGGAACGCCACGGCGAACGTGGCGAACGAGGAGAGCAACTGCGCCGTGTCACTACCCGACGGGAAGAAGACACGACCGATGGTGCCCGCCAGGTAGGCGTAGATGCCGAAGTCGAACCACTCCATGGCATTGCCCAGCGAGGCGGCCTTCACGGCGCGCCTGACCGCGGCCTCGTCGGTGACGGTGATGTCCGACCGGCGCAGTCGGGGGTTCTGCCGACGTCTGATGGCCCGGAACAGGGCGGGGTGGCGGCGGACCGCCGCGGCGTCGGATTCCTGGCCGTTGTCGTTGGGGGACGTGGCGGCCTCCCTTTCCACGCAGGAACCCCGGACGGGGAAACTGCTCGGTCGTACGATTCTCAGGTCGTACCATTCCCTCGATCATGCTGCGTATGGCCGTGACCTCGGTCATGCGGTTGGGCCGATGAGGTGAGCGGGGCGCGCTGAGTAGGCTTCGCCCATGCGGATCTCCGTCTCCTCCGACATGGACGAACCCGTGGCCCGGCTCCTCGTCGAGGAGCTGCGCGGACGCGGCCACGAGGTGCTCGCGCACGGCGCCCTGAGCCCGGGGGCCGACACCCGGTGGGCGGTGTGTTCCGCGCGTGCGGCGCGCGAGGTCGCCGACGGCACGGCCGATCAGGCGGTGGTGTGCTGCTGGACCGGCACCGGCGCGTCCATCGCGGCCAACAAGGTGCCGGGCGTACGGGCGGCCCTGTGCACCGACGCCTGTACGGCGGACGGCGCCCGCCGCTGGAACGACGCCAACGTCCTCGCCCTCAGCCTGCGGCTGACCTCGGGGCCGCTGCTGGGCGAGATCCTCGACGCCTGGTTCGCGGGCGCGCCCAGCGAGGACGCCGAGGACCGGGACGGTGTGACGCAGGTGGAGCGGCTCGACGAGGGTCGAGCCGCTCCCTGACCTCCCCGGGCGCCCCGCTCAGGAGGTCAGCACCTTCTCCAGCGTCCCGAGCGCTGCCTCCAGCTCCGCACCGGTGACGGTCAGCGGCGGGGCAAGGCGGATGGTCGAGCCGTGGGTGTCCTTGACGAGGACGCCCTCGCGCATCAGCCGCTCGCTGACCTCACGCCCGGTGCCCAGCGCCGGGTCGACGTCGACGCCCGCCCACAGCCCGCGCGCACGGAATCCGACGACGCCCTTGTCGACCAGGGCGGCGAGGCCCTCCCGCAGCACCGCCCCCAGCTCGGTAGCCCGGCGCTGGAACTCGCCCGTCTCCAGCAGCTCCACCACCGCCGTGCCGACCGCGGCGGCCAGCGGGTTGCCGCCGAAGGTCGAGCCGTGCTCGCCCGGACGCAGCACCCCGAGCACCTCCCGGCTGCCGACCACCGCCGACACCGGCACGATCCCGCCGCCCAGCGCCTTGCCGAGCAGCACCAGGTCCGGCACGACCGGCTCGTGCTCGACGGCCAGCGTGCGCCCCGTACGGCCGAGTCCGGACTGGATCTCGTCCGCGACGAACAGGCACCCCTCGCGGCGGGTCAGCTCCCGCACACCGGCCAGGTAGCCGTCGTCCGGGATGTTCACCCCCGCCTCGCCCTGGATGGGCTCGATCAGCACGGCCGCCGTCGTCTCGTCGACCGCCGCCTCCAGCGCCGCCAGGTCGTTGTACGGCACGATCCGGAAGCCGGGGGCGAAGGGGCCGAAGCCCGAGCGGGCCGTCTCGTCCGTGGAGAAGCCCACGATCGTCGTCGTACGGCCGTGGAAGTTGTCCGCCGCGACCACGATCGTCGCCCGGTCCCGCGGGACGCCCTTCACGTCGTAGGCCCACTTGCGGGCCACCTTGATGCCGCTCTCCACCGCCTCGGCGCCGGTGTTCATCGGCAGCACCATGTCGGTGCCGGTGAGCGCGGCCAGCCGCTCGGCGAAGGAGGCGAGCCGGTCGTTGTGGAAGGCCCGCGAGGTGAGCGTGAGCCGGTCCAGCTGGCGGTGGGCCGCCTCGACCAGCGCCGGGTGGCGGTGGCCGAAGTTGAGCGCCGAGTACCCCGCCAGCATGTCCAGGTAGCGGCGCCCCTCCACGTCCTCGACCCAGGCGCCCTCCGCGCGGGCCACGACGACGGGCAGCGGGTGGTAGTTGTGCGCGAGGACGGGCTCCTCGGCGCGGATCAGCTCTTCGGAGCCGCGGGTGCGGGCGGGTGCGGTCATGGGCGGATCTCCCGGATCTCCTGGGTGCAGCACTTGATGCCGCCTCCGGCCTTGTGGAACTCGGACAGGTCGACGGGTACGGGGACGTAACCGAGGCCGGCCAGCCGATCGGCGAGTCCCCGCGCCCCGGGCGAGAGGAACACGTGCCGTCCGTCGGAGACGGAATTGAGCCCGAAGGCCAGGGCGTCCTCGCGGGTGGCGAGCACCGCGTCCGGGTAGAGCCGCTCCAGCACCTCACGACTGCCGGGCGAGAACGCCCCGGGGTAGTAGGCGACGTTCCCGGCGCCCCCGTCGCCTGTGTCGTCGAGCACGAACAGCGCCGTGTCCAGGTGGTAGAAGTACGGGTCCACCAGCGTCAGCGAGATCACCGGCACACCGAAGAACTCCTGCGCCTCGCGGTGCGCCTCACGCGTGGTGCGAAAGCCCGTACCGGCAAGGATCCAGCGACCGGCCGGCACCAGGTCGCCCTCGCCCTCGCAGACCGCCTCGGGCTGGTGCACCTCGAAGCCCTCCGTCTTGAACCACGTCGCGTACGGCACGGACTCGGGACGGCGCTCGGGGGCGTGGAAGCGGGAGCCGAACACCCGGCCCTCGACGACGACCGCGGAGTTCGCGGCGAAGACCATGTCGGGCAGGCCCGACACCGGCTGCACGGTGTGCACGGTGTGGCCGTGCACGCGGTAGGCGTCGACCAGCGCCTGCCACTGGTCCAGGGCGCGGATGACGTCGACGGGCCGGCCGGTGCTCATCCACGGGTTGATCGCATACTGCACGGCGAAGTGTCTGGGTTCGCAGAGCAGGAAGCGCCGCCGGCGCGGCACACGGGAGTCGGGCACAGAGGGGTACCTCCGTTCCTCACGGTGTGTGACGAGGGGTTGACACCACGGTAGGAAGTGACGAGCCCGCCCGACAAGCGCGGAAAGCTGCGCGTTCCCGCAGCAATGCTGCGTTGTCCCCCCGGTCAGCGCATGTCCGCTGCGTCCTGTGCGGCGGGCAGGCCCGCGCCGGCCTCCGGACTGTCCGGGATCAGGTGGGACAGCACCATCACACTGATCGTCTTGCGGATGAACGGCTCGGCGCGGATCCGTTCCAGGACCTCCTCGAAGTGCTCCACGTCCCGCGCCCGCACGTGCAGCAGGGCGTCGGCGCCCCCGGTCACCGTCATCGCCGCCGTGATCTCCGGATAGCCGCGCGCCACCTCCGCCAGCCGCCGCGGCGGCGCCGCGCCCTCGCAGTACACCTCCACGTACGCCTCGGTCCGCCAGCCCAGCGCGGAGGGCCGCACCGTCGCGGTGAACCCGGTGATCACGCCGGTCTCGCGCAACCGGTCCACCCGGCGCTTGACCGCCGTCGAGGACAGTCCGACCGCCGCGCCGATCTCGGCGAAGGAGGACCTGGCGTTCGCCGTCAGGGCGGTGACGATCTTCCGGTCGAGTTCGTCGAACGGGGTGGGCCTGCTGCTCATGCGGGCACTGTATCCAGCGGATACGTCCCTGTCGGGCCCGTGTTCAGGCGTACGGATCGCCCCTACACTCCAGCCTCATGCTGCGCGCCCTGGCTGTCGACGACGAACGCCCCTCGCTCGAGGAACTCGTGTACCTGCTGAACGCCGATCCCCGCATCGGTACGGCGGAGGGCGCGGGCGACGCGACCGAGGCGCTGCGCCGCATCAACCGGGCCCTGGAGTCGGGCCCGGACGGTCCGGACGCCATCGACGTCGTCTTCCTCGACATCCAGATGCCCGGCCTCGACGGGCTGGACCTCGCCCGGCTGCTGACCGGCTTCGCCCGGCCGCCGCTGGTCGTCTTCGTCACCGCGCACGAGGACTTCGCGGTACAGGCCTTCGACCTCAAGGCCGTCGACTACGTCCTCAAGCCCGTCCGCCGGGAACGGCTCGCCGAGGCGGTCCGCCGCGCCGCGGAACAGCGGGGCACCCCGGCCCCCGCCCCGCGCGTGCCCGTGCACGAACCCGACCCCGGCCACATCACGGTGGAACTCGGCGGCGTCACCCGCTTCGTCCCCGTCGAGGACATCACCCACGTCGAGGCCCAGGGCGACTACGCCCGCCTGCACACCGGCCGGGGCAGCCACCTCGTCCGCATCCCCCTGTCCACCCTGGAGGAACGCTGGCGCGCCCGCGGCTTCGTCCGCATCCACCGCCGCCACCTCGTCGCCCTGCACCACATAGGCGAACTACGCCTGGACGCGGGCAGCGTCAGCGTCCTGGTCGGCACCGAGGAACTCCAGGTCAGCCGGCGCCACGCCCGCGAACTGCGGGACCTGCTCATGCGGAGGCCGTGACCGTGCCCCAGGACCCCACCGACCGCCGCGTCACCGTCACGGGACCACCCCGGCGCGCCCCCGGCGCCTCGGGCTACTACCGTCCGCGTACCGAGATCGACGAGCAGACCACCCTCGGGCACACCTACGTCCGCTCCCTCATGCGCAGCCAGCTGCGCGCCGGCCTCGCCGCCTTCGCGGTCCTCGGGCTCCTCGTCGGGCCGCTGCCCCTGCTGTTCGCGGCGATGCCGGACGCCCACGGCCTGGAATGGGCCGTCCTCGGCTTCGGCCTGTACGCCCCGCTCGTCCTCCTCGCCCGCTGGTACGTCCGCCGCGCCGAGCGCAACGAACGCGACTTCGTGCGCCTCGTCGAGGACCGCTGACCGTCCCCGAGGAACCGTGAACAGCACCTACGCCATACCCGCCGTCGCCCTCGTCGTCGTCTCGACCGTCCTCGTCGGCGCCTTCGGCCTGCGCATCTCCCGCACCACCTCGGACTTCTACGTCGCCTCCCGCACGGTCGGCCCCCGCCTCAACGCCGCCGCCATCAGCGGCGAGTACCTCTCCGCCGCCTCCTTCCTCGGCATCGCCGGCCTGGTCCTCGTCCAGGGCCCCGACATGCTCTGGTACCCGGTCGGTTACACCGCCGGCTACCTGGTCCTGCTGCTCTTCGTCGCCGCCCCGCTGCGCCGCTCCGGCGCCTACACGCTGCCCGACTTCGCCGAGGCCCGGCTCGCCTCCCAGGGCGTACGACGCCTCGCGGGCGCCTTCGTCGTCGGCGTCGGCTGGCTGTACCTGCTGCCCCAGCTCCAGGGCGCCGGACTGACCCTGACCGTGCTCAGCGACGCGCCCGACTGGCTCGGCGGAGTGATCGTCGCCGTCGTCGTCACGGCCATCGTCGCCGCCGGCGGCATGCGCAGCATCACCTTCGTCCAGGCCTTCCAGTACTGGCTCAAGCTCACCGCCCTGCTCGTCCCCGCCCTCTTCCTGGTGCTCGCCTGGCAGGGCGACGGCGCCCCCGGCCGCCCCTTCGAGGAACCGGCCACCTTCCGCGAGCAGCGCTCCGTGCGGGTCGAGGACAGTCTCACCCTCAAACTCGACGAGCCGCTGAGCGTCACCGTGGACGGCACCGTCGACGGCCGCGCCCACGACGGCGTCCCGACCGTCCTCCCGGCCGGCACCCGGCACATCGAGGCCGGCACCCGCCTCACCTTCGCCCGCGGCACCTCCGTCCCGGCCGCCGGACGCGGCGCCGACGACGCCCTGTCGCCCTCCCGGGCCGAGAGCCGCACGGAACGCCCGCTGTACGCCACGTACGGCCTGATCCTCGCCACCTTCCTGGGCACCATGGGCCTCCCGCACGTCGTGGTCCGCTTCTACACCAGCCCGCACGGCGTCGCCGCCCGCCGCACCACCGTCGCCGTCCTCGGTCTGATCGGCGCCTTCTACCTGCTGCCGCCCGTCTACGGCGCCCTGGGCCGCCTGTACGCACCCGAGCTGACCCTCACCGGTGACGCCGACGCCGCCGTCCTGCTGCTGCCCGACCGGGTGATCGGGGGAGTGGGCGGCGACCTGCTCGGGGCCCTGGTCGCGGGCGGTGCCTTCGCCGCGTTCCTGTCCACCGCGTCGGGACTCACCATGGCCGTCGCCGGCGTCCTCACCCAGGACGTGCTGCCGTCCCGCGCGGTCCGGCACTTCCGGCTCGGCACCGTCCTCGCCATGGCCGTGCCGCTGGCGGCGAGCGCCCTCGTCGGCGGGCTGCCGGTGGCCGACGCGGTGGGTCTCGCCTTCGCGGTGTCCGCCTCGTCGTTCTGCCCGCTGCTCGTCCTCGGCATCTGGTGGCGGCGCCTGACCCCGCCCGGCGCGGCGGCCGGGATGCTGGTGGGCGGCGGCTCCGCGCTGCTCGCCGTCGCCGCCACCATGGGCGGCTTCCCCGGCGGCGGCGGGGCGCTGCACGCGCTGCTGGCCTGGCCGGCGCTGTGGTCGGTGCCGCTGGGCTTCCTCACCATGGTGCTGGTGTCGCTGGCCACCCCGGGCCGGGTGCCGGCCGGGACGGCGGCGATCCTGGCCCGCTTCCACCTGCCGGAAGAGCTGCACGCCGACGGACTGCGCAAGGAGGCGAACCCGTGAGCGACTCCGTGAGCGGTTTCCTGGCGGGACTGGCCGTCGCCGTGCTGCCCCTGCTGGCCGCGGGCTTCTGGCTGGGCCGGCGCACGGCCCGCCCGCGGCACCTGGGCGGGCTCGGCACCCCGGTCGAGCACGCCACCTTCCAGACCCTGCACACCGCCTCCCTGGCCACACCCCCGCTGCGGGCCGGCCTCACCGAGGAGACGGCCGGCAAGTCGGCCCGCAAGCTGCGCTCCCTGCTCGGCACCGACGCGCTGTGCCTGACCGACCTCAAGGAGGTGCTGGTCTGGGACGGCGTCGGAGCCCACCACCGGGCCGAGATCATGGAGCGCCTCGCGGGTCCGCTGGAGACCGGCCGCGGGGAGGCCTTCCCGCTCACCTGCGACACCCCCGACTGCTCGGTGCGCTGGGCGGTGGTCGCCCCGCTCACCGTCGACGACCGGGTGCACGGCGCCCTGGTCGCCTGCGCGCCCCGCGAGTCCGCCGTCCTGGTCCGGGCGGCCGGCGAGGTCGCCCGCTGGGTCTCCGTCCAGCTGGAGCTGGCCGACCTCGACCAGTCCCGCACCCGGCTCATCGAGGCCGAGATCAAGGCGTTGCGGGCCCAGATCTCCCCGCACTTCATCTTCAACTCGCTCGCGGTGATCGCGTCCTTCGTCCGCACCGACCCCGAGCGCGCCCGCGAGCTGCTGCTGGAGTTCGCCGACTTCACCCGCTACTCGTTCCGCCGGCACGGCGACTTCACGACCCTCGCCGACGAGCTGCACGCCATCGACCACTACCTGGCGCTGGTGCGGGCCCGCTTCGGCGACCGGCTCGCGGTCACCCTCCAGGTCGCGCCCGAGGTGCTGCCGGTCGCCCTGCCCTTCCTCTGCCTCCAGCCCCTCGTCGAGAACGCCGTCAAGCACGGCCTTGAGGGCAAGGCCGACCGCTGCCGCATCCAGATCACCGCGCAGGACGCGGGCGCGGAGGCCCTGGTCGTCATCGAGGATGACGGCGCCGGAATGGACCCCGACCTGCTGCGCCGCATCCTCGCGCGCGAAGTCAGCCCGTCGGGCGGCATCGGGCTGTCCAACGTCGACGACCGGCTCCGCCAGGTCTACGGAGACGACCACGGCCTCGTCATCGAGACGGCCGTCGGCGCGGGCATGAAGATCACCGTCCGGCTGCCGAAGTACCAGCCGGGCGTGCACTCGGCGGGCCGGCTCGGCCGCGAGTGAGTCGTCCTGCGCCCCGTGCGGGGCTCAGGCGCTGCGGGTGGCCACCATTCCCACGGTGATCAGGCCCAGCACGACCCAGCCGAACCACAGCCAGCCGTTGCTCCCGAGCGCCACCGTGTAGGCCGTCACCGCGACCAGGCCGCCGATGGTGAGCGCCCCCATCGTCTTCGTGGAACTGTCCGTGGAACCGGGCATCGCGACACCCTCCTCGTGGTCCGTTCCCTCCATGGTGCCCCGGTTCGGGCCGGAGGGGACTCGGACGGCGAGAAAGGTGCCCGTCCCGGACTCAGCCGCCGCGGGTGTTCAGCGAGGCCAGGTAGGCGTTGTACGCCTCCAGCTCCTTGTCGCCGTTGCGGTCGGCGGCGCGGTCGGTGCGCCGGGCCTGCCGCTCCTCCGAGGCGTACCACTGGAACAACAGGGCGAGCAGCACCAGCACGGAGGGCACCTCGCTGAAGGCCCAGGCGATGCCACCGGCCGCGTTCTGGTCCGAGAGCGCGTCGATGCCGAGCGAGGCGGGCGGGTTCTGGAAGGTCTCGACCATGGGCGAGGACGCCATCATCAGCGCGATGCCGAAGAACGCGTGGAACGGCATGCCGGCGAACAGTTCCAGCATCCGCATCAGGTAGCCCGGCCGGTGCGGGCCCGGGTCCACCCCCATGATCGGCCAGAAGAACACCACGCCCACGGCGAGGAAGTGCACCATCATCGCGATGTGCCCGGCCTGGGAGCCCATCAGGAAGTCGAAGAGGGGGGTGAAGTACAGCGCGTACAGGCTCGCGATGAACAGGGGGATGGTGAACGCGGGGTGGGTGATGATCCGCATGTAGCGGCTGTGCAGCAGCATCAGCAGCAGCTCGCGGAGGCCCTTGCGGCCACGACCGGCCGTCGGCAGCGCGCGCAGGGCCAGCGTGATGGGGGCCCCGAGCAGCAGCAGGATCGGCGACACCATGCTGATGATCATGTGCTGCACCATGTGCACGCTGAACATGACCATGCCGTAGTCGTTGAGCTTGGTGCACATCATCAGCCCGATGCTCAGCACCCCGACGACGAAGGACACGGTCCGTCCCACCGGCCACCTGTCGCCGCGCCGGGTCAGCCGCAGCACGCCCCAGCCGTACAGCGCGAGCCCCAGGAGGCAGGCGACGAGGAAGAAGGGGTCCGCCGACCAGGCGAGCCCTCGCCCCAGCGTGAACGGCGGCAGATCCATCGTCATGCCGTGCCCGCTGTGATCCATCCGCCGGCTCCTGTTTCGTGGGGGTTGAGCGCGGTTGAACGCCGCTTGTCCGGAAGCAAGCGTAGAACCGCCCCCGGCCGCTGTTGCGACCGGGGGCGGTGAAGCGTCCCGTAGGGGCGCGGGGCTGTACCGATGCGCGGCTCCGCCGCGTGGGCGCGACCGGCCGTCCACGGCCCGGAGCCCGCGACGAACCGGTGGGCCCGAGCGCTCAGCGGCCCCGCACACTCACAGCACGCACTCCGCCTCCGCGTACCGCGCGTCCGGCACCGTCTTCAGCGACTCGACCGCGTCGGCGAGCGGCACCATCGTGATGTCCGTACCGCGCAGCGCCGTCATCATCCCGAACTCCCCGCGGTGCACGGCCTCCACCGCGTGCCAGCCGAACCGGGTCGCCAGCACCCGGTCGTAGGCGGTGGGCGTCCCGCCCCGCTGGACGTGCCCGAGGATCACCGGCCGGGCCTCCTTGCCGAGCCGCTCCTCCAGCTCGATCGAGAGCTGGCGGGCGATCCCGGCGAAGCGCTCGTGGCCGTAGACGTCCTTGCCGCCCTCGTCGAAGTCCATGCTTCCGGCCTTCGGCTTGGCGCCCTCCGCGGCCACCACGATCGCGAACCGCTTGCCCGCCGAGAAGCGCTCGCCGACCTTGGCGGCCAGCTCCTCGATGTCGAAGGGCCGCTCCGGGACGACGACGGCGTGGGCGCCCGCCGCCATGCCCGAGTGCAGCGCGATCCAGCCGGTGTGGCGCCCCATGACCTCGACGATCAGCACCCGCTGGTGGGACTCGGCGGTGGTCTTCAGCCGGTCCAGGGCCTCCGTGGCGACGGTGACGGCCGTGTCGAAGCCGAACGTGACGTCGGTGACCGCTATGTCGTTGTCGATGGTCTTCGGCACGCCCACGATCGGCAGACCGCCGTCGGACAGCAGCCGGGCCGCCTTGAGGGTGCCTTCGCCGCCGATCGGGATGATCGCGTCCAGGCCGAGTTCCTCGACGTGCCCCCGGGCGCGCTCCACCCCGTCCCGCAGATGCTCGGGACGGACCCGGGACGAGCCGAGGATGGTGCCGCCGCGGGCCAGGATGCCGGCGACCGCGTCCAGGTCGAGCTTGAGGTAGTCGCACTCCAGGAGGCCCTTCCAGCCGTCCCGGAAGCCGATGACCTCGTCGCCGTGGTCGACGACGGCACGGTGCACGACGGACCGGATGACGGCGTTCAGGCCGGGGCAGTCGCCGCCGGAGGTGAGGACACCAATGCGCATAGCCCGAAATACCTTCTCAAGTGGCACGGGTCCGGACCGCGCTGTCCGGCTCGATCCCCGCCACCCTAGCGGCATCGGAGGGCGGGACCGAACCGTGCGTCCGCCTACTGGACGTGCCCGCTCACCTGTGCGGATGACCCATCAGACGGGCCGTCCGCACCGTCCCGGCGCATGTGCTACGCAGGCTGCTGCGCCGCAGTGTCTACGCAGGCTGCTGCGCCGCAGTGTCTACGCAGGCTGCTGCGCCACAGTGTCTACGCAGGCTGCTGCGCCGCCGCGATGCGCTCGTTGCGGAGCGCCTCGTACCAGCGGTCGTCGGTCGGCGGCAGCGCGTTCACGTCGAGGGCCAGCTTCAGCAGCAGGTCCGCGATCAGCGGGTTGCGGGCCAGCACCGGGCCGTGCATGTACGTACCGAAGACCGTGTCGTTGTACGCGCCTTCCGTGCCGTCCCCCGTGCCGTTGCCGTTGCCGAAGCGGACCTGGGCGAGCGGACGGGCACTGGGGCCCAGATGGGTGACGCCCTGGTGGTTCTCGAAGCCGGTCAGCGGGGGCAGGCCGAGGCGCGGGTCGATGTCGCCGAGGACGTCGCCGACGCACCGCGCGCCCTCACCGCGCGTGGAGACCACGTCGAGCAGGCCGAGGCCCGGCTCGCGCTGGCCCAGGTCGTTGATGAACTCGTGGCCCAGGATCTGGTACCCGGCGCAGACGGAGAAGACGATCGCGCCGTTCGCCACCGCCCGGTGCAGGCCGCCGTCGCGGCGCAGCCGCTCGGCCGCCAGCCGCTGCGGACGGTCCTCGCCGCCGCCGATCAGGTAGATGTCGCCGGAGGTCGGGATCGGCTGGTCGCTGCGCACGTCGAGCCGGGCCACGTCGAGGCCGCGCTGGCGGGCCCGGCGCTCCACGACGAGGGCGTTGCCCTGGTCGCCGTAGGTGCTGAGGAGGTCCGGGTAGATCCAGACGATCCGCAGTTGGTTGTCGCTCACGAAAGTCCCCTGAAGTCTCGCGGTCAGTTGCCGACGCGGCGGCGCAGGTCCTGGAAGGCGGTGTAGTTGGCGATGACCTCGATCCGGCCCGGCGGGCACAGCTGGATCGCCTGGTCGAGGTCCTCGCACACCTGGAACTGCTGGTTCGCGACCTCCAGCCGCACCGCGAGGTCCAGCTTCCGGTCGCCGATCACGCAGATCGGGTGACCGGTCAGCCGGGTGTAGTCCACGTCCCACAGCCAGGAGGTGTCGGTGCCGTCGGCGCCGCGCGCGTTCACCGAGAGGATCACCGGGGTGGGCGGCGGGTCGATCAGGGAGAAGGTCTCCAGCCAGCCCGCCGGGTTCTTGGCGAGCAGCAGACGCAGGTCGCGCCCCTGGAACTGCACGACGTCGTAGCGTCCGGCGACCGCCTGCACCTGGTACATCCGCTCCAGTGCGACCTGCGGCGGCACCCCGAAGACGGCGGCGACGGCGGCCGAGGAGGCGGCGTTGGCCTTGTTGGCGCGGCCCGGCAGCTGGAGGTGGATGGGCCAGGCGGAGCCGTGCGGGTCCAGGACGTGGTCGCCGGACAGGGCCCAGCTCGGCGTCGGACGCCGGAAGCCGCACTCGCCGCAGAACCAGTCGTCCCCCGGACGCTGCATCACGCCGCCGCAGGACGGGCAGGACCAGGCGTCGTCCTTCCACATCTGCCCGGCGGCGACCCAGATGACGTTGGGGGAGGAGGACGCGGCCCACACCACCAGCGGGTCGTCGGCGTTGGCGACGATCACGGCCTTCGAACCGGCGAGGCCCTCGCGCCAGTTCTCGGCGAGCATCCGGGTCTCGGCGGCGCGGTCGAGCTGGTCGCGGGAGAGGTTGAGCAGCGCGATGCACTTGGGGTCGGTGTCCCGGGCGACCCCCGCGAGGTACTTCTCGTCGACCTCGATGACACCGAACCGGGCCTCCGAACCGCCCGCGAGCGCCGAGGTGATGCCGGCCGGCATGTTGGCGCCGAGCGCGTTGGACACGACCGGACCGGCCGCCTTGAGCGCCTCGGCGATGAGCCGGGTGGTGGTGGTCTTGCCGTTGGTCGCCGAGACCAGCGTCACATCAAGGTGCTGGGCGAGCCGGGCGAGAAGGTCGGGATCGAGTCTCAGCGCGACCTTGCCGCCGATCACCGAACCGCTGCCGCGCCCCGCGGCGCGCGAAGCCGCCGCGACCGCTTTGCCCGCGGTCACGGCGATCTTGGCCCGGGGCGTGAGCGGGTCCGAGTTGCCTGCCATCAGTTCTCGATCCTCCTTGCGTACGCGCCGCGCCTGAAGCCTGACGGCCACGTGGTGTGGACCTCAGCCTATCGAGATCCGTTCGCACTCCCGAATCGCGGCACCGGCCACGGGTTCCGGCGGTGGGCGCGAGCCGCCGGGGGACACAGGGACCTTACTCTTGCCGCCATGCGACACGGCTCCATCCCGGGCGCCCACGGGCGCGTCCGGCCCCTCGGCATCCTCGGCGACCCCGTCCTGCACGCGCCCTGCGAGGAGGTGACGGACTTCGGTCCGGAACTCGCGGCGCTCGTGGAGGACTTGTTCGCGACCATGTACGCCGCCCACGGAGTGGGTCTGGCGGCGAACCAGATCGGCGAGCCGCTCCGCGTCTTCGTGTACGACTGCCCGGACGACGAGGACGAGCGTCACCTCGGCCACGTGGTGAACCCCCGGCTCGTCGAGACCGGCGGGGTGGTGGTGCGCGGGCCGGAGGGCTGTCTGTCGCTGCCGGGGCTGGAGGCGGGCACGGAGCGCGCGGACGAGGCGGTCGTGTCCGGCTTCACGGCGACCGGGCAGCCGGTCACCGTACGCGGGACGGGGTTCTTCGCCCGGTGCCTCCAGCACGAGTGCGACCACCTGGAGGGCGGCCTCTACGTCGACCGCCTCACGGGGTGGCGCAGGCGCAAGGTGCTCCGGCAGGCCGCCCGGGCGTCCTGGAGCCGCTGAGGCGCCCCGGGGGTTCCCCGGTCCCGCCCGCGGGTTCCGCCCGTGCTCTCCGCGGCCGTGGACCGGGCCGACGGGGCCGCGGGGCTTCAGAAGCCGGGCCCGCCCACCTTGTCGCCGGCCGCGGCCAGCCGGCCCCACAGCAGGTCGGCGAGGCTACGTACCAAGTCGGCGCGGGAACAGGGCCGTTCGCCCAGCCACCAGTCGCCGGCCGCGTGCATCATGCCGACGATGCCGTGCCCCCACACGCGGGACAGCTGCCGGCTGTCCGGCCCCATGTCGAGGCGCTCCTCGATGACCGTGCCCAGTTCCTCGCCCATGCGGCGCAGCAGCGGCGCCGAGTGCTTGCCGACGTCGAAACCCTGCTCGGCCTGGTCGCCCGGCGCGGTGGCTCCCTCCGCCGGATGCATCAGGAAGCGGTACACCTGCGGGCGTGCCTCGATGGCCGCCAGATAGGTGTCCAGCGTGGCCTCGACGCGGTCCCGGCGGTCCGCCGGAGCGTCCAGGGCGGCCCGCAGCGAGGAGAGGAGGGCGTCCGTGTGCCGCTGCGCGAGGGCGGCGTAGAGTCCGCCCTTGTCGCCGAAGTGGCGGTAGAGGATCGGCTTGGTGATGCCGGCCTCGGCGGCGATGGCGTTCATCGATGCCTGCGGTCCGTCGCGCAGCACCACCCGGTCGGCGGCCTCCAGCAGCTCGCGCCGTCTGCGGTCGGCGGACCGCTGCTGATCGGTGCGCTGCGTGGTGTTCATGTGCTCTCCCCACCCGTGCTGGTTCGGTGACGCCTGCGCAAACTAACACCCACGGGACACCGCACATCGAACGGGAGGGCGACGGGTCCCCGGGAGTTGACTTTTCTTACCCGTCGGTAACAGACTCGTGTTACCGCAAGTAACACGCAGGTGCGTCACTGGAGGGGACATGGCCGAGTTCACCATGGAGCTGAGCGACGAACAGAAGGAGGTCCGGGACTGGCTGCACGGCTTCGCCGCCGACGTCATCCGCCCCGCGGCCGCCGAATGGGACGAGCGCGAGGAGACTCCCTGGCCGGTCATCCAGGAGGCCGCCAAGGTCGGCATCTACTCCCTCGACTTCTACGCCCAGCAGTACTTCGACTCCACCGGCCTCGGCATCCCCATGGCGATGGAGGAGCTGTTCTGGGGCGACGCGGGCATCGCCCTGTCCATCGTCGGCACCGGCCTCGCCGCCGTCGGCGTCCTCGCCAACGGCACCGAGGAGCAGATCGGCACCTGGATCCCCCAGATGTACGGCGATGCCAACGACGTGAAGGTCGCCGCCTTCTGCTCCTCCGAGCCCGACGCCGGCTCCGACGTCGCCTCCATGCGCACGCGCGCGGTGTACGACGAGGCCAAGGACGAGTGGGTGCTCAACGGCACCAAGACCTGGGCCACCAACGGCGGCATCGCCAACGTCCACGTCGTGGTCGCGGTCGTCGACGCGGAGCTGGGTTCCAAGGGCCACGCCTCCTTCATCATCCCGCCGGCCACCCCGGGTCTGTCCCAGGGGCAGAAGTTCAAGAAGCACGGCATCCGCGCCTCGCACACCGCCGAGGTCGTCCTGGAGAACGTACGGGTCCCCGGTCACTGCCTGCTCGGCGGCAAGGAGAAGCTCGACGCGCGGCTGGCCCGGGCCCGGGAGAAGGCCAGGAAGGGCGGCGAGCGCGTCAAGAACGCCGCCATGGCCACCTTCGAGGCCTCCCGTCCGGCGGTCGGCGCGATGGCGGTGGGCACCGCCCGCGCCGCGTACGAGGTGGCCCTGGAGTACGCGCAGACCCGCGAGCAGTTCGGGCGGCCCATCATCGACAACCAGGGCATCGCCTTCCAGCTCGCGGACATGCGGACGTCCATCGACGCCGCGCGGCTGCTGGTGTGGCGGGCCTCGTGGATGGCGATCAACGGCAAGCCGTTCACGGCGGCCGAGGGATCGATGTCCAAGCTGTTCGCGAGCGAGACGGCCAAGAAGGTGACCGCCCAGGCGGTCCAGATCCTCGGCGGCAACGGCTACACGCGGGAGTACCCGGTGGAGCGGATGCACCGGGACTCCGCGATCTACACCATCTTCGAGGGCACGAGCGAGATCCAGCGGCTGGTCATCGCGCGGACCCTGGCGGGGATGCCGATCCGCTAGGTAGCGTCTTGTCGATCACGCTTCGAGCCAGCTGAGTGTGCTGCTTGAGGCGGTGGAAGCAGCGTTCGACGACGTTGCGGCGTCGGCCCGCGAGCTGGTCGACGCGTTCGGGGATGGTCGCTTCGATTCCGCGTCTGCGCAGGTAGGCGCGGAAGGAGCGGGCCGGGTAGCCCTTGTCGGCGACCACCCGCTCCGGGTGGACGCGGGGCCGTCCCGGTCCGGGCCGGGTGACGCGGATCTTGTCGATGACCGTCTCGGCCTGGGTGCAGTCGTTGCGGGTGCCGGCCGTGACCGTGAAGGACAACGGCCGGCCCCGCCCGTCGCAGGCCAGGTGGGTCTTGCTGGTCAGTCCGCCGCGGGAGCGTCCGAGCCCACGCTCATCGAGCCCCCTGTGGCGGCCGTGTGCTGAGGGGCCCGCACGCTCGTGGAGTCCTGCGCGGAACTTGGACACGATGCCCTCCAGGCCCTGGCGATGATCGCGCCACCTGCCCCGGGCCCGGCCCGCTGGCGGCAACAACGGCTCGATCACCGACCATGCGGCGTCAGATACTCCCCATCCCTCACGACCAGTCCAACCATCGGATGATCGGAAAGACATCCCTAGGCCGCTCTGTACGCTGCTTCGCGCTGCGCCGTGGACGGCTTGCACATCCGGTACCTCAAAGGGGGATCACGTCGGCCCCTCACCCGTCGACCGGGCCCGTCCCGGCTCCAAGCACCGCCCGCTCGTCGACCGTCACGGAACCCCGCTCGCCGTCGCGCTCACCGGGAGGCCCGGCAAGCGGCTGAGGCCACCGGCCCTGGAATCCGTCGCACGGAACCGTGAGCGCATGGCCCAGTCAGGCCGGGACGGATGCAAGGAAGTGGGTGGTTGTGACATTTGAGGCCGAGCGCACGTCGTGTGGGGTGCAAACGACGGGCGGGGTACGGTTCGAGTCGGACAGCGCTCCGGCCGGTAAGCGAGTGGGAGGGAGGCCAGGTGGCAGAGCGGTACCGCGTGGAGTGGACCTACGAGGGCAGCTCGATGGCGTCCTACGACACCTATGACCTTGTCGGCGCCGAACGCTACATGTCCAGGGTCATGGAGGACCCGATCGCCGAGGACGTCAGGATCGTCGAGGCCGAGCCCGAATAGCGGGCGGGCCTCGACGCGCGGCGTCGGCCAGCGCCTGACAGGTGCCATGGCAGGTCGGACTTCATGCGATTCAGGATCCGGTGATGGCGACGAACACGGACTCTGCGGTAGAGCGGCCATCACCGCCGACACGAGGGGACGTCCTTCGCCCGCTCGTAGCGGTCGCCCACGCCCCGCTACTCAACGGGCTTCTGTGCAGTCGCCTTGTCGGGCTCGCCCCGGAAGCGTTCGGCGGGAGTGCGCCTGCCCTGGCGGAAAGCGGCGAGACCGGCGTCGAAACCTATCGCGGATCCCACGAACAGAACCGACTCGTCGCACCCCACGAAGATGCTTCCTCCACCCCGGGTGCCGGCTGGCCACACACAGATTCCGAGTCCGTCGGGCAACTCCCGTACCGTGAGCGCTCCAGCAGTGCCGAGCTCCCCAAAGAGCGTCGCTGCTATGCGTGCCAGGCGATGGATATCCATGTCACACTCCCCTTCGTTCCACCCGGAACGCACCTTCTCACGGGCAAGGCAGAGTGCCTGGTCGCGTCACCTGCTCGGCGCCTGCCCTTGAACCTTCCGCATTCTGAACAAGTAAGCTAAAGGAGCTGGTTGTGGATGCCGCCACGGCTCGATTCATAGCGACGGTCGCGGCTCTGCCGCCCCAGACTCTCGCCGCCGCGTTCGACCACGCCGTCAGCCGGCGTCGGCAGGGCGGCCGTGAGGCAAGCCGCGCCCTCCGGCTCTCCGCATCAGAAAACTCCGAGCTCGACCACGCCGTCCGGTCGGCGCTGCTTCCGCGCAGTGAGGAACTCAATGCATACCGCGCGGGACTCCACTCGGACGCCAAGTCCGTCTGCGTGATCGCAGCCAAGGCCGTACGGAAACCCGCCACGCTCCCAGCCGAGCAGTACGCCCTGCTCACCGCCCCGTTCACAGCCGTCGGCGTCGCAGTCCCCCGCCACCATGCCACCTACTGAGGTTCCCAGGGTGGGGTCGGTGGTGCGAGGGTCAGGCCGGTGGCGGTGAGGCAGCCGTCGATCAGGTGTGGCCGGAGCTGGATCCTGCGTAACTCCCGGCGGAGTGTGCGGTCGAGGGCGTCGGGTGTGTCGAAGGCGGTGTTGGCCATGGCCCCGCGTACCAGTGACCAGAGGACCTCAACGGGATTCAGGTCGGGTGCACACGGCGGGAGGCGAACGGTGGTGAGCAAGTCATGCTCGGCCTCGTACCGTTTCAGCCCGGCCGCCAGGTGGGTGTTGAGTTTGTGAAGCTGCAAACTCGGCGCTCCTACGCCCACTCCACGCCCAGCTCCCGGAGTGCGTCGAGCTGTTCGGCGCTGAGTCTGCTTCGCCTCGACTTGGTGTTCGATACCCACACGCCGAGTTTCACGGTCACCGGGGCCGCCTCGCCGTCGACCGTGATCTCTTCGCTGTGGCCGCGCGGTACAGGCCGGTGGGGAGGCAACCCGTACGAGGGACTCGAGCCGCCGACTCGCCCTGGCCAGCACACTCATCTGGCTCGAAGCATGATCGACAAGACGCTACCTAGGGCCCGTCGGACAACGCGCGTCGTCGCCCGGTGGGCCGGAAATCGCCAGCCAGGCCCCGAGGGCCGAAGGCGTCGCGGCCCGCGGGCGGGCCCGCCGGGGAGGACATCCCGGCGGGCCCGCCCGTCGGTTCCGTGGCGGCCTGGGCGGCCCGGCGGTCGCTCACCACGTCACCGGCAGCGCCTCGGGACCGCGGATCAGGGTGCCCTTCCGGAAGGGCACGTCCGGCGGCGCCACCGCGAGCCGCAGGCCCGGCAGGCGGTCCAGGAGGGTGCCGACCAGCAGTTCCGACTCCAACCGGACCAGCGCGCCGCCCGGGCAGGCGTGCGGGCCGAGACCGAAGGACGCGTGCGGGTTGGGGGCGCGGGCGAAGTCGATCGTGTCCGGGTCGGGGAAGACCGCCGGGTCGCGGTTGGCGGCCAGGTACGACACGTACACCGCGTCGCCCGCCCGGATCCGGACCCCCCTGGTCTCCACGTCCTCCAGGGCGATCCGGGACAGCCCGACCGCGTTGCGGTGAGGGATCCAGCGCAGCATCTCGTCGACGGCCCCGGGCCGGATCTCCGGCCCGGCGCGCAGGCGTTCGGCGAGTTCGGGCCGGGTCAGCAGCAGGTAGAGCATCTGTCCGCTGTTGTGGGTGACCGCCTCACCGCCGAGCTGGAGCACCACGGCCAGCCCCACCGCTTCCTCGGTCGTGATCTCGCCCCTGCCCACGGCGGCGCCCAGCAGCGAGGTGACGTCCTCGCCGGTGCCGTCGGACCGGGCTCCGATCAGGTCGGCGAAGTAGGCGCCCACCTCCTGTTTGGCCCGCTCGCTGACCTCCGCGCCGTGCGACGAGGAGAGGATCAGCCCGGTCCAGGTGTGCATGCCGGGCCGGTCGGGGCCGGGAATGCCCATCAGCTCGCAGAGCACCGCCACGGGGAAGGGTCTCAGCACCGCCTCGGTGAGGTCGGCCGGCGGACCGGCCCGCAGCATGGCGTCGACCAGTTCGTCGAGCATGCCGCGCGCCCGGTCGCGCAGGCGCTCCACGCCCCGGGCCGTGAAAGCGGCGGCCACCGCCCCGCGCAGCCGGGTGTGGTCCGGCGGGTCGAGGAAACCGACCGCGCCGCGCGCCGGGACGAAGTGCGGGGCGAACCGGGTGACCCGCCGGTCCACGACGGCCTCACGGCCGAACCGGGGATCGGTGGCGACCATCCGGACGTCCTCGTGGCGGGTCACGAGCCAGGCCCAGCCCTCACCGTCGGGCAGCGAGACGCGGGTGACGGGCCCCTCGCGCATCAGCTCGCGCAGGACGGGGTCGAAGTCGGTGCCGGGCAGGTCGAGAGCCGGCCAGTCGCGGACGGGCGGGGCGCTCCCGGCCCGGTCGAGGATCTCTTCGCTCACGCTTGCCTCACGCCGTTCTGCCTCGGCCGGAGGGCCGGGGCCCGTCGCACGCGGGCGGCGGGGTGCTCGCCCGCGGTTCCCAGGGGTGCTCACCCACGTGCTCACCCACGATCACTCACGGGAGCGGCGATCTCCCGCGGGGCTGCTCCGTCCCGGGGAACCCCGGCCGGTGCGGGCCGGTGCGCGCGAGGTCAGGAGGACTGGCCGCTGCTGTGGGCGATACAGGCCACGTCGATCCGGTCGGCGAGTTTGGCCAGCTCGATGGTGAGGGCCGCGACCGTGTCCTCGTCCAGACTCTCCTCGCCGGCCTCCACCAACCGCAGCCATCTCCCGCCCACCGTGCGCAGCAGCTTGCTCACGTCGGACGCGGCGACCTGCAAGGTACCGCGGTCGTCGACGATCAGAGGCAGGGTCACTTCGCGGTTCACAAAGGGGATCGTAGTCGCGGAAGGCTCACGCTCCGTGCCATACGGTGGTGATGTTGCAGAACTCCCGGATTCCGTGCCCGGACAGCTCACGGCCGTATCCCGACCGCTTGATCCCGCCGAAGGGGAACGCCGGATGGGACGCCGTCATGCCGTTCACGTACACGCCGCCCGCCTCCAGGTCCCGTACGAAACGGTCCACATCGGCGTCGTCACGCGTCCACACGTTGGAACTGAGCCCGAAGTCCGAGTCGTTGGCGATCAGCACGGCCTCGTCCAGGTCGGCCGCGCGGTACAGCGTGGCGACCGGGCCGAAGGCCTCCTCGCGGTGGATGCGCATCTCCCGGGTGACACCGGCGAGGACCGTCGGCGGGTAGTACCAGCCGGGCCCCTCCGGGCGTTCGCCTCCGCACAGCACGGTCGCGCCACCGCGCACCGCGTCCTCGACCAGCTCCACCAGGTCCTCGACGCCCTGCTCGCTGGAGAGCGGGCCGACGTCCGTCCCCTCGTCCATCGGGTCGCCGACCTTCAGCGCCCGCATGCCCTCGGTGAAGCGTTCGGCGAAGGCGTCGTACACGTCCGTGTGCACGATGAACCGCTTGGCGGCGATGCAGGACTGCCCGGCGTTCTGGGTGCGCGCGGTCACCGCGACCTCGGCGGCCCGGTCGATGTCCGCCGACGGCATCACGACGAACGGGTCGCTGCCGCCCAGCTCCAGCACCGTCTTCTTGATCATCTCTCCGGCGGTGGCGGCGACCGCGCGGCCGGCCGGCTCGCTGCCGGTGAGGGTGGCGGCCCGCACCCGCTCGTCGCGCAGGATGTCGTCCACCGCCGCCGAGCCGACGAGCAGGGTCTGGAAGCAGCCCTCGGGGTAGCCCGCCCGGTGGAACAGGTCCTCCAGGTACAGGGCCGTCTGCGGCACGTTCGAGGCGTGCTTGAGCAGCCCCACGTTGCCCGCCATCAGCGCGGGCGCCGCGAAGCGGATCACCTGCCAGAGCGGGAAGTTCCACGGCATCACCGCGAGCACCGGGCCGAGCGGCCGGTAGCGGACCAGCGCCCGGGAGGCACCGGAGTCCTCGACGTCCGACTGGGCGGGCTCCTCGTCGGCGAGCAGCTCCGCCGCGTGGTCGGCGTACCAGCGCATCGCCTTGGCGCACTTGGCGGCCTCCGCGCGGGCCTGCTTGACCGGCTTGCCCATCTCCGTGGTGATGACCTCGCCGATCTCGTTCTGGTCGGCCTCCAGGAGGTCGGCGGCCCGGCGCAGCAGTCCGGCCCGCTCGTAGAATCCCGTCGTCCGGTACGTGCGGAAGGTGGCCTCCGCGAGCTGGAGCCGGCGCTCGATCTCCTCCTCGCCCATGGCCTCGTACGTCTTGAGCGTCTCGCCGTTCGCCGGGTTCACCGTCGCGATGGGCATGGCCGACCTCCCTGGTGCGTTCTCGTGCTTCGACCTTGGCGCGCGGCGTGGGGTGCCGCAACGCGGACGGGCCCCGCCGGCGCCGCCCCGAGCTTCTCGTCGCTCCTCGTCACTTCCGTCAGTGCGAGTGCTCAGCCAGCCGGTCGAGAAACGCGGCCTGGGCCTTGACGATCACTTCGCGCGCCCGGTCCACCGGGAACCACGCCACCCGGTCCAGCTCGGGGAACTCCTCGATCCGGCCGGACCGCGGCGGCCACTCCATGCGGAACGTGCCGGGCACGACCGTCGCCGGGTCCAGGTCGGCCTCCACGGCCCACACCGTGACGACCTTCCCGCCCGCCTGTCTGACCTCGCCGAGCGGCACCGCCTCGCCCTCGGGCGGCGGCAGCCCCAGCTCTTCCTCGAACTCGCGGCGGGCCGCGTCCCAGGCCTCTTCGGCGGGTTCGTACTCGCCCTTGGGAACGGTCCACGCGCCGGCGTCCCGGCGGGCGTAGAAGGGACCGCCCATGTGGCCGAGCAGCACCTCGCGGCCCTCGCCGGCGGGGCGGTGCAGGAGCAGGCCCGCGCTGCGCCTCACGGGGCCGTCCCCGGGTGCGCGGCGAGCAGCGCCTCCACCGTGTCCGCCTCCTCGGGGCGCTTGTCCTCGCGGTAGCGGATCACGCGGGCGAAGCGGAGGGTGACGCCGGCCGGGTAGCGGGTGGAGCGCTGGAGGCCGTCGTAGGCGATCTCGACGACCAGTTCGGGGCGGACGGTCACCCCCCAGCCGTGCTCCTCGACGGCCAGTTCCCCCAGGCGCTCGGTCTGCCAGGCCAGCAGGGCGTCGGTCATGCCCTTGAAGGTCTTGCCGAGCATCGCGAAGGAACCGTCCGCGGTGCGGGCGCCCAGGTGGAGGTTGGAGAGCCTGCCCGTGCGGCGGCCGTGGCCCCACTCGGCGGCCAGGACGACCAGGTCGAGGGTGTGGACGGGCTTGACCTTGAGCCAGGAGGCACCGCGCCGGCCCGCGCTGTACCCGGCGTCGAGGCCCTTCACCACGACGCCCTCGTGGCCGCGCTCCAGCGACTCGGCGAGGAACTCCTCCGCCGCCCGTGCCTCCTCGGGCCCCGGCACCAGCCTGCGCCGCACCCGCGTCGGCTCGGGGACCAGCCGGGCCAGCTCCGCGTGCCGCTCGGTGAGCGGCAGGTCGAGCAGGTCACGGCCGTCGACGGACAGCGCGTCGAAGAACACGACGGAGACGGGCACCGTCCGCGCGGCCGTGGCGACGTCCGTGCGGGAGCCGACCCGTCCGGCGGTCTCCTGGAAGGAGCGGGGGCGCCCGTCCTCGTCGAACGAGATCACCTCCCCGTCCAGGACGAAGCGCTCCCCGGGCAGCGCGAGGGCCGTCGCGGTGACCTCGGGGAGCCGGTCGGTGATGTCGTCCAGGGTGCGGGTGTAGACCCCTACGGTCCCGCCGTCGCGGTGGACCTGGACGCGGATGCCGTCCAGCTTCTCCTCGACGGCCGCGGCACCGAGCTTGCCGACCGCCTCGGCGACCGAGGAGGCGCTGTGGGCGAGCATCGGCAGGACCGGCCGTCCGACGGTGAGCCGGAAGCCGTCCAGGGCGCCGGGGCCGTCGGCGAGCAGGGCTTCGGCCACCGTCTGCAGGGAGCCCGCGAGCATCACCGCGCGCCGTACGTCCGCCGCGGGCGCGCCGGTCGCCGCCGCCAGGCCCTCGACGGCCGCCGCGTCCAGGGCGCCCTGGCGGACCTCGCCGGTGAGCAGCCCGATCAGGAAGCGCTGCTCGTCCTCGGTGGCCGCGCCCATCAGCTCGCCGATCTGGCGTGCCCGCTCGGCCTGCGAACCCGCGCCGGACACCGCCGCGAGACACGTCAGCCGGTCGTCGACCTCGCGCACGGTCAGGGTCGGCCCGGCGGCCGGCGTGACCGGGCGGCTCAGCACCTTCCAGCCGACGCCGATCCGGCCCTGCGGGAGCCGTCCCGCCAGATACGGGATGACGACCGGCACGTCCGCCGCCTCCGCCTCCCGGAACAACTCCGCGAGCAGGGCGGTCTTCCGGGACCGCGCCGAGGTGGCGGCGACCTCCCGGGACACCTGGGCCAACCGGGCGAGCAGCATGCAGTCATGGTGCACCGGGAAGGACCGGGCCACACCCCGGTGGCGCCGGTTTCCGTCCGGCGGGCCCCGGACCGGCCGCCGCCGCGGGGCTCCGGACCGTGCCATCGACGCCGGACGCCGGACGCCGGACGCCGGACGCCGGGCGCGGGACGCCGGGCGCGGGACGCCGGGCGCGGGACGCCGGGCGCGGGACGCCGGACGCCGGACGCCGGGCGGGGGACGCCGGGCGGGGGGGGCGTCGGACGTCGGACGCGGGATGCCCGACGTCCGACGTCCGCCCGGCGACACCGCGTGGCCTGCCCGGACGGGGTACCGGGTTCGGCGGTCCGGCCATGCGGCGGTGCTCAAGTCGTCCGGTGTGCTCGAGTCGTCCGGTGGCGGTTCGGTCACCGCGGGGTGGCCCGGCCATCGCGGGGTGGCCCGGCCACCGCCGGGTAGTCCGGTCACCGCGCGACCGCCCGCCCGGTCTAACCCCCGATCGCCGCGTCCAGGCGGGACATGATCAGGTCGCCGACCACGGCCGTCGCCGCGCGGTAGCCGCCGCTGGCCGCGTGGACGACCTGCTCGGCGAAGCCCATCGCGTTGCCCGCGGTCCACACTCCGGGCACGGTCGTCAGGCCGGTCGGGTCCACCACGGGGTAGGCGCCGAACGGAGTCTCCCGCAGCTCCGCGCCCAGGCGCTCCATCAGGCCGGTCTGCGGTACGGCCCTGGGAGCGACGAACACCACGGAGCGGTCGTGCACCGTGCCGTCCGCCAGCCGGACCCCGGTGAGCCTGTCCTCCTCGACCCGCAGGCCGGCCACCGCGCCCGGCACCACCTTCACCCGGGCCGCGGCCAGCCGGCGCAGATCCTCGTCGGAGAGGGCGGCCTCGGCGACCGTGTCGAGGAAGAGCGTCACGTCGTCCGACCAGTGGGACACCATCAGCGCCTGGTGCACGCTGAGCGGGCTGCTGGCGAGGACGCCGAAACGCTCGTCGCGCACCTCCCAGCCGTGGCAGAACGGGCAGTGCAGCACGTCCCGGCCGTACCGCTCGGCCACGCCGGGCACCGCGGGAAGCTCGTCCCTGAGCCCCGTGGTGACGATCAGCCGTCGGGCGCGGACGGTCCGGCCGCCGGCCAGCTCCACGGCGAACTCCTCGCCCCGCGTCACGTCCACGGCCCGGTCGCGCACGAGCTGCACGCCGTACCGCGCGATCTCCTTCCGGCCGAGCGCGAGGAACTCGGCGGGCGGCATGCCGTCGCGGGTCAGGTAGCCCTGCATGTGGTCCGAGGGCGCGTTGCGCGGCTCACCGGCGTCGACGACCAGGGTGCGCAGCCGGGAGCGGCCGAGGACGAGCGCGGCCGAGAGCCCGGCCGCGCCGCCACCGACGACGACCACGTCGTACGTCCCCGACAGGTCCTTCTCCGCCGTCTCCGCCAGGTGCTTCTCCGACAGGTCCTTGTTCCGGGTCATGGTGACCACCTCCACCCAGAAGGTCCCTCGGACCCGCCGGTATTGACAAATGAACTTGCCGGTTCTGCAATAAGTGCATGACCACTGCAGACGACGTCCTCGCCGGTGTCGGACCGAGGCTCCGCCAGGTGCGCAAGGAGCGGGAGGTGACCCTGGCGGCGCTCTCCGAGACCACCGGCATCTCGGTGAGCACCCTGTCGCGGCTGGAGTCGGGGCTGCGCCGACCCAGCCTCGAACTGCTGCTGCCGATCGCCCAGGCCCACCAGGTGCCGCTGGACGAGCTGGTCGGCGCCCCGCCGGTCGGCGACCCCCGGGTGCGGGCCAAGCCGATCGAACGCCACGGCCGCACCCACTGGCCCCTCACCCGCCAGCCGGGGGGGCTCCAGGCGTTCAAGGTGCTGGAGCCCCGGCGCAAGGAGGAACCGGACCCGCGGACCCACGAGGGGTACGAGTGGCTGTACGTCCTCTCCGGCCGGCTGCGGCTCGTGCTCGGCGATCACGACGTGGTGCTGTCGGCGGGCGAGGCCGCGGAGTTCGACACCCGGGTACCGCACTGGTTCGGGTCGACGGGGGAGGGGCCGGTCGAGTTCCTGAGCCTGTTCGGCCCGCAGGGGGAGCGCATGCACGTCCGGGCGCGGCCGGCCCGGTCCTGACCTGCGGCCACGGGCGACGACCGCGCGCACCTGTTCCCTGATCGGCAAGCGACCGCTTAGTATGCGGTGGACCCGGACGGACGACGCAGTCGGTGGAGGCCCCGCATGCAGGCATGGCAGGTGCACGAGAACGGCGAGCCGCGCGAGGTGATGCGCCTCGCGGACGTGGCGACGCCGGCCCCCGGCGAGGGCCAGGTGCTGCTGAGGGTCCGCGCCGCGAACATCAACTTCCCGGACGCCCTGATGTGCCGGGGCCAGTACCAGGTCAGGCCGCCGATGCCGTTCACACCGGGCGTGGAGATCTGCGGCGAGACCGAGGACGGGCGCCGCGTCCTCGCCACCCCGGCGCTGCCGCACGGCGGCTTCGCCGAGTACGCCGTCGCCGACGCCCGCGCCCTGCTGCCCGCCCCCGACGCCCTGGACGACGCCGAGGCCGCCGCCCTGCACATCGGCTACCAGACCGGGTGGTTCGGCCTGCACCGCCGGGCCCGGCTGGAGGCCGGCGAGACGCTGCTCGTCCACGCTGCCGCCGGAGGGGTCGGCAGCGCGGCCGTGCAGCTCGGCAAGGCCGCCGGCGCCACCGTCATCGGTGTCGTCGGCGGCCCCGAGAAGGCGGCCGTCGCCCGCGAGCTGGGCTGCGACGTGGTCGTCGACCGGCGCGGCGAGGACGTCATCGCCGCGGTGAAGGAGGCCACCGGCGGGAGGGGCGCCGACGTGGTCTACGACCCGGTGGGCGGCGAGGCCTACGCCCAGTCCGCCAAGGTCGTCGCCTTCGAGGGCCGGATCGTCGTCGTCGGCTTCGCCAGCGGCACCATCCCCAGCCCCGCGCTGAACCACGCCCTGGTGAAGAACTACGCCGTCCTCGGCCTGCACTGGGGCCTGTACAACACCAAGAACCCCAAGCTGGTCCAGCACTGCCACGAGCAGCTGACCGAGCTGGCCGCCCGGGGCGCGATCAAGCCCCTGGTGAGCGAGCGGGTACCGCTCGACGGGGCCGCGGACGCCGTCCAGCGCGTCGCCGACGGCACGACGACCGGCCGGGTGGCCGTCGTCCCTCAGAAGGGAGCCGCAGCATGACCGACGCAGCGGAACTGCGCCGCCTCACGAAGGAGTTGCTGGCCGTCCATCCGCCGGCGACCACCGACCGCCTGGACTTCCTCCGGGCCCGTTTCGACGCCGGACTCGCCTGGGTGCACTATCCCGAGGGCCTCGGCGGACTCGCCGCCCCCCGCTCCCTCCAGGCCGTCGTGGACGCCGAACTGAAGGCCGCGGGCGCCCCCGACAACGACCCCCGGCGCATCGGCATCGGCCTCGGCATGGCCGCCCCGACCATCCTCCACTACGGCACCGAGGAGCAGAAGCGGCGGCTGCTGCGCCCGCTGTGGACCGGCGAGGAGGTCTGGTGCCAGCTCTTCAGTGAGCCGGGCGCCGGGTCCGACCTGGCCGCGCTCGGCACGCGGGCGGTGCGGCAGGGCGAGGACTGGATCGTCAACGGGCAGAAGGTGTGGACCTCCAGCGCGCACACCGCTCGCTGGGCCATCCTCATCGCCCGCACCGACCCGGACGTGCCCAAGCACCGGGGCATCACCTACTTCCTGTGCGACATGACCCACCCCGGCGTCGAGGTCCGACCGCTGCGCCAGGTCACCGGCGAGGCCGAGTTCAACGAGGTCTTCCTCACCGACGTCCGCATCCCCGACTCCCGCCGCCTCGGCGAGATCGGCGACGGCTGGCGGGTCGCGCAGACCACTCTGAACAACGAACGCGTGGCCATCGGCGGCACCCCGATCCCGCGCGAGGGCGGCATGATCGGCAAGATCGCCGCCACCTGGCGGGACCGCCCCGACCTGCGCACCCACGACCTCCACCAGCGGCTGCTCGGCCTGTGGGTCGAGGCCGAGGTCGCACGGCTCACCGGCGTGCGGCTGCGCCAGCAGCTGGTGGCCGGCCAGCCGGGCCCCGAGGGCGCCGGCATGAAGCTGAACTTCGCCCGCCTCAACCAGGAGATCAGCGGCCTGGAGGTCGAACTCCTCGGTGAGGAGGGCCTGCTGTACGACGACTGGACGATGCGTCGCCCCGAGCTGGTGGACTTCACCGGCCGCGAGGCCGGGTACCGCTACCTCCGTTCCAAGGGCAACAGCATCGAGGGCGGGACCAGCGAGGTCCTGCTGAACATCGTCGCCGAGCGCGTGCTGGGCCTGCCCGCCGAGCCGCGCACCGACAAGGACGTCGCATGGAAGGACCTCGCCCGATGAGCGCACAGTCGGAACCCGGCCTGCTCTACTCGGAGGAGGAGGAAGCGCTGCGCGCCGCCGTCCGGGACCTGCTCACCGACCACTGCGAGCCCGCGGGTGTCATCGCCCGCGCCGAGTCGGCCGCGCCGCACGACGTGTCGCTGTGGAAGGCGCTCTCCGAGCAGATGGGCCTCGCCGGTCTCCTGATCCCCGAGGAACTGGGCGGTCAGGGGGCCGGCCACCGGGAAGCCGCGGTGGTGCTGGAGGAGTTGGGGCGCGCGGTCGCTCCGGTGCCGTACCTGACGAGTGCGGTGGTCGCCACCGAGGCCCTGCTCGCCTGCGGGGCCGACGACCTGCTCACCGACCTGGCGTCCGCGACGACCATCGCCGTGCTCGCCGTCGGCCTGCATGGCGCGCCCGGCCGTGCCGTCGACCGGGTGCGACTCGAAGAGGGCGTTCTGCGCGGTGAGTTGACGGGGATCGCCGACGCGGCCGTCGCCGACGTCCTGCTGGTCCCGGCGGACGACGGAGGCCTGTACGCGGTCCGCGCCGCCGAGGTGACCGTCACCCCGCAGACCTCCCTGGACCTGACCAGGCCCCTCGCCCGCGTGACCCTCGACGGCGCCACCGGGCGTCGGCTCGGCGACGCCGAGGACGCGGTGCGACGGGCCCTGTGGGCGGGCGCCGGGCTGCTCGCCTCCGAGCAACTGGGCCTCGCCGACTGGCTGCTGACCGAGACGGTCCGCTACCTCAAGGAACGCAGGCAGTTCAATCGGCAGGTCGGCGGCTTCCAGGCGCTCAAGCACCGGCTCGCCGGGCTGTGGCTGGAGGTCGCGGGCCTGCGCGCCGCGGCCCGCAACGTTGCCGACGCGCTGGCGACCGGTGCGGACACCCACGTGGCCGTCGCCGTGGCCCAGGCGTACGCCGGCCAGGTCGCCGTCCACGCCGCGGAGGAGGCACTGCAACTGCACGGCGGTATCGGCATGACGTGGGAGCACCCGCTCCACCTGTACCTGAAGCGGGCCAAGGCCGACTCGATCGCGTACGGGACGGCGGGGGCCCACCGGGAGGCGCTCGCCGGGCTGGTCGATCTGCAAGCCCCCTGACGCCTGCCGTCCGGCGCGCCACCTGCCCGTCCCACCAGGGGCGGGCAGATCGCGTACCGACCGCTCCTCCGAAGTGAACGACCGGAGGCAGTCCGGCCAACTCCGCGCAGGGCTCTGCTTCCCGGGGGTGTCGGGACCCCATACTCACAGGCGTCCCGTACGGCACTTCCAGGGAGGCAGAGCATGGCCCTCACCACCCGACGCAGAGCCCTCACCACCCTCGGCGCCGCCCTCACGGGGGCGGTCGCCCTGCCCGCCGGCACCGCGCTGGCCGGCGAAGGCAGGCACGGACCGCGCCCGTTGTGGCGGGCCCACGCCCACAACGACTACGCACACACGCGCCCCCTCCTGGACGCCCTCGACCACCGCTTCGGCAGCGTCGAGGCCGACATCCACCTGGTCGACGGCCAACTCCTCGTCGCCCACGACCCGGAGGACCTCGACCCCGGCCGGACCCTGGAGTCCCTCTACCTCGACCCCCTCGCCGCCCGCGTCCGCGCGCACCACGGCCGGGTCTACCGACGGGACCGCCGCGCCCTGCAACTCCTGATCGACATCAAGACCGAGGGGGCGTCCACGTACCGGGAACTCGACCGCCGACTGCGTCGCTACCGGCACCTGTTCACCTCGTACGCCCACGGCCGGGTGTTCCCCGGCGCGGTCACCGCGGTGATCTCGGGCGACCGCGCGGCCCGCGCGCCGATGGAGGCGCAGAGCACCCGCCGAGCCTTCTACGACGGCCGCCTCACCGACCTCGGCACCTCCGCACCGGCCTCCTTCGCCCCGCTGATCAGCGACAACTGGACGGTCCACTTCACCTGGCGGGGCGTGGGAGCCTTCCCGGCGGCCGAGCGGCGCAAGCTGCGGGACGTCGTCGGCGCGGCACACGCCCGCGGGCAGCGCGTGCGGTTCTGGGCCACGCCCGATCTGGCGGGGCCCGCCCGGGACGCCGTGTGGACCGAACTGCTCGCCGCCGGCGTCGACCACCTCAACACCGACGACCTCGCCGGCCTGGAGGCGTTCCTGGACGCCCACCAGGACGCCTAGGACGCCCGGGCGGCCGGGGCGCCGGCGGCCCAGGACATCGGTCGGCACCGCGGGACACCACTCGTTCGGCGGACAGGTCAGCCGCCCGGACGAACCCTCCGCTACGCCACACTTGCGGCCGAACGCCGCGAAGTGGACGTGGCGGAGGAGGTTGACGATGGCCGTTTCCATCTCTGTGGTGCTGTTGCTGTCCGTCCTGGCGGTGATCTTCCTGCGGAACGGCGGGCTGAAGGTCTCGCACGCCCTGGTGTGCCTGCTGCTCGGCTTCTACCTGGCCGGCACGAGCATCGCGCCGACCATCAACAGCGGCCTGACCGCGACGGCGGACATCGTCAGCGGCCTCAGGCCGTGACGGGCGGGCCGGGCGCCGGGGTTTTCGGGGCGGCTAGGCGTCGACGACGTGGGAGCGGATGAGGAACCGCACCCCCTCGGGCGCCTCCAGCGAGAAGCCGCTGCCCCGGCCCGCGACGACGTCCACGGTCAGCCGGGTGTGGCGCCACGCCTCGTACTGACTGCGCGACATCCAGAACGGCACCGGTTCCCCGACGCCGTCGATCACCAGTTCCGCCAGCAGCACGTCGGCCGCGCCGGTGCGGAACTCGCCGGCCGGGAAGCACATGGGGGCGCTGCCGTCGCAGCAGCCGCCGGACTGGTGGAACATCAGCGGACCGTGCGCCTCGCGCAGCCGCCGCAGCAGGACGGCCGCGTCGGGCGTCACGGCGACGCGGGGCGTCTCCTCGTAGGTGTCGGGCATGCCGTACATGCCAGCACGGCGAAGGTTGCGTGAGGGTTGCACCGCATCACCTGGACCCTCCCGCACGGCGCAATTACATCTTTTGACATACCTATTTTCCCATAGCTAATATCGTCACGTGACCGACTCCAGCACCCCTCGCCGGGACATCGACCGCGTGGCCTCCGGGCTCGCGGCGTGCCTTCCCGCGCTGCACCGGGCGCTGGACCGACAGGTCACCGCGCGGTACCCGCATCCCAAGCCTCCGGAGAGCCAGCTCGCCCTGCTGCGGTTCGTCGCCCAGCGCGAAGGTGCCACGGTGCGTGAGGCGGCCGAGGCCCTGCTGATGAAGCCCAACAACGTCAGCGCCCTGGTCTCCCAGCTCACCGAACAGGGGGACCTGGAGCGCAGGCAGGACGACGCCGACAAGCGCGTCGCGCACCTCCACCTCACGGCCACCTCCCGGCAGCGGCTGGCCGAGGTACGGGACCTGGAGACCGCGTTCATCCGTGACGCCCTGGCCTCCCTCACCGAGGGCCAGCAGGGCGCGCTCGGCTCCGCCCTGGGCGCACTCGACGCGTTGACGCGGCACCTCCACCCCGCCCGCTGACCGGGCGGTACCCGGGCACTCCCGCCGGCCGCGGGCACACCGACGTGCCCGCGGCCGGCCCGCCGTGCTCCCGGGGACCGCCCTGGCCCCCCGCACCGCTCCTGAACGGGCCGCTCCGGCCCCTCGCACCACCCCTGAACCTGGAAGAGAAGGCACACCCATGCCGCCCACGTCCGTGGATCACCCCGTCGCGCCCGCGGCCCCGCCCGCCCCGCCCGCGGTCGGCCGCCTGCGGTCCAACCCCTGGCTGACCCTCCTCGCGGTCGCTTTCGGACTGTTCATGGTCCAGCTCGACGGCTCCGTCGTCGCCATCGCCAACCCCGCCATCGGCAGCGACCTGCAGGCGTCCACCGCCCAGCTGCAGTGGGTGACCAACTCCTACCTGCTCGCCCTCGCCGCCACCCTCATCCTGGGCGGCAAGCTCGGCGACCGGTTCGGCCGGCGCACCTACTACCTCGTGGGCGTCGCCGGCTTCACCCTCGCCTCGATAGCCATCGGCCTGTCCGGGTCGATCGAGGGCGTCGTCGCCTTCCGCGCCCTCCAGGGCGTCTTCGGCGGACTGCTGATGCCCAACACCCTCGGTCTGCTCCGGTCCGTCTTCCCGCCGAGGAAGTTCGGCATGGCCGTGGGGATCTGGGCCATGGTCTCCGCCGTCGCGACGGCACTCGGGCCCATCGTCGGCGGCCTGCTCGTGGAGCACGTCGACTGGGAGTCCGTCTTCTACATCAACGCCCCCATCGGCATCGTCGCCATCGTCTTCGGCGCCCTGGTCCTCCCGGAGAGCCGCAACGCCGCCGGCCGGGAACGCTTCGACGTCCCGGGCCTCGTCCTGCTGGCCCTCGGTCTGCTGGCCGTGGTCTTCGGCGTCGTCAAGGGCGAGACGTGGGGATGGACGTCCGCCGGCACCCTGGGCGCCGTGGCCGCCGGCCTCGTGCTCCTGCTCGTGTTCGGCTGGTTCGAGACCCGCGTCGAGCACCCGCTGCTGCCGATGCGCCTGTTCCGCAACCGCGCGCTGACGATCGGCGCGATCATCACCGCGCTGAACTTCTTCGTCATGCTCGGCGTGATCTTCTTCGTCATGCTCTACCTGCAGAACGTACGCGGTTTCACGCCGGTCGAGGCAGGGGTGCGGACACTCCCGCTCAGCCTCGCCTCGCTGGTCGCCTCGCCCCTGGGCGCGGCCCTGACCCAGCGCTTCGGACCCCGGCTGACCATGCCGCTGGGCATGCTGCTCCAGGCGGCGTCCTGCTTCGGCATGCTCACCTGGCAGACCGACTCCTCCTACGCCACGATGTGGCCGCCGTTCATCGCCCTCGGTCTCGGGGTCGGCATGGTGATGGCCGCGTCCTCCGACGCCATCGTCGGCAACGCCCCCGTTCGGGACGGCGGTGTGGCCGGCGGTCTCCAGGCCACCACCCTGCAGATCGGCGGCGCGCTCGGCACGTCCGTGCTGGTCTCCCTGATCAGCGGCAAGGTCGGCTCCACCCTCACCGGCGAACTGGCCGGCGCGGGCGTGCCCCCGGCCATGGCCCATGGTCTGCGGGAGGCGAAGGACGCCGTGGCGATGGGCGTGGCGCCGGTCTCCGGCGACATGCCGGCCGGCCTGCGGGCGGCCGTGGTGGAGGGCAGCGGGCAGGCCTTCATGAACGGCGTGCACGCGGCGGTGGTCGTCACCGGCGTGCTCTGTGTGCTCGGCGCCGTCCTCGCCGCGACCGGTGTCCGGCGCACCGCGGAGCGGCCGGCGGAGCACTGAGGAAACGGAACGGCGGTGGCGCCCCTGCGAGCCCGAGGGGCGCCGCCGACGGCTGTCTCAGAAGTCCCCGGCCGCGGTGCGGGGGAGCACCGTGACCCGGTGGAAGTTGCAGCCCGAGGGCAGGTCCGAGGGCGGCCTGGTCTGGTGGGCCTTGAGCGCGATGCTCACCAGGCTCAGCAGCAGGTCGACATCGGCGTCGCAGTCCAGGTGCACGGTCACCCACCGCGAGCCGGGGACCATGCGGATGGCGGTGGAGCCGCCCAGGTCGTACTGGAAACGCTGGATGGCCCGGTGGGTGAGGTGGAGGTCCACGTCCCGGTCCGAGTGGAAGTGGACTATCTCGTCGCGGACGGAGCGCAGCGCCCGTCCGGTTCCGCAACTGGCCTGACCCGCGGTGAGGTCGGGCCAGGCTTGCAGCCGCTCAAGGGCGCGCTGGGCCAGAGTCATGACCCCATCGTCGCCCGATCACCGCCCCGCAACCAGAGGTTGAGCGATTCGTAACCGGCACGTGAGGTCGCGCGGCACGATCGGGGTGCGGGGGAGGCGCCGCAGGAGCGGGTACGGCGCCTCCCCCGAAGGTGTTACGGCGCCACGCAGCCGATCGTCCCCGCGGGGAAGTCGTTGCCCGTGGACGTCGCGGTGAACCCGAAGGTCACGCTGCCGTCCGGTGGGACGACCCGGTTGTGGTCCACGTTGCGGACCTTGACCGTGCCGTCGGTGCCGCGGGTCAGCGAGCCGTTCCACACGCCGCCGAGTGTGGTCCCGCTGCCCGGCCGCCACTGCACGGCCCAGCCGTTCAGGGGCTCGGTGCCGTGGTTCATGACCTCCACGGAGCCCTGGAAGCCGCCGCTCCAGGAGTTCTCCACGTTGTAGACGGCCATGCACGAACCGGAGTGCGTGGGCGGGGGAGTCGTCGGAGGCGTGGTCGGCGTCGGCGTCGGGCTCGGCGTGCCGCCCGAACCGCGGATGCCGGTCACCTCGCCGTTGCCGCCGTCGAAGACGACGTCGGAGCAGGAGAAGAAGTTCTCCTGGCTGTCCGAACGCACCCACTGCATGAAGATCAGGGCGTCACCCGACCGCCCCGAGGGCAGCGCGAGGTCCCAGTAGTAGTGCCCCCCGTCGGCACCCGCCGAGCCCCGCTGCGGCGGGTTGGTCACCGTCTCGATCAGCTCCAGGTCGTCCCAGCCCAGCTCGGACGTGGGAGACCAGCCGGGCTTGGTTAGGTAGACCCGGAAGTCACCCGGGTGGGCCGCCCAGTTGCTGTAGTTCACCTGGATCGTCCGACCGGACGTCAGGTGCGTCCGCGGCCAGTCGGCACGGGCCGCGTTGTAGCCCCTGAAGTCGTACGGGGACCGGTTGCCGGCGCTGCACAGGGTGCCGTCCGGTACGTAACCGGCGCCGCGTCCGCCCGCGTTGGAGTCGAGGACGGCGAACCAGTTGTACAGCGCCGTCGCGCCGCTCTGGTCGAGGGCGCTCCGGCACGCGGGGTTCGTCGGGTCCAGGGCACCGGTGCCGGTCTTGGCGTCCAGCTGGCAGAGATAGGTACGTGAGCCGGGCATCATCGCCACGCCGTGCGCCTCGGCCCGCCCCTGCCCGAGCAGGAAGGTCACGCCGAGCGCGCTGAGCAAGGTGGCCAGTATCGCCGCCAGGGAGATGTATCTGCTGCGTAGAGCCATGGAATCTCCTGTTTCAGGTGCTGAGTCTTCCGTCGCCGATGATCAGGGCATGACAATCAGAACGTGCCGATCGGGCCCGCTGTCGCAGGGGTGGCGCGGTGGAGCCCCTCGCCCGTCCGGGAAGGCGCTTCGTCCGGACGGGCGAGGGGGGCGGTGGGGTGGCCCCGGCGCGGCCGCTACGACACGGCGCAGGCGGTGCCGTTCAGCCGGAAACCGTCCGGCTCGGCGAACGCCCCGCCGTAGGTGCCCTGGAAGCCGAACGACAGGCTGCCGCCGGGTGCGATCCGGGCGTTGTGCCCGAGGCCGGTGGCGGTCAGGGAGCCCGTGGACGGGGTGACGGAGGCGTTCCAGGCGTTGGTGACCCGCTGGCCGGAGGGCAGGGTGAAGGCGAGCCGCCAACCGTCGACGGGGGACTGTCCGGTGTTCTTGACGGTGACGTCCGCGGTGAAGCCGTTCTGCCAGACGTTGGCCCCGTACGTCACCGTGCACGCCACCGGCTCGCCGGGGTTGCCGGGATCGGGGTTGCCCGGGTCGCCGCCGGTCTCCACGGTGGAGGAGAAGGAGTTGACGGACAGGCCGGCGCCGTTCTGCCACGGCTCGAAGCCCGCCTGCACGCTCGTCAGGTACCAGTCGTCCTCGGCGAGCCCCCGTGCGACGGTCGCCCGGACGAAGTCCATGACGTCGAAGTTCCAGCTGGTGATCGCCGACGGGGCCACGAAGGACAGTACGTCGTTGGCGCCGTTGCTCCCCGTCCACATCTCCCAGGTCCGTCCGCCGACGGTGGTCGTGCCGACCGGCGAGCCGATGGGCTGGATCGGGCCCACCCGGTTGAACCAGATCATGATCTCGGTCCGGTTGACCCCGTCGGTCCGGGGGGTGGGGTCCAGCCAGATGTCGTACGAGGCGTTGTAGACGGCGTTGCCGACATAGCCGTAGGAGATGCCGGAGGGCGCCTCGGAGATGGTGTCGAGCCGGGCGGGGAGGTTGGTGCCCGGCGAACAGTTCGTGTAGTGACAGCCGTTGAAGACCGACGGGTACGACTTCGGTGCTCCGTTGGTCGGCACCGAGCCGTCGGCCTGGGCGACCCGGAAGCCGGTGTCGGTGGCGGTGACGCACTGGGTCGCGCTGGAACCCCAGCGGTTGTTCTGGACGACGTACCGTCCCTGGATCGTCGTCGTCCCGAACGGTTCGCAGATCGTGGTGTCGGCCTGGGCCGGCGCCGCCGCGGTCACCAGGGACGCGACGACGGCGAGAGTCGCGATGAGTACGCCCAGAAGGCCGCGCGCGGTGCGTACTTGGGGCCGTAACGGTCGCATGGGGGCCTCTCCGGAGGGTGCGGGGGGAAGAAGGGCCGGGGCGGGAGCGCTCCCAACTCCCCACTGATGGGAGCGCTCCCACTTACCGGTTGATTGGGGACTGTAGAAGCGGTTCATGTTCCTGACAAGACTGTGCGCGCAGGAGTCGTCGAAGGATTTTCGAAGCCGCAGGTGGGAGACGTGGGTCGGAGCGGGTCGCCGGGAGCGCTCCCGGCGACCCGCTCACGCGGAGTCGCGCAGGACCAGTTCCGTACGGAGGATGACGTGCCGCCAGGCGACGGACGACTCCTCGAGCTGCTCCATCTCCTCCAGCAGGAGCCTCACCATGGTGCGGCCGATCTCCTCCAGCGGCTGACGGACCGTCGTCAGCGGCGGATCGGTGGGCCGGGCCGGATGGAAGTCGTCGAAGCCGATCACGGCGACGTCCTGCGGGACCCGCCGACCCGCCGCGCGCAGCGCGTTCAGGGCCCCGGCGGCCATCGTGTCGGAGGCCGCGAAGACCGCGTCCAGCTCGGGGTGCCGGGCGAGCAGGTCGGCCGTCGCCCGGCGGCCGCTCTCCTCCGTGAAGTCCTCCCCCTCGACGACGAGCGAGGTCCTGGCCTCCACGCCCGCCAGCTCCAGCGCCTCCCGGTACCCGCGCAGTCTGCACTGCGCGACGTACATGTCGAGCGGTCCGCTGATGGCGCCGATCGTCCTCCGGCCGCCGTTCAGCAGGTGGGTGACCGCGCCGCGCGCGCCGCCGGCGTTGTCCGCGTCCACGTAGGTGACGCTTTCGTCGCCGGAGCGCCGCCCCAGCATGACGGTGGGCAGCCCCGCCTTGGCGAGCATGTCGGGCAGCGGGTCCTCGGCGCGCACGGACATCAGCAGCACGCCGTCGACCCGGCCACCGCGGGCGTACTCCACGAAGCGCTGCCGCTCGGTGTCCGTACGGACGAGGGTGAGCAGCAACTGCACCGGGGTGTCCGTGAGGGCGTCGCCCACGGCGTGGACGACCTCGGAGAAGAACGGTTCGCCGAACAGCCGCCAGTCCGGCTCCGTCATGACCAGCGCGACGGCGTCCGCACGGTGCCCGGCCAGGGAACGGGCCGCCAGGTTCGGGACGTACCCCAGTTCGACGATGGCCTGCTGCACGGCACGGCGTGTCGAATCCCGCACGCCGGCCGCGTTGTTGATGACCCTGGAGACGGTGCCCCGTCCGACGCCGGCGAGCGCGGCCACCTCTTCCAACGTCGGCGTACCGGGTCGCTGCCTGCCCACGTCCGCCTCCCCCTCACGAGATCGTTCGATACTACGGCGACCCGCTCGGCTTCGGCGGGCCGATCGCGAGGGTGGTCCGGAGAGCGTGCGGGGTGGTCGGGGTGGAGCGGGCCGTCCGGCGAGCGACGCGCCGAATCCGACGGCTCCCCGGGCCCGCTCGCAGGGATGGGCGGTGTCGCGGGGCCAGCCGGGCCGGCGCTGCCCGTGGGCCGACGGCTGCCCGGCCGTCAGCCGTCCAGGCGGACCGGCATCAGCAGCGAGAACGTCGACTCGTCGTCGGGCCGGCGGATCGCGAGCGGCGCCGTGGGAGCGCCGAACTCCAGGACCAGCCGCTCCCGGCCGCCGGCCTCCAGCGCGTCGAGCAGATACCCGCGGTCGACGGCGAAGTCGTCGGGGTGGTCGTCGCCGTCCCCGCGGACGGTCACCGTGCCGTCGTCGGCCACCCGCACCACACTGACGTCGTGCGACACGCCGTCCTGCTCACGCACCTCGCCCGCGCGCACCGGGCCGGACTCCAGCGCCTCACGGAGGGCCGGCACATCGACGAGCGTCCGCCGCCCGGCCGGCAGGTGCACGAGCCGGCGGTAGTCGGGGAAGTCGTGGGCGAGGCACTGCCCGGCCGTGCGGCCGCCCGCCGTCTCCAGCGTCACACTGCCACCGTCCACGGCGAGACCGACCGGCTCGTCGCGGCCCAGCAGGGCACGCATCGCGTCGGCGAGCGGGGCGGGCACGACGGTCTGGACGCACGGTGCGTCGTGTGTGCCGGCGTCCACGCGTGCCACGGCCATCCGGTAGCGGTCGGTGGCGACGAGGTGGAGCGCGGCACCCTCCAGGTCGAACAGGATGCCGCCGAGCACGGGCAGGCCGGGGTCGGTGCCGGCGGCGAACCGCACGGCGTCCAGACCCGCGGCCAGGGCCGGGGCGGGGACCGACAGCCGCACGGAGGCGGTGGACGACGACGTGGTCATGGGATTCTCCCTCTGGTCGAGTAGCGCTCGGAGTGCGGAGATCTCGCCGCGGGCATCGGCCAGTCCTCGTTCCAGACGGCGCAGGTGTGCCTCCATGAGGCCCCGCACCAGGTCCGTGTCGGCGCCGGACCACCCGGCCAGCACCAGCCGGACGTCCGCCAACGGCATGCCCGCCCTGCGCAGCCTGGCCAGCAGCCGGGCGTCGTCGGTCTGCTCCGGGGCGTACCAGCGGTACCCGGTCACGGGATCGACCCGGGCGGGGACCAGCACACCGGCACGGTCGTAGAACCGCAGGGCGCTCACGCCCAGGCCGCTGGCGCGGGCCGTTTCCCCGATGCTGCGCATCTCGTTCTCCACATCCGTGACCTTGGGCCCTTGACCAGGTCGAGGGTCAACCTCGACGCGATCCACGTCCACGACCCGGGTCACACCCGTGCCCGGGGCACCCCGGCGCGCGGCTCCCCGAACCTGCCCCTGCGTACCGTCGTCGAGGTGCCCGGTCCCGGGTTGTGACGCCCCGCCGGGGCCGGTCCTCCCACCGCCGGTCAGGCCCTGTAATGCGCCGGTAGGGTGTCCGCATGACCAGACGCCCTCCGACGCTCGAGGATGTCGCGAGGCAGGCGGGTGTCTCCCGCGCGACCGTCTCCCGCGTGGTCAACGGCATCCGCAACGTGGACCCCGCCATCCAGGAAGTGGTCCGGGAGGCGATCGAGAGGACCGGTTACGCGCCGAACAGCGCCGCCCGTGCCCTGGTGACCCGGCGCGCCCAGACCATCGCCCTGGTCATCTCCGGCGCGGCGGACGACGCCGGGGACGAGCGGGCGTTCGCCTCCCGCATGCTGACCGACCCCTTCTTCGGCCGGGTCGTCAGCGGGGTCGTCGAGTTCCTGCGGCCCCGGTCGATGTACCCGGTCCTGATGTTCGCCGAGACCGCGGCGGCCCGCCGGGAGGTGGCGGCGTACCTCCGGCAGGGCAGCGCGGACGGCGCGCTGATCTTCTCCACCCATGCGGAGGACCCCTTGCCCGCGCTGCTGGCGGCCGAGCGGCTGCCCTGCGTGCTGTTCGCGCGTCCCAGCCCACCGGTCCCGGTCACCTACGTGGACCTGGCCCACCGGGAAGGCGCCCGCCTGGCCGCCGAGCACCTCCTGACGCGTGGCTGCCGGCGCGTCGCCACCATCACGGGGCCGCTGGACCTGCCCGCCGCGCAGGACCGGCTGACCGGGTTCCGGGAGACGATGGAACGGCACGGCCAGACCTGCGTCCCGGTCGCGGAGGGCGGCTTCACCGCCGCCAGTGGTGCGGCGGCGATGACCCGGCTGCTCACCGAACACCCCGGTATCGACGGCGTGTTCGCGGCCAACGACGTGATGGCCCGGGGCGCCTGTGACGCCTTGCGGGAGCAGGGCCGCAGGATTCCGGACGACGTGGCGGTGATCGGCTTCGACGACTCCAGCGCGGCGGTCGCCGCCCAGCCGCCGCTGACCACGGTCCGCCAGCCGATGGAGGAGATGGCGGGCACGATGGCGCGGCTCCTCCAGGAGGAGATCGAGGGAGCGCCCCGCACCGAGCCCACCGCGGTGATCTTCGACCCCGAGCTCGTGGTGCGCGAGTCCGCGTGACCGGGCCGCGGGCCGCCGCGGGTGCGGCGGAGCCGCGTGGCCACGGCTCCGCGATCAGGGAGGGGCGTCGAGGGCGTCGAGGGCGTCGAGGAGACACGGCGTCACGTGCTCGCGGACCCAGGCGCGCTGCTCGGGCGAGGCGGCACGGGGCACCGTCTCGACCAGCATGATCAGGTACAGGTAGCAGCGGTACATGGCCAGCCGCGTACGCGCCGAGGCGTCGAAGCGTGCGTCGCCCCCTGCCGCCGCGTAGCCGCGCAGGAAGTCCCGGTCCGTCTCGATGTCGCCGAGCAGCGCGAGCGAGACGAAGTCGGCGACCGGGTCTCCCCAGAACATGCGCTCGCCGTCGACGACGCCGCCGATGGCCCGTTCGCCCGGCGCACCGTGGACGAGGAGGTTGCCGTTCCACAGGTCGAAGTGCACCGCGGCGGGCCGTTCCACGTCGTCGAGCACGCCCGCGACCGCGGCCAGCCGTTTCCGGAGCCGCTCCGGCGGCTGCGGCAACCGGACGCCGTAGTGCGTCGCGTCGTCGAGCACGGCGTCGGTCATCGCGGTGAAGGCCTCGCGCCAGGTGGGGGCGAGCGGGCCGAGGGCGCCGCTCGGATACCCGAAGCCGGGGCCGGTGGCGGTGTGGAAGCGGGCCACCATCCGGCCCAGCTCCTCCCGCATGCGGGAGTGCTCCGTCGCCGTGAGGTCCTCGGCGAGGTCCGACCACGGTGCGCCCGGCCGCGTGGTCGTCAGCAGCCACGGCCCGCCGGCGGGGCCGGGAGCCAGGTCCGCCCGTACGACCTCGGGGACGCGCGCGTCCCCCACCGATCGGGCGGCCGCGCAGAAGGCTGCCTCGGAGCGCAGCAGGTCGCGTTCGTACCCCAGCCCCGGGGTCTCCCCGCGCGGCGGTACCTTCAGCACCCAGTCCCGGCCGTCGTGCAGAACGACGCGCAGGACCGTGTTGTAGGTGCCGCCCGCGAGAGGCACGACCCGAGCCACGTCGACGCGGGACACGCCGGCGGACGCCAGGACGGTGGGCAGGAGGGCGGGGGAGACGGTAGCGGGGTCCGAGCCCGACGAGTGGGTTTCCAAGGGGGAGGCCTTCGGTGCGGCGCCGGACGCGGTGCGGCGCGGTACGGATCCGTGGGGCGGCGCCGCACGGACGCCGGGCGGGACTGCTCACCCGGCTGATCGCGGGTGTACGGGAGCATGTGCCGTCCCACCTGATCACCGGGCGGGGTCCGTGTCACGGGGTGCGGCACGTGGATCGGGCGGACGCCGTTGTCGAGGTGCCCCGGGCATCACCACGTCCACGGCCATGCTGATCGCCGAGGAACCCGGCGTACCGCTCGCACAGGTGCGCATCACCCTGGCCGACGCGCGACCGGAACTGCTGTTCAACCAGCTCACCGGCGGATCGAACACCACCTTCTCCACCTACACCCCGATCCCGGTCGCCGCCGCCCTCGCCAGGAACCGGCTGCTCGCGTCGGCGGCCACCGCATGGGGAATCCCCGCGTCCCGGTTGACCCTGAAGGGGGGACGCGTCACCGGCCCCGGCAACCGGAGCACCGACATCGGGCCCCTGTCCGGCAAGGCCGCCGGGCCGCGGACCGAGCAGGTCGCCGTGACCCTTCACCTACGTCTGCCGGTCGACGCGGGTGGCCCACATCGACCGGCAGACCGGGATCGCCATCGACCGGACCGTCGACCGTACGACCCTGGCGACCACCGGGGCGCAGGGCGCGACGACGCCGCTGCTGCCGGTGTCCGTCCTCACCTTCGAGGTGACCCCGACAGGTCCGCGGACCTCGCGGACAAGGCGTCCGCGGCCGGCCGGCTGCTGACCCTGATGACGGTCACGACGCCGCTCACCCTGCTCGCCGTCGCGGTCGCGCTCGTCACGACCCCTCTCGTCCTCGCACGGCGCCGCCAACCGCACCGAGCCACCGACCACACGGAGGAAAACACCCGTCCCGGCGCCCCGGCGTGAGCTGCTAGAAGAACCCGAGCTTCCGGGGGCTGTAGGAACAGAGGAGGTTCTTCGTCTGCTGGTAGTGCTCCAGCATCATCTTGTGGTTCTCCCGGCCGATCCCGGACTGCTTGTAGCCGCCGAAGGCGGCATGCGCCGGGTAGGCGTGATAGCAGTTCGTCCAGACGCGGCCCGCCTGGATCGCGCGGCCCGCGCGGTACGCGGTGTTCATGTCGCGGGTCCATACGCCGGCACCCAGCCCGTACAGGGTGTCGTTGGCGGTCTTGACGGCGTCGTCGAAGTCGTCGAAGGACGTGACCGACACCACCGGGCCGAAGATCTCCTCCTGGAAGATCCGCATCCGGTTGTGGCCCTCGAAGATCGTCGGCTGGACGTAGTAGCCGCCCTTCAACTCGCCGTCGTACTCGATCCGTTCGCCGCCCGTGAGGATCTTGGCGCCCTCCTGGCGGCCGATGTCCAGGTAGGAGAGGATCTTCTCCAGCTGGTCGTTGGACGCCTGAGCGCCGATCATCGTGTCCGTGTCCAGGGGGTGGCCCGGCCTGATCAGCTCGGTGCGCGCGACGGCGGCCTCGAGGAACTCGGCGTAGGTGCCGCGCTGGATCAGCGCCCGGGACGGGCAGGTGCACACCTCGCCCTGGTTGAGCGCGAACATCGTGAAGCCCTCGAGCGCCTTGTCACGGAAGTCGTCGTCCCGCGCCCAGACGTCGTCGAAGAAGATGTTCGGTGACTTGCCCCCCAGCTCCAGGGTGACCGGCTTGATGTTCTCCGACGCGTACTGCATGATCAGCCGCCCGGTGGTGGTCTCCCCGGTGAACGCCACCTTCGCCACGCGCGGGCTCGACGCGAGCGGCTTGCCCGCCTCCACGCCGAAGCCGTTGACGACGTTGAGGACGCCGGGCGGCAGGAGGTCGGAGACCAGGCTCAGCCAGTAGTGGATGGAGGCCGGGGTCTGTTCGGCGGGCTTCAGGACCACCGCGTTGCCGGCCGCGAGAGCGGGCGCCAGTTTCCAGACCGCCATCAGGATCGGGAAGTTCCACGGGATGATCTGTGCGACGACCCCCAGCGGCTCGTGGAAGTGGTACGCGACCGTGTCGTCGTCGATCTCGCCGATCGAGCCCTCCTGGGCGCGGACCGCGCCCGCGAAGTAGCGGAAGTGGTCGATGGCGAGCGGGATGTCGGCTGCCAGTGTCTCGCGCACCGGCTTTCCGTTCTCCCAGCTCTCCGCGACCGCCAGGGCCTCCAGGTTCGCCTCCATGCGATCGGCGATCCGCAGCAGGATGTCGGAGCGTTCGGTCACCGATGTGCGACCCCAGCCGGGCGCGGCCTCGTGCGCGGCGTCGAGTGCGCGCTCCACGTCCTCCGCCGTACCGCGCGCGACCTCCGTGAAGGGCCGGCCGTCCACCGGCGACGGGTTCTCGAAGTACTGCCCCCGCGCCGGCGGCACGTACGCGCCGCCGATGAAATGGTCGTAGCGCGACTGATAGGAGACGATCGCGCCCTCGGTGCCGGGCGCCGCGTAACGAGTCATCCTGTGCCTCCCTCATCGAGCGCTGCCCGCCGTTGGGCAGCTCCGCCCGTGAGGCTAGGAGGCGGGACGTTGCGGGGACGTTGCGCGGCGGCGCCCCCCTTCGAGGGCCGCGGCCCGCCACACCCGGCGGGTGATCACCACGCCCCGGGTGCCGCCAACTCCGACTCCAGCGCGGCCAGCCGGGACCGGGCCGCAGCGGTGGGCCGGGCCGCGACCAGCGCCCGCCAGACGTCCAGATCGTCCTCGCCCCAGGGCGCGTGCGCCCAGTCGGCCAACAGGTCGGGATCACGGCAGGCGATCAACGCGGCGCGCAGACCGTCGGCGAGCCGGCGCCTGAGCCGGGTCACCGCCGGGGCCTGGGAACCGGGCAGGAGCGGTCCGGCGTACGCCGTCGCGGCCGCCGTCACCGCACCGGCCCGCAGGCGCCGCTCGACCACGGCGGCGTCGGAGTCGACGGGCATCGTGAGCCGGTACGGCCGTGAAGCCAGCCGTCCCGGACCCAGGAGCGCACGGAGCCGGGCCAGTTCGGCGCGCAGTGTCACCGGCGGCACCGCCTCGTCCCGGTAGAGCGCGCACAGCAACTCGTCGCCGGTCAGGCCCTCCGGGTGGTGGGCCAGCAGCACCACCATCTCACTGTGCCGCCGGCTCAGCCTGACGGTGCGGCCCTCCGCGCTCAGCAGGGCCTCGTCCCGACCCAGCGCGGTCAGCTGAGCCGTCCGGGCCTCCGGTGGCTCCGGGGCCAGCAGCGCCAGCTGCGACTCCGCGGCACGGGCGACCGCCTGGACGAAGCCCAGACTGTGCGGGTGCGCCAGACCGTCCCCGCCGGTGATGTCCACCGCACCGAGCACCCGCCCGGTGCGGGGATCGTGCACCGGAGCCGCCGCGCACGTCCACGGCTGGACCCGCCGGACGAAGTGCTCGGCCGCGAAGACCTGGACAGGACGGCCGACCGCCACCGCCGTGCCCGGTGCGTTCGTGCCGACCGCGGACTCCGCCCACCGGGCGCCGGGCACGAAGTTCATCCGCCCCGCCCGGCGCCGCGTGGCCGGATGACCTTCGACCCACAGCAGCCTGCCGTGCGCGTCGCACACGGCGAGCAGGTGCTCGCCGTCGGCGGCGAACGCACCCAGCAGTTCCCGGATGAGCGGCATCACCCGCGCCAGCGGGTGTTCGGCCCGGTAGGCACCCAGGTCGCCGTCCGTGAGCTCCACGTGCGCGCTGCTGTCCGGGCCGACGCCCGCCCGGACCGAGCGCCGCCACGACTCCGCCACGACCGGGCGCACGGGACGCGGCACGGTCCCCGCCTCGGTGAAGGTCGCGTGCGCCCGCCGCAGCGCCCGCGCGCGTTCGACGGGGTCGGTCCCCGGCTCCAGAGCCAGCCATGGATCGGTCAACTCGGCCTCCCCGGAGAGTGATGCGGTGGGGACATCGTCACTCCCTGGTCAGGCACGGACAACCCTTTCGACCAGCGAGGCCACCCGGACGAGGACACCGGACGCGGAACGGGCGGCCGAGAGAAGGCGAACAGCTACCGGGTCAGGCGAAGTTGACCAGTCTGATGTAGCGGGTCCAGTCCCACAAAGGCCCCGGATCCGTGTGATCGCTGCCCGGTACCTCGTGGTGCGCGATGATGTGGCTGCGGTCCTTGGGAATGCCGTACCTGGCGCAGATCGCCGCGGTGAGCCGGGCGGACTCCTCGTACAGGGCGTTGGTGAAGTACTCGGGCCGGTCCACCCACCCCTCGTGCTCGATGCCGATGCTGCGTGTGTTGTAGTCCCAGTTCCCCGCGTGCCAGGCGACGTCCGCCTCACGGACGCACTGGGCCACGTGCCCGTCGGCGGACCGGACGACGTAGTGCGCGGAGACCTGCTTGTCCGGATTGCGGAAGATGGAGAGGGTGTCGGCGTACGTCTCCTGCGTGACGTGGACGACCACGTAGTCGACGGGATAGGTGGTGGGCCGGCTCGACGGGGTGTAGTTGGACGTGCTCGCCGGCTGCCACTCGGCGGAGGGATGGTCGACGGCGGCGGGCCGGGCGGCGGCCCGGGTGCCGGAGAGCAGGGCGTACGGGACGGTGGCGAGCGCGGCTCCCTTCAGGAGCCGCCGCCTGGTCGGAACAGGTGTGGTCCTTTCCGTTTCCATGGGTCTGCCCTTTCGTGGGGTGGGGGACGAGCGCCGCTCCCCGTGTGAGATCTGTCGGTGCGAATCACCGTACGGGCGGCGGAGGTTGCGCAGGAGAGCGCCGCGCCGTTCCGTGGACGGACGCCTCCTTGTGGACATCTCGCTCACTCGACCGAGTGAAAAGGGTGTGACAGGGGACGGTTTGAGCGGAGCGGAGCGGCGCGGGGCGGCGCTGGGGAGGGCGAGCAGCCGGTGTCGGGTCGGCGTAGGAGCATGAGGGCCCGGGCCGACGACGAAGCCCCGTCCTCGGATCGGGCTCAGGCCCGCTCCGCCACCACCGCCGGATCGTCCAGGACCGCCCGTACCACCGAGTGCGCGGCGCCGAGCAGCGGACCCTGCGGGCCCAGCTCCGACACGGAGACCGGGCAGGCCGGGCCGGCCGTGCGCCGGGCCAGTTCGTCACGCAGGGACGGCAGCAGCCAGGGTGCGAGTCCGGCCAGTGCCCCGCCCAGCACCACGCTCTCCGGGTCCAGCAGGTTCACCGCGCCGGTCAGCGCGATGCCGAGTGCCCTGCCCGCGTCGCTCAGGGCTTGCCGTACGGCCTCGTCGCCCTCCGTCGCGCGCCCCGCGAGCAGTCCGACGCGGTCCTCGCCCGGCTCCACCCCGGCCGCGCGCAGTACCGCCTTCTCGCCGGCGTACTGCTCCAGGCACCCCCGCCCGCCGCAGGCGCACTCCGGTCCGTCGGGTCGGACCGGGACGTGGCCCAGTTCCCCGGCGAATCCACGGGTACCGCGCAGCAGCCGTCCGTCGACGACCACCGCGGCACCGATGCCGATCTCGGCCGACACGTGCAGGAAGTCCCGCGGGGTGCCGTCACCGAGCCAGAGTTCGGCGAGCGCGCCGAAGTTGGCCTCGTTGTCCACGGTCAGCGGCAGGTCGGCGGGGAGCAGAACGCCCAGGTCGGCGTCGTGCCAGTCCAGGTTCGGAGCGCGTACGACGGTCCGGGCGTCCCGGGCCACGAGACCCGGCACGGCCACCGCGAGACCGGCGGGCCACAGCCCCTCCGACTCGGCCTCCGACACGACCTGCCGCACCAGACCGTTGAGTTGCTCGGCCACCGGCTCCAGCGAACGGCCCCGGTTGCTGCCGTACCGCACGGCCCGGGACCGCACCCGGCCGCGCAGATCGACCGCGCAGACCGCGAGGTGGTCGACGCCGACTTCGGCACCGATGCCCGCCGGGCCCTGTGCGCTGATGGCGAGCGCCGACCCGGGCCGTCCCACCCGGCCGGGCCGCTCGGGGCCCAGCTCCTCCAGGAGCCCCGAGCGGATGAGCTCGTCCACGAGCGTCGACACGGCGGCTCGCGTGAGCCCGATGCGTGAGGCGACGGCGGCTCGGGACAGCGGGCCCTCGGCACTGACGGTGTGCATCACCCGGGCGAGGTTGCGGCGACGCATGCCCTGCTGGGTGTCCGGCAGTGGGCGCCCGGCGCGTGCCGGACGGTCTTCGTGCGGGGGTGCGGTCATGCCTCCGTCAGTCCTTGGTCGGTCTCGGTCGGTTCCTGTCAGTATCGGTCGAGGGCGGTCGGGTCCGCTGAGTCTTGGTCGGGTCCAGTGGATCTCGGTCGGGACCAGTGATTCTCGGTCGGTTCGGTAGGTCTCGGTCGGTTCGATGGGTCTGGTCGGGCCCGGTCGGGCTCGGCCGGTCCGGTCATCGTCACACGCCCGCCGACGCGGACCGGCGGCGGTCCGTGTGATCCCCGCCATCGTCCGACGTGTCCGTCGGCGAACGTCCCGTCGCCCGTCGCCTGTCGCCTCTCGCCCGCGGACGGGCTCCGCCGGGGCCCGTCCGCGGGCACGGCCTCCGTCGGCGCGCTCAGGGCGCGGTCCCAGCCGGCGCACGCTCGACGCACCGAGGGCACCACCGCCGCGAGCCGGGAACGGATGGGTGACGGGGACTCGTCGACGGCGCCCGCGTGGAGCGCGCCGTCAGCGGGTTTCCGCGGTCCGCTCCAGCAGGGGTGCCGCGTCGGAAAGCACCCCGGAGATCCTCGTCAGCGCGGCCTCGTCCCGCTCCACGGCGTCCAGCACCGGCCCGGCGGCCGTGTTCCAGCGCCGGGCGACCGCTGCGGCGTCCTCACCGGTCAGCAGGCCGGCCGCCTGTGCGGCGGCGCCGAGTGCGACCAGTTCCTTCGCCTCGGGGATCTGCACGGGCCGGCCCGACAGTCGTCGTACGGTCTGCTGCCACGCACTCCCGCGAGCGCCGCCGCCGATCAGCAGCAGGGGTGCCGAGGCGTCCGCGTCGGAGTCCAGGACGAGGTCGAGTGCCCCGAGCAGCGAGTGCACCGCACCGTCGTAGGCGGCCTGGAGCAGTTGGCCGGCGGTCGTGTCGTGGCGCAGGCCGTGCAGGAGGCCGGAGGCGTGCGGCAGGTTCGGTGTGCGTTCGCCGTCGAGGTAGGGCAGGAGGGTGACCTCGGTGCCCGGTTCGACGGCTTCCCGGTCCAGGTTCAGCAGGGCCGCGACGCGGTCGACGGCGAGCGTGCAGTTGAGGGTGCAGGCCAGTGGCAGCCAGTCGCCGCGTGCGTCGGCGAAGCCCGCCACGGTGCCGGTCGGGTCGGCGGGCCTGCGCCGCGACACGGCGTACACGGTGCCGGACGTGCCGAGACTCATCACCGGAACGCCGGGGCGGAGCCCGAGGCCCAGTGCGGCGGCCGCGTTGTCGCCGGTCCCCGCGGCGACCAGGGTGCCCTTGGAGAACGGCAGGTCGTGACCGTCGCGCACGGTGCCGGCCACCTCGCCGGGCCGCACCGTACGGGGCAGCAACGCCGGATCGAGCCCCACGCGCGCGAGGATGTCCTCGTCGTACGACTCCGTACCGGAGGCCCACCAACCGGTTCCGGACGCGTCGCCGCGGTCGGTGGTCCCCTCACCGGTGAGGCGCTCGGTGAGGTAGTCGTGGGGCAGCCGAACGGCCTTGACCGCGCGGGCCGCCTCCGGCTCGTGCTCGGCCAGCCAGGCCCACTTGGTGACCGTGAACGAGGCGCTCGGCACGCTGCCCGTGCGCTCCGCCCACGTCTCGGGGCCGCCCAGCTCATCGATCAGCCGACGGGCCTGCGGGGCCGAACGCACGTCGTTCCACAGCAGGGCCGGGCGCACCGGATCTCCCTGGGCGTCCAGGGTGACCAGTCCGTGCTGCTGTCCACCGACCGACACCGCGGCCGCCTCGCGAGCGGCGTCGCCGCACTGGTGCAGCGCTTCGCGCAGGGCCTCCCACCACTGACGCGGATCGCTCTCGCGGCCCGCCCCGGAGGAGACGGTGTGGGGTGCCTGGCCGCTCGCGACGACCTGGCCGGTGGCGGCGTCGACGACCAGTGCCTTCGTGGACTGGGTGGACGTGTCCACACCCACGACGAGCGGACCCTCGGCTGCTGACATCGGGCTTCTCCTCTTCCGCGGCTCCGCGGGGTCTGAGCGGACTGCTCGTACTGCGTCGGGGGGACACCTTGTCCCTTCCCAGGAGCGTGTGTGCATACTAATTTGTAAAGCGCCATGACGAAATAGTCGGCAGCGAGTGATCGGCAGCGAGTGAGGAGCCGCGGAATGAACTACCAGCCCACTCCCGAGGACAGGTTCACGTTCGGTTTGTGGACGGTCGGCTGGCAGGGCCGGGACCCCTTCGGTGACGCCACCCGGCGGGCGCTGGACCCGGCGGAGTCGGTACGGCGCCTGGCCGAGCTGGGCGCGTATGGGGTCACGTTCCACGACGACGACCTGATCCCGTTCGGGTCGAGCGACACCGAGCGCGAGGAGCACGTCAAGCGGTTCCGGCAGGCGTTGGACGCGACGGGCATGAAGGTCCCGATGGCGACGACGAACCTGTTCACGCACCCGGTCTTCAAGGACGGCGCGTTCACCGCGAACGACCGCGACGTGCGCCGGTACGCGCTGCGCAAGACGATCCGCAACATCGACCTCGCGGTGGAGCTGGGTGCGAGCGTGTACGTCGCCTGGGGCGGCCGGGAGGGCGCGGAATCCGGTGCGGCCAAGGACGTGAGGGACGCGCTGGACCGCATGAAGGAGGCCTTCGACCTGCTGGGCGAGTACGTCACCGAGCAGGGCTACGACCTGAGGTTCGCGATCGAGCCCAAGCCGAACGAGCCCCGCGGTGACATCCTGCTGCCGACGGTGGGCCACGCGCTGGCGTTCATCGAGCGGCTGGAGCGGCCGGAGCTCTACGGCGTGAACCCGGAGGTCGGTCACGAGCAGATGGCGGGGCTGAACTTCCCGCACGGCATCGCGCAGGCACTGTGGGCGGGCAAGCTGTTCCACATCGACCTCAACGGCCAGTCCGGCATCAAGTACGACCAGGACCTCCGGTTCGGCGCGGGTGACCTGAGGGCCGCGTTCTGGCTGGTCGACCTGCTGGAGCGGGCCGGGTACGAGGGGCCGCGGCACTTCGACTTCAAGCCGCCGCGCACCGAGGACCTCGACGGCGTGTGGGCGTCGGCGGCCGGCTGCATGCGCAACTACCTCATCCTCAAGGACCGGGCCGCCGCGTTCCGCTCCGACCCGCAGGTGCAGGAGGCGCTCGCCGCGGCGCGGCTGGACGAGCTGGCCCGTCCGACCGCCGAGGACGGCCTCGCGGCGCTGCTGGCCGACCCGACCGCCTACGACACCTTCGACGTGGACGAGGCCGCCGCCCGCGGCATGGCCTTCGAGCACCTCGACCAGCTCGCCATGGACCACCTCCTCGGCGCCCGCTGAGCGGTCCGTCCGCTGCGCGACGGCTCCTGTTCCCCCTGTTCACAGGTGGGGCCGGAGCACGCTCGACCCCCCGTCCCACCGGCGCGATGTCGGGGGGCGGGGGGTCACGCTTCCTCGTCCGCCGCGAGCGCCGCCGCGGCCAGGGCCGTCGCCGGGTCCTGGACCGGGCCGCCCGCCGGGAGCCAACGGCCCCGCTCCCTCCGGTACGGCCACCAGCGGCCGTCCCGGTCCAGCCGGAGCTGATGCGGCGCGCCCACGACGGTCCACCGGTTGGCCCGTGCCCGCAGCGACGGCCGCTCGTCCTCGTCCCAGGCGGACCCGAGCGCGGCACGCGCGCGTGTGTACGTGTCGCCCCGCGGCGTCCACTCCTCCTCGAGCACGGACAGGGCGGCCGCGCCCCCGAGCCGCCACGCGCGCACGGCGACGGCCAGTTCCTCCCCGTCACGTCCCGAGCCCTCACCGAGGCGTCGCGTCACTTCCGGTCCGGGGTCGCCGGCCGCCAGCCGTACCGCGTCCTGCGCAGCGGTCGCCTCCGCGGACCCGGTCTGCCCGTCACCCGGGGCCCCCGAACGCAGAGCCTCGGCGAGCAGCCGGTGTGCCTCCGCCGCGGCCTGCGAGGCCACGTAGGCCAGCGCGGCGGGGTCGATGCCGGCGGGTGGCACCGTCTCGGTCTCCAGGGAGGGCGGTACGCCCGGCTCCTTGCGCAGCGCGGGCGGCGGGGGCAGCGGAGGCAGCACGTGCCCCGCCGCGTAGGCCTCGGCGGCGTCCACCCCCGCCGGACGCGAGGCGCTTTCTTCCGCGGACGTCCCGCCGCGCGTCTGAAGGGCGTCGAGTACGGCGCTCTCCGCGCGGCCCCGCATCAGCAGCAGCACGAAGGGGTCCTGGTCCAGCAGCCGGGCCACCTGGTAGCAGAGCGCGGCGGTGTGCCCGCAGTGGTCCCAGGCGCCGCAGTCGCACTCCGGTTCCAGGTCGCCCAGGCCCGGCAGCAGGTCGATCCCCGCGGTCGCGGCGTCCTCCACGAGGTGCGGTGGCATGTCGTGGTCCAGCAGGGCGGCCACGTGCCCGGACCGCTCGATCGCCATGTCGACGAAGCGGTCCCACTGGGCGTCGGACAGCTTCTCGAGCAGGACGTCGGCCCGGTGCGCGGTGCCGTCCCGGTCCTGGACGACGGCGGTGATGCGGCCCGGCCGTACCGACACCGCCCCGACGGCTCCCGCGCGTGCGAGCCGGCGGCCCGTCTTCACCTGGGCCGTGTCCAGCGCGGCGTCCTCCAGGGCCTTCAGCCAGGACCGGCCCCACCAGGTCTGCGCGAAGCCCCGGCCCGCTGCGGGCGGCAGCGCGGCGAACGTCCGCTGCGTGTCGTCGTCGTACCGTGTCATCGCGTGCCCCCTCGCAGCTCGACCAGATCGGCGAGTTCCGTGTCCGTCAGCTCCGTGAGCGCCGCCTCGCCGGCTCCCAGTACGGCGTCGGCCAGTTTCCGCTTGCGGTTCAGCAGGGCGGCGATGCGGTCCTCGACCGTCCCCTCCGCGACCAGCCGGTGCACCTGCACGGGGCGGGTCTGGCCGATGCGGTAGGCGCGGTCGGTGGCCTGTGCCTCGACGGCCGGGTTCCACCAGCGGTCGAAGTGCACGACGTGCTCCGCGCGCGTGAGGTTCAGTCCGGTGCCCGCCGCCTTCAGCGACAGCAGGAACACCGGGACCTCTCCGTCCTGGAAGCGCCGCACGAGTGCCTCCCGTGCCGTGACGGACGTTCCCCCGTGGAGGAACAGCGACGGCACGCCGCGGGCGGCCAGGTGTCGTTCGAGGAGGCGCGCCATCTGCACGTACTGCGTGAAGACCAGCACACTCGACCTCTCGGCGAGGATCGTGCCGAGCAACTCGTCCAGCAGTTCCAGCTTCCCCGAGCGTCCGGCGATCCGGGGACGGTCCTCCTTGAGGAACTGCGCCGGGTGGTTGCAGATCTGCTTGAGGCTCGTCAGCAGTTTCACGATCATGCCGCGTCGCGCCATACTGCCGGCCCCGGGGATCTCCTCGAGTGCCTCGCGCACCACCGCCTCGTACAGACCCGTCTGCTCAGCGGTCAGCGACACCGGGTGGTCGGTCTCCGTCTTGGGCGGCAGTTCCGGCGCGATGCCGGGGTCCGACTTGCGTCGGCGCAGGAGGAACGGCCCAACGAGGCGCGCCAGACGCTCCGCAGCCGCCGGGTCCCGGCCCCCTTCGACGGCTTGCGCGTAGTGCTCGCGGAACCTGCCGAGCCGCCCCAGCAGACCCGGAGTGGCCCAGTCGAGGATCGCCCACAGTTCCGAGAGGTTGTTCTCCACCGGGGTGCCGGTGAGTGCCACGCGTGCGCGCGCGCCGATGGAACGCAGTTGCCGCGCGGTCTCCGAGTACGGGTTCTTCACGTGCTGTGCCTCGTCCGCCACGACCAGGCCCCACGGGACGGAGGCCAGCCGTTCGGCGTCCAGGCGCATGGTGCCGTAGGTGGTGAGCACGAACGCGCCGTCCGGGAGGCCCTCCAGGTCACGTCGTGCGCCGTGGAAGCGGCGCACGGGTGTGCCGGGCGCGAACCGCTCGATCTCCCGCTGCCAGTTGCCCATGAGGGAGGTCGGGCAGACCACGAGCGTGGGCCCGGCGGCAGCCGGGTCGGTCTGCCGGTGCAGGTGCAGCGCGATCAGGGTGACGGTCTTGCCGAGACCCATGTCGTCGGCGAGACAGCACCCCAGACCCAGTGACGTCATGCGGACCAGCCAGCCGAGTCCCCTCAGCTGGTAGTCGCGCAGCGTGGCGTCGAGCGACGCGGGCTGTCCCACGGCCTCCCGCGCCTCGGGATCGGCGAGGCGTTCCCGCAGCTCGGCCAGCCACCCCGTGGGGCGCACCTCGACGCGCTCGCCGTCGATCTCCGTCGAGCCCGTCAGGGCGGCGGCGAGCGCGTCGACGGGCGTGACCTTGTGCTCCCGGCGGCTGCGAGCGCGCAGCGCCTCCTCCGGGGCGACGAGCACCCACTGGTCACGCAGGCGCACCAGGGGGCGGTTGGCCTCCGCGAGGAGTTCGAGTTCCGCGCGAGTGAGCCGTCGGTCGCCGAGGGCGAACGACCAGTCGAAGGCGAGCAGCGCGTCGGCGGACAGGAACGACGGACCGGCGTCGGACGAGGCCGTGCGCCCCGCCGACTCCTCCTCGGGCGGTCCGACCTCCGCGTGAGCGGTCAGGTCACGGGCCAGTTCCCTCGGCCAGTGCACGTCGACTCCCGCGCCGGCCAGTGCCCGGGAAGCCGTCCCGAGGAGCTCGGTGACCTCCTCGTCGGCCAGTTCGACCGCGTCCGGCACGGCCGCCGACAGCAACGGCGTGAGGGCGGGCCAGGCCCGGGCGGCCCGGCGGAGGGCGAGCAGGGTGTCCAGCCGCGCGCGGGCGCCGAACGCGGTGCCCACGGATCCGGCCCACACCTCGGCGGTGTCCGCCACGAGCGCCGGATCGCTCACGCTGTGCACCTGGACCACCGCCCGGAACGTCGGCCGAGCCTCCGAGGGCGCCGCGTCCGACAGCCCCCGGACCTCGAGGCGCAGGGACAGGCGTACGCCCGCGTCGTGTCCCGCGGCGACGTCGGCGGCCCACTCGCGCAGTTCGGGCATCCGCCGCGGCTCCCAGGAGGCGTAGGCGGGACCGGCCGTCACCAGCGCGGCGGCGGGGGAGCGGGGCATCGAGTCGGCGACGGCGTCCAGGAAGGCGCGCACCAGCCCTTCCGGGTCGGGGAGCCGCAGGGGTTCGACGCCGTCGATCGGGACCGCGTGCGCCTCGGGCGGCATGGCGGCCGCCAGATGGCGGAGGCGCTCGACGTCGTCGGCGCCCATCGGGCCCGCGCGCCAGGCCTCGTGGTCGGTCGCCGACAGGCCGGGCAGCAGCAGCCCGCGCGCCACGAGGTGGAGGGCTTCGACCGCGACCGCGCCCCAGAACTCCGTCGCCCGATGGCCCTCCGCGCGGACCCCCGCGCGCGTGAGGACCGGGAGGGCCGACCCCACCGGAAGCAGCGTCGCCGACACGCTCACCGGGCGCACACCGTCACCCTCGGGCAGCGCGACCGTCAGACGCTTCGCGGGCAGCCCCGTGGCGATGCCCGGAGGGGCCTCGGTGTCGGGGCGCCAGAAGGCGACCGCCCCGGTGCGGGCGGGATCGCCGGGCAGGAAGACGGCACGGCCGTGAGCGAGGTCGGGGAGGGCGGAGAGTGCGGCCGGGAGGGCGGTCCGTGCAGCGATGATGTATTCCTCAAATTTGACTAGTCAACGTCGCGATCGCAGAGCCTACATGCTTTCCGGTGCCGTGGGGTGCGCCTCGAGTGTGGCTTGCGACACTGTTCGAGGAGGAGAGTGGCGGTACCGGACGACCCCTCCGACTGAAGTGGCGGGGAGGAAGCGCCGCCGTGCGGCTTCTCGGGGTCGCGTAGGGGTCGAGCCTCAGGGAGGTCTCAGGGGCGCCGCACGGAACTGCCGGGAGCGCGGGCCCGTTTTCAGGACAGAGAGCGGCAGTGGCCGCGAAGGAGGCGACACCATGTCGAAGAACGCCAAGGTTGCCGCGGGAGGTGTGGCGGCCGGGCTCATCCTGCTGATCTGGCTCCCGTGGTGGGCTGCCCTGCTGATCGTTCTGGGAGTCCCGGCCGCCGCGTACCTCACCCTGGACCCCTCGCAGCGGCGCAGGCTGCGCCGTAGGACCCGCAGGGAGATAGGCCGATGAGGCGCTAACGCCCCGTCGCGGCCGGCTCCCGCAGCGAGCAGGAGTTGACCACGTCACCGTCCGCGGGCCTGCCGACCGTGCGGTCCGCGGGCGGCGGGGTGCCCCGCTCCACCCACGCGGTCAGCGCGTCGAACGCCGACCGGTAGCAGGGCAGGATGGGCCGCAGCCTGTCGGGATGGGTGTCGTACAGCCCGTCGACGTGGGTGCCGCCCCGGATCGCGTAGTACCGGTGCAGCCTCCCCCGGCCGCTCGCGTCGACCATGCGGGCGTACACGTCGGAGTCGGCGGCCTTGGGCAGCAGCGCGTCGAGATCGCCGTGCAGGGTGATCAGCGGCTTCGCGACGCGTCCGGTCAGGGCGACCCGGGCCACCGCGCGGTGGACGGAGGCGGGGCGCGCCGCGTAGTCGTAGGCCGCGTCGGAGGGGCACGGCGCCAGGATCTCCTCCAGCGCGGACCCGGCGGTCGGTCCTGGACAGCGGGGGTCGTAGCCCGGGTCGAACTCGGCGCGGTAGATCTTCTGGGTCAGCCCCCAGTAGGCCTTCTCGTGGTACGGCCACAGGAACTCGGATCCACGCGCGAAGCCCGCCGTGTACAGGTCCTCCTCACGTGCCTCACCGAGCATCCGGGCCACCGTCACCGGCAGGGACGTGAGCAGGTTGGGGCCGTCCGCGGTCCACAGCGCCCCCTCCCAGTCCACACCGCCGTCGTACAGCTCCGGGTGGTTCTCCAGTTGCCAGCGGGTGAGATAGCCGCCGTTGGAGATCCCGGTGATGTACGTGTGACGCGGTGCGTGTCCGTAGCGCTGGGCGACCACGCGCCGGGCGGCGCGGGTGAGCTGCGTGGTGCGGGTGTTCCACTCGGCGACCGCGTCTCCGGGCCGTGCGCCGTCCCGGTAGAAGTCCGCGCCGCTGTTGCCCTTGTCGGTCGCGGCGTACGCGTACCCCTGGGCGAGGACGCGGTCGGAGATCGCCTTGTCCGTGGCGTACTGCTTGCGCGTGCCCGGCGCCCCCGTGACGACGAGGCCGCCGTTCCAGCGGTCCGGCAGCCGGATCACGAACTGCGCGTCGTGCCGCCAGCCGTGCGTGGCGTTGAAGCGGGAGGAGTCCGGGAAGTAGCCGTCGACCTGGACGCCGGGAACACCGGACGGCACCTCGGTGCCACCGGCGGTCAGCCCGGCCTGGTCGGCCATGTCGGTGTACGGGGTGCCCGCGAGCCCGGTGGTGGTCAGATCGTCCAGACAGGCGCTGCGCTGCAGAGCCGCGCCCGGCACCCGCACCCGGTCCTGGCGGGAGCAGTGTCCCCCTCCGTCGGCCTGCGCGGCCGCGGGAGCCGGCTGGGTGAGCGCAACCGCGGTGAGGGCGGCGGCGAGGAACGGGACACCACGGGGCAGACGCATCAGGGTCTCCAGGCGCTGTGGGGCGGAGCTCAGGGCTGCCCCATCGTGCGGGCCCACCGCGGCCGTAGCCATGTGCTCGAACCACATGAGGGAACGGCCAGGTGTGGGGGCGAAGGCGGCCCGGGGCCGTCCCGCACCGTTGCCGGGCTCTCCGCCACCCGATCAGCTCGGCCGCACCGCCATTCTGTCGAGGGCTTCCAGGAGCCCGGGCAGCGACGGCCCCCGGCCCACCGGCAGAACCTCTCCGGGTTCCTCGTCGAGCAGGATGAAGGCGATGTCGTCGGTGCGGGCGACGAGTGACCAGCCGGGACCGTCGGCCCGCAGCGTCCGGGCGTCCCCCGACGCGAACGACGAACGGACCCGGCCCAGTGGCGGGGGCGTGTCGACGTAGGCGCGCGCTTCCGCGAGCACGCGCCGGACCCCGCTGTGCCCGGGGGACCCGGCATCGACCCCTCCCACGGCGTCGGCCTGATCCGCCGTGGCGCCCCCGCCCGTGGTGCCGGTGCCGTCCACGGCGGCGGCCCGATCCGTGCCGCCGGCCGGCGCCCCCTCGTCGGCGCCGGTGGCCCGGTCCTCGTCGGCGTCGTCGTCCGGGACACGCCCGTCCGCGGCGGGCCCGCCGTCCGGCACGGGGAAGTCCGCGTCGTCGATCTGCTCCCGCCACTGTGCCCACTGCAGGGCGATCTCGTCGGCCCCCAGACGTCGCTGCGCCGGCCCCCACACGGACGTGTCCGGCGGCGTCAAAGCGGGCTGGTCAACGGACTCGGGGCCGGGATCGTGCGGCGCGGGCACGCCGGGGGCCGCCACGGCGACCGCCAGGGGCCAGCCGGGCAGCGCGGTGACGACCGTACGCTCGTCCGGCGACAGCTCGTACTCCATCCCGCAGTCCCAGGACGCCACGGCCACGGCGACCAGCGACGCGTCATCGATGACCACCGTCCACCGCGCACCGTCGCCGTCCTGGCCGAGCACCAGGCCGTAGCCGTCGGCCAGCGGCGGTAGACCGAGCGCCGCGCACGCCTCCACGTAGTCGTCGCCCAGCACACTCGGGAACTTCGCCGGCGTCAGCAACACCGCCGTGAGCACGTAGAGCGCATCTTCCGCGGCGGCGACGGTGTCCTCGTCCGTCCCGGCCATCCCAGCCTCCCCATCGGTTGGTCCAATGGCGCGCACCCTAGTGCGACCGGGAAGCCCTTGTCACGACTCCCAGACGCACCCGAGCTGCAGCTTTCCGGCTGGTCGGGGCGAATCGACCACCGGCCCGGAGGGCCGGGTCAGGGCGCGGGCAGGCCCAGAAGGTCCCGGGCCACCTCCCGCGGCGACTCGCCGCGCTCCCGCGCGAGCGCGATCACGGCCCGGCAGGCCAGCTCGTTCACCCCGAACGACAGGGCCTCCGGTGACACCCAGCCCGCCGCCTCGTCGATGCCCTCCTGGTCGTTCTCCGCGGCCGCCGCGACGTAGGCGGCGGCGGCATCGAAGAGATTGTGCGAACGCGGCTCCCCTCCGCCGCTCCCCCCGGTGCGCCGGACGGTGCGAGACCTGCCCCAGTTCTCGCGGATCCTGCCGAACAAGCGGACCACCTCCCCTGCCGGATGCCACGGTCGGCGACCGTGCATCTCACGCTCCCCAACGTAGAGTTGAAGTTCCTACGGCAGAAGGGGACGGGGACTGTGAAGCGCTACGAGCGGTTGCGGCAGATCCGGCGGATGGACCCTTACGAGGACGCGTCGGAGATCTATCGGCTGGCCTCGGCCTACGAGTTCCCGTGGGACTTCGCCCGCGCCCTGGAGCTGGCGCTGTACCGCACCTACGCCGTGCCGAGCATCGGCCGACTGCTGGCGCGGACGGCGGAGTTCACGGAGCGGGCGCAGAAACGCTACGACGACACGGCGCTGCTGCTCGACGCCGTCGTCGAGCACGGCTTCGGCAGTGAGCAGGGCCGCACGGCCATCCGGCGCATCAACCAGATGCACCGCGCCTACGACATCACCAACGACGACATGCGGTACGTCCTGTGCACGTTCGTGGTGATCCCCAAGCGCTGGATCGACGCCTACGGCTGGCGCAGGCTGTCGCGTCACGAGACCGTCGCCTCCGCCGTCCACCACCGCACGCTGGGACGGCACATGGGCATCAGGGACGTTCCCACGTCGTACGAGGAGTTCGAGGCCTGCCTCGACGCCTACGAGGAGGCCCACTTCGCGTGGGACGAGGAGGCACGCCGGGTCGCCGACGGCACCCTCGACCTCATGGCCTCCTGGTACCCCGGCGCCCTCGCACCGCTCCTGCGTACCGGCACCCTCGCCCTGCTCGACGAGCCCCTCCTGCGCGCGTTCCGGTACACGCCGCCGAGCACCACCAGCCGCGCGATCGTACGCCGCGCGGTGCGCCTGCGCGGGCGCGCGGTCCGCCTGATGCCACCGAGGCGTGCCCCGCACCACGCCCGGCAGAACAGGGAGATCAAGGGCTACCCGGACGGTTACCTGCTGGCGGAGCTGGGCACCCACCCGACCCCCGGCGTCCGGGGCTGTCCGGTCCGTCGGATCGGGGCGTCAGCCGCCGAGTGAGCCGAGGGTCTCGCGCAGCCAGCCCAGTTCGGCCCGGGACGTGGCTCGGGCGATGGTGAGGACACCTCGCCGGAAGGGGTCGTCCAGCTCCTCTGCGCGCAGCGGCCGGTCACCGTCGTAGAAGAAGCTCGCCGGTTCCTCCAGGAAGGTCAGGCGGCGGCGCAGTACGGCGGCCTGGGCGCCGGCGTCGTCCAGGTGCCGGAGGAAGGCGAGGAGCGTGAACCAGCGGTTCTCGTCGGTGATGTCACGCTTCGTCGGCTCGGCGAGCCGGCGGCGCAGCTCCTGCCGTCCCTCCTCGGTGAGCGTCAGAACATGGCGCGGGGCCGCCACGGCGCCCGGCTGCGTGGCGCGCGCGAGGAGGCCCGCCGCTTCCAGGCGCTTGATCGCGGGGTAGAGCGTGCTCTCGGCGACGGGCCGGACGTACCCGGTCAGAGCGCTGATGCGCTTGCGCAGCTCGTAGCCGTGCAGGGGGGCGTCGTACAGGAATCCGAGGATGGACAGTTCCAGCATGCCCGCATTCTCGCGCACGACCGCTGTACATCGAGCATGCGGTACTTCGCTTACCGAATACATCGCTTCCGATGTATTCTCCTGAAGGGGCGGCGAGGACCGCGGCCCATCGAGGGAGGACGGAATGCGACAAGCCCGGTTCGACAGCGAGGGAAGTCGCATCCGCTGGACGGAGACGCCGGGTGAGGAACCCGCGCGGGTGTACGTGCACGGTCTCGGTGCGATGTCGTCCGTGTACCACGCGCACATCGCGGCGCGTCCCGAACTCGCGGGACGGCGCAGCCTCTTCGTGGATCTGCCCGGTCACGGCATCAGCGACCGGCCCGCGCGCTTCGGCTACACCCTCGAGGACCACGCCGACGCCTTGGCCGCCGCGCTGGACGAGGCCGGCCTGTCCGGAGCCGAGCTGATCGCGCACAGCATGGGTGGCGCCGTCGCCGTCGTCCTCGCGCACCGTCGGCCCGAGCTGGTCTCCCGCCTGGTCCTCACGGAGGCCAACCTCGACGCCTGCCCGCCACCGACCGCCGGCAGCAGCGGCATCGCCGCCCATGAGGAGGACGACTTCGTCGACGGCGGCCACGCGCGCGTGCTGGAGCACGTCGGACCGGTGTGGGCGGCGACGATGCGGCTGACCGACCCCCGGGCCCTGCACCGCTCCGCCGTGGGGCTGCGCCGGGGGTCGCGGCCCGTGATGCGCGCCCTCCTCGAAGGGCTGCCGGTCGACCGGGTGTACCTGCAGGGCGAACTCAGCGGTGAAGTGGCGGGCCGACAGGCGCTGGAAGACGCGGGCGTGCGCGTGATGACCGTGCCGGGGGCCGGGCACAACGTCATGTTCGACCGGCCCGACGTCTTCGCGGCCGCGGTCGCGGGCCGGGGCTGATCGGTCAGTCCTCGCGCACGGCCAGCGCCAGGAAGCGGTCGTCCTCGTCGACGTACGACGTCATGCGCCACCCGGAACCGGCCAGCAGGGGGCGGAGACGGTGCTCGGCACGGAGGTCGTCCGGTGTGAGCTGCCGCCCCTGCCGTGCGGCGAGCGCCGCCCTGCCGATCGGGTGGAACAGGGCCAGCACCCCGCCGGGGCGCACGACGCGTGCCAACTCCCGCACGGTGCGCGCGGGATCGGGCAGGTGCGCGACGAGACCCGCCGCGAACACGGCGTCGAGCGAACGGGACCGCAGCGGCAGCGCGGCGACGTCGGTCAGCAGCAGCCACCCGTCACGATCCCGTCCGGCCCTTACGGCGGCCTGGAGCATCGCAGGTGTCAGGTCGGCCCCGACCACGAGGCCCGACGGCCCCACGGCCGCCCGAAGCGGTGTCAGGGCGCGGCCGGTACCGCACCCCGCGTCGAGCACGCGGTCCCCCTCCCGCAGACGCAGCTGTGCGGCCGCCGCCTCGTAGGCGGGCCCGTCGTCGGGGAACCGGCTGTCCCAGTCCGCGGCGCGGGCGCCGAAGAAGTCCTGCACGTGTGTGTGGTCGTCGCTCATGGTCCGCATGATCCCCCAAGCGCAGGGAGGACGCCGCAGCGCGCACGTTCGAGCATGACGCGATCGTTTCAGCGCTTCTCTGCGTCAGATAGCAACACCTTTCGCAATGCGCCCCCGTTGTGACCCCGCATGATCCACGATCCCGGCCCGGGAACCGCCCGGCGGACCCGCGAACTCGACTGGCTGCTGGACGACCTCGTCATACGGGTGGGCGAAGTACGACACGCCGTGGTGCTGTCGAACGACGGCCTCGCCGTCGGCGCCTCGACCGGCCTCGGACGCGAGGACGCCGAGCACCTGGCGGCGGTCGCCTCCGGCTTCCACGGCCTGGCCAAAGGCGCCGGTCGCCACTTCGGTGCCGGGGGCGTGCGCCAGACCATGGTGGAGATCGACGACGGCTTCCTCTTCGTCGCCGCCGCCGGCGCCGGCTCCCGTCTCGCCGTCCTCACCGCCGTGACCGCGGACATCGGCCTGGTGGCCTACGAGATGGCACGTCTGGTGCGACGCGTCGGCGAGCACCTCCGCACCGCGCCGCGCGCCGCCGCGGAGGTGCTCATCCGGCTCGTCGAGTACGCCGGGCGGATGCACACCGCCCGACTGCTCGACTCCGTGCGCTGACCGCGCCGCGCGTCGGACCGGTCGGGCCTCAGTCCGCCACGGCCCTCTGCGCCAGGACCTTCTCCACGGTGACGCGGACGAGCAGTTCGCCCGGGACGCCGTTGCGGGCCCCGAACTCCGCGGCGCGCTCCTCGCCCATGTACCGGGCACCGATGCGCTCGGCCCAGAGCCGGAGGTCCGCGAGGTCCTCCGAGATCCGCGCACGCCCCTGCAGCACGACGAAGTCGAAGGGCGGCCGGTCGTCGTCCACGCACAGGGCGACGCGGCCGTCGCGCACCAGGTTGCGTCCCTTCACCGTGTCCTTGCCGGTGTTGAACACCACGTCGTCCCCGTCGAGCAGGAACCAGATCGGGGCCACGTGCGGGCTGCCGTCCGCCCGGACGGTCGACAGCTTCGCGGTGCGGGTGCCGTCCGTGACGAACGCCCGCCATTCCTCATCGGTCATCTTCTCTGCCATGCCCCCATCCTCCTTGCCCGGAGCACGGGCGTGGGGAAGGCTGGCGGGCAGATCCTCCGGCCAGGGGGAGACCATGCATACGGGGACAACACGGGGAGTTCGGACCATGGTGCAGAACCAGGGACTCGGCTGGCTGCTGGACGACCTGACCGGGCGGGTGGAACACGTCCGGCACGCGTTGGTGCTGTCCAACGACGGGCTGGTGACCGGGGCGAGTACGGGCCTGCGGAGGGAGGACGCCGAGCACCTCGCCGCCGTCTCGTCCGGATTGCACAGCCTGGCCAAGGGCTCGGGCCGCCACTTCGGGGCCGGGCAGGTGCAGCAGACGATGGTCGAGTTCGACGACGCCGTCCTGTTCGTCACCGCCGCCGGCTCGGGCAGTTGCCTGTGCGTGCTCAGCGGCGCCGAAGCGGACATCGGGCAGATCGCCTACGAGATGACGCTGCTCGTGAACCGGGTCGGTGAACACCTCGACGTCGACGCGCGACAGCCGGGTCGCATAGCGCCGACAGAGTTCTGACCTGGGGTTTTCATCCTCTGGTGAGGTCGGCCGGGAAGTTTTCCACAGGCCCGTCGCCGAGTCCGCGCCAGCGGCTACGGTTTTCGTGTCAGGCGGGCGCGGACGGCGCCGGCCGCACACTCCACGGGGGAGACGAGCATGTCCGGCAACACCCTCACGCACGAAACGACGGCCTCCGCAGACCGGATCGGCACCACCCGCGGCACATCCCTCGCGCCCGGCCGGGCGGCACGTGAACTCGGCCTCAAGCGCAGCGAGTTCGCCCTCGCGGTGCACCTCGGCCGCGTCCGCACGCTGCCCGACGAAGGGGGAGGGGGAGGCGGGCGGGTGGCCCGCGACGAGATCGAGCGGGTCCGGGCGCAACAGGGCTTCCCCGAAGGACTGCGGGAGAGTGTCCGCTGCGTCGGGACCGCGGAGGGCGCGGCTCTCCTGGGAGTGACCAGGGCCCGCTTCACCCGCCTCGCACGTCTGGGCCTCCTGGTGCCCGTGTCGTTCTACGTCAACCGGTACCGCGCCGTCGTCTGGCTCTACCTGGCCGACGACCTGCGGCAGTTCGCGTCCGACGAGGGGAACGCCGCACTCCTGAAGGGCCGTACACCGGAGGGACTGCGGGACCAGTTGACGGAGGGCCTGGACCTGCGCCCCCGCAACTGGCGGGGCCGGTACCTGGGGTTCCTGCTCCGCCGGGCCGACGACCCGTGGTCCCGGGCCGCGGCCGTGGCGTCGCTGCTCGACCCGGTGGAGGTCTCGGAGGTCGTCAGGGACCCCTACGAACGTTCCCACCTCTTGCGGTTCCGCCCGGCCCAGCCGTTCCACGGGACCCCCGGCTCCCCGGCCGCGCAGCTCGCCGAGGAGATCATGACGGCGACCGACCCCGACGAGATCGATTGGCTCCGCGCGGACCTGGCGGGCGCGGTGGACGTCGCTCGCGGACAGCGCCCGGCCCCTCGCCCGTTTCCTCGCCCGGTTCCGAGGGTGGCCGAACACGGCCCGGCACCGAGGGACCCGCACCCGCCGCGCCGAGCGCCGCGCCCGGAACCCAACCCGGTGCAGAGCCCGCCCCCGTCCGGCCCCGCGCTCCGCCCGTCCGGAGCCGAGGCCCCCGGACGGATCCGCGGCATGTTCACCAGGCTGTGGCGCGCCGGCCCGTGACCTACAGCGCCCGGAAGAGCCCTTCCTGCACGACGGAGACCAGCATGCGTCCCTGCGTGTCGTAGATCCGGCCCCGGGCCAGACCCCGCCCGCCGGTAGCGATGGGCGACTCCTGGTCGTAGAGGAACCACTCGTCGGCACGGAACGGCCGGTGGAACCACATGGCGTGGTCCAGCGACGCCATGTCGAAGCCCCGCGGCCCCCACAGAGGCTCCACCGGGATGCGTACGGCGTCCAGCAGAGTCATGTCGCTGGCGTAGGTCAGGGCGCAGGTGTGCACGAGCGGATCGTCACCGAGCGGCCCGACCGCGCGCATCCACACGGCGCTGCGCGGTTCGGCCTCCTCGACCTCCTCGGCGCTCCAGCGCAACCGGTCCACGTAGCGGATGTCGAAGGGCTGGCGGCGGGCCATCCGCTCGAACTGCTCGGGCAGGGCCCCCAGGTGCTCCCGCACCTCGTCCGTGACCGTCGGCAGCGACTCGGGGTCCGGGACCTTGCGGGCCGGCGGCAGCTGGTGCTCGAAACTCCCCTGTTCAGGCTTGTGGAAGGAGGCGGTGAGCGTGAAGATCGTGCGGCCCTGCTGCACGGCCGTGACCCGGCGCGTCGTGAAGGACCGGCCGTCCCGGTCCCGTTCGACCTGGTACACGATCGGCACGCCCGGGCGTCCCGGGCGCAGGAAGTACGCGTGGAGCGAGTGCACCGGGCGCTCGCCGTCCGTGGTGCGTCCCGCGGCGACCAGGGCCTGGCCGGCGACCTGGCCGCCGAAGACCCGCTGCAGCGACTCCTCGGGGCTGCGGCCGCGGAAGATGTTGACCTCGATCTGCTCCAGGTCGAGCAGGGACACGAGGCTCTCGGCCGGATTCGTCATGAGTGGGCTTCTCCTGTGCTCACAGCTGGCCTACATCGGTGACGCGGACGACCGCCCGGCCCTCCGCGTCGGAGGCCGTGAGGTCGACCTGCGCGCTGATGCCCCAGTCGTGGTCGTCGTTCGGGTCGTCGAAAATCTGCCGGACTCGCCACAGCCCGTTCTGCGGCTCCTCCTCGATCACCAGCAGCTTGGGGCCGCGGGCGTCGGGGCCGGTGCCGAGGTCCTCGTACTCGTCCCAGTACTTGTCCATGGCCTCGCCCCACGCGTCGGCGTCCCAGCCGGCGTCGCCGTCCATCTCGCCCAACTGCTCGACCTGGTCGAGGGCGGCGAGCTCGACACGACGGAACATGGCGTTGCGGACCAGGACGCGGAAGGCGCGCGCGTTGGCGGTGACCGGCCGCACCTGGTCGGCCTTCTCCTGCGCCTCCTCGGCGGTCATCTCCTCCGGGTTGGCGAGCTGCTCCCACTCGTCCAGCAGGCTGGAGTCGACCTGGCGCACCATCTCGCCGAGCCATTCGATCAGGTCCTGCAGGTCGTCGGACTTCAGGTCGTCCGGCACGGTGTGGTCCAGCGCCTTGTACGCGCTCGCGAGGTAGCGCAGCACGATGCCCTCGGTGCGGGCCAGCTCGTAGTGGGAGACCAACTCGGTGAAGGTCAGCGCCCGCTCGTACATGTCGCGGATGACGGACTTGGGCGACAGCGGGTGGTCACCGACCCACGGGTGGCTCCTGCGGTACGTGTCGTACGCGTGGAAGAGCAGCTCCTCCAGGGGCTTCGGGTACGTGATGTCCTGGAGGCGCTCCATGCGCTCCTCGTACTCGACACCGTCCGCCTTCATCGCGGCCACGGCCTCACCGCGCGCCTTGTTCTGCTGGGCGGCGAGGATCTGCCGCGGGTCGTCCAGGGTGGACTCCACGACGGACACCATGTCCAGCGCGTACGACGGCGATTCTGGGTCCAGCAGCTCGAACGCGGCCAGGGCGAACGTGGACAGCGGCTGGTTCAGCGCGAAGTCGTGCTGCAGGTCCACCGTGAGACGGACGATGCGCCCCTCGGCGTCCGGCCGGTCGAGTTTCTCGACGATGCCGCCGTCCAGCAGCGAGCGGTAGATGGCGATGGCCCGCCGGATGTGCCGCAACTGCTGCTTGCGCGGCTCGTGGTTGTCCTCCAGCAGGTGCCGCATCGCCGCGAACGCGTCACCGGGCCGGGCGATCACCGACAGGAGCATGGTGTGCGTGACCCGGAACCGGGACGTCAGCGGCTCCGGCTCCGAGACGATGAGCTTGTCGAACGTGCTCTCCGACCAGGCTACGAAGCCCTCGGGAGCCTTCTTCCGGACGACCTTCCGCCGCTTCTTCGGATCGTCACCGGCCTTGGCGAGCGCCTTCTCGTTCTCGACGACGTGCTCGGGCGCCTGGGCGACGACGAAGCCCTCCGTGTCGAAGCCCGCGCGCCCCGCCCGGCCGGCGATCTGGTGGAACTCACGGGCCCGCAGCGTACGCACCCGGCTGCCGTCGTACTTGGTCAGGGCGGTGAACAGCACCGTCCGGATGGGGACGTTGACTCCCACACCGAGCGTGTCCGTCCCGCAGATCACCTTCAGCAGGCCGGCCTGGGCCAGCTTCTCCACCAGTCGCCGGTACTTGGGCAGCATGCCCGCGTGATGCACACCGATGCCGTGCCGGACGTAACGGGAGAGGTTGCGGCCGAACTTCGTGGTGAAGCGGAAGTTGCCGATCAGCTCGGCGATCCGCTCCTTCTCCTCACGCGTGCACATGTTGATGCTCATCAGCGCCTGCGCCCGCTCCACGGCCTGCGCCTGCGTGAAGTGCACGATGTAGACGGGGGCCTGCCGCGCGGCCAGCAGCTCGGTGAGCGTCTCGGTGAGGGGCGTGTAGCGGTACTCGTAGGAGAGCGGCACCGGCCGGGTGGCCGAGCGGACCACCGCCGTGGGACGGCCGGTACGGCGTGCGAGGTCCTTCTCGAAGAAGGAGACGTCACCGAGCGTCGCCGACATCAGGACGAACTGGGCCTGCGGCAGTTCCAGCAGGGGGATCTGCCAGGCCCAGCCGCGGTCCGGTTCCGCGTAGAAGTGGAACTCGTCCATGACGACCTGCCCGACGTCCGCGTGCTTGCCGTCACGCAGCGCGATCGACGCCAGGACCTCGGCGGTGCAGCAGATGACCGGGGCGTCGGCGTTCACGGAGGCGTCGCCGGTCAGCATGCCGACGTTCTCGGTGCCGAAGATCTTGCACAGCTCGAAGAACTTCTCCGACACCAGTGCCTTGATCGGAGCCGTGTAGAAGGTGACCTCGTCACGGGCCAGCGCGGCGAAGTGGGCGCCTGCCGCGATCATGCTCTTGCCGGACCCGGTGGGCGTCGACACGATCACGTTCGCGCCGGAGACCGCCTCGATCAGCGCCTCCTCCTGGTGGGGGTAGAGCGTGAGACCGCGCTCCTGCGCCCACGCCTCGAAGGCTTCGTACAGGGCATCGGGGTCGGCGGTCCGCGGCAGCTGATCGATGAGGGTCACGCCCCCATCTTGCCTGGCCTCGGTCGCGATGGGGGAATCGGCTGTCCGCGTGAAGATCACGAACGCTACGCTGGGTCGTCGGCGAGGCAAGAGCGGACCCGGACAACTGCACAGCGGCACACGAGGAATGGGGCGGGCAACGGCGATGATGGGACCAGCACACTCACTCTCGGGCGCCGCGGCGTGGCTCGGCGTCGGGGCGGCGACCACCGCCGCGGGGTACCCGATGCCCTGGCCGGTGCTGCTCGCCGGAGCCCTGATGTGCGCGGGAGCGGCGCTCGCCCCGGACCTCGACCACAAGGCGGCCACCATCTCCCGGGCCTTCGGACCCGTCTCACGGGGGCTGTGCGAGATCGTCGACAAGCTGTCCTACGCCGTCTACAAGGCCACGAAGAAGCAGGGCGACCCACGGCGCTCCGGCGGACACCGGACGCTGACCCACACCTGGCTCTGGGCGGTCCTGATCGGGGCGGGGGCCTCGGCGCTGGCGGTCACGGGCGGCCGCTGGGCGGTGCTGGCGCTCCTCTTCGTGCACATGGTGCTCGCCATCGAGGGCCTGCTCTGGCGGGCGACCCGCGGCTCCAGCAGCGACGTGCTGGTCTGGCTGCTCGCCGGGACCAGTGCCTGGATCATCGCCGGGATCCTGGACAAGTCGGACGGCGGCTCGGACTGGCTCTTCACCGCGCCGGGACAGGAGTACCTGTGGCTCGGGCTGCCGATCGTGCTCGGCGCCCTCGTCCACGACATCGGGGACGCGCTGACCGTCTCGGGCTGCCCGATACTCTGGCCGATACCGGTGGGCCGCAAGCGCTGGTACCCGATCGGCCCGCCGAAGGCCATGCGGTTCCGGGCGGGCAGCTGGGTCGAGCTGAAGGTGCTGATGCCGGCGTTCATGCTGCTCGGGGGAGTGGGCGGCGCGGCCGCGCTGAACTTCATCTGAGGGGCGCTGCCCCGGCCCGCTCAGCCCGGTGTGTCCGAGCCCTGTCCCTCGCCTCCGCCGTAGCGCCGCTCGAAGCGCGCGACACGGCCCTCGGAGTCCACCGTCCGGGCCTTGCCCGTGTAGAAGGGGTGGCTCTCCGAGGAGATCTCCACGTCGACCACCGGGTAGGTCTCGCCGTCGTCCCACGCGATGGTCTGGTCGCTGGTGGCAGTGGACCGGGTGAGGAAGGCGTACCCGGCGCTGCGGTCACGGAAGACGACAGGCTGGTACTCGGGGTGCTTGTCCTGCTGCATGAGTGCTCCTCGTACGGCGCGGATCGTCGGGACGGCGGTGGATCACCGCCGCAGGGGGTGTCAGCCGGGCAGCGAGTCCTCGTCGACGACGTGCATCGCGGCCTCCTCGGCGGAGGCCGCCGCCCCGTCGATTCCGACGTCCAGGGCGACCAGCGCCGGCTCCTCGTCCTCGTGAGCCCCCTCGTCGGGCGCCACGAGCCGACCGGAGCGGTCCGCGCCGACCTCGTTGTCCAGCAGTTCTCCGTCGGTGCCGTCGGAGTCTCCCAGTCCGTCACCGTCGGGTGCGAGCACGTCCGGCCGTTCCTCGGCGAGCCGCTGCTCCAGCGTCTCGCCGGCCTGCCGTTCGGCCGCCGTCACGCCGGTGTGCTCCACCGCCCAGGGGCGCTCCGGCGGGGACCAGCCACGATCGAGCGGATCGTCGACACCGTCGTTCTCGAGGGTGTCCTCCCCGTCGAGCAGCCCGGTGTCCTCCCGCTGCTCGGATCCGTCGGGCTGGTAGACGTCGTCTCCCCATCCGTCGGCGCTGTTCACGGGTACCTCCAGGGGGTGGGGACGGGCCCCTTCTCACCGTGGACCGCGGCGGGCCGCCGCTGCACGGGGCACAGGCGTCACCCGTCACGAACCGCACGGTTCCCGGGCCTACCCCGAGCCGGTGCCTGCTTCCAGCCTTCCACTCCCGTTCGGGACCGCGCAACGCCACAGCCGTCGACCGGGTACCCGGTGCTTCGGCCCGCGACGCCGAGTGTGCCGGTGTCGCCCGCCCCGCTCCCGCCCGGCCCACCGCCCGGCCGGATCCGGGCGGTGGGGTGGCTCGGTTCCGGCCGGAGGGTGCCCGGCGGGGCCGGGTCAGCCGTGCCACGAGCGCCAGAGCGCCGCGTATGCCCCGTCCGCCTCGACCAGCTCGTCGTGGCTGCCCAGTTCGCTGATCCGCCCCTTCTCGACGACGGCGATGACGTCCGCGTCGTGGGCGGTGTGCAGACGGTGTGCGATCGCGACGACGGTCCGGCCGTCGAGGACACGGGCGAGGGACCGTTCGAGGTGGCGGGCCGCCCGGGGATCGAGCAGGGACGTCGCCTCGTCCAGGACCAGGGTGTGCGGGTCGGCCAGCACCAGGCGGGCCAGCGCGATCTGCTGGGCCTGGGCCGGGCTGAGCGTGAAGCCGCCCGAGCCGACCTCGGTGTCCAGGCCCTCGTCGAGTCCCCGGGACCAGTCGTCCGCGTCGACCGCGCCCAGCGCCGCCCACAGTTCGGCGTCGGTGGCTCCGGTCCGGGCGAGGCGCAGGTTGTCGCGCAGGGAGCCCACGAAGACGTGGTGCTCCTGGTTGACGAGGGCGACGTGCGAGCGGACCGATTCGGCGGACATCCGGGAGAGCTCGGCGCCGCCCAGGGTGACCCGGCCGTCGCGGGGGCCGTAGATGCCGGCCAGCAGCCTGCCCAGCGTCGACTTGCCGGCGCCCGAGGGTCCGACCAGCGCGAGCCGGGTGCCGGGGGCGACCTCCAGCGACACCTTGCGCAGGACGTCCACGCCCTCCACGTAGCCGAAGTGCACGCGGTCGGCGTGCACGTGCCGCCCGTCGGGGGCCAGCGAGGGGTCACCGGCCTCGGGCTCGATGTCCCGCACTCCCACCAGCCGCGCCAGGGACACCTGCGCGACCTGGAGCTCGTCGTACCAGCGCAGGATGAGGCCGACCGGGTCGACGAGCATCTGCGCGATCAGCGCCGCCGTGGTCAGCTGACCGACCCCGATCCAGCCCTGCAGGACGAACACGCCGCCGATCAGCAGGACGGAGGAGAGCACGGTCACATGGGTGACGTTGATGACCGGGAAGAGCACCGACCGCAGCCAGAGCGTGTAGCGCTCCCAGGCCGTCCACTCGGTGATCCGCCGCTCCGACAGCTCGATGCGACGGGCGTCGAGGCGGTGGGACTCCACGGTGCGGCCGGCGTCCACGGTCTCGGCGAGCGCGGCGGCGACGGCGGCGTACCCGGCGGCCTCCGAGCGGTAGGCGGCGGGCGCCCGCCGGAAGTACCAGCGGCAGCCGACGACCAGCAGCGGCACCGCGATCAGCACCGCGGGCGCCAGCGGCGGCGCCGTGATCACGAGCCCGCCGAGCAGCAGCACCACCCACACGGCACCGATGGCCAGCTGCGGCACGGCTTCGCGCATGGCATTGGCGAGCCGGTCGATGTCCGTCGTGATCCGGGAGAGCAGATCACCGGTACCGGCCCGTTCCAGCACGCCGGGCGGCAGCCTGACCGACCGCACGAGGAAGTCCTCACGCAGATCGGCCAGCATCCGCTCGCCCAGCACGGCTCCGCGCAGCCGCACCTCCCGGACGAACACGGCCTGGACGACGAGCGCGAGCACGAACAGCGAGGCGGTGAGCCCGAGGTTCAGCTCGCGCGACTCGTCCGACACCCGTTCCACCAGCCCGCCCAGCAGGTAGGGGCCCGCCATGGAGGCGATCACCGCGACGGTGTTGACGGAGACCAGGAGGAGGAACGCCCGGCGGTGCCGGCGCAGCAGCTCTCCCGTGTACGCGCGTACGGTCGCGGGTGCCCCGACGGGCAGGGTGCTCGCCGTGGTCGGGGCCGCCGGGTCGTACGACGGTGGCGCGACGCCGATCATGCCGTCTCCTCGATCTCTTCCAGTCGGCGCAGTACGTCGTCGTCGACGAGGGCGCCGTCGTCCGGGGTCTTCTCGCGGTCGCGCGGGCGCTCACCGTTCAGCGCCGGCCGACCGTTCGGGGCCGGCTCCGGGCCGCCTCCGGCCGCAGGGACCGTCAAGCCGCGCGCCGCGGTCTCCTCGTCGGTCTCACGGGTCACCACCGCGCGGTACCGGGGGTCGGTGTGCAACAGTTCCCGGTGGCCACCGACCGCGGCGACCTCGCCGTCGTGCAGGAAGACGATCCGGTCCGCGCGGTCCAGCAGCAGCGGCGACGAGGTGAACACCACGGTGGTCCGACCGGCGCGCAGCGTCCGCACGCCTTCCGCGATCCGCGCCTCGGTGTGCGAGTCCACGGCCGAGGTCGGCTCGTCCAGGACGAGTGCCTCCGGGTCCGTGATCAGTGACCGGGCCAGGGCCAGCCGCTGGCGCTGGCCGCCGGACAGCGAGCGTCCGCGTTCGGTGATCCGGGCGTCCATCGGGTCGTCCACACCTGGAGACCCCTGCGTGAGCGCCGCCAGCACGTCGTCGCACTGGGCCGCGGCCAGCGCGTCCTGCGCGGCGACCGTGCCGGAGGCGGGCACGTCGAGCAGTTCCCGCAGCGTGCCGGAGAGCAGGACCGGGTCCTTGTCCTGGACCAGCACGGCGGTGCGGGCGGACTCCAGCGGCAGTTCGTCGAGCGGCACGCCGCCGAGCAGCGCCGACTCGCCCTGCTCCGAGGGGTGCCCACCGAGCCGTTCCGCGAGCCGTCCGGCCGCGTCCGGGTCGCCGCACACCACGGCGGTGAACCGGCCCCTCGACGCCAGGAGACCGGTGGCCGGGTCGTACAGATCCCCGGTCGGTACCTCGGCGGCGCGGGAGCCGGCGGTGTCGGTGGCCCGCTCCAGGGCGAGCACCCGCGCGGCCCGCTTGGCCGACGGCCGGGAGAAGGAGTACGCCATGGCGATCTCCTCGAAGTGCCGAAGAGGATAGGTGAGGAGCATGACGGAGCTGTACACGGTGACGAGTTCGCCGACCCCGATGCGGCCCTGGCGGGCGAGATGAACGCCGTGCCAGACCACGCCGACCAGCAGCAGCCCCGGCAGCAGCACCTGGATCGCGGAGATCAGGGACCACATCCGGGCGCTGCGCACGGCAGCGTGGCGCACCTCCTGGGAGGCGCTGCGGTAACGGTCGAGGAAGAGCTCCTCGCCGCCGATGCCGCGGAGTACCCGCAGTCCGGCGACGGTGTCCGAGGCGAGTTCGGTGGCGCGCCCGGCCTTCTCGCGCTGGACGTCGGCCCGTCGGGTGGCCCGCGGCAGCAGAGGCAGCACGGCGAGGGCGAGCACCGGCAGACCGAGGATCACGACGACGCCGAGCGCCGGCTCGTAGACGAGCAGGGCGACACAGACCAGCACGATCGTCAGCGCCGCCGCCGTGAAGCGGGAGACGGCCTCCACGAACCAGCCGATCTTCTCGACGTCGCCGGTGGAGACGGCCACGACCTCGCCCGCCGCGACCCGGCGGGTCAGCGCCGAGCCCAGGACCGCGGTCTTGCGGGCCAGCAGTTGCTGGACCCGGGCCGCCGCGGTGATCCAGTTGGTGACGGCGGCACGGTGCAGGAAGGTGTCGCCGAGCGCGTTGCCGGCGCAGCACAAGGCCAGGAGGCCGCCCGCGAGGGCGAGTCGGGCGCCGGACCGGTCGACGACGGCCTGGATGGCGAAACCCACGCAGAACGGCAGGGCGGAGACGGAGACGAAGTGCACCATGCCCCAGGCCAAGGCCTTGAGTTGTCCTCCCAGCTGGTTGCGGAACAGCCATCGCAGGAAGCGGGGGCCCGAGCGCGCGTCCGGCACGCCCGGGTCGGGATACGGAAGGTCTTGGATCTGCATGACGTCCCAGTGGCTCGTGTCAGGGGGTGCCGTTGCGATGCGGCGGCAAGAGGCTGCAAACCGTGCAAGGTTCGCGTCGCGGCATGCCCAAAATCAAGCGGTTTTCCGCGCGGGGACACGAATCCGGCTGCCGTCCGTCCCCTCCCTTTACGACGGATGCCGCGCCGGTGCGACCATGGACCGATGCGTAGGGGTGGTGCACGGCGAACGGCGGTCGCTCTGGCGGTCCTCGGATCCTTGCTGGCGACGGTGTCCGCCTGCGGCGGCCCGTCCGGGCCCGGCGCGGGCGCCCGGGCGAGCGGGCCCGCCGGAGGGGCGGGAGCGGGTGGTGCGACGGCCGGCCCGACCCGCGTTCCCGGCGTCGGCGACCGTCTCCAGCGGCTCGTTCCCGCCGACTCCCGCCAGGTCGTCGCGGTGTACGGGCAGGACAGGGACTCCGCCGACTCCACGGTCGTGCTGTACACGAAGCAGGGCTCCGGCTGGCAGCGCGTGCGCAGTTGGGCGGCGCACAACGGTACGAAGGGGTGGACGACGGACCACCGCGAGAACGACCGGCGCAGCCCGGTCGGTGTCTTCACGCTCAGCGACGCCGGGGGCGTCCTCCCGGACCCCGCACCGGCCCCCGGCGCCGGCCTGCCCTACACGCGGTCCGCCGCCTTCGCGGCACCGAGGTGGTGGAAGAAGTCCTACTGGCACGACTTCGACTACGTGATCGCCATCGACTACAACCGGGTCAAGGGCACCCCGCCGAACGACCCGACCCGTCCGCGGGGCGCGTCCAAGGGGGGTGGCATCTGGCTGCACATGGACCACGGCAGTGGCACGTCGGCCTGCGTGAGCCTGCCCAAGCCGGCCATGGAGCATCTGCTGCGCACGCTGGACCCGGACCTGCACCCGGTGGTGGTCATGGGGGACAGGGAGCACCTGCGGCTCTGAGGACGCGCCCCCCGGTCACCCGGTCCGGTCGCCCCGCATGACACCGGGGCCGTCGACCAGCGTGTCCAGCAGCCCGCCGAGCACCGTACGCTGCTCGCCCGTCAGCGGCGCCAGGATCTCCTCCGCGGCGGAGCGGCGCGCGCCGTGCAACTCCCGCAGGGCCGCGCGTCCGTCGTCGGTGAGTTCGATCCGGATCACCCTGCGATTGGCCGGGTCCGGGACGCGGCGGACCTTCCCCGCGGCTTCCAGACCGTCGACCAGCGTCGTCACCGCCCGGGGCACCACCTCCAGACGCTCGGCAAGGTCGGCCATGCGGGGCGGCGAGCCGTAGTGCGCCAGCGTGCGCAGCAGCCGGGACTGGGCCGGTGTGATGCCGAGGTCGCGGTGTTCGAGATGGCGCTTCTGGATGCGGTGCACCCGGCGCGTGAGCCGCAGCAACTGCTCGGCGAGCAGGCCGTCGGGATCGGGGGCGGTCATACGGGAACAATATCAGGACTACGTTCATTGTGAGTATAGGTAACAATGAGCTATGATCCGCAAGGTCGGATCCGCAAGGTCGGATCCACCTGATCGCGTCCGCAAGGTCGCCGGAAGTCCGCCCGGATCCCGTGATCCGCAGGCTTCCCCCCACCTCCCGCCCCCGATCTCCCCCGCCCGGCCTTTCCGGTTGCCGACCCCCGTAGGAGCCCATGCATCCCGACCACGAGTCCGCCTGGACCGCACCCGCCGAGGCGAAGGAACAGCCGCGGCAGGTGCGCCGCATTCTGAGACTCTTCCGCCCCTATCGCGCCCGGCTCGCGATCGTCGGCCTGCTCGTCGGTGCCGCGTCGCTCGTGTCGGTCGCCACGCCCTTCCTGCTCAAGGAGATCCTCGACGTCGCCCTCCCCGAGGGGCGCACGGGCCTGCTGAGCCTGCTCGCCCTCGGCATGATCCTCGGCGCCGTCCTCACCAGCGTCTTCGGTGTCCTGCAGACGTTGATCTCGACGACCGTCGGCCAGCGCGTCATGCACGACCTGCGCACCGCCGTCTACGGCCGGCTGCAGCAGATGTCCCTCGCCTTCTTCACCCGCACCCGCACCGGCGAGGTCCAGTCCCGCATCGCCAACGACATCGGCGGCATGCAGGCCACCGTCACGTCAACGGCGACCTCCCTGGTCTCCAACCTCACCAGTGTGATCGCCACGATCGCCGCCATGGTCGTCCTGGACTGGCGCCTCACCGTCGTCTCGCTGCTCCTCCTGCCGGTGTTCGTGTGGATCAGCCGCCGCGTCGGCCGGGAACGCAGGAAGATCACCACCCGGCGCCAGAAGCAGATGGCCGCGATGGCCGCCACGGTGACCGAGTCGCTCTCCGTCAGCGGCATCCTGCTGGGCCGCACCATGGGGCGTACCGACTCGCTCACCCGCGCCTTCGCCGACGAGTCGGAGGGCCTGGTCGACCTGGAGGTCAGGTCGAACATGGCGGGCCGCTGGCGGATGGCGGTCATCACGATCGTCATGGCCGCCATGCCGGCCGTCATCTACTGGACCGCCGGCATCGCCCTCCAGTTCGGCGGTCCCGAGGTCTCGCTCGGCACGATCGTCGCCTTCGTCTCGCTCCAGCAGGGGCTCTTCCGCCCGACCGTGAGCCTGCTGTCGACCGGCGTCCAGATCCAGAGCTCGCTCGCGCTCTTCCAGCGGATCTTCGAGTACCTCGACCTGCCGATCGACATCACCGAACGGGACGACCCCCGCCACCTCGACCACATCAAGGGCGAGGTCCGGTTCGAGAACGTCGAGTTCCGCTACGACGGCGCGGGCCGCCCGGTCCTCGACGGCATCGACATCACCGTCCCGGCGGGCAGCAGCCTCGCCGTCGTCGGCCCGACCGGCGCCGGCAAGTCCACCCTCGGCCACCTCGTGCCCCGGCTGTACGACGTGACGGGCGGCCGGGTCACCCTGGACGGGGCCGACGTGCGCGACCTCGACTTCGACACCCTCGCCCGCGCGGTCGGCGTCGTCTCGCAGGAGACGTACCTCTTCCACGCCTCGGTCGCGGAGAACCTGCGCTTCGCCAAGCCGGACGCCACCGACGCGGAGCTGGAGGCGGCGGCGCGGGCGGCCCAGATCCACGACCACATCGCCGCCCTGCCCGACGGGTACGACACGGTCGTGGGCGAGCGCGGCCACCGCTTCTCCGGCGGTGAGAAGCAGCGCCTGGCCATCGCCCGCACCATCCTCCGCGACCCGCCCGTGCTCGTCCTCGACGAGGCCACCAGTGCCCTGGACACGCGCACCGAGGCCGCCGTGCAGAAGGCGATCGACGCCCTGTCCGCCAACCGCACCACCATCACCATCGCGCACCGCCTGTCCACCGTCCGGGACGCCGACCGCATCGTGGTCCTCGACTCGGGGCGCCTGGCGGAACAGGGCACGCACGAGGAGCTGCTGGCGCAGGAGGGCAGGTACGCGGCACTGGTGCGCCGGGACGCCCGACTGGAGCCGACAAGATGACGATATGCCGGGTTTGCGTGCAGATGGGGGTTACCGTGCCCGCATGCAGACGAACACTCCGCCACGCGGTGCGAGAGGCACGAGGAGAACGATCCGACTGACGCGCCGGGGCCGTATCGCCCTGATCGTGACCGGCGCCGTCGTCGCCGGTACCGCCGTGGCGGTGCCGCTGCTGACGACGGACGACGAGGGCGGGTCGGAACCCACGTCCCTGGTGATCCCGGAGGGCTGGCGCGCGACCCAGGTCTACGCGGCCGTCGACAAGGCCCTGGCCCTGCCCGCCGGCACCACCAGGAAGTCCCTGGCCAAGGCCGAACTGAAGCTGCCGAACGACGCCGAGGGCAACCCCGAGGGCTACCTCTTCCCGGCGACCTACCCGCTCGGCGAGGCCCCGACCCCGGAGAAGCTGCTGACGGCCATGGTCGACAAGGCGAACGAGAGGTTCACCGGCGCGCCGGTCGCCGCGGGCGCCCAGCGCAACGCCCTGAACGTCTACCAGGCCGTCACGATCGCCAGCATCGTGCAGGCGGAGGCCGCCACCGAAGACGACATGGCCAAGGCCGCCCGGGTGATCTTCAACCGGCTGGAACGCGGCATGCCGCTGCAGATGGACTCCACCATCAACTACGCCCTGGGGCGCTCCACGCTGCACACCACCACGAAGGACACCCGGATCGACAGCCCGTACAACTCGTACCAGCGCATGGGGCTGCCTCCCACGCCCATCGCCAACCCGGGTGACGAGGCGATGCGCGCCGCGATCAACCCGACCCCCGGCGACTGGCTGTACTTCGTCACGGTCAAGCCCGGCGACACCCGCTTCACCGCCGACCACGCCGAGCACCAGCGCAACGTCGCCGAGTTCAACCGCGTCCGGCAGGACGCCGCCAAGGAGGACCTGGCCACGTGACCGGGCGGGGACGTCACGCGGCGAGCTGTTCCCGCTCGGCCAGCAGCCGCCTGATGTCCCGTACGGCCGCGCGCCCGGCCCGGTTGGCGCCGACGGTGCTGGCCGACGGCCCGTAGCCGACCAGATGCACGCGAGGGTCGGTCACCGCGCGCGTCCCCTCGACTCGGATGCCGCCGCCCGCCTCCCGCAGCCGCAGCGGTCTCAGATGGTCGATGGCGGCCCGGAACCCGGTCGCCCACAGGATGACGTCGGCGTCCACGCGCCGCCCGTCGCTCCACTCGACCCCCTCGGGCGTGATCCGGTCGAACATGGGCCGCCGGTCCAGCACACCCGATTCCAGCCCGGCCCGGATCGCGTCGTTCAGCGGAAGACCGGTCACCGACACCACGCTCTTGGGCGGCAGCCCCTGCCGTACCCGTTCCTCCACGAGCGCGACCGCCGCCCGGCCCGCGTCCTCGTCGAAGGGTCCCTCGCGGAAGACGGGAGGCCGCCGGGTCACCCAGGTGGTGGCGGCGGCGTACGGAGCGATCTCCAGCAGGTGCTGCGTCGCCGAGGCACCCCCGCCCACCACGACGACCCGCTGCCCGGCGAACTCCTCGGGGCCGGTGTACCGCGCGGTGTGCAGTTGCCGACCCCGGAAGGTCTCCTGCCCCGGGTAGCGCGGCCAGAAGGGCCGGTCCCAGGTGCCGGTCGCGTTGATCAGCGCCCGCGTCGACCAGACGCCCGCCGAGGTCTCCACGAGCAGTCGCCCGCCCGTACCCTCACGCACCGCGCGCACGTCCACGGGCCGCCGTACGCGCAGGTCGAAGACCCGCTCGTACGCCGCGAAGTACTCGCCGACCACTTCCGCGGACGGCCGCGCCGGGTCGGCGTCGGTCAGTTCCATGCCCGGCAGGGAGTGCATCCCGTGCACCTTGCCGTACGTCAGCGACGGCCAGCGGAACTGCCAGGCGCCGCCGGGGCCGGGGGAGTGGTCGAGCACGACGAAGTCCCGGTCCGGCTCCCACCCGGTGCGCCGCAGGTGGTGGGCGGCGGCGAGCCCCGCCTGACCGGCACCGATGACGACGACCTCGACCTCGCGCGTGTTGTTCACGCTTCTACCAACCGAGCCGAGGGCTCCGATCTTCCCCCGACCCGCCCCTCTGGGCCCGCGCCCGGTCCGCCGGGTACGTCAGGATGGGAGGCATGCCTGATGCCTTCACCACCCGGGTCCTGAACCTCGCCACCGGCTCGGCGGAGCGTGTCGCCGACATCACCGGTGACTGCGAGTCCTTCCTCCGCGAGGCGGCCGCAGGCCGCGACGGCCTCCTCAACGTCTTCGTGCCGCACGCCACCGCCGGGATCGCGGTCATCGAAACCGGCGCGGGCAGCGACGACGACCTGCTGGCCGCCCTGCACACCCTGCTCCCCGCCGACGACCGCTGGCAGCACCGCCACGGCACCCCGGGCCACGGCCGCGACCACGTCCTCCCCGCCTTCGTACCGCCCCACGCGACCCTCCCGGTGATCGGCGGACGGCTGGAACTCGGAACCTGGCAGTCGGTGTGCCTGGTGGACACCAACGTGGACAACGCGAACCGGCAGGTGCGGCTGAGTTTCCTCGGCTGAGCCGACTCGGGCTCAGGTGCGCCCTTGTCCTCGCCGCGTGGCCGGGCCGGCTCCGGAACCTGCCCGGGAGCGGCCTTCTGCGCCCCGCTTCAGGCCGCCCAGTGCGACGGGTGCTGCAAGGGGTCGGAGACCTTCGTGCGGGCGTCGCCCCGCGCGGCGTTCAGCTGAGGCTGGGTGAGGAACAGCGCGCCGCGCAGGTCTGCCCCGCACAGGTTGGTGTCCCTCATGTCCGCGCCGATCAGGTCGGCGTCGCGCAGGTCGGCGTCGGACAGGTCGGCCGCGATGAGGAGAGCGCCGCGCATGCTGGCGCCGCGCAGCTTCGCGCCGCGAAGCCGCGAGCCGATGAGGTGGGCGCCCCGGTGGTTCTTCTTGCGCCCCGGCACCGCCGCGCGGGCCAGTTCGCTGGCGCGCAGGAGCAGGGGGTTGACCTCGCCACGCAGCGCGTCCACGTCGACGGCGAGCAAGGTCTGGGCCGTGTCCCGGGTGAGCGCGTCGATCTGCTCGTACGCGCGGCGGAGGTCCCGGTGGACGGGCCGGGCCGAGGGCAGGTCCAAGGCCTGCGCGGTGTACTTCAGGAGCTCCTGGAGCCGGCGCACTACGGGGAAGACCTCGTACATCGTGCGGGCCGACTCCGGCTCCTCGCGCCAGCTGACGCCCTTGAAGGTGATCTGGGAGACCTTCTGGCCCGCGCCGAAGCAGTCGAACACCGTGCAGCCGCTGTAGCCCTGGTCGCGCAGTCGCTCGTGGATCCCGCAGCGGAAGTCCGCCTGGAGGTTCCCGCAGGGTGTGCCGGCGGACTTGTTCACCGGGAAGTCCGACGAACGTGAGAAGCGCAGCGCCACGCAGCACAGACCGAAGCAGTCGCCGCAGTCGGCTCGCAGGTCGGGGTGGGCGGCGTTCGGGGTGCGCTCGGGCAAGACGGTGACTCCTGGTTCGGCTGCGGCGAGGCCGGCGTGTGTGAGGCCCCACGCCCCCATGGTCCCGCACTGGCAGACTTCGCTCGCATGCGGATCGCGGCAGGCGGTCCGTGGACGGCGGACAGGGGAGCGCTGACCGGCCCCACGGCAGCTGGAGCGGTGGGGCCGGTCGGGTGGTACCACCGGCGCGTCACCGCCGGCGGGGCTCGGCGGTGACGCGTCGGCGTCCGGGCCCTCAGTGGCGCACCCTCCGTACCAGCCGCTTCACCAGCGGCCACGCCAGCAGCAGCACGATCACCGCGTAGACCGTCACCGCGAACGGCGTGTCGACCAGGCCCGTCGCGCTGCCGTCGCTGATCTGCAGCGCGCGGCGGAGCTGCTGCTCGGCGTTGGGGCCGAGGATGACGCCGATCACGGCGGGCAGGATCGGCAGGCCGTAGCGCCGCATGCCGAAACCGACCAGGCCGATGACGAGCAGGGTCACCAGGTCGATGACCTCGCCGCCGACCGCGTACGCGCCGACGGCCGCGAAGAACATGATCCCGGCGTACAGGTAGGGCCGCGGGATGCGCAGCAGCTTGGCCCAGACCGGTGCCAGGGGCAGGTTGAGGGCGAGCAGCAGCACCATGCCGACGAACAGGGAGGCGATCAGGCCCCAGACCAGCTCCGGTTCGCGTTCGAAGAGCAGCGGGCCCGGCTGGATGCCGTACTGCTGGAACGCGGCCAGCATGACCGCCGCGACCGCAGTCGTCGGCAGGCCCAGGGTCAGCATGGACACCAGGGTGCCCGCCGCCGAGGCCGACGCCGCAGACTCGGGGCCCGCCACGCCCTCGATCGCGCCCTTGCCCCACTCGTCCTGGTGCTTGGACAGGCGCTTCTCCGTGACGTACGACAGGAACGTGGGGATCTCCGCGCCGCCCGCCGGGATGGCGCCGAACGGGAACCCGATGAACGGGCCGCGCAGCCAGGCCTTCCAGGTCCGCCGCACGTCGCCGCGGCCGAGCCAGGGACGGCCCACCGGGATCGGCTCGGCCGCACCGCGCCGCAGGTGCGCCGCCACCCACAGGGCCTCGCCGATCGCGAACAGACCGACCGCGACGATCACCACGTCGACGCCGTCGGCGAGTTGGAGGGAGCCGAACGTCAACCGCTGCTGGCCGGTCATCTGGTCCAGGCCCACCAGGCCGATCGTCAGGCCGATCAGGAGGGAGGCCAGGCCTCTGACGCGCGACGAACCGAGCACGGACGTCACGGCGATGAAGGCGAGCACCATGATGGCGAAGTAGTCCGGCGCGCCGATGTCCACCGCCAGGTCGGCGACCACCGGTGCCAGGGCCACCAGCAGCACCGTGCCGATCATGCCGCCCGCGAAGTGGCCTATCGCGGCGGCCGCCAGCGCCTGGGCCCCGCGTCCTGCCTTGGCCATGGGGTTGCCCTCCATGGCCGCGACCACGGCGGCGCTCTCGCCGGGCGTGTTGAGCAGGATGGACGTGGTCGAACCGCCGAACATCGCACCGTAGTAGATGCCGGCGAACATGATGAACGCGGCGACCGGATCGAGCCCGTACGTCACCGGCAGCAGCAGCGCCACCGCCATCGCCGGGCCGATGCCGGGCAGGACGCCGATGGCCGTGCCCAGCAGCACTCCGAGCGCGGCCCACAGGAGGTTGAGCGGGGTGAGGGCCGTTCCGAAGCCGTCCATGAGGGAGTTCAGGGCGTTCATGTCAGAGCACTCCCATCAGCGGACCGCCCGGCAGCGGAACCCCGAGCAGCTTGTCGAAGACGACGTAGGTGAGCAGGGACAGCATCGCGGCGATCAACGGATCGCGGTCCACCCGGCGGCTGCCGAGGGCGAAGGCGGCCCCCCAGAACAGGAGCGCACCGGCGACGGGGAAGCCGGCCGGCTCGATGAGCACCGCCGAGCCGAGGAAGATCCCGGCGAGCAGCAGCACCGTGCGCCAGTCGGCCGGTTCGGACAGGTCGACGTCCTCGCCGCCCTCGGCCTCGCCCCGGCCGCCGCGCAGGACGTCCACGGCGAGCAGCGCGGCGATCAGCAGCAGGCCGGCGCCGACCACGACCGGAACGGTCCTGGGGCCGACCGGCCCGCGCTGGGTGAGGTCGACGTCCATGGTGAGCGCGTCGGTCAGGACCACGGCGCCGAGCGCCAACAGCAGTACGCACACGCCCAGTTCGGAGTGCTCGCGCAGCCAGGAGCGCCGCTCGGGCGCCGACGCCGGGTCCGGGGCGGGGGTGGATTCGGTCCGCGTCGTCACAGTCCCAGCTCCTTGAGTACCGACACCACGCGCTTGTCCTGGGCGTCCAGGAACGCGCCGAACTTCTCACCGGTGAGGAAGGCGTCGTCCCAGCCGTTCTGCTCCAGGGACTTCTTCCACTCGGGCGAGGCGTGCAGTTCCTCGACCAAGCGGATCAGCTTGTCCCGCTCCGCGTCGGACAGGCCGGGCGGGGCGACGACGCCGCGCCAGTTGGTGAAGTCCACGTCGTAGCCGGACTCCTTGAGCGTCGGCGCCTGCGGGAGGTCGTCGACGCGCTCCGGGCCGGTCACCGCGAGTACCCTCAGCTCGCCCGCCTTGATCTGGTCCAGGTACTCGCCGACACCGGAGACCCCGAAGCCGACCTTGTCGCCGAGGATCGAGGCGAGCAGCTCGCCGCCGCCGTCGAAGGGGATGTAGTTCACCGACCGGGGGGAGATCCCGGCCGCCTGCGCCATCAGCATCGGCGCGAGATGGTCGGGACCGCCCGGCGAGGAGCCACCGCCCACCGGGACCTTGCCCGGGTCCTTCTTCCAGGCGCCGATCAGCTCGTCGATCGTCCTGTACGGCGAGTCCTTGGCGACCACCACGACGTCCTGCTCCTCGGTGAGGCGGGCGATCGGCGTGGTGTCGGCGAGGGTCTTGGGCGCGTGGTTGGAGCGGGCGGCGCCGACGACACCGAGGCCCATGGACATGGCGAGCTTGCCGTTGCCGTGCTCGCTCACCAGTCGGCTCAGCCCCACGGTGCCGCCGGCGCCGGGCAGGTTGAACACCTCGATGTTGTGCGTCAGTCCGGCGTCCTCGGCGTTCTTCGCGGCCGTGCGGGCGGTGATGTCGTAACCCCCGCCGGGCGTGTTGGGAACCATGAAGCGCAGGCCGGGGATCTGGGTGCCGTTCCCGGCGTCGCTGCCCGTGGAGAGCAACGGCGGTCCCGCGAGGACGAGCACGGCGGCCCCGAGCAGGGCGAGGGGGGTGCGCAGGCGCACGTATGACACCACCTGTCGGTTGGGTAGATCGGTACGGGAGAGCCCTGTGGGGGAGGGTGACGTGGGCCACATGGTGCCCGTGCCCCTGCTCCCTGTCTTCCTTGCGGAACCAAGGGAGGTTGTGGTCTTTGCGGTCACGGCCGCGCGGGGCCGGCGCCCCCGCGGTGCGTCTCCGAAGGGTCGCCGCTTCATCGCCGGTTCATTGCGAAGACAACACATCCCTTTCCTTCGCCGCAGGTGGGCGCCATGATGGCGACCCGGCACAGCCGCCGGGCGCCCCGCCCTCCCGCCGCGCCTCGCCCCGCCCCGTACTCCCGCCCCCGCCCTCCAGTCCCCGCCCGTCCGTCGAGATCGAGTCCGTCGTGGCCCCCACCTTCCGCCGTCAGACCCTCGCGGGCGAGATGCTGGTCCTCCAGCTCGCCATCGTCGTGGTGGTCCTGCTCGCGGTCGCCGCCGTCTCGCTCGCCCAGTCCGAGGCCACCTTCAACCGCGTCGAGGGGCGCCGGGTCACCGCCCTGGCCGAACAGCTGGCCGCCACTCCGCTGGTCCGCAGCCAGCTTCTGCGCCCCGTGCCGCAGGAGGCCCTGGCCCCGCTGGTGAACTCCACACAGACCCAGTCCGGGGTCACCTCGGTCACGGTGGCCGACGCCGACGGCCGCGTCGTCAGCTCCACCGACCCCACGGCGATCGGTGGCCGGCTGGCGCGCGGCGAGGGGGCCGGAGACGGGCGCGGCTGGTCGGGGCCGCTGACGGTGCGGGGCGGCCGGGAGCTGGTCGCCCAGGTGCCGGTGCTCGGCGCCACCCGGCAGACCCTCGGCCGGCACCTGGGCACGGTGATGGTCGGCGAGGCCGACCCCACGGTGTGGCAGCGGCTGAGCGGTGCCTCCTCCTACCTGCTGGCCTACCTCGGCATCGCGAGCGGACTCGGAGTGGCCGGTTCCTGGCTGCTCGCCCGGCGCGTCAAACGGCAGACCCTCGGCCTCGAACCGCGCGAGATCGCCGGACTCGCCGAACACCGGGAGGCCATGCTCTACGGCATCGCCGAGGGCGTCGTCGCCCTCGATCCGCAGCACCGGCTCACCCTGGTCAACGAGATGGGCCGGCGCCTGCTCGACCTGCCCACGGACTGCGTGGGCCAGAGTCTGGACGGCCTCGGCATCGACGGACGCCTGCGCGACGTCCTGGCCGGCGCCACCGACGCGGCGGAACCGGGCGACGAGGTCGTCGTCCGCCACGGCCGGGTCCTGGTGATGAACCGCATGACGGTGACGCAGCACGGCCGCCCGCTCGGCTCCGTCACCACTCTGCGCGACCGCACCGAACTGGCCCGCCTGGAACGGGAGATCGGTGCCTTCCGCAGCACCTCCGAGCTGCTGCGTGCGCAGGCCCACGAGTTCGCCAACCAGCTGCACACCATCTCCGGCCTCATCCAGATCGGCGAGCAGGACGAGGTCGTGCGCTACATCCGCGCGCTCAACCAGCGCCGCCACTCCCTGGACGTCACGCTCAGCCGCCGGGTAGGCGACACCGCCGTCGCCGCGCTGCTCACGGCGAAGTCCTCCCTCGCGGCCGAGCGCAGGGTCGCCCTGCGCGTCTCGGACCGCACGGCGCTCGACCGGCTGGCCCCGGCGGACGCCGCCGACGTGGCCACCGTGGTCGGCAACCTCGTCGACAACGCCGTGGACGCCGCCGCGGCGCCCGGCGACGGCCAGGAGGCGTGGGTGGAGGTCGAGCTGCGGCAGGACGCCACCGGCGTCGAGATCGTGGTGCGCGACTCGGGGCCGGGGGTGGCCCCCGAGCTGGCCCGTGAGGTGTTCTCGCACGGCTTCACCACCAAGGCCGCCCGGCAGGGCGAACGCGGCATCGGCCTGGCACTGACCCGGCTGGTCTGCGAACGCCACGGCGGTGAGATCTCGGTGACCAACACCCCCGAGGGCGCCATGTTCACCGCACGCATGACCGTCGGCCACCTCACCGAAGCGGTGGCGGAAGGAGCAGCACCATGACGGGTACCAGCGGCCCCGCCGCCGTGACGGGAGCGGCGCCCCACGACGCCGGGGCCGCGATCGGCGTGCTGGTGGTCGACGACGACTTCATGGTGGCCCGGGTCCACCGGGCCTTCGTCGGACGCGTCGAGCCCTTCCGGGTCGTCGGCGTGGCCGGCACCGGCGAGGAGGCCCTCGCGGCGGTCGGCGAGCTGCGCCCCGACCTCGTCCTGCTCGACCTGTACCTGCCGGACGTCTTCGGCCTCGACGTCATCCCCCGGCTGCGCGCCGCCGGCCACGACTGCGACGTCATGGTCATCAGCGCGGCCCGGGAGGCGGACGCGGTGCGCGGCGCCGTCCGGCACGGCGTGGTCGACTACCTGCTCAAACCGTTCGAGTTCGAGGACCTGCGGGTCCGGCTGGAGCGCTACGCCGTCCAGCGGGGCCGCCTGCTCGGCACGGTGGTCCGCAGTCAGGCCGACGTCGACCGCGTACTGGCCGCGGCGGCACCGGCCGCCGCGGTGCCGGCGTTGCCCAAGGGCATGAGCGTGGAGACCGCCGAGCTGGTCGAACGGACCCTGCGCGCGGCCGACGACACCCTGTCCGCCAGCGAGTGCGCGGCGCTGACCGGCGTGTCCCGGGTCAGTGCCCGCCGCTACCTGGAGTACTTCCACACCGTCGGCAGCGCGGACGTGTCCCTGCGGTACGGCGTGGCCGGACGGCCGGAACGCCGCTACCGCTTCCGGGAGCGTCCCGCGGGGCTCGGGACGGCCGGGGCCGCACCCGGGGCCCGGCCGCCGGGACGGTGAGCGCGCGCCGGGAGCCGGGTGGACGGCACGACGGAACGGCCTGACCGTTGCGCGGCCGCCGCGGAAGGCGGGGTGGGCGCGGTCGGCATGGTCACCGGCCGGGCGCGCCCGCGCGCAGTCCGTCCATCACCAGGTCCAGGAGCCGGGTGACCCTCGGCTGCCAGTCCTCGCGCGGGTCGACCTGCCAGAGGCCACCGATGGCGAGAAGGAAGTCGTCCGCCGTGACGCCGGGGCGGATGGTCCCGGCCTCGTCGTTGGCGCGGAGCAGGAGTTCGGCCGCGTCCACCACGGGCGTGGGACCCGGCTTGACCGGCCCTCCGGGCGTGGAGGTGACCAGCCTGATCGCGTCCGCCAGCCCGGCCTTGGTCATGGCGAACCGGGCCAGGCGGTCCATCCACTCGCGCAGGGCCTGCTCGGGGTCCCGGGTGGCCAGCAGCTGGCGCGCGGCTTCGGCCACCTGCTGCATCTCGTAGCGGTAGACCTCCAGGACGAGCGCCTCGCGGTGCGGGAAGTTGCGGTAGACGGTGCCCTGGCCCACGCCGGCCTTCCTGGCGATGGCGCTCAGCGGCGCGTCCGCGCAGCGCGTCAGTTCCTCCCTGGCCACTTCCAGGATGCGCTCGCGGTTGCGCTGGGCGTCCGAGCGCAGGGGAGTGTCCTTCTTGTCCCTGCCCGGGTGAGGCACTCCTCCTCCTTGCATGGTCATGGCCGAATACCGTCCTTGCTAAGCGGACAACTGTCCGTTACGTTTTCGTGAGCGGACAGTTGTCCGGTTGTCAGCCACGATAGCGGCGGAACGGGTCGGCGTGACCCGCAGGTGCGCTCGAACACGGGCGAAACCATTCTCCGCCGCCTGTCTCCCCGCTCACCGGATACAGCCCACAGCCGACAGCCCACAGCCCACAGTCACCGGACCCAGTCACCAGACGCAGTCACCAGACACAAAGAAGGCTGATCATGGCCCCAGCGCCCTCGTCGACGTCCAGCGCCGTCGTCCTGACCATCAACGGCGAGAAGCACCAGCTGACCGTCGACCACCGCACCACCCTGCTCGACGCCCTGCGCGAGCGCCTCGACCTCACCGGCACCAAGAAGGGCTGCGACCAGGGGCAGTGCGGCGCCTGCACCGTCCTGGTCGACGGGCGCCGCGCCGTCTCCTGCCTGAACCTCGCCGTCGCCGCCGAGGGGCGGGAGATCACCACCATCGAGGGCATGGCCGAGGGCGACCGGCTGCACCCGGTGCAGCAGGCCTTCCTCGACCTCGACGGCTACCAGTGCGGCTACTGCACGCCCGGCCAGATCTGCTCGGCCGTCGCCGTCATCGAGGAGCACGCGGCCGGCTGGCCCAGCGCCGCCACCGAGGACGTCCGCCCCGAGGCCGGACCACCACCCCTGACACCGGACGAGATCCGCGAACGCATGAGCGGCAACCTGTGCCGCTGCGGTGCCTACGTCTCCATCGTCCAGGCGGTCGCCCGCGCGGCCGAGGCCCACGACGCGACGGCCCACGACGACGACGGTGCCCGCGAGGGCTCCACCGAGGGGGCGGCGGCATGAGGGAGTTCGGCTACCAGCGCGCCGACGACGTCTCCGGCGCGGTGGCACTGCTCGCCGCCGACCCGGACGCCCGTTTCCTCGGCGGCGGCACCAACCTCGTCGACCTGATGAAGACCGGCGTCGAGCGGCCCGCCCGCCTCGTCGACCTCCGCGACCTCCCCCTGGACGGCATCGGACCGACCGCCGACGGCGGCCTGCGCATCGGCGCGACCGTCACCAACAGCGACCTCGCCGCCCACCCCGAAGTGCGCCGCCGCTACCCGGCGTTGACCCAGGCGGTGCTGGCCGGCGCCTCCGGGCAGCTGCGCAACATGGCCACCGTCGGTGGCAACCTGCTCCAGCGCACCCGCTGCGGCTACTTCACCGACGTGAGCAAGCCGTGCAACAAGCGCGCCCCCGGCAGCGGTTGCCCCGCCGTCACCGGCGAGCACCACAACCACGCCATACTCGGCGCCTCCGACCACTGCGTGGCCGTGCACCCCTCGGACATGGGCGTCGCCCTCACCGCCTTCGACGCGGTCGTCTCCTACGAGACACCGGACGGACCGGGCGAGTCGCCGCTCGCCGACTTCTACCTCCCCGTCGGCGACACCCCGCACCGCGAGACCGCCCTGCCGCCCGGCGCGCTGATCACCGGCGTGATCCTGCCGGCCGCCCCGGTCGCCGCCCGCTCCCGCTACCGCAAGGTCCGCGAGCGCGCCTCGTACGCCTTCGCGATCGGCTCGGTCGCCGCCGCGCTCGACGTCGAGGACGGCGTCGTACGCGACGCACGGCTGGCCTTCGGCGCGGTCGCCTCCCGGCCCTGGCGGGCCCGTGCCGCCGAGGACGTGCTGATCGGCGCGCCGGCCGACGGCGCGACCTTCGCCGCCGCCGCGGACGCCGAACTCGCCGCCGCCAGGCCGCTGCCCGACAACGGATACAAGGTGACCCTCATGCGCAACCTCGTGGTGGCCGTCCTGACCGAACTCACCGAGGAGGCCGCCCGATGAGCACCGCCACCACCGGCCCCGCGACGGTCAAGGGCGCCGTCGGCACCTCGCACACGCGCGTGGAGGGCCGCGACAAGGTCACCGGAGCGGCCCGCTACGCCGGCGAGATCCCCTTCGCCGACCTCGCGCACGGCTGGCTGGTGCTGTCCACCGTCGCCCGCGGCCGCATCCGCTCGATGGACACCGACGCCGTCCTCGGCATGCCGGGCGTACTCGCCGTCCTGCACCACGGCAACGCCCCGCGCCTCGAGACCGACTACATCGGCATGCTGGGCATCGCACCGGACCCGACCGCCGCCGTCTTCCAGGACGAGCGGGTGCCGCACGCGGGCTGGCCGGTCGCCCTGGTCGTCGCCGAGACGCCCGAGCAGGCGCGGGAGGCGGCCGAGGCCCTCGCCGTCACGTACGACACGGAGCCGCACGACATCGCGCTCACGGCGGACCACCCCGGCGCCTACCCGGCCGACGGACACATGCCGGCGGAGACCGAGAAGGGCGACCTGGCGGCCGGGCTCGCCGCGTCCGCCGTCGTCGTCGACGAGGAGTACACCACTCCCGAAGAACACCACAGCATGATGGAGCCGCACGCGGCCACGGCCCGGTGGGACGGCGGCCGGCTGGAGGTCGTCGACTCCAACCAGGGCGCCACCTGGGTCCAGGGCGAGCTGGCGCGGATGTTCTCCCTCGACGAGTCCGCGGTACGGGTGCGCTCCGAGCACATCGGCGGCGGCTTCGGCAGCAAGGGCCTGCGCGCCCACCAGGTGTCCGCGGTCATGGCGGCGACCCTTCTGCAGCGACCGGTGCGGGTGGTGATGACGCGGCGGCAGATGTTCTCGCTGGCCGGCTACCGCAGCCCCACCGCCCAGCGCGTACGGCTCGGCGCCGACGCCGACGGCCGGCTGCGCGCCCTGGAGCACCGTTCGCTGAACCAGACGTCGACCGTCTACGAGTTCGTCGAGCCCGGCGCCGGTGTCGCCAGGGTGATGTACGACGCCGAGGCCCACCGCACCGCCAACCACGTCGTACGGCTCGACGTGCCCTCCCCGACCTTCATGCGGGCGCCGGGCGAGGCGCCGGGATCCTTCGCGATCGAGGTGGCGCTCGACGAACTCGCCGAGCGCTGCGGCGTCGACCCGATCGAACTGCGCCTGCGCAACGAGCCCGACGTCGGCCCGGTCTCCGGGCTGCCGTTCAGCAGCCGCAACCTCGCGGCCTGCTTCCGCGAGGGCGCCCGGCGGTTCGGCTGGGCGGAGCGCGACCCGCGCCCCGGTGTGCGCCGGGACGGGCGCTGGCTGCTGGGCACCGGTACGGCCGCCGCCTCCTTCGGAGCGGGTGCCGGTCCCTCCACGGCCCTGCTGACCGCGGAGGCCGACGGCACCTTCACCGTGCGGATCGCCGCAGCCGACATCGGCACCGGCGCCCGTACCGCCCTGACCCTGGTCGCCGCCGACGCGCTCGAGGTGGCGCCCGAGCGGGTCCGGGTGCGGATCGGGGACAGTGACTTCGGACCGGCGATGATCGCGGGCGGCTCCATGGGCACGCGGTCCTGGGCCTGGGCGATCACGGCGGCGGCCGGTGAACTGCGCGAGCGGCTCGCCCTCGGCACGAGTGTCCCGCCCGAGGGAATCACCGTGCGCTCCGACACCACCGAGGCGCTCGGTGCCCTCGCGCAGAAGGAACGGCACTCCTTCGGGGCGCAGTTCGCCGAGGTCGCCGTGGACACCGCCACCGGTGAGGTGCGGGTGCGCCGGATGCTCGGCATCTTCGCGGCGGGCCGCATCGTCAACCCGCTCACCGCCCGCAACCAGCTCGTCGGCGGCATGGTCTGGGGCATCTCCATGGCCCTGCACGAGGAGGCGGTCCGGGACCGGGTGAGCGGCGGCCTCTACGGCCCCGACCTCGCCGGTTACCACGTCGCCAGCCACGCGGACGTCCAGGACGTCCAGGCGGACTGGGTCGACGACCCCGACCCGGACGACCCGGTCGGCATCAAGGGCGTCGGCGAGATCGGCATCGTCGGTGCGGCGGCGGCCGTCGCCAACGCCGTCTGGCACGCGACCGGGGTGCGCCACCGGAACCTGCCCATCCGGCCCGACCGCGTGCTCTCGGCTCCGGCACCCGACGGCGGGGGAGCGGACGGTGCTTGACATCGCCGACGAGCTGGACGGATGGCTCACCGAGGGCCGGGAGTTCGCGGTCGCCACGGTCGTCTCCGTCGGCGGCAGCGCGCCGCGCGGCCCCGGCGCCGCCCTCGCCGTCGACAGCGCGGGCACGGCGGTCGGATCGGTCTCCGGCGGCTGCGTCGAGGGCGCGGTGTACGAGTTGTGCGCCGAGGCCCTGCGCAGCGGCGAGCCCGTGCGGCAGCGGTTCGGCTACAGCGACGAGGACGCCTTCGCGGTGGGACTGACCTGCGGCGGGGTCATCGACGTGCTGGTCACGCCGGTCGGCGCGGACGCGCCCGTACGGGAGGTCCTCCGGGCGGCCCTGTCGACCGCCGCCCGGGGCGGGACCGCGGCCCTCGCCCGGGTCGTCGAGGGCCCGGCCGGACTGCTGGGCCGGGCCCTGCTCGTTCGCCCCGACGGCTCGTACGAGGGAGGGCTCGGCGGCCACCCGGACCTGGACCGTACGGCGGTGGCCGAGGCCCGGGCCCTGCTGGAGGCCGGCCGCACCGGCACGGTCGGCCTCTCGGAGGACGGTTCGCACTGCCCCGGCGGACTCACGCTGCTCGTCGAGTCCAGGGTGCCGCCGCCCCGCATGATCGTCTTCGGGGCGGTCGACTTCGCCGCGGCGCTGGTGCGGGCCGGCAAGTTCCTCGGTCACCATGTGACGGTGTGCGACGCCCGGCCCGTCTTCGCCACCGCGGCCCGCTTCCCCGAGGCCGACGAGGTGGTCGTGGACTGGCCGCACCGCTACCTGCGGAGCACGCCGACCGACGCACGCACGGTGCTGTGCGTCCTCACCCATGACGCCAAGTTCGACGTACCGCTGCTGACGGAGGCCCTGCGGACGCCGGTCGCGTACGTCGGTGCCATGGGCTCGCGCCGCACCCACGAGGACCGCGACCGGCGGCTGCGCGAGGCGGGCCTGACCGAGCAGGAGCTGTCCCGGCTCCGCTCACCGATCGGCCTGGACCTCGGCGCCCGGACGCCCGAGGAGACCGCGCTCTCCATCGCGGCGGAGATCGTCGCCGCCCGGCGCGGCGGAACGGGCGCACCCCTCACGGGCGGGGCGGCACCGATCCACCGCGACCTCACGGGTGTGGCCGCCTGACCCCTGCCGGCCGGGGGTCGGTCCGGTGGCTCCGTTCGGTGGGTCCGTCCGGTGGCAGCGGTACGGCGGACGAGCCGTGGCGGGTGGCGGGCGGGTGCCGTGGCCCTGTCACCGGGCGGGGGCCGGTCCGGAGCGGTCCGTCCCTGTCCGGCGGCTCCCCGGCCGCCCGACCCCTGCCGGCCGGTGGCTACCGGCCGGTGGCGGCTGCCCGGACCGGGCCGTCACCGGGCCGGTGCCGGCGTGTGCCGCGCGTCCGGCCGGCCCACCGCGTGCTCCCCCAGCGGCCCCACCGCCAGCCCCGCCTCCCGGCAGTCGCGCACGATGCCGGGCAGGGCGCCGAGGGCGGACCGCCAGCTGCCGGGGGCGGAGGCGTGGTCGGTGTCGTGGAGGAGGATCGTGCCGCCCCCGCGCAGGTCCGCCGCGACGGTGCCCCGCACGGACGCGGGCGTGGCGTCCGGCCGCCAGTCCTTCCCCCACGCGGTCCACAGCACCGGCCGCAGCTCCGCCCGGTGTGCCGCGGCCCAGCGTCCGGAGGTGAGGATGCCGTAGGGCGGGCGGTACCAGACCGGGGCGCACCCGGCGACCTCGCCCACCGCGTGGGCCGCCCGCAGCAGCTCGCGCGCGTCCCGCGCAGGGGCCGGTGTCCAGGGACGGTCGTGCGACCAGCCGTGGACGGCGAGTTCGTGTCCCCGCCGAGCCTGTTCACGGGCGGTCGCCGGGTGGCGGACGACGTCCTCGCCGAGCAGGAAGAACGTCGCCCGTACGCCCAGCTCGTCCAGCAGGTCGAGGAAGCGCGGGGTGGACGCCGGATCGGGGCCGTCGTCGAAGGTGAGCGCGATGTGGTCGGGGCGGCCCAGTCCCGCCAGACCCGGGAACGCGCGCCGGCGGAACCCCGGCAGCCAGGTCGCGGCCGGGCCGACGTGGGCCAGCGCGAGGGCGACCGGTGCGGCGGCGTACACCGCCGCTCCGATGGCCGGTCCCCTACGCCGCATCGTGTGCCTCCTGTCCCGGTGCCACGTGAACCCGTCATGTCCCCCACCGGTGCTGGTCCCGGCCCTCCCGCCGACCTCGTTGCCGACCGCCTTCACGCTCCCGCTCCTCGTCACGTCCCTGCTCAAGCTCCGGCCGTCTTCCGTCCGGCAGGCCCGTCCCGCGCCGCGGGGGCCGTGTCCCACGCCCCGTGGACCGACGGTGCCCGGGCCAGTCCGATGCTGCCGAGACCGATCAGTGCCACGCCGACCAGCTCGGGCAGCACCCGCACCCCGAGGGCGATCTCCTCGCCGAACAGCGCCCAGCCCAGGGCGACACTGGTCAAGGCGTCGCCGAGGGTCAGCGCCGGTTGCGACGCCGCGAGGGTCCCCGCCCGCAGCGCGCTCTGGAGCAGCAGGAAGCTGACGACCCCCACGACCGCCGTGGCGTACGGCGGCCACTGGGCCAGCATCGCGCCCACCCCCTGGGGCAGGCGACCGGTGACCTCCTTCAGCAGCGCCGCGGTACCGCCGAACGCCACCGCGGACGCCGATCCGAACAGCGCGGCGCGGGGTGCGCCCCGCACCAGGCTGCCGACCGAGGCGAGGGCCGTCACCAGGACGAACAGCACCAGGCCCGCCCAGCCCCAGCGCCCCGGGGTGGCGGTGTCCTGACCGGCCGACGGGCTGGCGGCGCCGAGGAACAGCGCGAGCCCCACGGCCAGGGCCACGAAGGCCAGCCAGGTCCGCAGGTCGGGCCGCCGGTGGAAGACGACGCTGCCGACCATCAGGGTGAAGAGCAGTTCCGTGGCCATCAGCGGCTGGACGACGGACAGGCTGCCCACCGCCAGCGCGGCCCCCTGCAGGACCGTCGTCAGCGCGAGCAGCGCCGCGCCGCCGACCCAGTACGGGTCGCGCACCAGCCGCAGCAGCGAGCGCACCGCCGTGTGAACGGCGCCCGCCCGGTCCTCGTCCTGCGCCGCGGCCCGGCGCTGCAGGACCGACGCCGCGGCGTTGGACAGCGCCGCGAACAGGGCGAGGACGACGGTGAGGACACTCACCGCCGCGCGTTCCCGCTCATCCGGAACTCACCCGAACCGCGTGGCCAGTCGCCGGTACAGTCCCGGAGCCGCACCCCGCACCCGGCACGGCAGCCGCAGCCAGCCGGGGACGTACACCTCGTCCCGGCCCCGTACCACCGCGGTGCGCACCGCCTCGGCCACCCGCTCGGCGGACACGGGACGTGGCCGTGAGCGCCGGTAGGGCGTCCCGCGGCGCTCGAAGAACGGCGTGTCGACGACACCGGGCACCACATGCGTGACCCCCACCCCGGTGCCCCGCAACTCGTAGCGCAGGGCGTCCGCGAAAGCGCCGACCGCGGCCTTGGCGGCGGAGTACACGGCCTCGTCGCGCACCGCCACGCTGCCCGCCAGCGATCCGATGAGCACCACCCGTCCGGCCCCGGCCTCCACCATCCCCGGCAGCACCAGCCGTACCAGCCGCAGGGTGGCCGGCACGTTGATCTCCAGCACCTCGTCGATGGTGTGCGGGGGCATGTCCACGAACTCCCCGGCCCAGCCGACCCCGGCCCCGGCCACCAGCAGGTCCACCGGCCCCACCGTCGCCAAGGTGAAGTCGGCGAGCTGCCGATCGGCGCCGGGAAGGGTCAGGTCCGCCGCGAAGGCGGTGGCCGACGCCTCCTCGGCGACCGCACGCAGCCGGGAGGGGTCGCGTCCGCTGAGCACCAGCCGCCAGTCACCCTCGTCGCCCAGCCGGCGGGCCACGGCGGCGCCGATGCCGGAGGAAGCCCCGGTCACGAGCGCGGTGCGCGTCCGCGTGCCCCGGCCGCCGACGGGCTCCCGTCGCGGCCGGGCGTGATCCGCGTCGGGCGCGACGATCCGCGGTCCGGGGGCCGACCGGGGGCGGGAGAACGCATGGACCATGAGGACCACCTTGGCTCGGGGCGGACACCGGCGAGCAGCCGACCGGGCGGTCGGGCTCCGGCGTCCGGCCGGACGGGCGATCACGGAGTATCCCCGACAGAGCGCCCGAAACGCCCGGTTATGCAGCGGTTTGGATCGTGCCACACGGGCAACTCGGGCCGCCGTGCGTCCTCGCAGCTCATCGATGCCCCGCCGTTCCGCGGACTCCCCGCCCGGTCCGCCGGACGGCCGGCGCCTGCTGGTGCTCAGCGCGAGCATGGGCGCCGGGCACGACACGGTCGCCGCCGAACTCGTCCGGCGGGCCGAGGAGCGCGGTGAGACGGCCGTGACCGTCGACGTCCTCACGCTGCTGCCGTACGGCCTGGGCGGGGCGCTGCGACGCTTCTACCGCGGGTCGGTACGCCACTTCCCCTGGGCGTACGCCCTCCTGTACCGCCTGTTCCTGCGCCCCGGCACCGGACGCCGCCCCGGCGGCACGCCTCTGGCCCGGCTGGCCGGCGGCCGGCTGCGGGAGCTGACCGAGCGCACGGGTGCCGACGTCGTCGTCCCCGTCTTCCACCTCGGCGCCCAGCTGACCGGCCACCTGCGTGCCCGGGGCCTGCTGCCCGTCCCCAGCGTCGTCCTCGTGATCGACTTCGCGGTCCACCGGCAGTGGCTGCACTCCGGCAACGACCACTGTCTGTGCCTCACCCCGGAGGCGGCCCGCGAGGTGCGGGAGAGCACCGGCACGCGCGCGTCGACGTGCGGTCCGGTCGTGGCGCCCGAGTTCTTCGCCGACCCTCCCGGGGCGGCCGGGTGGCGGGGTCTCTTCGACCGGCTCGGTCCGGGGCGGCCCGCCGTGGTGCTCTCCGCCGGCGCCTGGGGGGTCGGCTCGCGTCTGCGCCCCACCGTCCGGTTCCTGGCGGATCACGGGTTCCTGCCGGTTGTGCTCTGTGGGGACAACGAGCGGCTGCGTCGTGCGCTGTCCGGGACCCCGGGGGTGCTGGCGCTGGGCTGGGTGACGGACATGCCCGGCCTGCTGCACGCCGCCCGCGCCCTGGTCGACAACGCGGCCGGCCAGACCGCCGTACAGGCGCTCGCCGCCGGGCTGCCGGTCGTGGGGCACCGCCCCATCCCCGGCCACGGTGCGGACGGCGTCCGGCGGATGGCCGCGCTGGGCGTCTCGGACCTCGCCGAGGACGACGCCTCGCTGCTCCGCGCGCTGCGGCGGCTCACCGCCCCCGGCCCGGCCCGGCGGGAGCGGATCGCCGCCGGACGGGCGCTGTTCACCGACGACGCCGTGACCCGGTTGCTGGCCCTCACCGACGCCCGGCGGACGTGCCGGTGAGGCGACCCGCCACGGACCGCGCGTCCACGTGAGGCGTGAAGGAACGTGCTCGGGCGCCCGTGCGCGCCGAGCCCGAGCGGTCCCGGGCCCTTTCCCTCTCCGTCCCGATCGCGATCCCGAATCCGTTTCCCCCGCCGGGCCACGGGCACCCGGCTCCGCAGGAGAACCGGTGGAAGGAGGCGACGCCGTGCAGCTCGACGCATTCCTGACCCTGGTCCGTGACCGCGGCGAGTACCACAGCGAGGACGAGGCCGAGCAGGTCAGCGCGGCCGTCCTCTGGGCGGTGGCGTCCCGGGTGGGGCCGGAGGAGGCCGCCGCGCTGGCTTCCGACCTGCCGGAACCGCTGGGCGACGCGCTGCGCCTGGAACGCGGGCGCCCGGAGACCTTCGGTCGCGAGGAGTTCCTCCGACGCGTGGCCCAGCAGACCGGGGCGCGGCCGCGCACCGCGGAGTGGGACGCGGGTGCCGTGCTCTCGACCCTCACCGAAGCGGTCCCCGGCGAACGCGTCGACCGTCTCCTGACCCACCTGCCCGCGGACTGCGCCGACCTCTTCGGCAGGACCGCGGAGCGCTGAGACCGACCCGGTTCACGCGTGTGGACGGCGGGAACCGGGCACTCGGCTCCCGTCCGATAGGCGGTTCAGGAGGAGGCATCCATGACGGACGGTGAGCAGCGCTACGACGGCGCGGAGGAGGAGACGCCGCTCGGCGGGTACGCCGCGCTCGCGACGACCTTCGCGGCAGGCGTGGCGGTCTTCGCGGCGACGGCTCGGGGCCGCGGGCTGCGACTGCCGGACACTGTCCCGCCCTGGGACCTGGCCCTGCTCGGGACGGCGACGTTCAAGGCCTCACGGCTGCTGACCAAGGACAAGGTCACCGGCTTCCTGCGGGCGCCCTTCACCCGGCACGAGCATGACGGCGACGCGGCTACGGTGGGGGAGACGCCGCGCGGGAAGGGTCTGCGCCGGGCCGTGGGCGACCTGGTCACCTGCCCGTTCTGCGCGTCCGCCTGGGTGGCCGGAGGGCTCGTCGGCACCTACGCCGTGGCTCCCCGGGCCGCCCGGCTGCTGAGCGCGGGTCTGAGCGCCGTGGCCGTGTCGGACTGGTTGCAGTACGCCTGGAGCCTGACGGAGCAGAAGGCCGACGAGTGAGCGCCGGGGAGTGAGCGCCGGGGAGCGGGCCGATCAGGTCGGTGAGCCGCGGACGGCCGTGAGCCGGCGCGCACGGGGCACAGGGTGAGTCGGTGACCGGTTCGGTGCCCGCGAGCGCGTCCGTCGCGGAAGGTCAGTCGCGCTCGGCCCGCTCCGCGCGCTCGGCGTGCAGCTTCTTCACGCGGGCGGTCTCCTTGCGCACGTCGGCCTGGACGTTCTGCTCCCGCTCCAGCCATTCCGGGCGCTCCTGCTTCAGCGCCTCGATCTGGTCCGTGGTGAGCGGTTCCGAGACGCCGCCCCGGTGCAGGCCCGCGATGGAGACACCCAGCTTGGCCGCCACCACCGGCCGCGGGTGCGGACCGTCGCGCCGCAGGTCCCGCAGCCACGACGGCGGATCGGTCTGGAGCGCGTTCAGCTCGGCGCGCGTGACGACGCCCTCCCGGAACTCGGCGGGTGTGGCCTCGAGGTACACACCCAGCTTCTTCGCCGCGGTCGCGGGCTTCATGGTCTGGGTGTTCTGGTGCGACGTCATGGTGACAAGGGTATCGAGCGTCCGAGCGACCGCCGACCACGCCGGGTGACGGCGGGACCCGGCCCTCCCCGGCGACCACGTCCTCGGTCACGGGCATCGACCGGGTCCCTCGCCCCTGGCTTTCGCCCCCGGCCCTCGACCGCGCTCCTCGACCACGCCCGGTAACCTGGCCGGGTGACAGGCTCGGTAGAACCCCCCTCGTTCCGGCTCGCCTACGTCCCGGGGGTGACGCCCGACAAATGGGTGCGCATCTGGAACGAGCGCGTGCCCGACGTCCCGCTGTCCCTGACCCAGACCACCCCCGCCGAGGCGGGCGGCGTGCTGCTGGGCGGCGACGCCGACGCCGGGCTGGTCCGGCTGCCCGTCGACCGGACCGTGTTCAGCGCGATCCCTCTCTACACCGAGACCACGGTCGTGGTGGTCCCCAAGGACCACCTCGTCACCACGGCCGACGAGGTGACCGTCGAGGACCTGGGCGACGAGATCGTGCTGCACCCCCTGGACGACGTCCTCGGCTGGGAGCGGCCGCCCGGCCGGCCCGCCCTCGAGCGTCCGGCCACCACGGCGGACGCCGTCGAGCTGGTCGCGGCCGGGATCGGTGTGCTGCTCGTGCCGCTGTCCCTGGCCCGGCTGCACCATCGCAAGGACCTCACGTACCGGACGGTCACGGACGCGCCCGAGTCGGGTGTGGCGCTGTGCTGGCCGGAGGACGCGCACACGGACCGCGTGGAGGACCTGATCGGCATCGTCCGGGGCCGGACCGTCAACAGCACCCGCGGCCGGCCGGCCGCCACGGCACGGCAGCAGGGCGAGCGCACCGGGACGGCCCACGCCGGGCGCAAGCCGACCGCCGGGGGACGGGCCGGCGGCGGAGGCAGAAGCGGCGCCAAGGGCGGAGCCAAGAGCAGCGCCAAGGGCGGCGCCAGAGGCGGAGCCAAGAGCGGCGGCAAGGGAAGCGGTGCCGGCAAGGGCGGGCGGCGCGGCAGGCCCCGCCAGCGGTGACCCGGCGGGGCGGCCGCGTCAGCGGACCGTCGGACTGGGCGTCGGCGCCGAGGTGTTGACGTCCAGCCCGGGCGGCTGGGTGAGGGAGAGCACCGGCTCACCCGGCTGCGGCGCCGGAGGCGTGAGCTGCACCTTGGGCAGGCCGGGCGGGGCCGACTGCTGGAAGTTGACCTGGTCGAAATTGACCAGGCCGGTCTTCTCCAGCACGGTGATGTGGTCCAGGACCGTGTCGTTGGCCTGGTCGGCCAGCTGCCGCACCAGGGAGTTCTTGGTGTTGGCGCGGATCTTGGCGATGGCCGGGAAGATCTGGCCGTGCGTGATGCGCATGATGTTGACCGCCGTCGTGTCGAACTGCTTGCCCGTGGTCCCGTCCACGGTCGACACGAACTGCTGCTGCTGCGGGGAAGCCAGGTTGGGCAGGGTGATGCCCAGCTCGGGCGCGATCTTGCGGCAGGTCGCGTCGAGCCGCGAGTGCCCGACGACGAGGTGCTCCCCGGCCTCCTTCATCTCCGGTGTCGTCCCCCGCTCCATGGCCATCAGCCCCAGCGGGTGCTCCCACAGCCCCGCGGCCCTGACCTTCACCACGAAGTCCCGGTCGGCCTCGGTGAGCGGCCCGTACAGCGTGTTGGTGATGACGCGGTCCTGGGCACTGGACGTGTTCTGCACCCCGAGCATGGTCGGATACGCGAGCGCGGTGAGGGTGAGGACCAGGGCACCGGCCACGAAGGCGGTCCCTGCCGTGGTGCGCGTGATGCGCATCGTGCCTCCTGGGGCGAGGACAGACTCGGACACCAGGAGGTACGGATGCGGGCGGCGAACCGATCACCTCCCCGGGCAAAATTTCGGCGCCCGGTACGGTCAGGCGGCGCGGGCCGCCCGTACGAGCCACTCGTACGCCGCCCGCGCCGTGAACTCCGCCTGCCCTCCGCGCACCAGCAGGTCGGCGGTGGCGAACTCCGGGGCATCGGCCTGTGCCGCGAGGTACGGGACCGCGATGCAGCGCATTCCGGCCGCGTGCGCGGCGGCGGCTCCGGGGGCGGCGTCCTCCAGGACCACGCAGTCGCCCGGGTCCGCCCCGAGCCGCCGGGCCGCCTCCAGGAAGACGTCGGGGGCGGGCTTGCCCTCGGTGACCTCGTCCGCCGAGACGACCGTGCGCAGCCACGCGTCCAGTCCGGTGCGGGCCAGGATCGCCGTGATGGCCTCGGGCGACGAACCCGACGCCACCGCCAGGGGCACCCCGTCGTCCGCCAGCAGTTCGACGAACGCGCGCATCTGCGGGTACGCGCGGACCGAGGTGCGCGCCAGTTCCAGGTAGTGGCGGTTCTTCACGGCCAGCAGTTCCTCCACCGGGGCCCGCAGGCCGTAGCGCCGCCTCCAGTCGGCGACGGTCTCCCGGGTGCTGATGCCCACGTACCCCTCGTGGTCCGCCCATCCGAAGTCCCGCACGCCGTACTCGGCCAGGGTCCGACGGCCCGCTTCGTAGTAGTTCGGCTCGCTGTCCACGAGCGTTCCGTCGAGATCGAAGATGACCGAGATGCCGTCGAGGGTGCTCATGGTGCCCAGCATGCCAAGGGGTCGGGGGTCACTTCCGCGCCGTCCGCCCGATCGACTCCACCAGGGGCAGCAGCCGGTGCGGGACGCGCTCGCGCAGCGCCACCTCGCTGCGGGTCCGCACGACGCCGGGCAGGCTGATCAGCTTCTGGACCACGTCCTCCAGGTGTGCGTTGTCGCGCGCCACGACGCGGGTCATCAGGTCACCGCCGCCCGTGATGGAGAAGGCCTCGACGATCTCCGGGACGGCGGCCAGCGCCTCGCCCACCTCGTCCAGGTGGCCCTGGGTCACCTCGATGTGCACGAACGCGAGGACCGGGTGGCCCAGTGCGGCGGGGGAGAGGGAGGGTGCGGTGCCGGTGATCACACCGTCGCGTTCCAGGCGGTCCAGCCGGGCCTGGAGCGTGCCCCGGGCGACCCCGAGGAGGCGCGCGTACTCGCGCACGCTGGTGCGCGGCCGCTCCAGCAGCAGCCGGAGGATGCGGGTGTCGAGTTCGTCGACCGCCATGGTGCCGGGTCCCTTCGTCGGCCAATGGCTCTTCGGTGGCCGTGCAAGTGCCGCGGAAACTGTACCAATGGCCCACTCGTGCGCGGTCCTGTTGAGCCAGTGGTGGGAGGGATGCTCCTATAGGCAGGTCGATGGCGCTGCGGATCCCGCGGCGCCTTTTTCGTGCCGGTGACTTCCGGGTCGGTAGAAGGGGGCGGTAATCAGTGCTGAAGAGGGTGTTCGTGAGCCCGGACCCGGGGCGGACGCGGCTGCGGTTCGCCGCCCGGGCCGTCCTCGGTATCGGTCTGGCCGTCGTCGTCTGCGGCCTGGCCGGCACCTCCCTGGTGGGTGCCGTCATCGGCGGGCTCGCCGCGCTGCTCGCCCTGTTCACCGTCACCGACGCCACCGTGCGCGGGCAGGCGGTGACCACCGCGCTGCTGCCGGTCACCGGACTGCCCGTGCTCGCCGCGGCGGCCGCGCTGCACGACCTCCCCGTGGCACGGGACCTCACCTTCCTCGCCGTCGTCGGCGTCGGCGTGTACGCCCGGCGCTGGGGTCCGCGCGGGCACAGCCTCGGCGTGTTCGCCTTCATGACCTTCTTCGTCGCCCAGTTCCTGCACGCGACCACGGACCGGCTGCCCGAGATGTTCGCGGCCGTCCTGCTGTCCGTGGCCACCGCCGCGGCGGTGCGCTTCGGCATGTGGTGCTACGAGCGCCGCCAGCCGCCGCCCTCCGCCCCCGCAGCCTCCTGGGCGTACCTCCCGGGCCGTCCGGGCACGGGTGGCGTCGTCCGCCCGGCCCGTATCACCACCCGCCAGGCCGTCCAGGCCACGGCGGGTGCCGGCTTCGCCCTGGTCGTGGGCCAGCTGGTGTCCGACGAGCGCTGGTACTGGGCCGTCGGCGCCACCTGGTGGGTGTTCGTCAACACCACCTCGCGCGGCGAGACCCTGGTCCGCGGCTTCCGCCGGGTCCTCGGCACGGTCGTGGGCATCGGTCTCGGCTTCCTCGTCGCCGTCCCGGTCGCCGGGTCCGCGGTGCCCACCGCCGTACTCGCCGCCGCCTGCGTCTTCGGCATCTTCTACACCGCCGCCGTCTCCTACACCTGGATGATGCTCTGCGTGACGCTCCTCGCCGAGCTGCTCTACGGCCTGCTGGGCGTCCTCACCCCCGGGCTGCTCGCCCTGCGGCTCGTGGAGACCGGAGTGGGCGCGCTGGGAGCCGCGCTCGCGGTGCTGTTCGTCCTGCCCGTCACCACGCACGCCGTCAACGACGCCTGGATCCAGCGCGCGCTGCGCTGCGTCCACGCCTGCACCGCCGAGGCGGCCGCGCGCCTCGCCGGAACCGAGGGCGCCGACCCGGCACCGAGGGTGGCCGAGCTGGAGCAGCTGCTCGGCCGGGTGCGGCTGTCGCTCGCCCCGCTCGTGCACCCGCTGAACCCGATGTACGGCCGCAAGCGCCGCGCCCGCCGGGTCCTCGCGCTGCTCGACGACTGCGCCCGGGAGATCCGCGGCCTGGTCGCCGTCGCCGCCGACCCGGAGGCCTCGCACGACGCACGGCTGGCCGCCGCCTGCTGGCGGGTCGAGCGCGCCGTCGAGGCACTCACCGGAGGCGGAGCGGTCCCCGCCCGGGCCGACGGGCCCGGCGCCACCGAACCCGCGCTGGTCCATCTGCACGGCGTGGAACGCGCCCTGGCCGAACTCGCCGCGCCGCTGCACGCCCCCTCCCGCCCACCGATTGCCGGCGCCTGATCCCGGCCGGCACCGCGCCACCCGTTTGGTCTAGACCGCAGCTGATCGACTGCTACCGTCACCCCGGGGCAGACGATCAGTCGGCACTCGACCAGAAGCCGTACGAGCGGCGCGAAGCGTACGAGGCGGCATGAGCCGACACGAGAGGGGCCAGCGGTGGCAGACGGCGGCAGGCGGCAGCGACGGGCGTTCATCGGGTCGTTCACGGCGGCCGGCGGGCCCGGCATCGTCATGGCGACCGTCGCACCCGACACCGGTGCGCTGACGGTCCTGAACGGCACGGACCGCCTGCCCGACCCCTCCTACCTGGCCCTGGCGCCCGACGGGGAGACGCTCTACGCGGTCAGTGAGACGGCCGAGGGTGCGGTGGCCGCCTACCGGGTGAGCGGGGACAAACCCGAGCCCGCCGGGCGGCCGGTGTCCGTCGGGGGCGACGGACCGACCCACCTCAGCCTCCACGCCGGACACGTCCTGACCGCCAACTACGGTTCCGGCAGCGTCACCGCCGTGCCGGTCCGACCCGACGGAACCCTCGCCCGGACCCTGTCCGGCGTCCTGAGGCACACCGGCTCCGGCCCGCACGCCCAGCGCCAGCAGGGACCGCACGCCCACCAGGTGCGGCCCGACCCGAGCGGGCGGTGGGTGGTCAGCGTGGATCTCGGCACCGACTCGGTGCGGGTCTGCACCCTGACGGACGGCGCCCTCGCCGTGCACCGGGAGATCGCGCTGCGCCCCGGCTCGGGCCCCCGGCACCTGGCGTTCCACCCGGGCGGCTCCCATGCCTACGTGGTCAACGAACTGGCGCCGACGGTCACCGTCTGCCACTGGGACGCCGCCGACGGCGTCCTGCAGCCCGTGAGCGAGGTGCCGGTGCTGCCCGGGGCTCCGTCCGGTGACGCCTACCCGTCCGGGATCGTCGTCTCGTCCGACGGCCGCTTCGTGTGGACCGCGACCCGCGGTGAGGACGTCCTGTCCGTGTTCGCCGTCGAGCCGGACGGGCTGCGGCTGTCCGGGACCGTGCCGTGCGGCGGGCACTGGCCGCGGGAGATCACCGAGTCGGGCGGCTTCCTGTACGCGGCCAACGAGCGCTCGGGAGACGTGACCTGGTTCGTCCCGGACCCGGAGACGGGCGTCCCCCGACGGGCCGGCTCGCTCGCGGTGCCCGCGGCGTCCTGCGTGATCTTCGGCTGACCGGCACGGCCGACGGCCCGCCGGCGGTTCCGGTGGCCCCGGCGGCCGCACGCCGCAGGTCACACGGTGGCCTCGGCGAACCACACGCCCGTACGACGGAAGGGGCCCGCTCCTGCAACGGAGCGGGCCCCTTCCGTCGTACGGGTCGCGCCGGCGCCCGCCGCGCGCGTCAGCGGACCGGCGCGCCCTGCGGCTGCTGCGGCGAGATGCCGAGCGCCGTCGTGTACTTGGCCAGCGTCAGCTTGCCGATCGCCGGGTAGGGGCCGAGGGGCTCGGCGGTGGAGCAGCCCGCCTCCTGGGCCGCCTCCGCCAGCAGGCTCGCCTCGATCTCCGGGCCGATCAGGTACGGCGCGAGCGCCAGCTGCTGGGAACCCGAGGAACGCAGCTGCTCGGCCACCGAGGCGATCGAGCCCTCGTCGTCCAGGGCCGCCGCCATCACCGGCACCGCGAGGCGCGCGGCGAGCAGCATGCCGGTGATCCCGGCCGCCTGCACGGCCTCGTCACCGCCCACGGAGGCCAGGATGATGCCGTCCGCGGCGGTCGCCACGGTGAACAGGCGGGCACGGTCGGCGCGGGCCAGTCCGGCCTCGGAGAGCCGCACGTGCAGTGCCTCGGCCAGCAGCGGGTGCGGGCCGAGCACGTCGGTCAGCTCGGCCGCGATCCGGCTGTCCATGACGGCCTGCCGGATGCGGCGCAGCAGCGCGTTGTCCGGGCCGGCGAGCAGGGGCACGACCACGGCGACGGGGCCCTCGGGCTCCTTCACCTCCAGGCCGGCGGCGACCGCCTGCTCGTAGCGCGCGGCGCGTTCCTCGGCGGCACGTACGAGCACGGTCGACAGGGAGGGGAACTCCTCGTCGTCCCCGTCGAGGTGGCCGATCCGCGCGTCGAGGCCGGGAAGCTCCGAGCGGGCGATGCTGATGACCTCGTCGGCGAGGCCTCGGGTGGCGCTGCTGGGCGTCCCCGGCACCGCGAGGACGAGCGTCGGCGCGCCCTCGGGAGCCACCAGCGGTTCGGGACGGCGGTGCCGTCCGGGCTGGCGGGGGCGCGGCATTCGTACTGGCAGGCCGGCGGGCCCAGTGGGGGAGCTCATGGCGCCGCATGTTACTGGTTTCCCGGGTTTCCCTGTTCGGGGAGGGTGCAGGTGAGCGGTATCCGTCCGGTTTTGTCGGAAGAGTGATGTACGGATCGGCTGACATCGGCACGATTCACCTCACCGGAGGGCGATTACCGGCCGCCCGGCACGGTCGTCACCCACAGCATCCGGTCATCGCCCGGAACGGTGAGCGAGCCGGCCGCCAGGTCCGTCGCGATGCGCACCGAGCCCCGCAGGGGATCACCCTCCGCGGCCGTCCGGCGCGCGTGCGGCAGCCGCTTCGCCAGTGCCTCCTCCAGGGGGACGACCAGCGGGTCGCCCAGCTTCAGCAGGCCGCCGGTGACCGCGACGCGCGGCTCCCCGTCCGGGGGGCACACCGCGGCGGCGGAGTCGGCCATGTGCCGCGCGGCGGCCCGCAGGACGTCCGCGGCGACCGGGTCGTCGGCGGCGCAGGCGGCCACGTCGGGCGCGAAGGAGGCGAGGACGGCGGGGCGGTCCGTCCGCGGATACAGCCGGCCGGGCAGCCCGGCCACCGGCCCGAACCGCTCCTCGGCCCGCGCGAGCAGCAGCGGGGAACCGCCCTGGCGCCCGTCGTGGGCGCGCAGTGCCGCCTCCAGGCCGGCCCGGCCGATCCAGGCGCCGCCGCCGCAGTCGCCCAGCAGATGACCCCAGCCGTCCGCCCGGCGCCAGCGGACCAGGTCGGTACCGGTGGCGATCAGCCCGGTGCCCGCGGCGACCACGGCTCCGGCGCGGGGGCCGAGGGCGCCGACGTACGCGGTGACGGCGTCCGCGACGAGCGCGACCGTCCGTGCCCCCAGCTCCCGGGCCAGTGCGCCCGGGAGTTCGGCCCGCAGGGCGTCGCCGAGGGTGGCCAGTCCCGCGGCCCCGACGACCACGGTGCTGAGCCGGTCCACGCCGGTCTCCGCGCTCAAGGCCCTGGCCATGGGCAGCACTTGTGCCAACAGGTGCGCGGGATCGATACCCCGTTCCCCGGTGCGGACGGGCACCCGGGACGAACGCCGCCCCAGCCCTTCCGTGCCGCCACCGCCGTCACCGGCCCTGCCGACCACGACCCGCAGACCCGAACCGCCGGAGTCCACGGCGAGGAAGCCGCCGCTCACGGCAGGCGCCAGTCGACCGGCTGCCCTCCCAGCCGGACCAGCAGGTCGTTGGCCCGGCTGAAGGGGCGGGAGCCGAAGAAGCCCCGGTCGGCCGACATCGGGGACGGGTGCGCGGACTCCACCGAGGGCAGGTCGCCCAGCAGCGGGCGGAGATTGCGGGCATCGCGGCCCCAGAGGATGGACACCATCGGCTTGCCCCGCGCCACCAGGGCCCGGATCGCCTGCTCGGTGACTTCCTCCCAGCCCTTGCCGCGGTGCGCCGCGGGCTTGCGCGGGGCGGTGGTGAGCGCCCTGTTGAGCAGCAGCACGCCCTGCCGGGTCCACGGGGTCAGGTCCCCGCTGGACGGCTGCGGGAGGTTCAGGTCGGTGTTCAGCTCCCGGAAGATGTTGACGAGGCTGCCGGGCAGCGGCCGCACCTCCGGCGCGACCGAGAACGACAGTCCCACGGCGTGCCCCGGGGTGGGATACGGGTCCTGTCCGACGATCAGGACCCGGACGTCGTCGAAGGGCTGTTGGAAGGCCCGCAGGACGTTGGCTCCGGCGGGCAGGTAGGTGCGTCCGGCGGCGATCTCCGCGCGCAGGAACTCACCCATCGAGGTGATCTGCCCGGCGACGGGTTCCAGGGCCTTCGCCCAGCCCGCTTCGACGATTTCGTTCAAGGGTCGTGGTGCCACGGGCGTCACCCTACTGCCGTACGGGTGACGTCGATCAACCCGTGGCCGAGGCCGGTCCCCCCGGTCCGGATCACCCCACGACCGCCGCGCGCACGCACAGCACGTCCGGCAGGTGGGAGGCCAACTGCTCCCAGCTGTCCCCGTCGTCGGGGGAGGCGAACACCTCGCCGTTGCGGTTGCCGAAGTAGACGCCCGCCCGGTCCGCGTCGTCGGTGCACAGCGCGTCCCGCAACACCGTGCCGTAGTGGTCCTCCTGCGGCAGCCCCGCTGAGAGCGGCTCCCAGCTCTTGCCCGCGTCCGATGTGCGGAAGACCCGGCAGCGGCGGTCCGCCGGGACCCGGTCCGCGTCGGCGTTGATCGGGAAGACGTAGGCCGTGTCACCGCGGTGCGGGTGGGCGGCCACCGCGAAGCCGAACGTCGACGGCAGCCCCTCGCCGATGTCCGTCCACCGCGCGCCCGCGTCGTCGCTGCGGTACACGCCCCAGTGGTTCTGCAGGTAGAGCCGGTCCGGCGTCGCCGCGTCCCGTGCGACCTTGTGCACGCACTGGCCGAACTCCGGGTCGGGGTCGGGCAGGAAGACCGCGGAGACACCGGAGTTGGACGGTGTCCAGCTCTCACCGCCGTCCACCGTGCGGAACACGCCCGCGGTCGAGACGGCGACCGTCACCGACTTCGGGTCCCGCCGGTCGGTGAGCACGGTGTGCAGCCCTTCGCCGCCGCCGCCCGGTACCCACTGGGACCGCGTGGGGTGCTCCCACAGGGGACGGACCAGCTCGAAGCTCTCGCCGCGGTCCTCGGAGCGGTAGAGCGCGGCCGGCTCCGTGCCCGCGTAGACGACGTCCGGCTCGGCGGCGGCCGGGTGCAGCTGCCACACGCGCTCCAGCGAGGCGCCGGTCTCCTTGGGGAACTTCACGGCCGGCCGCGCCGGTTCGGTCCAGGTGCGGCCCAGGTCGTCCGAGTGGAACACGGACGGACCCCAGTGCGCGCTGTCGCCGCCGGCCAGCAGCCGTGGGGTGTCGCCGCGGGTGTCCAGGGCGACCGAGTACACGGCCTGCGCGTTGAAGTAGGGACTTTCGTCGAACTGCCAGGTGCCACCTTGCCGGCGCCCGATGAACAGGCCCTTGCGGGTGCCCACGGCGAGCAGTACCTCGGTCATGCCGATCACCTCCGCGGCGTCGTCGACGCCTTTGTCTCGGACACGGGCCAGTCTGCACCCAGGCACTGACAGTCACCTCTGCACGGAACGTCGTCGCAGGTCGGGGCGGTGGCGTCGGGTCCGAGGCGGGGTCCGGCGCGCGTGCTCAGCCCTCGCCGGGCAGCGCCCGCGCCAGGACGCCGTCGAGGTCCGCCCCGGCCGGCAGCGTGCCGAAGGAGTGCCCCCAGTCGCCACCGAGCCGGCTCGCGCAGAAGGCGTCGGCGACGGCGGCCGGGGCGTGCCGGACCAGGAGGGAGGCCTGGAGGGTGAGCGCCATCAGCTCCACCAGGCGGCGGGCACCGCTCTCGGACGCCTCGGCCAGCCCCGACTCCAGCCGCGCCACGGCCGCGTCCAGGCGGCCGTCCGCCCCGCGCGCGAGGGCGAGTTCGCCGAAGAGCGCGTGCGCGGTGGCGGGGGAGCGGCCGAGCGCCCGCAGCACGTCGAGGGCGTTGACGTTCCCCGAGCCCTCCCAGATCGACAGCAGGGGCGCCTCGCGGTAGTGGCGGGGCATGCCCGACTCCTCCACGTAACCGTTGCCGCCCAGACACTCCAGGGCCTCCGCGGTGAACGCCGGGCCCCGCTTGGTCACCCAGTACTTGCCGACGGCGGTGGCGATCCGCCGGAACGCCGCCTCCCCGGCGTCGCCGCGCGCCGCCCGGTCCGCCGCGCCCGCCAGCCGCAGGGTGAGCGTGGTCGCGGCCTCCGACTCCAGCGCCAGGTCGGCCAGGACGTTGCGCATGAGCGGCTGGTCGACCAGCCGGGCGCCGAAGGCGCTGCGGTGCCGTACGTGGTGACCGGCCTCGACGAGTGTCTTGCGCATCAGCGTCGCCGAGGACATCACGCAGTCCAGCCGGGTGCAGTTGACCATCTCGATGATCGTCTTGACACCCTGTCCCTCGGGCCCGACCAGCCAGGCGACCGTTCCGTCGAACTCGGGTTCCGACGAGGCGTTGGAGCGGTTGCCGAGCTTGTCCTTCAGCCGCTGGATGCGGAACGTGTTGCGGCTGCCGTCGGGCAGCACCCGCGGCACCAGGAAGCAGGACAGGCCCCCGGGCGCCTGGGCCAGGACCAGGAAGACGTCGCACATCGGCGCCGACGTGAACCACTTGTGCCCGCGCAGCGTGTACACGCCGGGCTCGGCGGTCGCGGTGGCCGCCGTGGTGTTGGTGCGGACGTCCGAACCGCCCTGCTTCTCGGTCATCCCCATCCCGGCGAGCAGGCCCCGCTTCTCCGTGGGCGTCCGCAGCCCGGGCTCGTACTCCCGGCTGGTCAGCAGGGGTTCGTAGACCTTCGCGAGATCCGGCTGGGCGCGCAGCGCCGGGACGGCCGCGTAGGTCATGGACGTCGGACAGCCGTGGCCGGCCTCCGTGTGCCCCCACACCAGCCCACCCGCCGTACGCGCCACATGGGCGCCCGGGCGGTCGTCGGCCCAGGGCGCTCCCGCCAGCCCCTCGCCGACCGCCACGCGCATCAGGTGGTGCCAGCTCGGGTGGTACTCGACCTCGTCGATCCGGTTGCCGTACCGGTCGTGGGTGCGCAGCACGGGTTCATGGTGGTTGGCCAGGTCGCCCCACTCCTGCGCCGCCACGCTCCCGGCCCGCGAACCCAGCCGCCGCAGCTCCTCCTCGGCCCACCCGGCGCCCTCCCGCCGCAGGCCCTCCCGCAGGGCCGCGTCGTCGAAGGCGTCGTAGGGAGCCAGGGGAGGGGGCTGATTGGTGACGTCGTGCGTGGCGTGCCCCTCCGGACGGCCGGCGGACTCCTCGTACGGCTCCTGCGCGCGTGTCGTCATGCACCCGAGTGTTGCACTCACGCTACGGTCGCAGCAATCGTGCAACACGATGGCCGCACGTACAGTACGTCTCCATGTGGACGGACGACTCGTGCTCGAACGGAGGGACCGGATGAACGATCCGGCACCCCCGGGCGATCTCGCGCTGCGCCCGCTGTCCGCGCGCTCGGTCGTCCTCAGCCTGCTGCTCGGCACCCATCCCCCCGAGTTGCCGGTCCGGGAGCTGGTGCGCCTGGTGGAGGGGTTCGGGATCGGCGGGTCCACCGTGCGCGCGGCGCTCAGCCGGATGGCCGCCGCCGGGGACCTGCGGCGCACGGACGGCGGTTACCGCCTCAGCGAGCGGCTGCTGGAGCGCCAGCGGCGCCAGGACGAGGCGGTGCACCCGCGTACGCGCGCGTGGGAGGGCGACTGGGAGACGCTCGTGGTCACCGCCACCGGGCGCGAGCCCGGCGAGCGCGCCGACCTGAGGGCCCGGCTGACCGCGTTGCGCCTCGCCGAACTGCGCGAGGGCGTCTGGCTGCGCCCCGCCAATCTGTGCCGCCCGCTGCCCGCCGGGCTCGACCGGGTGGCCGAGCGCCTCGACGCGCGCCCCGGCCGGCCGTCCCGCGAACTGGCCGCGAGGCTCTGGCCGCTGGCGGACTGGTCCGCGACAGCGGGGGCGCTGCTCGCCCGGGTGGACCGGGCCGGGAGCCCGGCCGACCGCCTCACCGCCTTCGCGGCCGTCGTGCGCCATCTGCTCGCGGACCCGGTCCTGCCCCCGGAACTCCTCCCGGACCACTGGCCGGGCGCGGCCCTGCGGGACGCCTACACGGACTACCAGCGGGAACAGGCCCGTCAGGTCCGGACGCGGGGCACCCGGACCTGACGGGGCGGGATCACCCGCGCGTCACCCGCGGCTCACTTGTACGTGATGTCGGACGACGCGTACTTGCAGTGCGTGCCGTCGGGGCCCGAGCCGTTCGAGTCCGGCTCGTCCCCGTCGTCGTTGCCGATGTACTTCTGGCACGGGACGATCTTCTTGCTGCTGTCGCCGACGATCGTGATGTTGCGCAGGGTCGCGCTGTCGCCGTAGTTGGTGTTGATGCCGGCGATCCGGCTGCCCTTCCAGCTCACCTCGATGGTGTTGAGGTTGATCGTGCGCTTGTACTGCGTCGAGCAGTTGCCGCAGGAGCGGATGAAGGTGCCGAAGTTCTTGACGGCGAAGTTGGACACGTTCAGCGTCCCGGCGCCGTTGAACTGGAACACCTTGTCGCTGGCTTCCTTGGCGCCGCCGCCGGAGACGGTGTAGACGTTCGACGAGGAGGAGCCGCGGAAGGTCGCCGCGTCCTCGCCGACGTCCTCCCACCAGACGTTCTGCAGGGTGCAGCTGCCCTTGCAGTGGACGCCGTCCGCGGCGGGGGCGCCGATGATCACGTTCTTGAGGACGGCGCCGGGTGCCAGCTCCAGGATCGGTCCCTGGTCCTCGTCCTGGCCGCCGGAGCCGAGGTCGCCGGTGCCGTAGAGGCGCTTCATCCCGTAGTCCTTGGTGCCGGACACCGCGATGGTGGAGGAGACGCCCTCGCTGCCGTTGGGGGTCGGCCAGGTCGCGGCATGCGCGCCGATGCTCCCGAATGACATGAGCATGCCAACCGAGAGGCCGAGGGCGGCCAGCGCGCCGGTCGCCGCGCGCCCGTGGGTGCGGAGCCGTGTCGCAGTGGTCATGTTCTGGTCCCTTCCGGAGGGAGTGGGGGCTGGAACGGAACATGTAGGTGAACGCCGTGCATGATGCTGTCCATGACCGCGCGGACGCCGCACAACCCACGCTGCTGGTGCGGGTCGGCAGCGTCCGCGGCGGTCATGCTGATGAACGGACCGTAGAGGGCAAGCGCTTTCTAGTCAACGCTTCCCGCGAAGATCCCATCCCGTGCACCGGTCGCGCCCCGTCACATGCCCCAGCCGTACTGGTCCGGCATCCGGACCTCGTCGCCCAGCTCCCGTGCCGCGTGCTGGGCCCAGGAAGGGTTGCGCAGCAGCTCGCGCCCCAGCAGGACCGCGTCGGCCTCGCCGTTGGCGAGGATCTTCTCGGCCTGTCCGGCGTCGGTGATCAGTCCGACGGCGGCGACCGGCAGGGTGGTCCCGGACTTCACCCGCGCGGCGAACGGCACCTGGTAGCCGGGCCCGGTCGGGATGCGGACGCGCGGGGCGTTGCCGCCGGTGGAGACGTCGAGGAGGTCGACGCCGTGCGCCTGGAGGTCGCCGGCGAAGCGCACGGTGTCCTCGGGCGTCCAGCCGCCCTCCTCCAGCCAGTCGGTCGCCGAGACGCGGAAGAACAGCGGCTTGTCGTCGGGCCACACCTCCCGAACGGCGTCGACGACCTCCAGGGCGAACCGCGTGCGGTTCTCGTACGACCCGCCGTACGCGTCGGTTCGGTGGTTGGAGTACGGGGACAGGAACTCGTGGATCAGGTAGCCGTGGGCGCCGTGGATCTCGGCGATCTCGAAGCCGGCGGCGAGGGCCCGGCGGGCCGCGTCGGCGAACCGGCCGACCAGCTCCTGGATCTGCGCGACCGTCAGCTCGGTCGGCACCGGGTGCCGCTCGTCGAACGCGAGCGCGCTCGGGGCCACCGGCTGCCAGCCGTAGGCGTCCGGGCCCACCGGGGCACCGCCCTTCCACGGCTGCGCGGTCGACGCCTTGCGGCCGGCGTGGGCCAGCTGGACCGCGGGCACCGTGCCCCGGTCCCGGAGGAAGGCGGTGATCCGGCGGAAGGCCTCGACCTGGGTGTCGTTCCACAGGCCGAGGTCCTGCGGGGAGATGCGGCCCTCCGGTGCGACGCCGGTGGCCTCGACGACGATCAGGCCGGTGCCGCCGACCGCGCGTGCGCCGTAGTGCGCGAAGTGCCAGTCGCCGGGCACCCCGGCCGCCGGGCCCTGGGGGGCGGCGGAGTACTGGCACATCGGCGGCATCCAGACCCGGTTGGGGATCGTGGTGCCGCGCAGCTGGAGAGGCTGGAAAAGGGCGCTCATGGAGGGCTGCTCCCAGGACGAGGCGGGGCGGGACGCTTCGTACGATAGCCCTCGTAGTACGGTGAGTGTCAAACTACGGCGTCCTTCGTACAATGGAGGTTCCCGACGGAGGCCCCTCCTGGACGGTGGGCCCTCCCGGACGACTGGAGCCGCCGTGACCCCCGCCGCCACCGCCGCCGGCACCCGCGACCTGCCGCACCCGGCGCGGGACGAGATCAGGCTGGAGGGCGTGCTGCACGCGCTCTCCGATCCGGTGCGGATGCGGATCGTGCGCACCCTCGCCGCCGACAGCGCGGAGCTGTTCTCCTGCTCGTACTTCGACCTGCCGGTGACCAAGTCCACCACCACGCATCACTTCCGGGTGCTGCGGGAGAGCGGGGTGATCCGGCAGGTCTACCGGGGTACGGCCAAGATGAACGGCCTGCGCAGGGACGACCTGGACGCGCTGTTCCCCGGGCTGCTCGACGCCCTCCTCGCCGCCGCCGCCCGCCAGGCCGCCCGCCTCGGCGCCGGCTGACGCCCGGTCGGCCGCAGCTGTTCAGCCCGTGGCGGTACGCGCCGCCGCCAGCAGCGACTCCCAGTCGGGCAGCTTCGCCACGCGGCGCCCCAGGGAGGCTCCGAGTTCCGCCTCGGCCCGCTCGATGGCACGCCACCCGGCCCACTCGACCGGGTCGACGCCCTCGGCGCGCAGCATGCCGAGGGGGTCGGCGGGTACCTCCCGCTCCGCGAGCGCGCCGGCGTCCGCCAGCAGCGACCTGACGGTCTCCTTGGCGCAGGGGCGGTTGGTGCCGATGACGCCGGTGGGGCCCCGCTTGATCCACCCGGCCACGTACTCACCGGGGGCGACGGTGCCCGCCCGCAGGACGCGCCCCGCCCGATGCGGCACCGTGCCGCTCGCCGCGTCGAACGGCAGCCCCTCCAGCGCCACCCCGCGGTAGCCCACCGAGCGCAGGACCAGCTGGGTCTCGATCTCCTCGTACCGTCCGGTGCCCGTCACGCCGCCGCGCCCGTCCGGTGCCGTCCGCTCGAAGCGCACGGCGCCCACGTGGCCCGCGCCGTCCGCCGTCAGCTCCACCGGGCGCAGGAAGAAGCGCGGGCGGATCCGGCGGGCCGCGTCGCGCGGCGGGTGCCCGGCCCAGGCGCGCAGCACCTCGACGTTGCGGCGCAGCGGACCGGGCAGACCCGAAGGATCCCGGAAGGCCGGGTCGAGCTCCAGCTCCGCCGGGTCCACGAGGACGGCCGTGTCCGGCAGCGCGCCCAGCTCACGCAACTCCTTGGTGCTGAAACGGGCCTGCGAGGGACCCCGGCGGCCCACCACGTGCACGTCGGCCACCCGCCCGGCGGCGAGGGTGTCGAGCGCCGCCTGCGGCATGTCGGTGCCGCTCAACTCGGCCACGCCGCGGACCAGCATGCGCGCCACGTCGACGGCGACATTGCCCACCCCGATCACCACCGCGGCCCGCGCCCCGCGCAGGAAGCCGCCGTCCACGGCGTCCGGGTGCGCGCTGTACCAGGCCACGAACTCGGTCGCCGGCCAGCTGCCCGGCAGGTCCTCGCCGGGAATGCCCAGCCGTCGGTCGGCCGCGGCGCCCACGCAGTACACGACCGCGTGGTAGAGCTCCCGCAGCCGAGCGGTCGCAAGGCCACCCGGGCCGACCGTGACCCCGCCGAGGAACCGCACCCGTTCGTCCTCCAGGACCGTGCACAGGGCGCCCTGCAGGGACTTGATCCTCTCGTGGTCCGGCGCCACCCCGTACCGCACCAGCCCGTACGGGCAGGGCAGGCGGTCCAGGACGTCGACGCGCACCTCGTGGTCGAGCTGCACGAGGTTTTGGGCGGTGTAGCACCCGCTCGGTCCCGAGCCGACGACGGCGACACGCAGCACGGCGGAACTCCTTGCCCTGGGCGGAAGGGCGGAGGTCGCTGGGGCTCTTCCAGCATCCCACCGCGGCCGCTCCGCTGACAGGGTGCTGCGCCCGGTGAACGGCAGGTGTTCCGTGCGTGTTCTGTTCGTATGGAATGTGATCATGCGGTTACGTTGCGTGTGTGCTCGAAGCATCCTTCGTTGATCGTTCTCTTCAGCTTTCCGACCGCTGTCCGGACGACGGGGCGATGTCCGTGCGGCAGACCTGGGTGGTGCGCGAGGGCGGCGACACGACCTCCTGGTTCGACGTCCGGCTGACGTTCACCGACGGCGCCCGGGTGGAGGCGCTCGCCGTGCTCTCCGGCCAGGGCGTGCTGGTGGAGGACGTGCGGGCCGAACCGCCCCTGTCCCTCGACGACCTGGCGGCACTCGCCGAGTGGCTGGAGAGCCCGCTCTTCGAGGCGTGCCTGCCGGCGTCCGCCCGGGCCGCCGGCCGGCGGGCCCGTCCCACATGGCCGCGGGGCAGGGAGGGGCGCCGGCTGGTCGCTCAGGAGTATCGGGCGGCCCGCGCGAAGGGCGCCGATCCCGTGCTCGCGGTGATGTGCGCGACGGGGCACAGCCGGCGGAGGTCGCTCCGGCTGATCGGGCAGGCGCGCGACGAGGGCTTCCTGGCGCCGCGCCGCGCCCGTCGCTGAGGCGTGGCCGACAGCGTCAGAGCATCCCGCGCATCCGCGAGATCTCGCTCGTCTGCTGGGCGACCACGTCGTCCGCCATCTCCTCGACCTGGACGTTGTTGCCCTGCGACTTCACGTCCGTGGCCATGGTGATCGCCCCTTCGTGGTGAGTGATCATCAGCTTGAGGAAGAGCTGGTCGAAGGCCTTCCCCCTCGCCGCGCGCAACTTCTCGAGCTGGGCCTCGCTCGCCATGCCGGGCATCGCGGCGTGGTCGTGCCCGCCGTCCGTCTCCTTCTCGCCGTGCGTCTTCAGCCAGCCCTGCATCGCCGTGATCTCCGGTCCCTGGGCCGCGGAGATCCGGTCGGCGAGCTTGCGGACCTGGCCGGACTGGGCGCGCTCCGGCACGAGTTCGGTCATCTCCAGGGCCTGTGTGTGGTGCTGGATCATCATCCGGGCGTACGAGACGTCCGCCGAGTTGGGGGAGTCGTCGTCGGCGCGCTGCTCCTCGGCGTCCTGCGCGGAGAGCGTCCGGTTGGCCTCGCCCGGCTTGCCGGGGGCGATCACCGAGGGGCCGGACGAGGCCGCCGACCCGGTGTCCGAACCGGAGTCGCAGGCCCCAAGGCCGAGCACGGCCAGTGCGGTCAGTGAGGCCGTGACGAGCGACGCGCGGGTCGACGCGGAACGGAAGGGCACAACGTCCTCCTGTGGCTGGGCCCCCGGCGGGGGAGGAAAGCGGAACACCTCGTGAGTGCCGTGACCGTCTTAGCACGGTTCCGCGCGTCACTGATCAAAAAACTTCATTGCGAGTTTGTTGCCCCCTGTTGATATGTGCATGGTGAAGACGATACTGCGGGGTGCGTGAACCGTTCCGAAGGGAACGGACGTAGGGAGGAAACAGTGACCCTGTTCAATGACCCGCGAACGCGGCGCAGACGTCTGGGAGTTGCGGCGGCCGCCGCCGGTCTCCTGTCCGCGCTGCTGACGGCCGGCCCGGCGATGGCGACCCCCGACCCGGGTGACGGGCCGGCTGCCTCAAAGGAGGTGTCCAAGAGCGCGCGCGCCGAGGTCCGCGAGGCGATCGAGAGCGGCGAGATACCCGGTCAGGACGAGATCGTCCACTCGGACAACATCGAGCACCTGGCCAACATCCCCAAGGACGCGCTGCCCGGCACCAACTCGGACCTGGCCTTCCAGGGCCGGTACGCGTTCGCCGGCAACTACGACGGCTTCCGCATCTTCGACATCAGCAACCCGAAGAAGCCGAAGACCGTCGCCCAGGTGCTCTGCCCGGGCTCCCAGAACGACATCTCCGTCTCCGGAGACCTGCTGTTCCTGTCGACCGACTCCTCGCGCAGCGACAGCAGTTGCAACAGCACCACGCAGCCGGCGACCGAGAAGTCCTCCTGGGAGGGCATGAAGGTCTTCGACATCAGCGACAAGCGGAACCCGAAGTACGTCGCCGCCGTCGAGACGGCCTGCGGCTCGCACACCCACACCCTGGTGCCCGAGCGCAAGAACGTCTACGTGTACGTCTCCTCGTACTCGCCGAACGCCGCGTACCCGGACTGCCAGCCGCCGCACGACGGCATCTCGGTCATCAAGGTGCCGCGCAAGGCGCCCGAGCGTGCGGCCCTCGTGGGCTTCCCCGTGCTGTTCCCGGGCGAGGGCCCCGACGGCGGCGGCAACCCGGGCGGGCCCACCAACCCGGGCGTGTCCAAGACCACCGGCTGCCACGACATCACCGTGCTGCCCTCCGAGGACCTGGCGGCGGGCGCCTGCATGGGCGACGGCATCCTGTTCTCCATCAAGGACCCCGAGCGCCCGAAGGTGATCGACCGCGTCCAGGACAACGTCAACTTCGCGTTCTGGCACTCGGCTACCTTCAACCAGAAGGCGAACAAGATCGTCTTCACCGACGAGCTGGGCGGCGGCGGCGCCGCCACCTGCAACGCGGAGATCGGCCCGAACCGCGGCGCCGACGGCATCTACGACATCGTCGGCCGGGGAGACCACCGCGAACTGGTCTTCCGCAGCTACTTCAAGATCCCCCGTCACCAGGCGGACACCGAGAACTGCGTCGCCCACAACGGCTCGCTGATCCCGGTCAAGGGCCGCGACCTCATGGTCCAGGCCTGGTACCAGGGCGGCGTCTCCGTCTGGGACTTCACCGACTCCAAGCGCCCCAAGGAGATCGCCTACTTCGAGCGCGGTCCGCTCACCACGGACGGTGTCACCACGGGTGGTTCCTGGTCGGCGTACTACTACAACGGCTACATCTACTCGAACGACATCGCCAAGGGCTTCGACGTCCTGAAGCTCAGTGACCGGCGCACCGACCCGGCCAAGCGGGTCCACCTGCGCGAGCTGAACACGCAGACGCAGCCGGACTACTTCGACTGAGCCGTCCGTCCGGTCCCGCCGGCCCGGTCCGTCCGGGCCGGCCGGCGGGACCCGCCGGTCGCGAAGAAGCGCGACAGGTCCGTCTCGCACCCCGTCCCGCCGGGCGCCTCGGCGTCCGGCGGGACACCCAGCTCCCAGGCCAGCCGATAGCGTCCGAACAACTCGGCGCGCAGCACCGGCACGGGCATCGGCGCGCCCGGCACCAGAGCGGCGAAGACGGCGCCCATCAGCAGGGCACGCAGCATCGGGTAGTCGCGGTCGACGTCCCGGGAGCCGTGCCGTGCCACCGTGTCCCGCAGCAGCTCGGCCAGCCGCCGCTGCTCCGGGCACGGCACGAAGCCCACCTCGGCCTGGAGCAGGCCCGCCATGTGCTGCCGCATGAGCACCGGCCGGTCCCGGGCGAGGCCCAGGATCGCGTCGATGGCCCGGGCCATCCGCTCCGGCCCCTCGACCGTGCGCGGCTCGCGCTCCAGCGCCTCCTCCAGCGTGCGGTGCATCAGCCGGTGCACGGCGGACTGCACCAGCTGGCGCTTGCCGGGAAAGTAGTACGAGACCAGACCGCGCGCCGCACCGGCCCGGTCGGCGATGTCGCCGAGCGTGGTCGCGTCGTACCCGTGCTCGCCCACCAGCTCCACCGCGGCCTGCAGGAGCCGCTCCTGGGAACGCCGACGCAACTCTTCATTGACCGAGGCGCTGCGCGGGGACATGCTGTACTCCTGCGTTGACTGGCTGCCAGCCAACTATACTCAGCGCAGGCGGACGGGCCCCGGTGGGCCCTGTCCGGCTACGTCTGCCTCGGGCGACACGGGGGATCGTCCGAGGCGGACGGCCCGCCCTGCTGGTTGCCTCGGGCTACGTGCCCGGCGAGAGGGCGCTCCTCCTCCTCCACCGAGCTGGGCGAAATCGCTCGCTCCGCGTGTCTGGACGAGGGGCGGCTTCCTTCACGTGCCCGGGTGGGGCCGCTCGCTTCGTGCCTGCCGGACAAGCCCTTGTCAGGCGGTGCCGTGCGGCGCGTCGATCTGTGCGGCTCGTACGGCCCCGGTGGCCGTCGTGGCCGGGACGGTCCGCGCAACGGCCGTGGGGGCCTGAGCCGGCATGGTCAGGGGTGGCGGCGCCGGTGGACCAGTACCGCGACGGCCACGACCAGGGCGCCCATGAGCCAGCCGCCGACGACGTCCGTGGCCCAGTGGACGCCGAGCCACACCCGGGTCACGCCGACGCCGATGACGGAGACCACCGCCACGGCCAGGGCGGCCAGGCGCGCGCCCCGGGGGGCGCCGTAGTGATGGACCAGCCAGACCAGCAGGCCGCACACGAAGGTGGCGGTCATGGCGTGGCCGGAGGGGAAGGCCGCGTAGTGCGCGGAGTCCACAGGATCGGTCCAGACCGGGCGCGGGCGGTCCACCGCCGCCTTCAGGGCCTGCTGGAGCAGGCTGCCCAGCAGACACGTCGCCCCCAGCCACACGGCCGTCCACCGGTCCTCGCGCCGCAACCACAGCCACAGCACGACCACCGCGCACAGCAGCCTCATCGTCCACGTGTCCCACACCCAGTCGGTGAGGATGCGCATGGCCTGTGTGATGCCCGGCTCGTCGACCGCCCAGCGGTGCGTGGTGCCGGCGATGTCGTCGTCCATGGCGATCAGCGGGTGCCACTCGACCGCGACCAGGGTGAGCAACAGCGCGGAGCACAGGGCGAGTACCCACGTCACGAGGAGGGCGGTGCGGGCCTGCGGGGGGCCGGGCGGGGATTCGACGGGCGGCGTCTGCATGCTGCGATACTCGCGGACTCGGGGGCTCCGGGGCCAATTCCCGGGACGGGCGAGCGGTGCGGGACCTACCCCAGCGCCCGCAGTCCCGGGACGAACGCCACCAGCACCGGCACGACCGGCACCAGCGCGGCCGCCGCGGTCAGCCGCAGCCGCCGGGCCGCCGTCAACCGGTTCGGCGGGGTGAGCAGCCGGTCCACCCGCTGCGGGACGTGGGCCTGCGCGGTCGGGCAGGGGCCGAAGACACCGCGGTCCTCGTTGAGTTCGACCAGGGCGAGGGCGGTGGTCAGCCGGCCGAAGCGCCGGGAGGCCACGTCGTCGGCGGCGAGTTCGACCAGGCGGTGCATCTCGTCGCGGAACGCCGCGAACACCGGGACCTGCGGGAATCCGTCCGCCAGCGCGGCCGAGCAGTGCAGCAGCCAGTCGTGCCGCGCCTGCGCGTGCCCCTTCTCGTGGGCGAGGACCGCGTCCAGCTGCCGCCCCTTGAGGCGGCGCAACGCGGCGGTGGTGACGACCAACTGCGGGGGAGTGCCGGGCAGCCACCAGGCGTCGGGCCGCTCGCCCTCCAAGACGACCAGCGGCTCCGAGCGGGGCGCCTCGCCGGGCAACAGCGGAGCGCGCAGCAGCAGTTCGGCCCGGCGGCGGCGACGCCGGGCCCTGGCCCGTACGATCTCCCGGGTCAGCATCGCGACGCTCCACAGCCCGCCGCAGGCGAGCGTGACAGCGGTGGCGTCCGCCCATGGGCCGGACGTACCGAGCGCGTAGGCCTCGACCGCCGGGCCCGGAGCCGTCGCGAAGACGTGCCCGCCCACCGCGTGCCAGGCCGCCGCCGCGCTGAGCGTCATCGACAGGGCGCAGCACAGGAGCACGGCCGCCACGACGCACTGCCACACCCACAGGGCGACCACCGGTTCGCGGTCCGGCCAGTCGCCCCGCGCGAGCAGCCTGGGGGCCAGGACGGCGGCCAGGGCGCCGAGCAGCAACAGTGCCGCGGGGAGAATCATGGGGGCAGCCTATGAGCGCCGGGGGGCCGGGTGTACGGTCCGCGGCGCAAAGTGACGCAGGCAACGGCCGTCCGCCGGGCCGGCGGGCCTGCCGCGCGCACGCCGGTGTCACATCGTCAGCAGCATGGCGAGCATCGCGATCCCCATCGAGAGCCGGCAGGCCCGGGCCAGCTCCGGCCGATCGCCCCACCCCGCCGCCGGAACGTTCCCCGGAACGCCCCCCGCCGGAACGCCCGTCGGCGGACCGCCGGCCGTCGGAACGCCTCCGGCCACGGCGGCGACCGGTATCAGGCGCACGCCGGTCAGCAGCACGTACCCGGTGAAGTAGAGAAGCAGCAGCCCGGTCAGTGCGGGAACGCCGGAAGAGCCGTGCCCATGGGCGTGGGCGGGGGAGACCGCCATCGCCACCGCCATGTGCACCATGGCCGCGGCCCCGACGAGATGGTGCAGGTGGTGCCGTCCGGAGCGGGCCGCCCACAGGGCGCGCAGCCCGGCCGCCCCGAACACCACCGCGTACACGGGCCACGCCCACCGCGGCGGAGTGAAGACCGCCGCCGGCACCGCCATGGCGGCCATGCCGAATCCCATGAGGGCCTCGCCGCCCGCCGCGCGGCGCTGCTCCTCGACGCTGCTGCGCATGCGCAGCAGACAGTAGGCGCCGGTCGCCGCGCAGAGCGCGACCAGCAGCCATCCGGACGACGCCGGTCCGTGCACGCGTGCCTCCCCCGTTCGACGCTCGCCGGTCGGTCAAGGACTGCCCGGGCCGCGCGGCGCACACGCGAGCGCAAGGAAGTACACGGGGAGTATTCGGGGGAGCGTGGCGGATCGCCGCAGGTGACCGAGGCCCAGCTCACACAGCGAGCATTCATTTACAGGTAAAACACCTGTTAAGCTTTTCGTCATGAGCAGTGCGACCCCCACCTCCGGCATCTCACTCGGCCGACGCCTGTCCCTGGCGGGCGTGCTGCGCCTGCGCCGCCCCTCCGAGATCTGGTTCAAGCCCGCCCTCAGTTCGGTCGCCGCCGTAGCTCCGCCCAACCTGATCCTGCTGGCGCTCGGCCGGCTCGACCTCGCGATGTACACCATGGCGGGGTCCCTGTGCGCGCTCTACGCCCACAACCGCCCCTACGCCGCCCGGGCCCGCACCCTGGCCGGGGTGGTGCTCGGCATGCTCGGCGGCGTGACCGTCGCCCTGGTCACCGCCTCGCTCACGCACAACGCCGTCGTGCTGGTCACCGTCGGCGCCCTGCTGGCCGCCGTGCAGAAGGCCCTGTGCGACGCCACCCGCCTCGGTCCGCCGGGCAACGTGGTCCTGACCTTCATCAGCTCCGCCGCCCTCTTCGTCCCGCAGACCCTCGGCCAGGTCCCCGGTCATCTGGCCCTGGGCGCCGCCGCGGGCGCCTGGGCCTGGATCGTCGGCATGGCTCCCGCGCTCGTCCGGCCGCACGGCCCCGAACGCCGGGCCACCGCGCAGGCCCTGCACGCGGCCGCCGCGTACGCCGACACCCGCGGCGGCGACGACGGTCACGGTCCCGCCCGGGCCGCCGGATATGCCGCGGTGCAGGCCGCCTGGCAGACGCTGCTCTCCCTCCCCGCGACCGGCAGGGGCGCCGCCACCCGGCGCGCCCTGGAACACCTCGTGGTCCGTGCCGAGGTCGCGCTCGCCGCGCCCGCCGACTCCGACCCTGAGCGGCTGCGGACCTGGGCCCGCGCCCTGCGCGGCACCGGCCGCATCCCCCGCACCGGCGACGCCCCCGGGGCCGTGGAGGAACTCCTCGGCATGGAGGCCGAACTCGCGGCCCGTCCCGCGTCCCTGCGGCAGCGGCTCGGTCCGCTGACGCCGATCGCCCTGCGCACCGCCCTCGGCTGCGCCCTGGCCGGCTACGCCTCCCTCGCGCTCGGTATCGGCCGCCCCTACTGGGCGCTGGTCACCGCCGCCGCGCTGTACCAGGCCAACCTGACCCTGACGTGGAGCCGTGCGGTCCAGCGCGTGGTCGGCAACGTCGCGGGGGTGCTGGTGTTCGCCGCCATCGCCCCGCTGGCCCACCTCGGGCAGGCGCTCCTGGTCCTGTTCTGTCTCGCCCTCAACTTCGGGGCCGAGGCGCTCATCACCCGCAACTACTGGCTCGGCAGCGTCTGCGTCACCCCGATGGCGCTGCTCATCACCGAGTTCACCGGGTACCGGGCGCCCGGTGAGCTGATCACGGAGCGCGTGGTGGACACCCTCGTCGGTGCCCTCGTCGGTTTCCTGGCCGCCGTCGTCGTCACCGACCGGCGCGCCGGGAGCCGCGTCGGACAGGCGGTGACCGCCGCCGACCGCGCCCGCGAGCACGCCGCCCGCCTCCTCGCCGGGCCGGACCCCGCGCCCGGCGCCCTGGAAGCCGCCCGCCGGGGCCTGGCCGCCGCACTGACCGACCTGCGGACCACCGTCGACGCGGCGGCCGGCGAATGGTGGGGGCGCGCCCTGCCCCAGGAGAGGGTCGTGCTCGCCGAGCAGTCCGGACACCGTACGCTCGCCGCAACGGTCCGACACCAGGCAGCGCGTGCGGACCGGGAAACGGGCACGAGAGTGGAGGACGTACGGCCATGACCGCAACCGACGGGGGCTCGGCGGCCGGGGACGACGCGAGGGGCGGACCGGGCGGGGACACCGTCGCCGCGGTCGTACGGCAGTGGCGGGCCGTCCACCCCGACCTCGACACCGGGCCGATGGAGATCATCGGCCGCATCAACCGCTGTGCGGCCCTCCTCCAGCAGGCCGAGGACGCCCCGCTGCGCCGGGCCGGCCTCAGCCGCGCCGAGTTCGACCTGCTCGGGGCGCTGCGCCGCACCGGGCACGAGCTGACCCCCGGTGACCTGGCCCGGGAGACCTTCTCCTCGGGAGCGGCCGTCACCAAGCGCCTCAAGCAGCTCACCGAGCACGGTCTGGTGGAGCGGCGCGGCGACACCCGCGACCGCCGGGTGGCCCACGTCCGCCTCACGGACGCCGGACGCGACCTCGTCGACGGCATCCTGCCCGAGCAGCTCGCCTACGAGTCAGCCGTGCTCTCCGGCGTCGACGGGGCCGAGCAGCACGAACTCGCGGTGCTCCTCGGCGGACTCCTGGGCCGGCTGGAGGGGCGCCTGGACGCCCTGCGACGGTGACACCCGGCCCGCCCCGGTCGATCACCGCCCGCCCCACGTGCGACTCGCGGCCTCACCGACCCGGTGCCGTACCGGCGGGGTCGCTCCCGGGCCCCGCCCGGGGTCGTCAGCTCCGGTCCCGCCCGAGGCCGTGACCCCAGGGTCCCGTCCGGGGCGCCCCCCCCGGGGGCCCGCGTGTGGCCGTCAGCGCTCGTCGCCCGCCCGGTAGACGCCGAACATCGCCCCCTGCGGATCCCGCAGCACCGCGATGCGCGGGCCGTCGGGCGGGGAGGTGGGCAGCATGAGTACGGTGCCGCCGGCGTCCGTCGTGTCGGCCGCGGCGGTGTCCACGTCCGCGACCGCGAAGTACGGCAACCAGTGCGCCGGCACCTCGTGCGGGAACTTCTCGTCCATCGTCACCATCCCGCCGAAGTCCGCGCCGTCGATCCCCCACTGCGGGTAGCGGTCGGAGGCGGTCACGGTCCAGCCGAACACCGTGGTGTAGAAGTCGGCGGCCCGGCCGGGTTCCCGGGTCAGCAGCTCCACCCAGCCCAGCGAACCGGGCGCGTTGAACAGGCCCGCGCCCGGGAAGGACCGCCCCTGCCACAGCTGGAACACCGCCCCGGTCGGGTCGACGGCCACCACGGACCGACCCGCGTCGAGGACGTCGGCGGGGCCCTGCGCGACCGTCCCGCCCGCCGCCGTCACCTGCCGTACGGCGGCGTCCGCGTCGCGCACGGCGAACGAGACGTTCCACGCGACCGGCCGGCCCCGCCGGTCCAGCGGGGCGAGGGCGGCGACGGCCGCGCCGTCGAGGCGGGCGATCGTGCAGCCGCCCGCCTGCGCACGGGCCTCCGTCCCGAAGTGCCAGCCGAACAGTCCGGCGTAGAACCGCTGGGCCGCTTCCAGGTCGCTGGTCCCCAGTTCGGCCCAGCAGGGCCCGCCGGTCACCGGTTCGTGGAGCTTCATGGCGTGGGGCGTCCTTCCGCTCGACCGCAGACCCGTCCGTCCCCCACCAGCACGCTAAGGCCGGCTCGCGACCCGGGCCAGCCGGCACGATCCTCCCCGACGGCTCAGATCCCGGGCCGGTAGCGCAACGGATGGTCCGCGGGCACCTCGACCAGGACGATCCGGGTCCCGTCCGGGTCCTCGATCCACATCTCGACCAGCCCCCACGGCTCCTGGACCGGAGGCCGCACGATCCCGACGCCCTTGGCGCGCAGCTCGTCGTGGGCCGCCGCAGCGTCCTCCACCTGGAGCCACAGCCTGAGCGAGGGCGAGAGCGGGGTGTCGGCGCGGCCGGAGAGCTCCAGGAAACCGCCGCCGAGGAAGTAGACCGTGCCCCGCTCGTCACCCGTACCGAACTCGCGGTGGACGGCGAGGCCGAGCTGTTCCCCGTAGAAGGCGCGGGAGCGCTCGGGGTCGGTGGGGCGGATCAGGATGCGGCTGCTGAGTACATGCACCATGCGCCCCGAGCCTAAGGGCGGCGCTACGCTCATCGGTGCCCACGCCGCGCCGAGAACGAACCGGAGAAGCCTCCATGGACACCACCGCCAGCCGACTGACCTACCGCGACGCGACGGACGCGGACGTGGACGCGATCGTCGCCCTCGTGGAGTCCGCGTACCGGGGCGAGTCCAGCCGGGCCGGATGGACCACGGAGGCGGACATCCTCCAGGGACAGCGCACGGACCCCGAGGGCGTGCTCGAGGTCGTCAAGTCGCCGGACAGCCGCCTGCTGACGGTCGAACGCGACGGCGTGCTCGTCGCCTGCTGCCAGCTGGAGCACCGCGGTGCGCACGCCTACTTCGGCATGTTCGCCGTCAGCCCGGCCCTCCAGGGCGGGGGACTCGGCAAGACGATCATCGCGGAGGCGGAGCACCGGGCACGCGAGACCTGGGGTGTGACCGAGATGCACATGACCGTGATCTCCGTGCGCGAGGACCTCATCGCCTGGTACGAGCGCCGCGGCTACCGCCGTACGGGAGAGACGACCCCGTTCCCGTACGGCGACGAGCGCTTCGGCATACCGCAGCGGGACGACCTGCGGTTCGAGCTCCTGGTCAAGTCGCTGGTCCGACCCGCGTGACGCTCACGGGGCTCACGCCGTGAAGCGGCCGGTGCGCTTGATCTCCGGGTAGTCGGTCGTCGCGCCGTCGAGACCGAGGGCGCGCACCAGCCGCAGCTGGTCCTGCGTGTTCACCGTCCAGCACAGGACACGGAGGCCGGCCTTGCGGGCCCGCTCCACGATCTCCAGCGTGATGCGGTTGATGTCCAGACACAGGGTCCCGGCACCGGCCTCGACGGCACGGTCCACGACGTCGGGGCCGTAGTACTGCGCGACCAGGGCGGTCCGCACCCCCGGCACCAGCCGGGCGATCTCGACGATGGCCTCGTCGTGGAACGAGATCACCTCCACCCGGTCCACCAGGTCCCGCCGGTGCATCACCTCGGCGAGCGTCCGCGCCGCCGCCGCGTCCTTGATCTCGGCCTGCAACGGCACCGAGACGGCGTCCAGCACCTCCTCGAAGACCGGGATCCGCTCCCCGCGGCCCGCGTCGAGCGCCCGCAGTTCCTCGAGGGTCTTGTCGGCGATCGCGCCCGTGCCGTCCGTGGTGCGGTCCACGTCGGCGTCGTGCATGACGACGAGCGCGCCGTCCTTGCTCAGGTGCAGGTCCAGTTCGACGACGTCGAGGCCGGCCCGCTCGGCGGCGACGAAGGAACGCAGGGTGTTCTCGGGTTCGACACCCATCGCTCCGCGGTGACCGATGGTGAGGAAGTTCAAGGCTCGACTCGCTTCCGTCGACGGCGGCGATGGCAGGGCGCAGCCTAACGGCCCTGCCGGACCGTTTCCCCTCTGCCGCGCCTGGTATACGACTCAAGGGCCCCGCAGGAAAAAATGCGGTCGGGAGCCGGGTCGGGCAGGATAATTTACGGAGGCATCCCTTGCTGGAAGAAACCTCGTATGCATACGGTGTCCTGACGCTAGCTTCTCCCGTGGAGGATGGGACATGACGGAAATTCTTGTGCAGGTGGGTGCGGAGGAGAACGTTCCTCCGGCGAGCAGGGTGGTGGAGCACCCGGCGTGGCCCGTGCTCAAGGATGCCGTGGAGCGGATCCGGCCATGGCAGTCCAAGGACGGGTCGATCGACTTCGACTCCGAGGGCGCCCCGGACCGGGCCGCCGCCGAGGAAGCCGTGCGCCGTGTCGCCGGGGCCGTCCAGGAGCTGTCCCCGTTGCTCCCGCACGACCGCGCTTACCACGAGGCCCTCGTGAAGGACCTCGGCCGGTGGGCCGACAGCGGTTTCCAGGTGCCGGACTTCCTCGACTCCCTGCTGGCCTTCCAGCCCGCCGCGAGCCGCGCGGACGGCCTCCAGCACCTGGTCGTCTTCCCCATGTACACGCAGAACGGCAACCCGGACCGCAACCTCGAAGCGGTCGTGCTGCGCATGGTCTGGCCCGACTGGCTGGCCGAACTGGAGCGCACCCGCTACGACAACCCGCTGTTCTGCGGCATCACCTTCGAGGACTTCACCTCGGGCTACGACACCAACTCGGCCGTCCTCTTCCCGGAGACCATCGCCGTGCGCGAGGCCCCCGAGCGCTTCTCCTGGGGCGGCATCTTCTGCGACCGAGAGGCCGCCCGCTTCCGCCGCGTCACCGAGGCCGCCGTCGGCATCCTCGGCCTGGAGCTGCCCGAGGACATCGCCGCGATGGTCGACGACCAGAAGCGGTGCGAGGAGGCCTTCGTCCTGTGGGACATGGTCCACGACCGCACCCACAGCCACGGCGACCTGCCCTTCGACCCGTTCATGATCAAGCAGCGGCAGCCGTTCTGGATGTACGGCCTGGAGGAGCTGCGCTGCGACCTCACCGCCTTCCGGGAGGCCGTGAAACTGGAGGGCGACGGTGTCCCGCAGGCCCGTGACGTGCAGTACGCGGTGCTCTTCGACCGGATGTTCCGCTTCCCGGTCACCGGCGAGCGGGTGCGCAACTACGACGGCCTGGGCGGTCAGCTCCTCTTCGCCTACCTGCACAAGCACGACGTCGTGCGCTGGACCGACAACAAGCTCTTCATCGACTGGCAGCGCGCCCCCCAGGTCACCAACGAGCTGTGCGCCGAGATCGAGACGCTCTACCGCGACGGCATCGACCGGCCCAAGCTGGTCCACTGGTTCGCCGGCTACGAACTGGTCTCCACCTACCTCGCCCCGCACCCGGGCTCGAAGTGGGCCAAGGGCCCCGACGCCCTGGACCTGACCCTGCCGCCGCGCAAACTCGTCGATGACGTGCTTCCGGACGAGTTTCCGCTGAGCATGTTCTACGAGGCCCTGTCCAAGAAGCTCAAGGGCGTGATCGCGTCGACCCGGGGCATCACCAGGGACGGCGCGAAGCGGGCCGCCGCGTGAGCGACGGCACGGACAGGCAGGCACAGGCACAGGCACAGGCACAGGCTCGGGAGGCGAGGACCATGGGGAACGGGGCGCTCGACGGCGCGGTGATCGCGGTGGCGGGAGCGGGCGGGCCCGCCGGACGGGCCGCGCTGCTGCGGCTGGCGGAGGCGGGCGCGACGGTCGTCGGCTCGGACAACGACCCGCAGCGGCTGGCCGACGCGGTCGACGCGGCGCGCTACGCGCACGGCGGCGCCACCGTCACCGGCGAGACCGTCGACCTGCTCGACCGGGACTCCGTCCGCGAGTGGGCCGACGGCATCGAGAAGGAGTTCGGGCGGATCGACGGCCTCGTCCACCTCGTCGGCGGCTGGCGCGGCAGCCAGAGCTTCACCAAGACCAACCTCGACGACTGGGACCTGCTGGAGCTGCTGCTGATCCGCACCGTGCAGCACACCTCCCTCGCCTTCCACGAGGCGCTCCAGCGCAGCGACCGCGGACGCTACGTCCTGATCAGCGCCGCGGGTGCGAGCAGTCCCACCGCGGGCAACGCCGCCTACTCGGCCGCCAAGGCCGCCGCCGAGGCGTGGACGCTGGCCATGGCCGACTACTTCCGCAAGGCGGGGGGCGAGCAGGGCCCGACGTCGGCGGCTGCGATCCTGGTGGTCAAGGCGTTGGTGCACGACGCGATGCGCGCCGAGCGCCCCAACGCGAAGTTCGCGGGCTTCACGGACGTGCGCGACCTCGCCGAGGCCGTCGCCGGAGTCTGGGAGAAGCCCGCCGCGGAAGTGAACGGAAACCGTCTGTGGCTGACCGAGAAGCCGTGAACCCTCCGAAGACCGACGCGCGTCGCCACCACGACCCCGAGGTCCGCGGTTTCGCCAGTGACAACTACGCCGGCGCGCACCCCGAGGTGCTCGCCGCCCTGGCCCTGGCCAACGGCGGTCACCAGGTCGCGTACGGCGAGGACGAGTACACCGAGAACCTCCAGCGGGTGATCCGCAGCCACTTCGGCTCCGGCGCCGAGGCGTTCCCGGTCTTCAACGGCACCGGTGCCAACGTCGTCGCGCTCCAGGCGGTCACCGACCGCTGGGGGGCGGTGATCTGCGCCGAGAGCGCGCACATCAACGTCGACGAGGGAGGCGCCCCCGAGCGCATGGGCGGCCTGAAGCTGCTCACCGTCCCCACCCCCGACGGCAAGCTCACGCCCGACCTGATCGACCGGCAGGCCTACGGCTGGGACGACGAGCACCGTGCGATGCCGCAGGTCGTCTCGATCACCCAGAGCACCGAGCTGGGCACCCTCTACACGCCCGACGAGATCCGCGCGATCTGCGAGCACGCCCACGCGCACGGCATGCGGGTGCACCTGGACGGCTCCCGGATAGCCAACGCCGCCGCCTCCCTGGACGTGCCCATGCGCACCTTCACCAACGCGGTCGGCGTCGATCTCCTCTCGCTCGGCGGCACCAAGAACGGCGCCCTGTTCGGCGAGGCGGTCGTGGTCCTGAACCAGGACGCCGTGCGCCACATGAAGCACCTGCGCAAGCTGTCGATGCAGCTCGCCTCCAAGATGCGTTTCGTGTCGGTTCAGCTGGAGGCCCTGCTCGCCAAGGACCTGTGGCTGCGCAACGCCCGCCACGGCAACGAGATGGCCCAGCGGCTGGCCGAGGGCGTGCGGGCGGTGCACGGCGTGGAGATCCTCTACCCGGTGCAGGCCAACGCGGTCTTCGCCCGCCTGCCGCACGAGGTGAGCGAACGCCTGCAGAAGCGGTTCCGCTTCTACTTCTGGGACGAGGCCGCGGGCGACGTCCGCTGGATGTGCGCCTTCGACACCACCGAGGACGACGTGGACGCCTTCGTGGCGGCCCTCAAGGAGGAGATGGCGCGCTAGACCCCGCCGTCGGCCGTCGGGATCGTGCCGACATCGGCGCCCTTCACCCCGTCCGCAGCGGACGGGGTGAAGGGCGCCGTCGGACGTCCCCCGCGGCCGATGCCCTGTTCATCGCGCGGTCCCCTGATCCCCGGCCTCACCGGTCCGGTGACGCTGGTCCTCCTGGCCGACTGGCAACTGCGGTGCCCGCGCGTACTGCACGGCGTACTCCTGTCGGACCTGTCGCACCGGGCCTGACCGCCGCACCGGTGATCCGGCCGGCGGGAACGCGCCGAGGTTATGCATAGATATGCGTTCGCCTGAAAAAGCATTGACCGAAGGGTGATCGCGTTTCTATGCTCTGCGGGCATGGAGCTGATCCAGAAGTCCCCTGACCTGTCCGACTATCTGGCCGCCGACGAGGCCATCGACCACCACCATCCGCGCGTGCGGGAAGTGGCCGGGCGGCTGGCCAAGGAGGCCGAGGACTCGTATGCCTATGCACGGCTGGCCTTCGAGTTCGTACGCGACACCATCCCGCACTCACACGACTCCGGAGATCCGCGCGTCACCTGGCGCGCCTCGGACGTCCTGGGGCAGCGCACCGGCATCTGTTACGCCAAGGCGCACGCGCTGGCCGCGCTGCTGCGGGCCGAGGACATCCCGACCGCCCTGTGCTACCAACGGCTCGGCGTGCTGCACGGGCTGGTCGCCGTCCGGCTCGACGGGTCCTGGCACCGCCAGGACCCGCGGGGCAACAAGCCCGGCGTGGACGCCCGGTTCTCGCTCGGGCGGGAGCGGCTGGCCTTCACACCGGACACCGCTGCCGGTGAGGCGGACTACCCGCAGCTGTACGCGGCGCCGCACCCGGTCGTCCTGGACGCCCTGAAGGCGGCCACCGACCGCTCCCACCTCTGGGCGACGCTCCCGCCCGGGCTGCCGTCGTAGGGGAGGCGGCCCGGGGCGGCCTCAGTGCGCCTCGGCCGTGCGCACCTGCTCCGGGGTGGGGGCGGTGCCGCCGAGGTGGGCCGGCATCCACCAGGTGTCGTCCGCTCCCTTGGGGCGCACCGGGTAGGCGCGCTGTGCCGCCTCGAGCAGCTCCTGGACCCGCTCGCGCAGGCGGCGGGTGATGGCGCCCGCGTACTGGTCGCGGGGGGCATCCATCGCCTCGCCGACCCGGATCGTGATCGGGGTGTGGCTGCGCTTGAAGTTGCGCGGGTGCCCCTTGGTCCACAGCCGCTGGGTGCCCCACACCGCCATCGGGACCAGCGGGACGCCGGCCTCCTGCGCGAGGCGCGCGGCGCCCGACTTGAAGCTCTTGAGCGTGAACGACTCGGAGATCGTCGCCTCCGGGAAGACCCCCACGATCTCGCCGGACCGCAGCGAGTCCAGGGCGTGCGCGTACGCCGCCTCGCCCTGCTTGCGGTCCACGGGGATGTGCTTCATGCCGCGCATCAGCGGGCCGGAGACCCGGTGCCGGAAGACCGACTCCTTCGCCATGAAGCGCACCAGCCGCTTCTGGGGCAGCGCGGCCAGGCCGTCGAAGATGAAGTCCAGGTAGCTGATGTGGTTGCTCACCAGCACGGCGCCGCCCGAGCGCGGGATGTTCTCCGAACCCTGGCAGTCGATCTTGAGGTCCCACACCTTGAACAGGGTGCGGGCGAGACCGACCACCGGGCGGTAGACGAGTTCAGCCATGGGCGGGTCGAACCCTTCCTTGTCAGCCTGGGAAGGGGCTCCCAGTCAAAAGTTACGCAGCCGTAGGTTTACGGCTTGCCGCAGATCGTGCCCCAAGAACGGCCGGTGTACCAGCCTTGGTGCCCGCCCACGGCGAGATCCTCATCACGTCCTGGCCCCCCGATGGCCGAAACACGCCGGTGATCCGGGAATCTCACCCGTCCCCCGAGCGCTGCACCTGTGGACGACCGGACTGGTGGCGCGCGTGTGAGGCGTGCCCAGGAGTGCCGCGGGGCGGCGGAACGGAGTACGCGGGTGGGCGGGCAGGGCGAAGGCAAGCGGCTCGATCCATCCGGCCCCCGCCTGGACGCGAGCGACCTGGACGGGGAACTGGGCGCCCGCGCGACGCTCGTCCAGTTCTCCAGCGCCTTCTGTGCCCCCTGCCGGGCCACCCGGCGGATCCTCGGGGAGGTGGCCGGCATGGTCCCGGGCGTCACCCACGTCGAGATCGACGCCGAGGCCCGCCTGGAGCTGGTCCGCGCCCTCGGCGTGCTCAAGACCCCCACCGTGCTGGTCCTCGACGCCGACGGACGTGTCGTACGGCGCGCCGTGGGGCAGCCGCGCAAGGCGGACGTCATCGCCGCGCTGGGCGAGGCGGTGTGACGACCGACACCTCACTGGTGAGGCGTTCTCCACTGCTTCCAGCTTCCGGGACGTATTTGACTGTGTGTGCCACCCGTCGTCAGCCTGCCCCCAGGTCCTCGATCCCCACGCCCCGGACCGAGGCGTCCCGCGGAAGGACACCCCGTATGACGGTCACCCCCGACCTGGCCGCACCGCGGCTCGCCGGTGCCGACCTGCTCAGGTCCGCCTTCCGGCGGCACGCTGCGGGGGTCGCGGTGATCACCGCGCGCGGTGACGCCGGCCCCGTCGGGTTCACGGCGACCTCCCTCGCCTCGGTCTCCGCCGAGCCGCCGCTGCTCTCCTTCGGCATCGGCACCGGCTCCTCGAGCTGGCCGGCGGTGTCCGAGGCGGAGCACGTCGGCGTCCACCTGCTCGGCGAGCACCAGGAGGAGCTGGCGGCCACCTTCGCCCGCAGCGGCGCCGACCGCTTCGCGCCGCCCACCGCCTGGGGCGAGGGTCCCGAGGGTGTGCCCGTGCTGGACGGAGTGCTCGCCTGGCTCGTGTGCCGCGTCGTCGGCCGCGTGCCCGCGGGCGACCACCGGGTCGTGCTCGCCGAGGTCCTGCTCGGCGACCCCACGGGCATCGGCAGCCCGCTCCTCTACCACCAGGGGCGATACAACGGACTGCGGGAGTGACCCCCCTCCGGGGCGCTGCTGCGGAGGCGTCGGGTTCCGGTTACGCTGCGTTGCGAAGGTCACAGTTCAAAGCGCTTGCTTAGCGGGAAAGAACTGGATGTACTGACGAGTAATATTCCGGGCGGAGCGCGGGTCGCCCCGACCGGGATCGGCCGCTTGGGGCGCCTATGCTGCCTGCAAGAGGCAGCACTGAAATGTCGACGCAGTAGGAGAGCCGGCGTGAGCTTGAGGATCGTTGTCACCGTGAAGTACGTGCCCGACGCCACCGGCGACCGGCACTTCGCCGATGACCTGACCGTCGACCGCGACGACGTCGACGGTCTGCTCTCCGAACTGGACGAGTACGCGGTCGAGCAGGCGCTGCAGATCTCGGAGAATTCCGACGACGACGTGGAGATCACCGTCCTCACGGTGGGCCCCGAGGACGCGAAGGACGCGCTGCGCAAGGCGCTGTCCATGGGCGCGGACAAGGCCATCCACGTCGAGGACGACGACCTGCACGGCACCGACGCCATCGGCACCTCCCTGGTCCTGGCCAAGGCCGTCGAGAAGGCCGGCTACGACCTGGTCATCTCCGGCATGGCCTCCACCGACGGCACCATGGGCGTCGTCCCGGCCCTGCTCGCGGAGCGCCTGGGCGTGCCGCAGGTGACGCTGCTGTCCGAGGTCTCGGTCGAGGGCGGCACGGTCAAGGGCCGCCGCGACGGCGACGCCGCCACGGAGCGGCTGGAGGCGTCCCTGCCGGCCGTCGTGTCGGTCACCGACCAGTCGGGCGAGGCGCGTTACCCCTCGTTCAAGGGCATCATGGCGGCCAAGAAGAAGCCGGTTCAGTCCTGGGACCTCTCCGACCTCGACATCGACGAGGACGAGGTCGGTCTGGAGAACGCCTACACGGTCGTGGACTCGGCGGCCGAGCGCCCGGCGCGTACCGCGGGCACGATCGTCAAGGACGAGGGCGAGGGCGGCAAGCAGCTCGCCGAGTTCCTCGCGGGCCAGAAGTTCATCTGAGCCCCGCCCAGCCGACCGCCCCTCACATCTCGCAAGCAGGAGAGAAGAAGTCCCATGGCTGAAGTTCTCGTCTACGTCGACCACGTGGACGGCGCCGTCCGCAAGCCCACCCTGGAGCTGCTGACCCTCGCCCGCCGCGTCGGCGAGCCCGTCGCCGTGGCCCTGGGCAACGGTGCCGGTGACACCGCCGCCGCCCTCGCCGAGCACGGCGCCGTGAAGGTGCTGACCCACGAGGCCGCCGAGTACGCCGACTACCTGGTCGTCCCGAAGGTGGACGCCCTCCAGGCCGCCGTCGAGGCGGTGTCCGCCGGGGGCTCCCTGGCCGCCGTGCTGGTCCCGTCCTCCGCCGAGGGCAAGGAGATCGCCGCCCGCCTGGCGCTGCGCCTGGGCTCCGGCGTCATCACCGACGCCGTCGACCTGGAGGCCGGCGACGAGGGCCCGGTGGCCACCCAGTCGGTGTTCGCCGCCGCATTCACCACCAAGTCCCGTGTCTCCAAGGGCACCCCGGTCATCACGGTCAAGCCGAACAGCGCGGCCGTCGAGCCCGCCCCGGCCGCCGGCGCGGTCGAGGCCCTGTCGGTGACCTTCTCCGCCGCCGCGACCGGCACCAAGGTCACCTCGCGCACCCCGCGTGAGTCGACCGGCCGCCCGGAGCTGACCGAGGCCGCGATCGTCGTCTCCGGCGGTCGCGGCGTGAACGGCGCGGAGAACTTCGCGATCATCGAGGCCCTCGCCGACTCCCTCGGCGCGGCCGTGGGCGCCTCGCGCGCCGCGGTGGACGCCGGCTGGTACCCGCACACCAACCAGGTCGGCCAGACCGGCAAGTCGGTCTCCCCGCAGCTCTACATCGCCTCCGGCATCTCCGGCGCGATCCAGCACCGCGCGGGCATGCAGACCTCGAAGACGATCGTGGCGATCAACAAGGACGCCGAGGCCCCGATCTTCGAGCTGGTCGACTACGGCGTCGTCGGCGACCTCTTTGACGTCGTCCCGCAGCTGACCGAGGAAGTGAAGACCCGCAAGGGCTGAGCATCCCTCCGGACACCGGCCGAGGCCCCCGCGACCGTCCTGGTCGCGGGGGCCTCGGTGTCTGCGCAGGATGGGTGTTGACCGGCACGTGACCGGCAGATAACTTCGCTCTACGGATTATTGATTCCGTTCAGCGGAAAACAGGAGGGTGTGGGATGGGTCAGCAGGAGAAGGTGGCAACGAGCCTCGCGGGCGCCGTCAGCGAGGAGATCAGTGCCTCCCTCGCGCCGGTCGACGCGGAACTGGAGCGCTGCTACCCCGGCGACCCGGGCACCCGTCAGCCCGTCCACACCGTCTACGTCCCGGGCGACGTCTTCGCCGCCGACACGATCCGCACCTGGGGCGACCAGGCACTCGCGGCCCTCGACGAGCACGCGCCGGACGCCGCGTCCTTCGCCGCCGTCCTCGGCCTCACCGACGACCTCGCCGAGCCGGTGTACAGCCGCGTACGCGCCAAGCTGGAGCGCGAACCGATCGAGGACCTCCGCGTCGACTTCGAGGACGGGTACGGCAACCGCTCCGACGCCGAGGAGGACGAGGCCGCGGCCCGCGCGGCGCGTCTGATCGCCGAGGCGTACGACCGGGGCACGGCGGCCCCGTACATGGGCATCCGCATGAAGTGCATGGAGGCTCCGGTGCGGGCCCGGGGCATCCGCACCCTCGACGTCTTCCTCAGCGGCCTGATGGAGGCCGGCGGCCTGCCCGACGGGCTGGTGCTCACCCTGCCCAAGGTGACGTACCCCGAGCAGGTCACCGCCATGGTGCGGCTCCTGGAGGCCTTCGAGAAGGCGCGCGGCCTGGAGCCCGGCCGGATCGGCTTCGAGATCCAGATCGAGACCAGCCAGTCCATCCTGGCCGCCGACGGCACCGCCGCCGTCGCCCGCATGATCCAGGCCGCCGAGGGCCGCGCCACCGGCCTCCACTACGGCACCTTCGACTACAGCGCCTGCCTCGGCGTCTCCGCCGCCCACCAGGCCAGCGACCACCCGGCCGCCGACCACGCCAAGGCGATCATGCAGGTCGCCGCCGCCGGCACCGGCGTACGCGTCTCGGACGGCTCCACCAACGTCCTGCCGGTCGGCCCCACCGCGAAGGTGCACGACGCCTGGCGTCTGCACTTCGGCCTGACCCGCCGCGCCCTGGCCCGTGCCTACTACCAGGGCTGGGACATGCACCCCGGTCACATCCCCACCCGGTACGCGGCCGTCTTCGCCTTCTACCGCGAGGGCTTCGAGCAGGCGGCCGCCCGCCTCGCCCGCTACGCCAACCGCACCGGCGGCGACGTCATGGACGAGCCCGCCACCGCGAAGGCCCTCAGCGGCTACCTGCTGCGCGGCCTGGACTGCGGCGCCCTGGACATCGGCGAGGTCGCCCGGCTCACCGGTCTGACCCGCGCCGACCTGGAGGGCTTCTCCTCGCCGCGGCGCGGTGACCTCACGGCATCGGCGCAGTAGGCGGCGGCTGCGTGCGGGGGAGCGGCGCGGGGTCGCCCCTCCGACCCTCGGAGCGCACGTAACGCTCCAGGCCGGACGCGGCCACCCGGCCTTCCTCGGCGAACAGCCGCGTCCCCCGCTCGCACAGCCGCCGGTCGGCCCGGGCCCGCGCACAGAACTCCTCGGGCGTCGCCCCGAACAGCCCCCGCAGCCGGGCCGACCCCCCGAGCAGCTCGGCGATCAGCACCCGCTGGTCGCCAGGGTGCCTGCGCACAGCTCCGTCGGCGCCGCGCAGGACACCGTGACGGTTGACGTAGGCGTAGGCGCCGCGCAGCACCGTGCCCTCCTCGGGCTCCACGCGTACGTCGGGCGCGGGGAGCCAGGCGCGGTCGAAGTTGCCGCCCGCCATCGGCACCCCCTCGCTCGCGTCGATCACCGCGAGCTGCTCGGTGTCGAGCCAGAGGACGAACAGCTCCCGTACGACGCCGGGGGCGCCCACCGGTGAGGCGGACAGGTAGCCCATGCGGCTCACGTGGGCGGAGACGCCGACGTCGACGCCGGTGACCCGGGCCCGGACCATGGGCAGGGGGGCGTCGACCCCGAACTCCGTCATCTTGTGCCGGAGCTGGCCCGGGGAGGCGTTGGAGCCGATGGCCAGTACGGGGACGCGGTCCTCGTAGGTCAGCCGGTCCAGCGGCAGCAGCCGGTCCCCGTCGAGCAGCCCCGACTCCCGCGGCCACGCGCCGGGGTACAGCAGCGGCTCCTCGCGCGGGACCCCGTCCAGCCCGAGGCCCCGCAGCGTCCGGTCCGTGGTGTCGGTGGTGTCGGTGGCGTCGGTGGCGTCCGGTGAGGTCCGCGCTCGCATGCCCGCGTTGTGCCCGTCCGTGGGGTCCTGCGTCACGGGGCCGCTCAGTCCGCCGGCCGCAGCTCGCCCGATCCCCGGGTGACCAGCCTGGTCGGCAGTTCGATGCGGTCGGGCGTGAGCAGGGTGCCGTCCAGCTGCTGGAAGAGCCGCTCGGCAGCGGTCCGGCCGAGGGCCGCCGCGTCCTGGGCGACCACGGTGACGCCCGGCTGGAGCAGGTCGGCCAGCTCGATGTCGTCGAAGCCGACGAGGGCGACCGCGCGCGGGTGCTCGGCGAGCACGCGGATCACGGTGACCGTGACCCGGTTGTTGCCGGTGAAGATCGCGGTCACCGGGTGCGGATCGGCCAGCATCTCCTCCGCCGCCCTGCGCACCCGCTCGGGGTCGGTGACGCCCAGGGACATCCAGGAGTCCTTCACCGGTATGCCCGCGTCCTCCATGGCGGCCCGGTAGCCGCGCAGCCGCTCGGCGGCGGTGTGGATGCGGGGCATGTCGCCGATGAAACCGATCCTGCGGTGCCCGTGCGCGATGAGGTGGGTGACACCGTCCCGGGCGCCACCGAAGTTGTCGGACACCACCACGTCGGCGTCGATCCGGCCCGCCGGGCGGTCGACGAAGACCGTGGCGACGCCCGCCTTGAGCTCGGGCTCCAGGTACCGGTGGTCGTCCCCGGCGGGGATCACCACCAGGCCGTCCACGCGCCGCGCGCACAGCGCCAGCACCAGCTCCTGCTCGCGGTCCGGGTCCTCCGCGCTGGACCCGTTGATCAACAGGGCCCCGTGGGCACGGGCCACCTCCTCCACGGCACGGCTGAGCGGCCCGTAGAAGGGGTCGGCCAGATCCTCCAGGACCAGGCCGATGCTGGCCGTACGGCCCTTGCGCAGCACCCGCGCGCTGTCGTTGCGGCGGAAGCCGAGCGCGTCGATGGCCTCCTGGACCCGGCGCTCCGTCTCCGGAGTGACCCCCGGCTCGCCGTTGACCACCCGGGAGACGGTCTTGAGACCGACCCCGGCCCGGGCGGCGACGTCCTTCATGGTCGGGCGATTGCCGTAACGGTTCCCGGGGAGGCGGTCTGCGCGGCGGGGCGTGTGGGGCACGATGCGGTGTCCTGTCCTGTCGTCCACGGGAGTGCGTCGGCTCCTGTCGTCCACGGTGTCGTCCGAGGGGATGTGTGGGTCGTGCGTTTGTATGAGGATGTGGCGTCGAGCATAGAGCCTGGACAACGTTGTCAGATGCGGGAGACACTGTTCATCGCACTCTCCGGTCCTCGTCCCCCACCCGGGGGCCGGTCTGCTGCGTGCTCTTGGGTTCGTCATTCTTTCTTTTTCGGTCCGACGGGGAGATCCGACTCTGATGCACACCGATCTCGTGGCAGCGCTGGACATCGGCGGCACCAAGATCGCCGGGGCGCTGGTGGACGGCCACGGCCACATCCAGGCCCGCGCGCAGCGCGCCACGCCCGCCCGGGAGGACGGCGACACCGTGATGCGGGCCGTCGAGGCCGTGATCGGGGAGCTGACGGCGTCGCCGCTGTGGGGACGGGCCACGGCCGTCGGCATCGGCAGCGCGGGCCCGGTGGACGCCTCCGCCGGCACCGTGAGCCCGGTGAACGTGCCCGGCTGGCGCGACTACCCGCTCGTCCGGCGGGTTCGTGCCGTCGTCGGTGGCCTGCCCGTCGAGCTGATCGGCGACGGGGTGGCCATCACGGCGGCCGAACACTGGCAGGGTGCCGCCCGCGGGCACGACAACGCGTTGTGCATGGTGGTCTCGACCGGCGTCGGCGGCGGTCTGGTCCTGGACGGACGGCTGCACCCGGGCCCTACGGGCAACGCCGGGCACATCGGCCACATCAGCGTGGACCTGGACGGTGACCCCTGCCCGTGCGGCGCGCGCGGCTGTGTGGAGCGCATAGCGAGCGGCCCCAACATCGCACGGCGTGCTCTGGACGCCGGCTGGCGTCCCGGTCCGGACGGCGACACCTCCGCCGCCGCGGTCGCCGCCGCCGCCCGGCTGGGTGACCCCGTCGCCGTGGCGTCCTTCGAGCGGGCCGCGCAGGCCCTGGCCGCCGGTATCGCGGCCACCGCGACCCTCGTCGAGATCGACATCGCGGTGGTCGGCGGAGGCGTGGGCAAGGCGGGGGACGTCCTTTTCGCCCCCCTGCGCAAGGCCCTGACCGACTACGCGACCCTGTCCTTCGTGCAGCGCCTGACGGTGGTGCCGGCCCAGATGGGGACGGACGCGGGTCTGGTGGGCGCTGCCGCCGCGGCACTCACGAGGACGGCCGGCGTGACCCCGGCGGGGGTCTGAGCCGAGCGCGGTGCGAGGGGGCACGGGCGCGGTGCGGGGGCGGGAGCGAGCCCGGCGCGGGTGGGCCCGGGCGAGACGCGAGTGGGCCCTCAGCGGGGTGCGGGCGGGCCCCAGCGAGGTACGGGCGGGAACTCGGTCATGCGGAACTCATGGCGTGGGGGGTCTGTCGCGCCCTTGGCCTGCCGCGGAGGGCGGCGGCTCGTCCGGCTCCGGGCCGGGCCGGCGGTGGACCGGTTCTGCGGCTCCGGCGCCCCCGGCCGTGACCACGGAGCCGCGGCGCAGTTGAAGCAGGGCATGAAGAAGCGCAGCATGCTCGCCATCGCCTCCCTGGCCACCGGTTTCGTCGTCGCCGCCGTCAGCCCCTCCCACTCCGCCCCGGCCGAACTCCCGCTCCACCTCGGTGTCGAGGACGCAATCGGGACCGTCCAGGACACCGTCGCCGTCGAGAGCCTGAGCGTGGACGAGGACACCCTGGAGCAGCTGGGCTGACGCACGGGCCGCGTCGCACCGCACGGACCGCACGGCGCCGGTGCCCTTCCGAGGGGCACCGGCGCCGTTGTCGTGCGCCCTCAACTGGGCCTGGTTTCCGTGGCAGGGTGGAGCGGGCAAGCCACAGGGGGCCAACAGAAGAGGGGGACCTGTGACCGTCGTCTGGATCAACGGCGCGTTCGGTGCGGGGAAGACCACCACCGCACGGGAACTGATCGAACTGATCCCGAACAGTACACTCTTCGACCCCGAGGTCATCGGCGGCGCACTCGCGCATCTCCTGCCGCCCAAGCGCCTCGCCGAGGTCGGAGACTTCCAGGATCTGCCGATCTGGCGCCGCCTGGTGATCGACACGGCGGCCGCGATGCTCGCCGAGCTCGGCGGGACGCTCGTGGTGCCCATGACGCTGCTGCGACAGGAGTACCGCGACGAGATCTTCGGCGGCCTCGCCGCCCGCCGGATCGCGGTACGGCACGTCCTGCTGGCTCCGGCGGAAACGATCCTGCGGGAGCGGATAGCGGGCCGCGAGACATTGGAGGGCGCGCCCGACGGTGAGATACGCGTACGGCAGTGGTCGTACGACCACATAGAGCCGTACCGGAACGCCCTCGCCTCCTGGCTGACGGCCGACGCCCACCCGATCGACACCGGCACCCTCACCCCGTGCGAGGCCGCCGCCCGGATCGCCGAGGCCGTCGGCACCGGTTCCGTGCCGGCCTGCGACATCGTGCAGACACCCGAGCCCACCGCCGAGACCACCGCCGCGGGCGTGCTCCTCTTCGACGAGCAGGACCGGGTGCTGCTGGTCGACCCGACGTACAAGCCCGGCTGGGAGTTTCCCGGCGGCGTCGTCGAACCCGGTGAGGCGCCCGCCCGCGCCGGAATGCGCGAGGTCGCCGAGGAGACCGGCCTACGCCTCGACGACGTACCCGCCCTGCTGGTCGTCGACTGGGAGGCGCCCGTGCCCCCCGGCTACGGAGGGCTGCGCCTGCTCTTCGACGGAGGCCGACTCGGCTCCGCCGACGCGGCGCGGGTGCTGCTGCCCGGCCCGGAACTGCGCGCCTGGCGGTTCGTCACCGAGGACGAGGCGGCCGACCTGCTCCCCCCGGTCCGCTACGAGCGGCTGCGCTGGGCCCTGCGGGCCCGGGAACGCGGGGCGGCGCTCTACCTGGAGGCGGGCACTCCGGTCGGCTGACGTCAACCGACGGCCCCGTACGTCCGGGCCGAGGCCCGGAGTGCGTCGCCCGCCCCGCGGCCACGACGGCACCGTGTCCGATGCGCGGAACCGTGCCCGTGAACAGGCCACCTCCGCGTCGAGGCCCGCCACCGCCCGAAGGAGGCGCGGCGCTACCGGCCGTGTACCCCGGGGCGTGTACGACGCGCACGCCGCCGCCGATGTCCAGCACGGCGGCGCCGGACACCTCGGTCACCCGCGCCGGACGGTCGAAGCCGCCCTGGGGGAGCCGCCGGAACGGGCGCTGCCGACGGCAGAACACGACCCGAGCGGCTCGATCGCGACCAAGGCGGGCTCAGCTCGCCGTGCAGGCGCGCGGGGCCGGGGGCGGACTCAGCTCGCCGCGTAGTTGCGCAGGAACAGCGCCTCCGCCACCGACAGTCGCTCCAGCTCCTCGGGGGACACGCTCTCGTTCACGGCGTGGATCTGCGCCTCCGGCTCGCTCAGCCCGATCAGCAGGATCTCCGCCCGCGGATACAGCGAGGCCAGGGTGTTGCACAGCGGGATGGAGCCGCCCTGACCGGCGTACTGCATCTCCTGCCCCGGGTACGCCACCGCCATCGCGTCCGCCATGGCCTGGTAGGCGGGGCTGGTGGTGTCGGCGCGGAACGGCTGGCCCTGACCGATCTGTTCGACACCGACCCGGGCGCCCCACGGCGTGTGCGCCTCCAGATGGGCCTGGAGCAGCTTGGTGGCCTCGGCGGCGTCCACGCCCGGCGGCACCCTCAGGCTGACCAGCGCGCGGGCGCTCGCCTGCACCGACGGGGTGGCGCCTACGACCGGCGGACAGTCGATGCCCAGCACCGTGACGGCGGGCCGCGCCCAGATCCGGTCGGCGACCGAGCCGGAGCCGATCAGTTCCACGCCGTCGAGCACCCGGGCGTCCCGGCGGAACTGCTCCTCGTCGTACTCCAGACCCTCCCACCCGCTGTCCGCTGCCAGACCGTCGACAGTCGTCGAACCGTCCGCGGCGCGCAGCGAGTCCAGGGCGCGGATCAGGGCGGCCAGCGCGTCGGGGGCCGCACCGCCGAACTGCCCCGAATGCAGGTTGCCCTCGAGCGTGTCGACCTTCACCCGGACCAGGGTCATGCCGCGCAGCGTCGAGGTGACCGTCGGCAGCCCGACCCGGAAGTTGCCCGCGTCGCCGATGACGATGGCGTCCGCGGCGAGCAACTCGGGGTGCTGCTCGGCGTACCGCTCCAGGCCGCCCGTGCCCTGCTCCTCCGAGCCCTCGGCGATGACCTTGACGTGCACCGGCACGCCGCCGTTCGCCTTCAGCGCGCGCAGCGCGAGCAGGTGCATCAGCACGCCGCCCTTGCAGTCGGCGGCGCCGCGCCCGTACCAGCGGCCGTCGCGCTCGGTCAGCTCGAAGGGAGGGGTGGCCCAGCCGGCCTCGTCCAGCGGCGGCTGCACGTCGTAGTGGGCGTAGAGCAGCACCGTCTTCGCGCCCTCGGGGCCGGGCAGGTACCCGTAGACCGACTGCGTGCCGTCCGGCGTGTCGAGCAGGTCCACGTCCTGGAAGCCCTCGGCGCGCAGAGCGGTGGCTATCCACTCGGCTGCACCCACGCTCTCGCTCCGCGGGAACTGGTCGAAGTCCGCCACCGACTTGAAGGCCACCAGCGCGGCGAGTTCCTCCTTCGCCCTCGGCATCAGGGAGGAGACGGTCTCGGCGACCGGATTCGACGACATGGGCACGCTCCTTGTGGGTGCGACGTTGTACCAAGGAGTACTTGGATTGATGGGCCCGATCCTCCCACAGTGGCCTGCGGCGATGCCCGCCGTAGGATGCGGGGGTCAGGTGCGGCATGCGGTTTGATCGGAGCAGTAGACCATCGTGAGCAGCGAGAACTCTTCGGCGGACGACGCGCGTCAGGTCTGGGACGTCGTCGTGGTGGGCGCGGGACCGGCGGGGGCCTCGGCCGCCTACGCGGCGGCGGTCGCGGGGCGGCGCGTGCTGTTGCTGGAGAAGGCGGAGCTGCCCCGCTACAAGACGTGCGGCGGCGGCATCATCGGTCCTTCGCGCGACACCCTGCCGCCCGGCTTCGAGTTGCCTTTCCGGGACCGTGTGCACGCGGTGACGTTCTCGAACAACGGGCGGTTCACCCGGACCCGGCGCTCCCGGCAGATGCTGTTCGGGCTGATCAACCGGCCCGAGTTCGACCAGCAACTCGTCGAGCACGCCCAGAAGGCGGGCGCCGAGCTGCGCACCGGGGCGACCGTCACACGGGTGGAGCAGCACGGGTCGGCGGTTCCGGACCGGCGCACGGTCGCCGTCGTCCTCCAGGGCGGCGAGACGGTCCTCGCGCGGGCGGTCGTCGGCGCCGACGGCAGCGCCAGCCGCATAGGGGCGCACGTCGGGGTGAAGCTCGACCAGGTCGACCTCGGCCTGGAGGCGGAGATCCCGGTGCCGGAGACCGTCGCCGAGGACTGGAAGGGGCGGGTGCTCATCGACTGGGGGCCGATGCCCGGCAGTTACGGCTGGGTCTTCCCCAAGGGCGACACGCTGACGGTCGGTGTCATCTCGGCGCGCGGCGAGGGCGCGGCGACCAAGCGGTACCTGGAGGACTTCGTCGGCCGGCTCGGCCTCGCCGGTTTCGAGCCGAGCATCTCCTCCGGTCACCTGACGCGCTGCCGTGCCGACGACTCGCCGCTGTCCCGAGGCCGGGTCCTGGTCTGCGGGGACGCGGCGGGGCTGCTGGAACCGTGGACGCGGGAGGGCATCTCGTTCGCGTTGCGCTCGGGGCGGCTCGCGGGGGAGTGGGCGGTGCGGATCTCCGAGGCGCACGACGCCGTGGACGCCCGGAAGCAGGCCCTGAACTACGCCTTCGCGATCAAGGCCGGGCTCGGCGTCGAGATGAGCGTGGGCAAGCGGATGCTGGCGGTGTTCGAGCGCCGGCCCGGGCTCTTCCACGCCGCCCTGACCGGATTCCGCCCGGCGTGGAAGGCGTTCAGGGACATCACGCAGGGCTCGACCTCGCTGGGCGAACTGGTCCGCGGCCACCCGCTGGCACAGCGGGCACTGGCGGCGATCGACCGGCGCCCCGCGGCCGCGGCGGAGTCCGCGGACTCCACGAGCGGTGCGGGCGGTGCGGATGCAGCGGGCGGTGCGGTGGCTCCGGGGCGCCGTCCGGATGCCGCGGGTGCCGCGGGCGACGAGGTCAACGGCTGACCTCTATCCGGAAGACCGGGTGGTCCGCGGCGGCCGCGGCGATCTCCTCGTCGGAGGACGTGGCGGTGACGCCCTGGATGTACTGGTTCACTTCCCAGCCCCACTTCTCCAGGTAGGTCCGCAGGATCGGGAGCTTCTCGGCGTCGGGAAGCTCCACCGCGGTGAAGGAGCGGATTTTGCGCCCGACGCGCAGTTCCCCGCCCCCGGCGACGCGCATGTTGCGGACCCACTGGGAGTGGCCGCGGGCGGATACGAGGTACTGCCCGTCGCCGTGAGTGTGCGGGTTCACCGGGACGCGCTGCATCTGTCCGCTCTTGCGGCCGCGGACGGACATCTCGGCGGCGCCGGCGAGGCTGAGACCGTGCCGGGCCAGCCAGCCGATGACGCTGTTGAAGCGGACGTTGGCCTTGCTGCCCTTGCGGTAGTACGTCGCTGACGACATCGGTGACCCCCAGGTCGTTTAGGTGCCGAGGGCTCACCTCGACGCCGAGAGCGTTGCTCTCTTTTGTGAGCACTGCTCTCTTCGTGCTTCTAGTGTGCGCTCGGTCGCCATGGAAAAGCAAGAGCGGCGCTCTCGTTTGTGTGCACCGCTCTTGATCGAGCGCGCTACTCTCGATCGTGCGCACCGCTCTCAACTGTGTGCACCGCTCCCAACCGTGCGCACCGCTCACGTTTGCGCACGGTGATCTCGTTTGTGTGCACTGCTCAGGCTCTGTGGAACACTGGACCGCATGAGCAGCACCGCACAGGGCGTTCGCGCCCGCGCCCGTATCGAGGTCACCGCCGCCATCAAGGACGAGGCGCGCGCACAGCTCGCGGCCGAGGGTGCCGCCAAGCTCTCGCTGCGGGCGGTGGCCCGTGAACTGGGCATGGCATCATCCGCCCTCTATCGCTACTTCCCCAGCCGCGACGATCTCCTGACCGCCCTCATCATCGACGCCTACAACTCGCTGGGCGAGGCCGCCGAGGCGGCACACGCCGCGGTGGCCGACGCCGGGCACACTCGCCGCTGGACCGCGGTGTGCGAGGCGGTGCGCACTTGGGCGCTGGCGCATCCGCACGAGTACGCGTTGATCTACGGTTCGCCGGTGCCCGGTTACAGCGCGCCGGCGGATACTGTTCCCGCAGCCTCCCGGGTGGCCTACGTGTTCATGGGCATCGTGCGCGACGCGCACCGGGGGGCGGGCCTGGCCAAGCCCCCGCTGCCCGCCGAACTGCGCCCCGAGGCCCACCGCATGGCCGCGGACCTCGCCCCCGACCTTCCACCGGAGACGGTGACGGCGTTCGTGGCGGCCTGGGCCGAGCTGTTCGGGCTGGTCGGCTTCGAGGTGTTCGGGCAGTTCAACCGGGTCGTGGAGGACCGGGAGACGTTCTTCCGCCACGCGGCGGAGCGGCTGGCCCACGCCGTGGGGCTGGTCTTCCCGTCGGGTTGAGGAAGGCCCCGCACCGGCAGTGGAGGCGCAGGACCGGACGGGGGACGGAGGACGGGAGTGGGGGAGGCGGACACGGGGCGGCAACGAGACGTACTTCGCCGGGAGAGCACGTTCGTGGTCACCACGCGCGGGTGACGGCTTCCGGGTACGGGTTTTGGGTACGGGCGACCCTGCCGATCGAGGTGGAGGCTGCCCATCACACGACCCTCGCCGACGACGCGACCTCAGCGCAGAGCGCGACCCCGCCCACACCACGAGCCCGGCGAGGTCGTCCTCGACACGCTTCGCGGCGTGGGGGGCCGGGCGCAACGGGTCGCTCCGGCCTACGAGTCGGGACTGGTGCGGCCGGGCCGGCCGGGCCGGCTCCCCCGGCCGAACCGGACGAGCACGCTCACCACGCGGGCCAGGAACACCGCGACGGCCAGCACCGTGCCCATGCCGACGAGCAGCCCCCGGGCACCCGGGGGCGGGTCGAAGAGGTGCGCCGGTCCCGCCACGGCTCCGTACAGCACTGCCGCCGCGAACACCGCGCTGCACAGCGCGTATCCGATCTCCACGGTGATCGCGTCCCGTTCGCCCTGTGTACGTTGTCCCCCTTGGGTGTCCATGCGGACAAGTATCACGGTCGCTCGCGTCTTCGGCGGGCTCAGTTCCAGGTGACGCCCGACCTCTCGCGCCACAGTGCGGCGAGGGAGACGTCGCCCATCACCTCCGGAAAGGGGCCGCGGTTCCACAGGGCGGGGTAGAGCAGCGCGGCGGGTCCGGTCAGTTCGCAGTCGGCGTCCCCGGTGTCGCCGCGCTCCGTGAGCGGTGGCCGCGTCGACAGCCGGACGGTCCACACGGCACCGGGCGAGTCCGTCGCCCGCACCCGCAGCGTCCGCGGTGCCTCGGTGCGGACGGCGCTCTTGGGGCGGGCGTGGAAGGCGCTCAGCAACTCGTCGATGCCGTCCACCGCCAGCTCCACGCCCACCGGGGTGGGGTCGCCGCCCGTGGCCGACTCGGCGTCGATGCGGTGCACGGTCGTCTCGTGCGCCTGCCGCCGGGCCCAGAACGCCAGGGGCGACGGCGCGGGCAGGAAGTGCCAGCAGTCCACGTCGGGCGAGGCACCGGCGAGGGTGTCGACGAGCCGCCCGTGCCCTTCCCGGAACCAGGCCACAAGCGCGCCGCCGTCGAGGTCGGGCAGGCCGCCGTCGCGCCGCGGGCCGGTGTGGCCCTCGGCGACGAACGCTGTCGCCCAGCGGTGCACCATGCCCGTGTGCCGGAGCAGGTCCCGCACCTGCCAGCCGGGGCAGGTCGGCACCTTGGCGTCGGGGCCGGCGAGTTCGGCGGAGGCGGCCAGCAAGTCGCCCTCGCGGTGCAGGACTTCGACGAACGCGGTGGTCTCCATGACGGTGAGTGTGCCGGATGGAGTGACCTCGAAGGGAGACCGCCGGACCGGGTGATCGAGAAGCCCGGGACACGGTCGCCCCCGCTCAGGCGAGGGGACGCGGTCGCCCCCGCTCGGCGAGGGGGCGCCGGCGCTCTCTCGGACTGAGGGGACGCGGGCGCCCCCTCAGTCCGGCACCCCCGCACGCCGGGTGGCGACGGCCACCAGCACCGCCACCGCCGCGAGCGCCGCCACGCTGGTGAGCGCGGTCGGCAGGGAGAACCAGTCGGCCATGAAACCGATGGCGGGCGGCCCGAGCAGCATGCCGCTGTAACCGAGGGTGGACGCGGTCGCGACGCCGGTGGGGCCGCCCAGCGCGCCCGCCCGTTCCACCGCTACGGGGAAGATGTTGGCGAGCCCGAGTCCGGTGATCGCGAAGCCGAACAGCGCGGCCCACACGGAGGGGGCGAGCGAGCCGAGGAGCATGCCGGCCACGGCGGTCGTCCCGCCCGCCACCACCGTCGTGGTGCGGCCGAGTCGCTCCAGCAGCGTTGTGCCGGTCAGCCGGCCCACGGTCATGGCGAGCGCGAAGCAGGAGTAGCCGGCCGCCGCCATGCCCGGCGACGCGTCGAGGTCCTGCTCCAGGTGCAGGGCACCCCAGTCGGCCATGGCGCCCTCGCCGTAGGCCGTGCAGAGGGCGATCAGGCCGAAGGTGATGACGAGGCGGCGGGTACGGCCGTCCAGCCGGCGTGGGGCGCCGTCGTCCTCGGCCTTGCGGTCCGGCGGCACGGCGGGTGCGCAACGCAGCAGGGCACGGCCCGCGAACAGGGTGACGAGCAGGCCGATCGCAGTGAGACCGAGCAGGTGCCGCAGCGGGGACAACGACCCGGCGACAAGTCCGCCGAGCCCGGCGCCGACCATGCCGCCGAGGCTGAAGGCCGCGTGGAAGCTCGGCATGATCGGACGCCGCAGCACCGCCACCAGGTCGACGGCGGCGCTGTTGAAGGCGACGTTGATCCCGCCGTAGGCGCTGCCGAACACCAGCAGGACGGCGCCGAGGGCCAGGGCGGAGTGGGTGAGCGGGGGCAGGGCGATGCTGAGGCAGAGCAGGACCGCGCACGCGACGGTGACGGGGTGGCTGCCGTAGCGGCGGCACAGCCGCCCGGTGAGGGTCATGGTGACGACGGCACCCGCGGAGACGCCGAGCAGCGCCAGCCCCAGGGCGCTGGCCGAGGCGCCGGTCTGCTCCTTGATGGCGGGAATCCGTACGACCCAGCCGGCGAAGACGAAGCCGTCGAGGGCGAAGAAGGCGGTCAGGGCGATACGGAGGCGGGTGAGGTCGTCGCGGGGACCCGGCACGGCGTTGTGCGATCGGGCTTTGTTTATTTGCGGCACAAAAGCAGGCTATGGGCGGGGACGGGACGACGGCAAGGGGCGTCACCGACCCGCCGACGGGGGCGCGGCCCCGCGCCGGGTGTCGCATACGCTCGACACCACCATGAAGAACAACCTCACCCCCCTGGGCCCGAAGGCCGACAAGGCCTCGGTCAGACGGCACAACCTCAGCCTGGTACTGAGAGCCGTGCACGACGCGGGGGAGGTGACCCGGGCAGGGGTCGCCACGCATGTCGGGCTCACCCGCGCGGCGGTGTCGTCCCTGGTCGAGCAGTTGCTGGAGTACGGCTTCGTCTCCGAATGGGGCAAGACCAGCAGTGGTCAGGCGGGTCGGCCCGGCACCGTCCTGAAGGTGTCCCGGTCGGGTCCCGCGGGTCTCGGGGTCGAGGTCAACATCGACTACATCGCCGTGTGCGTCGTCGACCTGGCCGGGACCGACCGGGTGCGGCTCGTGGAGCACTTCGACAACCGCGGGGCGCAGCCCGCCGACGTACTGGCCCGCGCGGCGCGGCTGGCGGCGCGCGCCATCGGCTCGGCGGCCGAGCAGGACCTGGCGCCGGTCGGCGCCCATGTGGCGCTGCCCGGTCTGGTCACCGGCGGCATCGTGCGCCAGGCTCCCAACCTCGGCTGGCAGCGGGTCGCCGTGGAGGGTCTCTTCGCCCACGCCCTGCTCGCGCTGCGCCCCGCCCAGCGCCCGCTGCCGGTGAGTTCCGACAACGAGGCCAACGCCGCCGCCCTCGCCGAACTGTGGTTCGGCGCGGGCACCGAGGGCGTGCGCAGCTTCCTGTACCTGACCGGTGAGATCGGTGTCGGCGGCGCGCTGGTGCTCCGGGGTGAGTTGCTGCGCGGTGCGCACGGGTTCGCCGGAGAGATCGGGCACATGGTCGTCGACCCGGACGGGCCGCTGTGCCGGTGCGGGGCCCGCGGCTGCCTGGAGCAGTACGCCGGACAGGCCGCGCTGCTGAAGGCCGCGGGCCTCGACGCCGACGCCGGCGTGCAGGGCGTCGCCGAACTCGAACGCCGCGCCCGGCGGGGCGACCCGGCCGCGCTGGCGGCGATCGAGGGGGCCGGACGCCGACTGGGCGTCGTGGTGTCCGGCGCGGTGAACCTCTTCGACCCCGACGCGGTGATGCTCGGCGGTGTCTACCGCGAACTGATGGACTGGCTCGCGCCCGCCGTCGACCGGGAACTCGCGCTCCGGGTCGTGTCCGGGCTGTGGACCGAGGACGGGAAGCGGCTGCGGGCCTCCTCGTCCCTGGGCGACGCGGCCCGGGGCGCGGCCGGCGTGATCGTGCGTGAGGTGCTGGCCGATCCGGCGGCGTACGCGGAGCGCGAGGCGGACTGACGCGGGGGCGTACGCGCTGCGCGGGGCGAACCGACGCGGGGGCCGTCCGGTGGCCCCCGCGCGGTACGTCACGTCATCCGCGGTTGGCGGCGATCATCTCCCGGTACCAGCGGTAGCTGTCCTTCGGCGTGCGCTCCTGGGTGTCGTAGTCGACCCGGACGATGCCGAAGCGCTTGTCGTAGCCGTACGCCCACTCGAAGTTGTCCAGCAGCGACCACACGTAGTACCCGCGCACGTCCACGCCCGCGTCCATCGCCGCCCGCAGCGCGCGGAGGTGGTCGCGCAGGTAGGCGACGCGGTCGGCGTCGTGCACCGCGCCGTCGGCCGCGGGCGCGTCGTCCTCCGCCGAGCCGTTCTCCGTGATGTGGATCGGCGGCAGCGCGTCGCCGTACTGCTTCTTCAGGCGCACCAGCAGTTCGGTGAAGCTGTCCGGGACGACCGGCCAGCCCATCGCCGTCTCCCGGACGCCGGGCAGTCGTACCTCCTCGTAGCGGTTGTCGGTCGCCACCCGCCGCGCCGGGTCGCTCTCGCGGTGCGGGGCGTCGGCGACCACGATCGGGCGGTAGTAGTTGACGCCGAGGAAGTCCAGCGGCCGGGAGATCAGCTCCAGGTCGCCGTCGAGCCGGAAGTCCGCGCCGGTGATCAGCTCGCCCCAGGTCTCCTCCTCGGTGGCCGGGTAGCGGCCCGCCAGGATGGGCTCGGTCCACACCAGGTTGTGCTGGGTGTCGGCGCGGACCACGGCCGCCAGGTCGGCGGGGGAGTCGGTGGCCGGCAGGTTGCGGTCCAGGTTGAGCGTGATGCCGACCTCGCGCACCCCGGCCCCGCGCAGTGCCCCCACGGCCAGACCGTGCCCGACCAGCAGGTGGTGCGCGGCGGCCAGCGCTCCGCGGCCCTCCTTGGCACCGGGGGCGTGCCGGCCGATGGAGTAGCCGAGGAAGGAACTGCACCACGGCTCGTTGAGGGTGATCCAGCGCGGCACCCGGTCGCCCAGGTGCTCCGCGACCACGGCGGTGTACTCGGCGAACCGCTCCGCCGTCTCCCGCACCCGCCAGCCGCCCCGGTCCTCCAGGGCCTGCGGCAGGTCCCAGTGGTAGAGGGTGGCGGCGGGTTCGATGCCCGCCGCGAGCAGTTCGTCCACCAGGCGGGAGTAGAAGTCCAGGCCCTTCCGGTTCACCGCCCCCGAACCCTCCGGCACGATGCGCGGCCAGGCGATCGAGAAGCGGTAGGAGTCCACGCCCAGGTCGTGCAGCAGCGCCACGTCCTCCCGGTAGCGGTGGTAGTGGTCGCAGGCCACGTCGCCGGTGTCACCGTTCGCCACCAGGCCGGGCGTGTGACTGTAGGTGTCCCAGATCGACGGACCGCGGCCGTCCTCCCGTGCCGCGCCCTCGATCTGGTACGAGGCGGTCGCGGCGCCGAGCACGAAGCCGGGCGGGAAGCTGGGGTACTCACTCATGCTGTGCGGCTCATCTCCATGTGAACGGGCTGTACGGGGTGAACGAGGTGTACGGCGTGTACGGCGTGTACGAGGGTCACTTGACCGAACCGCCGGTGATCCCGGCGGCGATGTACTTCTGGGCGAGGACGAGCAGGATCGCCGCGGGCACCGCGGAGAGCACGGAGGCGGCCATCACCGAGCCCCAGTCACCGACGTGCGCGCCGATGTACTGGTAGATACCCAGCGTGATGGGCTTCACCTCGTCGGTCGTGTTCAGGGTGAGCGCGAACATGAAGTCGCTCCACGAGAACAGGAACGCGAACAGCCCGGACGTGATCAGCGAGTTGCGGCTCATCGGCAGCACGACCCGGGTGAACGTCCGCACCGGCCCGGCACCGTCGATCTGCGCGGCCTCGATCACCTCGCCCGGGATCGACACCATGAAGGAGCGCATCAGCACGATGGAGAACGGGATGCCCAGCGAGGCGTCCGCCAGCATCAGGCCGAAGTAGGAGTTGACCAGGCCCAGGTCGACGTACGAGCTGTAGAGCGCGTTGGCGATCACGATGCCCGGCACCATCTGGGTGATCAGCGTGCCGAACACGATCGTGCGCGAGCCGCGCAGCCCGAACCGCGCCAGCCCGTACGCCGCCGGCGCCGAGATCGCCAGGCAGATGGCGACCGCGCCGAGCGAGACGGCCAGCGAGGTCAGCAGGTGCCCTCCCTGGTCGCTGACGGCCTTGGAGAAGCCGGACAGGTCCAGGCTGCCCGGCACCGGGTCGACCTCGAGCAGCCCCGACTCGGGCTGGAGCGCGGTGTTGAGCATCCAGTACAGCGGGAACAGCATCACGCCGAGGACGAGAACGCCGGCGACGGTGGAACCCCAGCGGCGCCGGGAGGCGGTGGGCGTGTGGGCGGCCATGGACGTCACTTCCCCTCGGTGCGGTTGGCCCGCAGGTAGAACACCGCGAACACGGCGGAGATCAGGATGAGTACGTTGCCGACGACGGCGCCGGCGCCGAAGTCGAGCTGCACGAACGAGTTCTGGTACGTGAGCGTGCCCAGCGTCTGGGTGGCGTCGGCCGGGCCGCCGTCGGTCAGGGCGAGGATCAGGTCGAGGATCTTGACCGTCGACATGAAGCCGAGCACGAGCACGACCGTGATGACGGGCTTGAGCACCGGCAGGGTGACCGAGCGGAAGGTCCGCCACGCCGAGGCGCCGTCCAGTGCCGCCGCCTCGTGCAGCTCCTTCGGGATCTCCTGGAGGCCGCCGTACAGGATCACCATGTTGAACGGGATGCCGATCCAGATGTTGACCAGGATCACGGAGAGCAACGCCATCTCGGGGCTGGTCAGCCAGGGCGTGCTCCCGCCGATGCCGAGGGTGTCCAGGAAGGAGTTCAGCACACCCGTGTCCTGGTCGAGGATGCGCCGCCAGACGATGCCGGACACCACCATGGGCACCAGCCACGGCAGCAGGATCAGCGAGCGCAGCACGCCGTTCAGCGGGAAGCGGCGGCTGAAGAACACCGCGAGTGCCATCCCGATGCAGAACTGCCCGAGCAGCGAGCCCGCGGTGAAGACGAGGGTGTGCCACAGCGCCTTGCCGAACAGGGCGTCCTGGAACACGTTGGACCAGTTGTCGGCGCCGTTGAAGGGCGCCTCGCCGGTGAAGAAGGTCTCCGGCGTGTAGTGCTGGAAGCTCATCACCACGTTGCGGACGAGCGGGTAGCCGAAGAACAGCAGCATGAAGACGACGGCGGGGGCGACGAACCCCCACTGGGCGAGCCGGCGCCGGCGTGCGGCGCGGGCGGGGTCCGGCGCGGCGGCCGGCGCGGACGCCTTCGCGGGCGTCTGTGCGGTGACGGTGGACGTGGTCATGGGGCGCGTACCTCAGTTCCCGCTCGTGGCCCGCTGCTGGGCGCGCTTCAGGGCGGTCTCACTGGACTGGCCGGTCAGGGCGGACTGGAAGGCGCTCTGCAGGGCGAGCGAGACGCTCGACCAGCCGGCGCCGAGCTGCGCCGTCCGGGAGCGGGCGACGGCCACCTGGTCGGCAAGGGAGTCCAGTTCCGGCACCCGCTCGCGCCAGACCTCGGCGGCCTCGGCGTTGGCCGGGACCATCCAGCTGTTGAGCGCGTAGGTCAGCTGCTCCTTCTCGCTGGACAGACAGGCGACGATCTTCCCGGCGGTCTTCTCGCGCGCCGCGTCACCGGTGTTCGGGACGGTGAGCACGGCGCCGCCCAGCGGGCCCACCGAGTCCTCGCCGGCCTCGGGCACGGGGATGGGGGCGATGCCCCAGCGCAGCGACTTCTGGGCGTTGAGGGTCTCCACCTGCCACGGCCCGTTGATCATCATCGCCGCGTTGCCGGCCATGAACTGGTCGTTGACGTCCGCCTGCGTCCAGTTGACCGTCGACTTCGACAGCGAACGGTCCTTCAGCAGGTCCTTCCAGTAGTCGAGGGCCTCGACCACCTGCGGGCTGTCGAGATCGGTCTCGTCACCGCCGTTGGACCACATGAACGGCGTGAACTGGAAGACCCCGTCCTCCGCGCCGCCCGCGCTCAGCGCCAGGCCGTACTGCTTGCCCCGGGTGAGCTGCTTCGCCGTCTCGCGCAGCTCGGCCCAGGTGGCGGGGACCTCCACACCCGCCTCGTCGAGGACGTCCTTGTTGTAGAACAGCGCCAGGGTGTTCACCGACCGGGCCGCGCCGTAGTACGTGCCCTCGTACGAGCCGAAGTCGACGATGCCCGCGGGGATGTCGTCGGTGCTCAGCCCCAGGGACCTCAGGTCGACCAGCCCGCCCGCGTCGGCGAAGGTCGGCATCTCGGAGGCGTCGAACTGCACGACGTCGGGGAGCGACTTGGACGACGCCATCCGCAGGGCCTTGGTCATCACCTGCGCGGCCGGCACGCTCTGCTGCTCGATGGTGACGCCCAGCCGCTCCCCGCACCGGGCCATCGCCTCCGCGTCCCAGCGGTGGTAGGACTCGTCGGTCGAGGAGTTCAGCACGGTGTACACATCGGCGTCGCGCTGCTGTCCGCAGCCGGTGAGCGCCACCCCGGCGACCAGCACGGAGACGGCGGCGAACGGGGCGACGACGCGGCGTGAGGGTCCTCGCCCGCGGTGCCTGGCGGCAGGAGGGTGTGCTGTCAAGGCGAGCGAAGTGAAGCGCTTCGACATGGTGCGGCCCTTGCTGTCGTACCGTCCGGCTTCCCTGCCGGACCGTTTTGTTTGATGGGATGACTAATACGTCAAGGACCTGCTGTCGCGCTAGAGGAAAGTGGCCCCGGTCTCTCCGCTCCGTGGGGTGAGGGACCTGTTCTTGTCGGTGATCCTGCCTGATCAGAACGGTGAGGTCGGTGCACAGGGCTCGGCTGGCGGTTTTGTTTTGTGTACGATCAAAATGCTGTGAGACGGCCCCCGTGCTCCCCATCCGACACCTCCCGCCCCACCCGAGGAAGATCATGAAGTTCACCGACGGCTTCTGGCTCATCCGTGAGGGCGTGCATCTCTCGTACGCGACCGAGGTACGCGATGTGCGCCCCGAATCGAAGCGCTTCACCGCCCATGCCGCCGTGAAGAAGGTGACGCGGAGGGGGGACACGCTCAACGCGCCGCTCCTCACGGTCGAGTGTTTCTCTCCCGCCGAGGGCGTCATCGGCGTCCGCGTCACCCACCACGCCGGCAAGCGCCGTCCGGGCCCCGACTTCGCCCTCGCGGGCGCGGCGGACGGTGCCGGGACGGTGCGCGAGGACGGCACGGTCACCGAGCTGACCAGCGGCCCGCTCACCCTCCGTCTGGACCGCGAGGGCCCCTTCGGCCTCGTCTTCCACGACGCGGACGGCCGCGAACTGACCCGTGCGAACGCCAAGGGCACCGCGTTCGCCACCACCGGCGACGGCGCCCACCACATGCTGAGCCGGCTCGCCCTCGGCGTCGGCGAGCAGGTCTACGGCCTCGGCGAGCGCTTCACCCCGTTCGTGAAGAACGGCCAGGTCGTCGACATGTGGCAGGCCGACGGCGGTACCAGCAGCGAGCAGGCCTACAAGAACATCCCGTTCTACCTCTCCTCCCGGGGCTACGGCGTCTTCGTCAACCACCCCGGTGCCGTCTCCTTCGAGATCGGCTCCGAGTCCGTCGGCCAGGTGCAGTTCAGCGTCGAGGACCAGACGCTGGAGTACTACGTCGTCGCCGGCCCCACGCCGAAGGACGTCCTCGCCCGCTACACCGCCCTCACCGGCCGTCCCGCCCTGCCGCCCGCCTGGTCCTTCGGCCTCTGGCTCACCACGTCCTTCACCACCTCCTACGACGAGGAGACGGTGACGAAGTTCGTCGACGGCATGGCCGAGCGGGGCATCCCGCTGACCGTCTTCCACTTCGACTGCTTCTGGATGCGCGAGTACCAGTGGTGCGACTTCCGGTGGGACCCGGACGTCTTCCCGGACCCGGACGGCATGCTCGCCCGGCTCAAGGCCAAGGGCCTGAAGGTCAGCGTCTGGATCAACCCCTACATCGCCCAGAAGTCCCCCCTCTTCGAGGAGGCCGCCGCCCTCGGACACCTGGTGCGCCGGCCGGACGGCGACGTCTGGCAGTGGGACCTGTGGCAGGCCGGGATGGGACTGGTCGACTTCACCAGCCCCGCGGCCCGCGACTGGTTCGCCGGAAAGCTCAAGCCGCTGCTCGACCAGGGCGTGGACTGCTTCAAGACCGACTTCGGCGAGCGGATCCCGACCGACGTCGTCTGGCACGACGGCTCCGACCCCGAGCGGATGCACAACTACTACACCCACCTCTTCAACCGCACCGTCTTCGAACTCCTGGAGAAGGAGCGCGGACAGGGCGAGGCCGTCCTCTTCGCCCGCTCCGCGACCGCGGGCGGCCAGCAGTACCCGGTCCACTGGGGCGGCGACTGCTGGTCGTCGTTCGAGGCGATGTCCGAGTCGCTCCGGGGCGGCCTGTCCCTGTCGCTGAGCGGCTTCGGCTTCTGGAGCCACGACATCGGCGGCTTCGAGGGGACGCCCGACCCGGCCGTCTTCAAGCGCTGGCTCGCCTTCGGCCTGCTCTCCTCGCACAGCCGGCTGCACGGCTCCTCGTCGTACCGGGTGCCGTGGGAGTTCGGCGAGGAGGCGGTCGACGTCGCCCGCCGCTTCACCCTCCTCAAGCACCGCCTGATGCCCTACCTCTACGGCGTCGCCGCCGAGGCCCACCGCACCGGCGTGCCGATGATGCGGCCGATGGTCCTGGAGTACCCGCACGACCCGGGCTGCCGGACGCTGGACCGCCAGTACATGCTCGGCCCCGACCTCCTGGTCGCCCCGGTCTTCACCGAGGACGGAGAGGTCGAGGTCTACCTCCCCGAAGGGACCTGGACGCACCTGCTGTCCGGCGAGCGCGTCACCGGCCCGGCCTGGCGCACCGAGCGCCACGGCTACGACAGCCTGCCGCTGTACGTCCGCGAGGGTGCCGTCCTGCCCCTGGCCTCCGACGACCGGCGCCCCGACGGGGACTGGCTGGACGAGCCGACGCTGCTGGTCCACCCGCCCGCCTCGCCCGGCTACACCGCCGAGGTCACCGTGCCCGACCTGCTGGGCACACCGGCCGCGACCTTCCGGGTCCGGCGGGACGGCGACGCCCTGCGGGTCACCGCGAACGGCACCGAGCGGTCCTTCACCGTGCGGGTCGCGGGCGGGGCGAGTGTGCGGGGCAGCGGGGAGGTCGCGGTGCCGCTGGTGTGAGGCCGGGCGGCGGAGCGGCACGTGGAGGGCGTGTCGCTCCGCCGCACGCGCACCTCAGCGCCGCAGGGCGCCCAGCGCCGTCAGGAGCCGGTCGACGTCCTCCGCGCTGCTGTACGGCGCGAGCCCGACCCGTACGCCGCCCGCGTCACCGAGACCCAGCCGGCGTGCCGCCTCCACCGCGTAGAAGGAACCGGCGGGCGCGTCGACCGCCGCCTCGGCGAGCTGCCGGTACACGTCGGCCGGGCGCAGCCCCGCCACGGTGAACAGCAGGGTCGGCGTGCGCCGGGCCGCGCGCGAGAACACGGTGATCCCGCCGAGGTCCGCGAGTCCTCGCTCGATCCGTTCGCGCAGCGCGTCCTCGTAGGACTCCAGCGCCGCGAAGGAGGCCACCAGGCGGTCCCGGCGGGAGCCCCGGGCCCGCGGGTCGAGTTCCGCGAGGAAGTCCACCGCGGCCCGCGCCCCGGCCAGCGACTCGTAGGGCAGCGTGCCCAGCTCGAACCGTTCGGGCACGGTGTCGGCGGACGGCAGCAGCTTGTCCGGGCGCAGCGACTCCAGCAGCTCCGCCCGGCCGGTGAGCACGCCCAGGTGCGGCCCGAGGAACTTGTACGGCGAGCAGACCAGTGTGTCCGCGCCGATCGCCGCCAGGTCCACCACGGCGTGCGAGGCGTAGTGCACCGCGTCGACGTGGAAGAGCGCCCCGGCCGCGTGCGCGAGGGAGGAGAGGGCCGGCAGGTCGGGCATGGTCCCGATCAGGTTGGACGCGGCGGTGACCGCGACCAGCCTGGTGCGCGGGCCGAGCACCGCCTCGACGTGCTCGGGCCGCAGCTCGCCCGTGGCCGGGTCGAAGTCCGCCCACCGCACGGTCGCCCCGGCCGCCTCCGCCGCCTGCACCCAGGGCCGGATGTTGGAGTCGTGGTCGAGCCGGGTGACCACCACCTCGTCGCCCGGCGCCCAGCGCTTGGCCAGCGCCCGGGACAGGTCGTAGACGAGCTGGGTGGCGCTGCGCCCGAAGACCACCGTGCCCGGCGTGGTGCCCAGGAGGTCGGCCAGGGCGGAGCGGGCCTCGGTGACGATCCGGTCCGCGTTGCGTTCGCCCTCGGTGTTCCGGCCCCGGTTGGCGAGCGGGAGGGTCAGCGCCGCCGCGATCGCGTCGATCACCGGCTGCGGCGTCTGCGTGCCGCCCGGCGCGTCGAACCGCGCGGTACCGGACTTCAGGGCGGGCACGTGCGCGCGGATCGCGGCGACGTCGAGGGCCATGGCTCAACTCCAGGGACACGGGGGCCGGGCGGGTGGGGAAGGCGGGGCGGGCGGTGCGGTCCTTCGGACCCGGGGCGGCGGGTACGTCGTGCGGCTGGGCCGCGTCCCGGGCCGTACCCGCGACTCCGGGCACATGATCGTAGCCCCGTCGGGTCGGCGACAGGGGCGGGCGGGACGTCGTCGGCCCGGCACCGCGAAGGGGCGGCGGCCACGCCCGGCCTCCCCGGACCGTGGCACGGACCCCGGTCGGCGGTCTCCGCGTGTGCGGAGCCCCCCGACGGCCTTCAGGAGGCGGTGGCCTCCGGCGTCGGCTCCGGCGACTCCTTGTCCCGCCCGCCGGGATGGCGGTGCCGCCAGGTCCAGAAGACCGCGCAGGACAGCAACGCCCATCCGCCCAGCACCAGGAAGGGGAAGGCGTGCTGGTGGCCCTGGAAGTACACCGCCGTGTGCTGCGCGTTGACCGAGGCACCGGGCGGCAGCCACTGGCCGATCGTCCCCAGCGGGGACGGCAGCAGCGGCCAGGACACCGCGCCGCCGGACGACGGGTTGCCGAGCAGCACCATCAGGCCCCAGGTCGGCAGCATCGCCCAGCGCCCGAAGAGGGTGTTGAACATGGTGAAGACCATGCCGGAGGCGAACAGGGTGAGCGCGAGGATCAGCCACGACTCGACGAACGGCAGGTCGAGCGCGTCCAGCAGCCAGTCCACCGTCGCGGCGATGGCGAACCCGCCGAGCAGCGCGTAGGCCGCCGTGAAGAGGATGCGTTCGAACGGGGTCAGTGAGCGCGCGTGCACGCTGAGCTGGATGGCCCCGACGAAGCCGATGATCACGGCGGCCAGGGAGATGTAGAAGATCGCCAGTCCGCGCGGGTCGCCCTCCTGCAAGGGGTTGACCTCCCGGACGGTGACCCGCACACCCGTCTGCCGCCCTACGGCCGGCGCGGTCTCGGCGAGCACCTCGGCGACCGAGGCACCCGAGGCGCTGGACAGGTCCAGCACGGCGGTCCGTCCGTCACCGCGGAACTCGAAGAGCCCGAAGACCTCCTGGTCCTGGATCGCCTCGCGGGCCTCGGCCGCGCCGGCGTAGGCGTGCACCTTGACCGAGGCGTTGAGCGCCTTCTCCAGACCGTCCAGGAACGCCCGTCCCCGGGGCTCCTCGTAGGAGCCGACCACGGCCGTGGGGATCGAGCGCGGCGTCGGATCCGCCATCGAGTACGTGTACGAACCCGCGAAGAGACCCGCCGCGGCGGCGAGGATGAGCACCAGCACGGTGGCCGGCCAGAACGGGGACCGCCGGAAGGTGGACCACCGCTGCCCGCGCGTCGGAGGCTGGGCATGGGCGCCGTGGGACATGTGGGGCATGCCCCGGACGTTTCCACAGCCGCGGTGAAAGGGCATCAAGAGCGCCCTCGCCCGGGGGTGCACGGAGCGTGACGTCTTCCCCCGGCGACGCGGTGGAGGCAGCACAGGAAGGGGTCAGGCCGCGGACCACCGGCCGACGGAGCCGGCCCCGGCTGTACCGGAAGGGCGCGTCGGCCGGGAGTTCGGCACCGTCGGGCATTCCCCCCGGGGGGTTGTCCAGCCGCTCGCCCTCCGCCTAGGGTCTGGCGAGGAGAAAGCGCTTTCTAGTCGGGAGCCTGCCTGTCGTGCACCGGTGTCCGATGTCCGAGGAGGACCGCATGTCCCCACGTCCCGCCCGCTACCGTGTCGCCGTGGTGGGCACCGGTGCCGTCGTCACCGGCGGCCACCTGCCCGCCCTCCGCGCCCACGCCGACCGCGTGGAACTGGTGGCCGCCGTGGACGTGGACGGGGCCCGGCTCGACGCCTTCCGGGCCCAGGCCGGCGGGGACGTCGCCGGGTACACCTCGATGGGTGCCATGCTGGACGCCGTACGCCCCGACCTCGTCCTCGTCGGCACACCGCCGTCCCTGCACCGGGAGCAGACGGTGGCCGCCCTGAAGGCGGGCGCCTGGGTGCTGTGCGAGAAGCCGCTGTGTCTCTCGCTCGCCGAGTACGACGACATCGCGGCGGCCGAGGAGGTGTCCGGCGCGTACGCCTCCGTCGTCTTCCAGCACCGGTACGGCTCCGGCGCCGCGCACGCCCGTGACCTGATCGCGCGCGGTGAACTGGGCGCGCCGCTGGTCGCGCACTGCCAGACGACCTGGCACCGCGACGCCGCCTACTACGCCGCGCCGTGGCGTGGACGCTGGGCCAGTGAGGGCGGCGGTCCGACGATGGGTCACGGCATCCACCAGTACGACCTGTTGCTGCACCTGCTCGGCCCCTGGGCGGAGGTGCGGGCGATGGCCTCGCGCCTGGTCCACGACACCGAGAGCGAGGACGTGTCCACGGCGTTGGTGCGCTTCGCGAACGGCGCCCTGGCGACCGTCGTCAACAGCGTGCTCTCGCCCGACGAGGTGAGTCGCGTCCGCATCGACTGCGCCGACGCGACGGTCGAGCTGACCCACCTGTACGGCCATCGCAACGACGACTGGACCTACACCCCCGCCCGGCACGTCGACCCCGAACGCGCCGCTGCCTGGCACACCCCGCCGGCGGACGTGCCCAGTTCGCACACCGGGCAGCTCGGTGCCGTGCTCGACGCCCGGGACGCGGGGGCGAGACCGCCCGGCAGCGGCCCCGACGCCCGCGCCACGCTGGAGTTCGCCGCGGCCCTGTACAAGGCGGCGTTCACCGGGCGCCCGGTGCTCGCGGGTGAGATCACCCCCGGCGACCCCTTCCATGCGGCCATGCACGGCGGCCACCCGGGCTGGGCGCCCGAGGAGCGCGCATGAGCACCTTGAGCGTCACCCACGTCCACGGCGACCACGTCGCGGTCACCGCGGCGAACGGCACCGAGATCCTCCGCTACGTCTACCGCCCCGACCCGGAGGCCTTCGAGTCCCGCAAGCCCTACGCCCACCCGGTGCGCACCCTCGCCGGGCGGACGGTGACCGGATACCGCCCCAGCGACCACCGCTGGCACAAGGGCCTGCAGATGACCGCCAGTCACCTTTCCGGGCAGAACTTCTGGGGCGGCAACTCCTACGTCCACGGCGAGGGTTACCGGCCGCTGCCCGAGCGGATCGGCTCGATGCGCCACGACGGCTTCCCCGGTCTCGTCGTCGAGGACGACCGGTTCGCCCTCACCGAGCACCTGACCTGGATCGAGAACGGCGGCACCGAGTGGGCCCGCGAGGAGCGGGTCCTGACCCTCCACTCGGTCGACACGACGGCCGGTGCCTGGGCCCTCGACTGGTCGCTGCGACTCACCAACATCCGAGCCGAACCGCTGGTGTTCGGCTCCCCGACCGCCGCGGGCCGCGAGCTGGCCGGCTACACCGGACTCCAGTGGCGCGGTCCCCGCGACTTCACCGGCGGCACCGCCTTCGCTCCCGGCGGCGAAGTGGGCGCCGCCGAGCTGATGGGGACCCGGGGCGCCTGGCTCGCCTTCACCGCCGAGCACGACGAGGTCGACGCACACTCCACCGTCGTCTTCGCGCACGCGCCCGAGAACCTCGACGAGAAACGGGCGATCCACCCCTCGCACTGGTTCGTGCGCGCCGAGCCGATCCCGTCCGTGGCCTTCTCCTGGGCCTTCTTCGAGGAGTTCGAGCTGCCGGCGGGCGCGTCCTTCGCCTACCGGTACCGCATCGTGGTCGCCGACGGTGCCTGGGACCGGGAGCGGGTCGGGGCGCACCTGGAAGGACTGCCGTGGTGAGCGGACGCCCTCGTGCGCACGCCGTCCGCGCCCGGTGCGGTCGCCCGTCGGTGAACGTTCACGTCCTCATCCCGCCGGGGGTTTCAGAGTTAACGGTTCATTAGGGCGGCGGAGGTGTGAAGGGGTGGGTGAAGTGCGCATCATCTTGACATGAACCTGCGGCCCGAGGGGCGGGTCGCAGCCTCATGGAGGTGTGGGATGCACCGCAGACTCGCCACCGGACTCGCCGCCTCGGCCATGGCCGTGACCACCGTCTTCGCCACCGCCGCGACCGCCGAAGCCGCTCCCGCCGACAAATCGCAGGTCCTCGCGAGCTGGACCCAGACCAGCGCGTCGAGCTACAACACCTGGACCGCCGCGCGGGCGAACCAGTCCGCCTGGGCCGCCTACGGCTTCGACTGGACGACCGACTACTGCTCCTCCTCGCCGGACAACCCGTTCGGCTTCCCCTTCAGCACCTCCTGCGCGCGGCACGACTTCGGATACCGCAACTACAAGGCCGCGGGCACCTTCAGCGCCAACAAGTCCCGTCTCGACAACGCCTTCTACGAGGATCTCAAGCGTGTCTGCGCCGGGTACGGCGGTGCCACCAAGACCGCCTGCAACAGCACGGCATGGACGTACTACCAGGCCGTGAAGGCCTTCGGCTGACGCGCCGTCACCGGACCCGTCACACGGAGTCCGGGTGAGGACCGGGCCGGCGCCGCCGAGCGGAGCGGCCGCAGGCCCGGCACCTCGGCGGCGGCCGCCACCGCGAGCGCCGCGGCCGCGCCGGCGACGCCCAGGACTGCGCCCGCGGCCACGTCCGCGGGATAGTGCACACCGGTGTGGACCCGGGCGTAGCCGACGGCGCCCGCGAGTACTCCGAGGGGGACGGCGGCCTCGGGCATGACCACGCCGACCGAGGTGGCGAACGCGACCGCCGCGGCCGTGTGCCCGGACGGGAACGACGCCGACGCGGGCATGGGCACATGCCGGTCGACCGTCACCCGCGCCGCCTCCCGGTCCGGCCGTGCCCTGCGTACCAGTCGTTTGCCCAGCAGGTTCGCGCAGGCCGACGCGACGGTCAGGGCACCCAGCCCGACCAGGGCGGCCCGGCGCTGCCGCGCCCCGCCCAGGGCGAGCGCGCCCGCGATCCCGAGCGACACCTTGGAACGGTCGGCGGCACGGGACAGCCGGCGCAGCCAACGGTCGAGCGTGGGCGTCGAGGTGGCGGCCACCGCCGCGTACAGCGCGCCGTCCACGGCCCGCAGTTCACCGAGCACGGCGGTGAGGTCCCAGTGACGGGAACGACGCGGCCCGGGGGCCGGCCCGGGCGCACCGCCCGTGTCGCCGTCTGCGGCGGTCGGTTCGCTCATGGGTCCTGCTCCGCGGGTCGAGGGGGTCTGCGGCACACCCGGCGGGGCGGTGGGGCCGTCGGCGCACCAGCCTGGCCGGTCCGCGGGCGCGGGGCGCGTCGGCGGGGTCCGTCAGGGGGACGGCCGGCGGGGCGACCGGCCGACCGGTGAGGGTCGGCCGGTGGCTGGGTGGCTGGGTGGCTGGGTGGAGGGGGGTGCTGGACAGCCGGTTGTGGTCGGGCGTATTCCGAAGGCTCGGCCCGCTCGGGGCTGCGCGGCTCGCTCGGAGCCGCTCGGAGTCGCTCGGAGCTGCTCGGGATGGCTCGGTCCGCTCGCCCGGACCGGTGCGAGACGGGTCAGTTCGCGGCCTTGAAGCTCCGCAGGCGCAGGCTGTTGCCCACGACGAAGACCGAGGAGAACGCCATCGCCGCGCCGGCGATCATCGGGTTGAGGAGACCGGCCGCGGCGAGCGGCAGGGCGGCGATGTTGTAGGCGAAGGCCCAGAACAGGTTGGACCTGATGGTGCCGAGGGTCCTGCGGGCCAGCCGGATGGCGTCGGCGGCGGCCCGCAGGTCGCCCCGGACGAGGGTGAGGTCACCGGCCTCGATGGCGGCGTCGGTGCCGGTGCCCATGGCCAGTCCCAGGTCGGCCTGGGCGAGGGCTGCGGCGTCGTTGACCCCGTCGCCGACCATGGCCACGGAACGGCCCTCGCCCTGCAGCCGCTTGACGACGTCGACCTTGTCCTGCGGCATGACCTCGGCGATGACGTGGTCCGCGTCGATGCCGACCTCGCGGGCGACGGAGTGCGCCACGGCACGGTTGTCGCCGGTCAGCAGCACCGGCGTCAGACCGAGGGCACGCAGCCCGGCGATCGCCTCGGAACTGGTCTCCTTCACCGTGTCGGCGACCTCCAGCACCGCCCGTACCTCGCCGTCCCAGGCGACCGCGATCGCGGTCCGGCCGGCGCTCTCCGCCTCGGCCTTGGCCCGTGCCAGGCCCGCCGGAAGCTCCATGGCCCACTCCGCGAGCAACTGTTCGCGCCCCACGAGGACGGCGTGGCCGTCGACCACGCCCTGCACGCCCAGCCCCGGCACGTTGGCGAAGTCCTCGGGGGCGGGCAGCGCACCCACCCGTGCCCGTGCTGCGTCGGCGACGGCCCGGGCGACCGGGTGCTCGGAGGCGTGCTCCAGCGCGCCGGCCAGGCGCAGCGCGTCGTCCTCCCGCGTGTCGCCCGCGGTGTGCACGGCGAGCAGGGTCATGCGGCCGGTGGTGACGGTGCCGGTCTTGTCGAGGACGACGGTGTCGACCTGGCGGGTGGACTCCAGCACCTCGGGCCCCTTGATGAGGATGCCGAGCTGGGCACCGCGTCCGGTGCCGACCATCAGCGCGGTCGGGGTGGCCAGGCCGAGGGCGCAGGGGCAGGCGATGATCAGGACCGCCACGGCGGCGGTGAAGGCGGCCGTCAGTCCGGAGCCGTTGCCGATCCAGAAGCCGAGGGTGGCCAGCGCGAGGGCGATGACGACGGGCACGAAGACACCGGAGACGCGGTCGGCCAGCCGCTGGGCGGCGGCCTTGCCGTTCTGCGCGTCCTCCACCAGCTTCGCCATCCGCGCCAACTGGGTGTCGGCGCCGACCCGCGTCGCCTCGACCACCAGCCGACCGCCCGCGTTCACGGTCGCACCGGTGACCGCGTCACCGACGCCGGCCTCGACCGGCACCGACTCACCGGTGAGCATGGACGCGTCGATGGCCGAGGTGCCCTCGGCGACCGTTCCGTCCGTCGCGATCTTCTCGCCGGGACGGACCAGGAAGCGGTCCCCGACCTTCAGCTCGGCGACCGGGATCTGCTCCTCGCGGCCGTCGCGCAGGACCGTGACGTCCTTGGCGCCCAGCTCCAGCAGCGCCCTCAGCGCGGCCCCCGCCTTGCGCTTGGAGCGGGCCTCGAAGTAGCGGCCGGCCAGGATGAAGGCGGTGACTCCGGCGGCGGCCTCCAGGTAGATGTTCCCGGCGCCGTCGGTGCGGGCGATGGTCAGCTCGAAGGGGTGGGTCATGCCGGGGGTGCCGGCGGTGCCGAGGAACAGGGCCCACAGCGACCACAGGAACGCCGCGGACGTGCCGACCGAGACCAGCGTGTCCATGGTCGCCGCGCCGTGCCGGGCGTTGGTGACGGCGGCCTTGTGGAAGGGCCATGCGGCGTAGGTCACCACGGGCGCCGCCAGGGTCAGCGACAGCCACTGCCAGTACTCGAACTGCAACGCCGGCACCATCGCCATCGCGATGACCGGGACGGTCAGCACCACGGCGGTGGCCAGCCGCTCCCGCAGCGGCCGCAGCTCGTCGACGGCCTCGGCGGGCTCCGTGCCGGACTCGGACGCGGTGCGCGCCGGCTCCGGCTCGCGGGCCGTGTAACCGGTCGCCTCGACCGTGGCGATCAGCTCGGGGACGGACACGTCGGCGCCGTAGCTGACCCTGGCCTTCTCGGTCGCGTAGTTGACGGTGGCGGTGACCCCGTCCATCCGGTTGAGCTTCTTCTCGATCCGGGCCGCGCACGAGGCGCAGGTCATGCCGCCGATGGCGAGTTCCACCTCGGCCGGTGCGCTGGTCGTACTGGTCGTCATGGCAGCTCCTGGTGCGGGGGCGTCGGCCGCGACCCGGTGCGCGGGTCCCGGCGGTGCGGTGGGGGAGGGCGGGCCGCTCAGACGCGGCCGGTCAGTTCGTAACCGGCGTCGTCGACGACCTCGGCGATCGCGGCGTCGTCCGGCTCGGCCGTGCCGGTCACGGTGACGCGGCCGGCGGCGAGCTGGACCTCGACGCCGGTGACGCCGTCCAGCTCGCCGATCACCCGGGTGAGCGTCGCCTCGCAGTGTCCGCAGCTCATGCCGGCGACGGCGTAGGTGACGCTGACGGCCTGGGTGGCCGGGGTGCCCGGGGTGGCCGGGGTGGCCGGGGTGGTGACGGACGAGGTCATGGCTTCCTCCATGAGGGGGTACGGGTACGCCCCGGGGGTATCCCGGCGGCTCCACCATGTATACCCCGAGGGGGTAAGGGAGGCAAGTCTCCCGGACCGCTTGACTCACTACCCCCCAGGGGTATGGTGAAGTGCATGAAGGGGCCTCGTACGAGCGCCAGGCCCGGTATCAGAGGGGACCGACCGCCATGCACACCGGACTGAGGATCACCGCGTTCGCCGCCGCACTGGCCGCCACCTTCGGCACCGCCTACGGCGTAGGCAGGGGAGTGGACCCGGTCGTCGCCGACAAGGCGCCCGCACCCCACGAGACACACAGCCGGCCCGCGACGGAACAGCAGGAACGGAAGGAGGGCGGCGGTCACGAGGAGCGGGAGAGCGCCCCGCCCGGCGGACTCCAGATCTCGGAGAACGGCTACACCTTCGACCTCGCTACCGCGCGGGTCACCGCCGGTCAGCGCACCGAACTGCGCTTCACCGTCCGGGACGGCAACGGCAAGGCCGTCACCGCCTACCAACGCGAGCACGACAAGGAACTCCACCTCGTCCTCGCCTCACGCGACCTGGTCACCTACCGCCACCTGCACCCCACCCGTGCCGCCGACGGCACCTGGAGCACCCCCGTCGACCTGCCCCGCGCGGGCGGCTACCGGGTCTTCGCCGACTTCACCCCCGCGCGGAAGGGTGCCGGAAACCTCACTCTCGGCGCCGACCTCGCCGCCTCCGGCCGGTACGACCCCGCGCCCCTGCCGGCCCCGAACGGCACGGTCCGGACCGGCGACTACCAGGTCAGGCTCGACGGCGCACTGCGCCCCGGCAAGGCGAGCGAACTGAAGCTGAGGGTCTCCCGCGGCGACGAGCCCGTCACCGACCTGCAGCCCTACCTCGGGGCCTACGGCCACCTGGTCGCCCTGCGCTCCGGCGACCTCGCCTACCTCCACGTCCACCCGAACGGCGAACCCGGCGACGGCGTCACGAAGTCCGGCCCGGAGATCTCCTTCACGGCCACCGCGCCCAGCCCCGGCACCTACCGCCTCTTCCTGGACTTCCGGCACCAGGGCACGGTCCACACCGCGGCCTTCACCGTGCGGGCCGGCACGGCGCCGGGCACCCAGCCCTCCGCCCCGACCGCTGAGACGGAGCACTCCGAGGGGCACGGGCACTGACACCCGCCTCCGGGCCGTCACGCTCGCGGGCCCGAGCGGTCGCGCCCCGCGCCGCTAGGCCAGTACGACCCGGACCCCCGCCTCCTCGAAGCCCCGCACCAGGTCCGGGTCGGCCGCGCCGTCCGTGACCAGGGTGTCCACCGACTCGGCCGCGCAGATCCGGGCGAAGGCCCGCCGGCCCAGCTTGCTGGAGTCGGCGGCCACCACCACGCGCTCGGCGCGCTCGCACAGCAGCCGGTTGATCGCGGCCTCCGCCTCGTCGTGGGCGGCGGCACCGTGCGCCACGTCGAAGGCGACCACGCCCAGGACCGCCACGTCGACCGTGATCTGCCCCAACACCCCGTCCGCGAGCGGCCCGATCAACTCGTACGACTGCGCCCGGGCCACCCCGCCGGTCACCACGATCTTGAACTGGGGCCGGACGGCCAGCTCGTTGGCGATGTTGAGCGCGTTGGTCACCACGGTCAACGCGGGCGTACCGGAGGCCAGATCGGCGCGCACGGCCAGAGCGCGGGCCACCTCTGTGGTGGTCGTGCCCCCGGTGAGCCCCACCGCCTCGCCGGGTGCCACCAAGGCGGCGACCGCCTGCGCGACGCGCTGCTTCTCCGAGACCCGCCGGGCGGTCTTGTAGCGCAACGGCAGTTCGTACGACACCCCGTGCACCACCGCGCCCCCGCGCGTGCGCACGAGCATCTGCTGCTCGGCCAGCCGGTCGAAGTCGCGGCGGATGGTCGCGGCCGAGACCTCCAGCTCGGTCGCCGCCTCCTCGACGTCCAGCCGGCCGCGCTCGACGAGCAGCTCCAGCAGCGCCTTCCAGCGGGCGTCGCGCGACATCCGCGCCTCCGTTCCTCGATCTCCCGCGACCCTAGCGCACCGCACTCTTTGCTCGAATTGCTTGATTGTGCTTGAAAGGCCGCTATATCTTGCAGGAATAATCAGCCTGCTGGGCGAGGGGCCAGGGACCGGGGAGTGTGCGGCATGACGTATGTCGAGGACGAGCTCAACAGCCAGCCCGAGTGCTGGACACGCGCCGCCGAACAGGCGGCCCGGCACACGGCGGCGCTCCCCGCGGCGGGGGAGCGGGTGGCCGTCGTCGGCTGCGGCACCTCGTACTTCATGGCGCAGTCGGTCGCGGCACTGCGCGAGGAGGCGGGACTGGGCGAGACGGACGCCTTCGCCGCCTCCGAGTTCCCGCGGGGGCGCGCGTACGACCGCGTCGTGGCCCTGACCCGCTCCGGCACCACCACCGAGGTGCTGGAGCTGCTCGCCGCGCTCCGGGGCCGCACCCGCACCGTCGCGCTCACCGCCGACCCGGACACGCCCGTCCTGACCACCGCAGACGACGTGGTGGTGCTCGACTTCGCGGACGAACGCTCGGTCGTGCAGACCCGGTTCGCGACCACCGCCCTCACCCTGCTCCGCGCCCATCTGGGGCTGCACACCGACGCGGTCGTCGGTGACGCCCGCACCGCCCTCGCGGCCGAGCTGCCCGAAGGGCTCGTCGAGTGCACCCAGTTCACCTTCCTCGGCCGCGGCTGGACCGTCGGACTGGCCAACGAGGCCGGTCTGAAGATGCGTGAGGCCTCCCTGTCCTGGACCGAGGCATACCCGGCGATGGAGTACCGACACGGTCCCATCAGCATCAGTACCGCCGGCACGGCGACCTGGATGCTCGGCGAGGCACCCGAGGGCCTGGCCGGCCAGGTCCGGGACACCGGCGCGCTGTGGGTGCCCGGAGACCTCGACCCGCTCGCCGAGCTGGTCCGTGCCCAGCGGCTCGCCGTGGCCGTCGCCGCCGCCCGGGGCCTCGACCCGGACCGGCCGCGGCACCTCACCCGCTCGGTGATCCTCGCCCCCTGACACCCGCCCCGACACCCGCGTTCCCACGCCCGGGAAGGGAGAGACCGTGCCCCTCGCCACCACCGGTGACCTGGTCGGCCGCGCCGCCGCCGCGCGCTCCGCCGTCACCGCCTTCAACGTCATCACCCTGGAGCACATCGAGGCCGTCGTGGCCGGCGCCGAGTCCGTGCACAGCCCCGTCGTCCTCCAGGTCAGCGAGAACGCCGTGAAGTACCGCTACGGCCGTCTGCTGCCGCTGGCCCGCGCGGCCGTCGCCGCCGCCGAGGCCGCCGCCGTTCCCGTCGCGCTGCACCTCGATCACGTCCAGAGCGACAGCCTGCTGCGGCAGGCCCCGGACGCCGGGTTCAGCTCCGTGATGTACGACGCCTCCGGGCTGCCGTACGCGGAGAACCTCGCGGCGACCCGGGCCGCCGCCGACTGGGCGCACGCCCAGGGGCTGTGGATCGAGGCCGAGTTGGGCGAGGTCGGCGGCAAGACCGGGCCGGGTGGGCGGGGGAGGGCCGCCGCGCCGCCGCTCGACGCCCATGCGCCCGGAGCCCGCACCCGGCCCGCCGACGCGCGGACCTTCGTCGCCGACTCCGGTGTGGACGCCCTGGCCGTCGCCGTCGGCAGCTCGCACGCGATGACGGCCCGCACCGCCGCCCTCGACCACGACCTGCTCAAGGAACTCTCCGCCGCGCTGGAGGTGCCGCTCGTCCTGCACGGCTCCTCCGGGGTCCCGGACGGCGAGCTCACGGCGGCGGTCGCGGGCGGCATCGCCAAGGTCAACGTCGGCACCGCCCTCAACCTCGCCATGACCGGTGCGATCAGGGAGTACCTGGCCGCCCGCCCCGAAGCGGCCGACTCGCGGGGCTACCTCACCGCGGGCCGGGAGGCCATGGTGCGGACGGTCGCCTCGATCATCCGGGTGGTCGCCCCGACCGCTTCCTGACGGCTACTTCCTGACGGCCTTCAGCACCACGAACTTCCGGTCGCTCGCCACCAGGCGGCTGCCCCCGAACAGCCGCCGCAGGGTGACGTGGTAGCCCAGATGCCGGTTGCCGACCACCCACAGCTCACCGCCGGGGCGCAGCACCCGTCGCGCGTCGGCGAACATCCGCCGGGCGGTGGCGTCCGTCGTCGCCTGGTGGGAGTGGAAGGGCGGGTTGTTGAGCACCAGGTCGACACTGCCGTCCGGCACCCCCTCCAGCCCGTCACCGACCCGGAACTCGGCCTTCCCCGCGGCCCCGCTCGCCCGGTACGTCGCCTGCGCCGAGGCCACGGCCTGGAAGGACTCGTCGGTGAACAGCACCTCGGCCCCGGGGTCCGTCAGCGCCACCGCGGTTCCCACCACACCGTTGCCGCAGCCCAGGTCCACCACCCGCCGCGCGCCCGCCTTCGGCAGGTGCCCGAGGAAGAAGCGGGTGCCGATGTCGAGGCGGTCGGCGCAGAAGACACCGGCGTGATTGACGACCTCCAGGCCGGAGAAGGCACCGACGTCGTCGGGGAGCCGGTAGGCGAGCGGCCAGGGATTGGCGGGCCGCTTCAGCGACAGGTCGGGCGTGCAGAGGACGAGCCGGGCCTTCTTCTCGGCCAGCGAGGTCCGCGTCGGTCCGACGATCCGCTCGAAGAGCCTGAGCGTCGAGGTGTGGATCTCCTTGACCATCCCGGTGCCGACGACGACCGTGCCCTCGTGTAGAGCGGGCGCCAGCCGCAGCAGCTGATCCTCCAGCAGCGCCAGACTCTTCGGCACCCGCACCAGCAGCACGTCGACGCGGTCCGGCGGCGGGTCCTGCGTGGTCAGCAGGCGCACCGAACCCGGCTCGACGCCGGCCCGCTCCAGGTTGGCGCGGGTCGCCTCCCGCGTGAGGTGGGAGTCGGTGACCTGCACCGGCCGGTGCGCCGCCAGCGCCGTCACCAGCGCGCCCCAGCGGTCGCCGAGCACCACGACGGTGCCGGACAGCGGGACCTCCCGCTCCGCGAGGTGCCGGAGCAGGTACTCGTCGGAGGCGTCCCAGGCACGGAGCCGCTCACGAGGGTCCTCGGGGAAACGGGCGAGCACGAGCTCGCCCCACGGTGTCGTCATACGGTCGCTGCGGTCGTTCATCGTGCGACCAGGCTAGCCGAGCCGCAGCTCAGGCCGGGCCGGGCCGGGCGGAGCGGAGCGGGGCCGGGCCGGGCAGGATGGGAGACATGGACGCCGAGCTGTTCCCCAGGGCCCCTGCCGAGATCGCGCCCGGCGCCGTCCACCTGCCGGACTGGCTGGACGCCGGGCGGCAGCGCGAGTTGCTGCACGCCTGCCGCGCCTGGGCCCGCCCTCCGGCCGGACTCCGCACGGTCCGCACCCCCGGCGGCGGCACCATGAGCGCCCGGCAGGTGTGCCTCGGCTGGCACTGGCACCCGTACGGCTACGCACGCACCGTCGTCGACGGCGACGGCGCGCCCGTGAAGCCCTTCCCCGCCCGGCTGGGCGAGCTGGGCCGCCGGGCGGTGACCGACGCGCTGGGCGCCGACGCGGTGGCGGAGGCGCCCTACGACATCGCGCTGATCAACTTCTACGACGCCGACGCCCGCATGGGCATGCACCGCGACGCCGACGAGAGATCCGACGCGCCGGTGGTCTCCCTGAGCCTCGGCGACACCTGCGTCTTCCGCTTCGGCAACCCCGACACCCGCACCCGCCCCCACACCGACGTCGAGCTGCGCAGCGGCGATCTGTTCGTCTTCGGCGGGCCCTCCCGGCAGGCATACCACGGGGTGCCGCGGGTGCACGCGGGCACCGCGCCGCCCGCGTTGGGACTCACCGGGCGTCTGAACATCACGCTGCGGGTCAGCGGCTTCCAAAGCCTAGACTCGCCCCCATGACCGGCAAGGCGGACCCCCGGGCGGGGGAAGGGACCACCTCCAGGACGCGGTTGGACCGGGGGCGCGGCGCGCTCGGACCCGCGCTGGAGCTCGTGCACACCGGACGCGCCCCCACCCGGGCCGTCCTCACCGCGGAACTGGGCGTCACCCGCGCCACGGCCGGCGCGGTCGCCGCCGAACTGGAGGCGCTGGGCCTGATCCGGGTCGACGCACGGCCCGGCGCGGCGGCCGGTTCGCAGGGCCGCCCCTCGCACCGTCTCGCGGTCGCCGAGGACGGGCCGGTCGCCCTCGCCGCGCAGGTCCACTCCGACGGGTTCCGCGCGGCCCTGGTCGGTCTCGGGGGCCGCATCGTCGCCACCGCGCCCGGCTGCGAGGTCGTCGACGCCGACCCGGCGAAGGTGCTCGGTTCCGTCGTCGAGGCGGGTGCGGAACTCCTCCGGGAGACCGGGCGGCGCTGCGTCGGTGCGGGGCTCGCCGTACCGTCCGCCGTCGCCGAGCCGGAGGGGCTGGCCCTGAACCCGCTGCACCTGGCTTGGCCGGCCGGCGCGCCCGTGCGGCGGATCTTCGCCGAGCAGGTGCGCGCCGCCGGTATCGAGGGACCGGCGTTCGCCGCGAACGACGTCAACCTCGCGGCGCTGGCCGAGCACCGGCACGGTGCCGGGCGCGGCGCGCGCGACCTGCTGTGCGTGGCCACCGGTCACCGGGGCGTCGGCGGTGCGCTCGTCCTCGACGGCCGCCTGCACAGCGGCAGTTCCGGTCTGGCCCTGGAGGTCGGCCACCTCACCGTCAACCCCGAGGGCCGCCCCTGCCACTGCGGCAGCCGGGGCTGCCTGGACGTGGAGACCGACCCGCTGGCCTTCCTGACGACGGCCGGCCGCGAACCGGGACCCGAGGTGTCCCTCCTCCAGCAGTCCCACGACCTGATCCGCGACCACTACACCGACCCGGCCGTCCGCACCGCCACCGAGACCCTCATCGACCGTCTGGGGCTCGGTCTCGCCGGCCTGGTGAACATCCTGAACCCGGACCGCATCGTCCTCGGCGGACTCCACCGGTCACTGCTCGACGCCGACCCCCAGCGCCTGCGCGCCGTCGTGGCCGACCGCAGCCTGTGGGGGCAGAGCGGCGGGGTCCCCATCCTGCCCTGCGGCCTGGACCACAACAGCCTGGTCGGCGCGGCCGAACTGGCCTGGCAGCCGGTCCTCGACGACCCGCTGGGCGCGTCGGCGTAGCGGGTCGCGCCCGGCACGGGGAGCGGGCGGGCCCGTCCGGTCAGGGCGCCGGCCGGCTGCCGCCGCTGGGGGCGCGGCTGAGGTCGACGACGCAGAAGATGTTGTCGTCCGGATCGGCGAGGACGACGAAGTCGGGGTCCGGCGGGTACAGGTCCCACTCGACGGCGCGCGCACCCAGGCCGATCAGCCGCCGCACCTGTGCCCGCTGTTCCTCCTCCGTGTCCGTGAAGAGGTCGAGGTGGAGGCGGGGTCGCGGCTCGGCCGGCGAGGCGCTGCGCATCAGACCGAGAGCCCGCCCGGAGCCGTCGGCGTGAGCGAGCGTCCGCCACGTCTCGCTCGTCCACTCCTCCGACACGACCAGGTCCAGGGCCTCGGTCCAGAACTCCACGGCGCGGGGCAGATCCGTGACGCCGATGACGGGGATACCGAGTCTCAACATGGCTGCGAGCCTACGGCGTTGCTCCGCGGGGCCCGGTCGTGCGCGCCGCCCGGTCCTCGAAGGGCCCCGGGAGCGTGTGAAAACCGGCGCCGGCGGGACGCACGAGGAGGAGCAGGGGAGGCACGGGTACGGGACGGAGTACACCCCGCGAGACACGCGCACCGCCGCCGCCCCGGCCGTCCACGCCGTGCCGGCCGCCCGGGCCGCCGGCACCCTGTCCACGAGCCGCGCACGGCACGAGGCGCACGGCACGAGGCGATGGGCACCAGGCCCCCGGCACAAGGCCCACCCGGCACAAGGCCTCCGGCACCGGCCCGCTCGCGGTCGGCGCGTCACCCGCCCAGCAGCCCACCGCACGGCCCGCGGCAGCGAGGGGTCACCGCCCGGTCAGCCTGCAACGGCCGACCGGGCGGGAGCGGGTTGGGGCCCGCGCAGGTCGACCGAGTGCTCGACCTCCGCCGCGAAGGCGGCGGCCGGCACCTCCTCGACCAGGCGCCGCGGCGGACGGGCGGAGACGGGTGGCGCGGTGACCGGCGCGCCGGTGGCCGTCGGGAGTGTGAACCAGACGACCTTGCCGGACTCGCCGTCCGGCCGGGCACCCCAGCTCTCGCTCAGCGAGGCCACCATGGACAGCCCGCGCCCGCACGTCGCCAGCGGCTCGGCGTCGTCCACCACGGGCAGGCGCGGATCGTGGTCCCGCACGGAGACGGTGAGCCGGTCCAGGAGCAGCTCTATCTCCACGGTGCACGTCTTGTCGGGCTGGGCGTGCAGATGGACGTTGGTCAACAACTCCGTCACGCCGAGCGCTGCCCGGTCGATCAGGGAGTCCATATGCCAGTAGCGCAATTGCGCAGATACGATTCTGCGGACCTGGCCGATCCGCGACGGCAGGGCTTGGAGCTCCACCGTGCAGTGTCTGCTTGGGTGACTGATCACGGCTGCGACTCCCCGACATAGAGGTCCGGAAGAACACGGAGTTCGGATCCAGCAGGGCGCACGCGGCACGCCGCCGCCTGCTGTCGTGGCCGGCGGGCTGGTTCGCAGCGTTATCGCCGGTAAACCCAGAGTGACGTGAGACCAGCGTGACGCAAGGGGTGAGGCACCGCAACTTACGGACATCTCAACCGCGATGCCCACCCGCCCTGCGCACCGCTTCGATGAAACGGCGGGCCGCGGGCGGACCCGGCTCACCCGGCGCGGGGTCCCGCTCACCGAGGGTCAGCAGGTAACGCTTGCCGTCGAGGTCGGCGAAGGCCCGGTCCTCCGGGGCGAACCAGGGCCGGGAGGCGCGCACGGCCTGCACCGGAGCGCTGTCGATCTCACTGCCGTAGCTGGTGAGCAACTCCACCCTGCCACCGCTGATCCGGACCGTCCCGGCCCGGGTGAGTGAGCGCAGCCGCTTGCCGATCCGCACCCCCGTGGCCCTGAACTCCGGCTCCGCCATGCCGTCGCCCCCTTGCCCCTCGATCGGCCGGACCGTGTACCGCGCTGTGCCCCCGGTACGGCCGGCTCGTGTCGTGCTCCCGTGTGCGTCCGCGGCGGGAACCCGGTCCCGCCCGCTGGCAGTCTGCCCGCACCACGCGCCGAGCACCAGTACGCACCCTCCCTTTCCGAAGGCGACCGGAGCATTCGCGCGAATGCGCCCCCACCGGGCCGGACGCCTTGCCCCAGGCCTGCCTTTGGTGCCGTCAAAGGTGTGTTTATGCAGGTGAGAAGCGTGCTGTAGGTGCCTATGATCGAGGCGTCGGCCGCGCGAGGCGCCGTCGGCGCGCAGCGTAAGGAGCCCCGTCGTGAGCACCCCCCAGCACACCCGTACCGGCGCCACCCTCGACGTCGACCACAGCGACACCGCCTACCGAGCCTGGCTGAAAGAAGCCGTGCGCAAGGTCCAGGCCGATGCCAACCGCTCGGCCGACACCCACCTGCTCCTCTTCCCGCTGCCCGAGCGGTGGGGCATCGACCTGTACCTGAAGGACGAGTCGACCCACCCCACCGGCAGTCTCAAGCACCGGCTCGCCCGCTCGCTCTTCCTCTACGGCCTGTGCAACGGCTGGATCCGGCCCGACCGCCCGGTGATCGAGGCGTCCAGCGGTTCGACGGCCGTCTCCGAGGCGTACTTCGCGAACCTGATCGGCGTGCCCTTCATCGCCGTGATGCCGCGCACGACCAGTGCCGAGAAGATCCGCCTGATCGAGTTCCACGGCGGGCGGTGCCACTTCGTGGACGACTCCCGGCGGATGTACGAGGAGTCCGCCCGCCTCGCGGCGGAGACCGGCGGCCACTACATGGACCAGTTCACCTACGCGGAACGTGCCACGGACTGGCGCGGCAACAACAACATCGCCGAGTCGATCTTCCGGCAGCTGCGGCTCGAACGGTTCCCCGAACCCGCGTGGATCGTCGCCACGGCCGGCACCGGCGGCACCTCGGCGACCCTCGCGCGCTACGTGCACTACATGCAGTACGACACCCGCATCTGCGTCGCCGACCCCGAGAACTCGTGCTTCTTCGAGGGCTGGACCACCGGCGATCCGGACGTCACCTGCGACTGCGGCTCCCGCATCGAGGGCATCGGCCGGCCCCGGATGGAGCCGAGCTTCGTGCCCGGCGCCGTCGACCGCATGATGAAGGTGCCGGACGCGGCGAGCGTGGCCGCCGTCCGGGCCCTGGAGCGGGCCATCGGCCGCAAGGCGGGCGGTTCCACGGGCACCGGACTGTGGAGCGCGCTGAAGATCGTCGCCGAGATGGTGGCCGAGGGCCGCCGGGGCAGCGTGGTGACACTGCTGTGCGACCCGGGGGACCGGTACCTCGACAAGTACTACTCGGACGCCTGGCTCGCCGGCCAGGGCCTCGACATCGGGCCGTACACGGCGGCGATCGAGTCCCTGCTGCGCACGGGTGAGTGGCCGGTCTGACGCCGCGCCGCGGCCCCGGGCGGAGGCTACGGGCGGGTCAGTCGCCGGTCCAGCGAGGCGACCGCGTCCCGGAAGGCGCGCCCCAGGCCCGGTCGGGCACGCTTCAGCACGAAACGGAACGGAGCCGTACCGTCCGCGGCGAACGTCCACCGCACGCGCGTACCCGTCCCGGCGGGCGCCAGTCGCCACTCCTCGACCAGGGCCCGGGCGCCGGGCGCGTTGGTGACGTCCACACGATAGGCGTACACCTCGGGCCGCCGGGCCGTCAGGACCCTCTCCACGAAGCGCGTACCGCCCCTGAGCCGGATCTCGCGTCCCGCTCCCTCACCGATGGGCCGGGCCAGCGTCACCGCCGAGAACCACGCGGGCCAGCCCGGCACGTCCTCGGCGAGCGCCCGGAAGACCGCATCCGGAGATGCGGAGATCTCCCTGGCGAAGACCAGGCGTACCGGTGCCGTCTCGACGAAGCCGAGTCCCACCGGACGCAGACGGCGAGCCATGGACGCAACCCCCTTGAGCAGAGCCGCGGACGCGGGTGACCGGGCGGGTGGCGCCACGATAGCCGCGGACCGGCCCGGTGTCAGCGGGGCCGGACAGGACGGGGGGCGGGCTTCAGCCGGCCGTCTCCGGTTCGGCGGCCGCGACTTCTCCGGCCACGACCAGGCCCAGGTGCTCCGAGATCTCCGCGCGGGCGTCCGACGGCAGGCCGGCGTCGGTCACCAGGGTGTCCACCTGCTCCAGCCCCGCGAAGGAACTCAGCCCCACGACCCCCCACTTGGTGTGGTCGGCGACCACCACGACACGCCGCGCGGACTGCACCAGCCGCCGGTTGGTCTCGGCCTCCGCCAGGTTCGGTGTCGACAGACCGGCCTCGGCCGATATCCCGTGCACACCGAGGAACAGCACGTCGAAGTGGAGCGTCGCGATCGCCTGGTCCGCGACCGGTCCCACCAGGGAGTCGGAGGGAGTGCGCACCCCGCCCGTCAGCACCACCGTGGCCGCGCCCTGCCGCGCCCCCGAGGTGCGCTGGGCCACGTGGAACACGTCGGCCACCCGCACCGAGTTGGTGACCACCGTCAGATCCGGCACGTCCACCAGCCGGTGCGCCAGCGTGTACGTCGTCGTACCGCCCGACAGGGCGATGGCCGCGCCCGGCGCGACCAGCTCCGCCGCCGCCCGCGCGATGTCCTCCTTGGCGGTCGGCTCCAGACCCGACTTCGCCTCGAACCCCGGCTCGTGCGTGCTGGCCTCGACCACCGGGACCGCACCGCCGTGCACCTTCTCCAGCACGCCCTGCCGAGCCAGTGAGTCGAGGTCGCGGCGGACCGTCATGTCCGACACGCCGAGCTTGCGGGTCAGCTCGTTGACGCGGACCCCACCCCGGCGGCGCACCTCGTCGAGGATCAGGGCGCGCCGCTGCTCCGCGAGGAGGTTCGGATTCTCACTCACGTACGCCTCGGTCCTTTCGCCGCAAACCGTCCGCCACGCCCGGCGCACCGGCTCCGACGAGGAGTTCTCCCCGCTCCGGTGCGCGGACGTCCCATCCTCGCACGCCGTGCCACGGGACGCGCCACCGCCTGTCTGCCGCGCACATGTCATTTCTGTCCCGTTCCGGTGTCGTCTGACACACGGTTCGGGGAGATCCTGTGCCGAGGGGTGTGCGACGTCCTCGCAACGGAGATCCTTGTGCCCGCGCGGACAGAGCCGACGGCGCGTCACGGGGGAGTGCGGACAGTGGAACAGGCGCAGGAACCGGCCGGGACGGGCACGCCGGACGCCCCCGGGCCCGGTGACGGGGGAGACGGGAGAGCCGGCACCGCCCTGGAACTCCTGGTCCACGGAGTGGGCGGCACCACCCCGGCGGACATGCTGGACGACCCGCGGACCGTACGCGTGACCGGCGACGACGTCGCGGCCGTCTTCCGGCGCGCCGAGGACGTCGACGCCGAGTCGCGGCCGGAGGACTACCGGGGCCGGCCGGTGCCCGAGGCCTACGTCTGGTGCAACCTCACCTCCGGCAACGGCACCCGCGCCCTGTGGCTGCTCCTCCTGCCCTTCATGGTGGTCAACCTCGCCCACTGGATGCGGCCCACCGCCGAGGGCAGGACGCGCACCGTCCGCCTGTACGGCCTGCTGGTGCGGCTCGCCGGGCTGACCCTGACGGTGCTGCTGGTCGCCGCGGCCTGCGAGGTCGCGCTGGACCTCGTCGCCTGGCAGTGCGCGGGCACGCAACGCTGCGCCGAGCGGCACTCCTGGCTGGGGTTCCTGTCGCCGACGATGTCGGACGGCGGCTGGTGGAGCGCGCCCGGCCGCAGGCTCGCCCTGGCCGCCGCGGTGCCCGCCGCGCTCACCGGCCTGCTGTGGTACCTGTCGCTGCGCACCTGGCGGGCGTACGAGTCCCAGCAGCCGATCGACCGCGGCACAGGACCCGAGGAGGAACCCGCCCGCAACGCTCTGAGCAGGCCCGGGTTCTGGTACGGGCGCCGCCTGGTGGCCCGGCTACGCGCCGCGCACACCGCCGCCGCCCTGCTGACGGTCGCCGCGGCGGTCGGCGTACCGGCGGCCCGGTTCGACCGCCGAGGCGGCGGACCGGCGCCGCTCGACACGCTGGGCTGGCTCCTGACGGCGGCGCTGGCCGCCGGGGCGGTCGCCGTGGTCGCCGTGGTCTGCCGCCGGGGGCGCAGCGAGAGGCGCCTCGACCGGGCCCTGGACGAGCGCCTCGTCCGGCGCCTGCCGCTCGCGGCCCTCCTCCTGTTCGCCGGCGCCCTGCTGTACGGCGGCTGGGCCCGCCCGGGGTGGACGTCGGCCGGCCGGCTGCCGGGGGACATGGCCTTCGGCGGGCTCGCGCTGGCGCAGGGCCTGCTGGTCATCGTGCTCGCCGTGGTCGCGCACCTGCTGCACCGCAGCCTCCCCGACGCCCGCGCCGCGATCCGCGGCCTCGGGGGCCCCGCCGTCGTCATGCTGGCCTGCGCGCTGGGCGGTGTGATGTCCGGCGGTGTCTCCCAGCGCGTGTCCGACTGGCTGGACGGCACCGACACCTCCATCGACGGCCCGCCCGTCCTGCTGACCTGGCAGGCGTCCGTCATCCCGCCGCTGCTCGTCGTCGTGCTGCTGATGTGCGCCGTCCTCGCCCGCCACACCTGGCGCCTCGTCCGCGCCGAACGGGCCGCCGTGGAGGACGGCCACGCCGGCGAGGACGGTGACCCGGGGCGCACCCGGCGCATCGCGGTCGCCCGCGCCACGGCCGGTCTCACCGACCGGGCGCCCCTCCTCGTCGCGATCACGTCCGCCGTCACCCTGCTGCTGGGCGCCGCGGCCCTGGTCGGCGCGATGACCACCGACCGGTCGCCCGCCGACGCCGCGCGGGGCACGCCCGCCGCCGTGCACGGCGCCGCCCAGACCGCGCAGGCCCTGGGCTCCTGGCTCATCGGCCTCGGCTTCATACTGTTCGTCACCTGGGGCAGGCGCGCCTACAAGGACGCCTCCGCGCGGCGCACGATCGGCATCCTGTGGGACGTCGGCACCTTCTGGCCGCGCGCCGCCCACCCCTTCGCCCCGCCCTGCTACGCCGAGCGCGCGGTCCCCGACCTGACCTGGCGGATGGCGTCCTGGACCCGGGCGACCGGCGGACGGCTGGTCATCTCGGGGCACTCCCAGGGCAGCGTCCTCGCCGCCTCGGCGGCCTGGCAGCTGGAGCCGTCGGCCCGCAAGCGGGTCGCCCTGCTCACCTACGGCTCCCCGCTGGAGCGGCTGTACGGGCGCTGGTTCCCCGCCCACTTCGGACCGGCCGCGCTCGGCTCCCTGCACGCGGAGGTCGACTGCTGGCGCAACCTGTACCGGCGCACCGACCCGATCGGCGGCCCGGTGCGACTGCCCGGCGCCTCGGGCCCCGCCGTGGACCGCGCCCCCCTCCAGGACCCGCTCAGCTACGGCCGTACCGCACTGCACCCCCTGCCGGCACCGATCCTCGGCCACTCCGACTACCAGGCCGATCCGGCCTTCGCCGAGGAACGACGGCGTCTGCTGGCCCGGCTGCGTCCGGAGGTGCCCGCCCCGCGCCACACCGGCCGGCCGGAGTCCGTCCCCGCGGCGGACGACGGGCCCGGATCCTGCTGAGGCGACCGCCGGTGCGCTACGGCAGCTCCGGCAGGTCCTCGGCGTAGAGCAGCGTCAGCTCGTCCGTGCTGGGGTCGGTCAGCTGGGCCACCCGGCTCGCGTGCCGTTCCACCATCGCCTCGAACGTCTGGCGTGCCGTGCGGCCGTTGCCGAAGGCCGGGCCCTTCGGCAGGGCGGTGAAGTACTCGGTCAGCGCCTCGGCCGTGCCCGGCGCCAGCCGGTACTCGTGCTCGTCGGCCTGCTGCTGCACGATGCGCAGCAACTCCTCGGGCCCGTAGTCGCCGAAGGTGATGGTCCGCGAGAAGCGGGACGCCACCCCCGGGTTCACGGACAGGAACCGCTCCATCTCCGCCGTGTAACCCGCGACGATCACGACGACCGAATCCCGCTGGTCCTCCATGAGCTTCACCAGCGTGTCGATGGCCTCCTTGCCGAAGTCGCGGCCCGCGTCCTCGGGGGAGAGCGCGTACGCCTCGTCGATGAACAGCACGCCGCCGTGCGCCCGCTGGAACGCCTCCTGGGTGCGGATCGCCGTGGAGCCGATGTGCTCGCCGACCAGGTCCACCCGGGACACCTCGACGAGGTGCCCCTTGTCCAGCACGCCGAGGGAGGCGAGGATCTCGCCGTACAGCCGGGCGACGGTGGTCTTGCCGGTGCCCGGGGAGCCGGTGAAGACCAGGTGGCGTTTGACCGAGGCGGCCTTCAGGCCCGCCTGCTGCCGGCGCCGGCCCACCTCGATCATGTCGGTCAGGGCCCGCACCTCGCGCTTGACGCTGTCCAGGCCGACCAGCGCGTCCAGTTCACCCAGGACCGCCTTCGACGTGCGCGCCGGCTCCCGCGGTCCGGCGTCCGCGATCAGGGACTCCTGCTCGGTGCTGCGCTGGCCGGGGATCGAGCCGAGGAGCCCCGCGGACCGGCCCGCGGTCTGCACGACCGGCTCCGGTGCCGCGGGCGCCGCCGGACCGCCGCTCTCGTCGCTGGTGCAGTCCTCGACCAGCGGACCCGTGTCGGACCCCGCGTCCGGGCCGGCGTCCGCGAACTCGTACCCGCCGCGCGCGCATCGCTCCGTGCGGCACTTGCGCAGCGTCGTACGGCAGCCGTCGATCACGTGGAAGCCGTAGCCGGCGCTGCCGGTGACGCGGCAGCCGAGGAAACTGCCGCGGCCCCCGGCCGACACGTAGACCCCGGCCTCCGAGGGCGAGTCGACCGTGCAGCGCTCGATGGTCGGGTCGGCGCCCTTGGTGACGATCACGCCGGTGCGGTTGCCGTCCAGGGTGCAGTTGTTGAGGGTGCCACCGCTGCCGTGGTCGCGGAACCAGGCGCCGGTCGCCGCGTCCCGGATGCGGCAGTCGTCGAGCTGGGCGGTGGCGCCGTCGCTGACCGACACGGCGGTGTTGCGGACCTGGGAGAGGTCGCTGTCGACCACGTCCACGCGGGAGCCGCGGTCCAGGACGAACAGCGCGTCCGGCACATCGTGCACCCGGCAGGAGTCGAGCACCGCGGTGGCGCCGTCGCTCACCCAGACCGCCGGATAGTCGCCGGTGCTGTCGAAGATCTCGCACTGGTTGGCGTCCACCCGCGTGCCCGGGTCCCACACCGACAGGCCGTTGCGGCCGAACTGGCGGACGGTGGTGCGGGTCAGGGTGAGGACGGAGCGGGAGCGCAGGTCGACCGCGTTCTCCGGGATGTCGTGGATCCGGCAGTCGGCGAGGGTGAGCACCGCGTCCGTGTCGAGGGTGACGCCGTCGCCCGTGGTGCGGTGCACGTCGCAGTCGGTCAGGTGCGCGGTGGCGCGGCCGGTGACCTGCACGCCGCTGCCCCGTACCTCGTAGACCTCGCAGCCCACGGCCTCCAGCGCGGAACCCTCGCCCGTGACCGTGAGGCCCGAGCCCGCCGCGTGGTGGATCCGGCAGCGGTCCAGCCGGGGGTGCGCGCCGGAGCGCACCGCGACGCCCGCCTGACCGGCCGAGACGACCTCGCACTCCTCGAAGACACCGCCCCCGCCGTCGAGGACGGCGATACCGACGCCGGCCGGGTTGTCGACGGTGCAGCGTCGCACCGTGGGACGCGCGCTCGCGCGCACCTCTATCCCGGAGGCCGAACGCGCCACCACCCTGAGGCCCAGCAGCTCCGGCGTACCGTCCTCGACGAGGACCGCGGGCGCCGCCGCGTCCTGGCCCTCCACGTGCAGGTCCTGGATCACCGCCGCGGCCCGCACGGTCAGCGGGACACCGTCGACCGGCGCGATCCGTACCGAGCCCTGTCCGCCCTCGGGCCCGCGGAGGGTCACCGCACGCTGGACGACGAGGTTCTCCCGGTAGGTCCCGGGGGCGACGGTGAGGACGTCACCGTCGGCCGCGGCCTCCAGGGCGGCGGCGAGCGATGCGTACTCACCTGTGCGGCGCCGCCACCGCGAGGTGCCGGTGTGCGTCACCTGGACCGTGCCCTGTGCCATGGCGTTGCTGTGCCCCCACCTCGTCGTACGCGGGTCGTCGCCGATTCGGTTCGGCCGGTCCACCGTAGCGTGCGCGCAGGTGGTGAGTTGACCGGAGGCGCAAGCCCGTCAGCTGCCCGTGCCGGTCCTGCCCCAGTCCGGCCCCGCCCGTTCCCACTCCTGGTCCAGGCGGGCGTACCGGCGGCGGACCATGCGCCAGACGACGAACCGCCGACCGGCCTCGACCAGGGCCGCGGCCCCCAGGGCGGCGCCGAGCCCGGCGAGGGTGGCGTGCGTCGTGGCGCTGGCGGAGTCGAGCGGCCGGGCCACCGCCCTGCCCTGCCCGTCCGTCCACAGTGCGAAGCGGTCACCGGCGCCGGGGTCGTCCAGGCCGGCCGTGACCGGGCCCTCGTGCCGCGAGCCGTCCGGCGCCGGCCAGCCGGCGAGGACACGGCTGCGCAGGTCCCCGCCGGCCGCGCCCTCCGGGTCGAGGGTCAGCGGCGGACGCTCAAGGGTGCGTATCACGGTGGCCGTCACCCGGTGCCGGGACTCGTGCTGCTCGCGCACCGAGCGCTGGAGGACGTCCTGCACCGCCCCGCCCACGACCACACCGATCAGGGGCGCCACGAGAAGGATCGAGAGCAGTCCGGCCAGGGCCACCCAGGCCTCGGCCAGGTCGGTCCTGCGGCACAGCGGATTGTGCCGCCAGTGCCAGAGCCCTCCGATCGCCCGCACGATCAGCTCCCCCTTCCCGCTCGCCCCGGTCGAGCCGTGCACACGCGGGCCGTCGGGGGACTCCGTCCTGCGCGGACCACCCCCCACCGCGCTTCTCACGCATCTCTCATGAACCCCAACGCCCCAGGCCGTGGGCCGGGTTCCCGCACTCCGGCGCCTGACCGGAATCCGTCCGTGGGGAAGCGACGGGTCACTCGACGACCCGTACCGGGTCGCCGACCCGGACCGTGCCGCGGCCGACCGGCACCAGGTTCTGCCCGAACACCAGCTTGCCGTCGACGCGGCGGTGCCGTCCGAGGCTGTGCAGGGGCTCCCTGCCGCGCCCGGCGGTGCCCTGGTCGGTGGTGGTCACGACGCAGCGTCCGCACGGCTTGGCGACCCGGAAGACGACCTCACCGACGGAGACGAGGGACCAGTCGTCCTCGGCCCAGGCCGCGGTACCGGAGACGACCACGTTCGGCCGGAAGCGCGTCATGGGCAGCGGGCCCTCGTCCGCGTGCTCCCCCTCGGCGATCAGGGAGTTGAGGGCGTCCAGGGAGGCCGTCGTCGTCAGGAGCAGCGGAAACCCGTCGGCGAAGGTGACGGTCTCCCCCGGCAGCCCGTACTGCGGGTCCACGGGCCGGCGGATGGCGGGATGGTCCAGGTACACCAGCCGCACGTCGGTGCCGAGGAAGGCGCTGTACCAGGCGTGCGCGGACTCGTCCTCGGCGGGAACCGCCTCGACCTTGTCTCGGAAGACCTGGGTGACGACGGTGCTCGTGGCGCGCGGGACCGGCACCGTCAGCGGCTCCCGGCCGGGCGCGGACAGCCGGACGCCGCCGCCGGGCAGAAGCTCGACGGCGGCCAGGGCGATGCGCGGCTGCTGGCGTTGCGTGACGACCTTTCCCCCGTCGTCGATCAGCATCCAGCGGCGGTCTCCGGCCAGCCCCCAGGGCTCCACGACGGCCTCCCGGAGCGACAGGCTCCGGGACGACTTGACCGGATGGACGTGAATCGACTGCAGTCGCGCGTTCCCCATGGCGCCATCGTGCCAGGTGGCACCGACAGACCCCGGGGTCGGCTCAGTAGCCGCGGTACTGCTGCTGGTTGTACGGGTCCTGGTACGGCGCCGGCGCCGGCCGGGGTGCCGCGGGACGCATCGCCTCGTACCCCGCCGGGCCGGGAGCGGCCGGCCGGGGCTGCTGCTGGTACTGGGGGCCGGGGTACCCGCGGGGCGCGGTCGCCTGTTGCGGGATGTACGCGGCGGGGGCCTGCTGCAGCGGGGCGGGCTGCGGGGCCTGCTGCGGGTAGCCGTAGGAGGATTGCGAAGGTGCCGCCGGGAGGGCGGGCAGGGCCGACGGGAGGGCCGGCAGGTGGCTGGGCGCGTCGTACGCGGCCGGGACCCGGATCGGGGCGATCTGCGGGGTACCCCGTTCGGCGACGAGGGAGTCGTAGATCGGGGTGTCCGGGAAGGAGGCGGAGTAGTAGCCGCCGCCATAAGTGGAGCGGGGGGAGGTCATGGCACATAAGTTAAGCCCACGATGTGCTGGTTGGGGAGACCGATAAGAGGGTTGTTTTCCGTGTCCGCGGCGCCCTGGTGCCACCAATGGGAGCGAACGCGCCGAAATGGGGCGTCACGTCACGCGTTCCAGGGGTAAAGACCGAGTTCCGGGCGGGTTACCGGCGGTTGTCCCCCCGTCTTCGCACACTCCTCGCCAGGGGTGGGTGGCGGGGGAGCGGGTTGACGCGGAAAACTGACGGACCCGCCGGGAAACGGCCCGGCTCGGTGGAACGCGATGGGGGCGGACATGTCAATGTCGAAAGGGTCCAACACCCCGGTGCCGACGACGGCGCTGCGGGTGGAGCTGGGCTGGCGGTCCGGCCCCGGGGTACCCGACGCGGACGCCTCGGCCCTGCTCCTGGTGGGTGGGAAGGTCCGATCCGACGCGGACTTCGTCTTCTACAACCAGCCGGCGCACTCCTCCGGAGCGGTCCGCCACGAGGGCAAGCGGGAGGCCGGCGGCCGGGTGACCGACAGCCTGCTCGTCGACCTCGCGCGCGTGGAGCCCGCGATCGAGACCGTGATCCTCGCGGCCTCCTCCGACGGCGGATCGTTCGGCAGGGTACCGGAGTTGTACATCGAGGTCCGCGACGCCGCGCGGAACACCGTGGCGGCCCGCTTCGACAACCCGGGCGCGACCGTGGAGACCGCCTTCGTGCTCGGCGAGTTCTACCGGCGCCAGGGCGCCTGGAAGTTCCGGGCCGTCGGCCAGGGGTACGACAGCGGGCTGGAGGGCCTGGCCACGGACTACGGCATCTCGGTGGACGAACCGCAGCAGGCACCGCCGGCCGCCGCACCGGCCCCCACCCCGCCGCCCCCGGCCCCTCCCGTGCCGCGGCCGGCCACCGCTCCGCCGCCCGCTCCGGCCGCACCCCCCGCCGAGCCGGTCCGGCTGACCAAGGTCACGCTCACCAAGGAGGCGCCCTCCGTCTCCCTCACCAAGCAGGGCGGCACCTCCGGCGCCCTGCGGGTCAACCTCAACTGGGAGGTGCGCAAGCAGTTCTCCGGCTGGGCCCGCAAACTGGGCCGCCCGGTCGCCCTGCACGACGACCTCGACCTCGACCTGTGCTGCCTGTACGAACTCACCGACGGCAGCAAGGGCGTCGTCCAGGCCCTCGGCAACGCCTTCGGCGCCCTCCACCAGCCGCCGTTCATCCACCTCGACGGCGACGACCGCACCGGCGCCGTGGCGAGCGGCGAGAACCTCACGGTCAACCTCGACCACAAGCAGTACTTCCGGCGCGTCCTCGTCTTCGTCACCATCTACGAGGGCGCCCGCTCCTTCGCCGACCTGCACGCCACGGTCACCCTCCAACCGCAGTACGGCGCCCCGATCGACTTCTCGCTCGACGAGTGCACGGTCCCCTCGACCGTCTGCGCCCTCGCCCTGATCACCAGCACCGGCAGCGACCTGGTCGTCCAGCGCGAGGCCCGCTACCTGGTGCCCGAGCGGGGCGTGAGCCCGCAGCGCACGGTCGACCACGCCTACGGGTGGGGCATGAACTGGACCCCCGGCCGGAAGTGATCACCCACCCGCGGTGGGTCGGCCCTCGTCCGGCACGACCGCGGGACGTGCGTAGGTGCGGCCCTTCCAGGCCGCACCGCGCCCGCGGTAGTGCTGCACCGCCGAGTCGACCGTCATCAGCAGGTACAGGAACGCCGTGAACGGCAACAGCGGAGCGAGCCACCCCGGCTGCCGGTAGTAGCGGAGCATCGGCAGGTAGGTGCCCGCCATCACCAGCCACGCCGCGGCGCCGAGGACGGCCGCCGCCGCGGACCCCGTCACCGCGCCCACCACCACGGCCACGGGCGGCACCAGGTACACGAGCGCCAGGCCGGCCACGGTGCCGGCCAGCAGCGTCACGTTGTGCCGCAGTTGCGCGTACGCACTGCGCGAGACCATCCGCCACAGGTCGCGCAGCCGCGGATAGGGGCGCACGCTGTCCACCCGGTCCGCGAGACCCAGCCAGACGCGGCCGCCGCGGCCCTTGACGGCCCGGGCGAGGGCCACGTCGTCGATGACGGCGTGCCGGATGGCGTCCGGGATCCGTGCCCGCTCGGCCGCGTCGGCGCGCAACAGCACACAGCCACCCGCCGCGGCGGCCGTTCCCGTCCCGCGGCGCCCGCGCTCCTCGGAGATCCATCGGAACGGGTACAACTGCGCGAAGAAGTACACGAAGGCCGGCACCACCAGCCGCTCCCACCCGCTCTCCACGCGCAGCCGGGCCATCTGCGAGACGACGTCGAAACCTCCCGTGCGGGCCGCCGCCACGAGACGGCGCAGACTGTCCGGGGCGTGCGCGATGTCGGCGTCCGTCAGCAGCAGGTACTCGGGCTCGCGCCCCCGGGCCAGGCCGATGCCGTGCCGCACCGCCCACAGCTTGCCCGTCCAGCCGGCCGGCGGTTCCCCCGGTGAGGCCACCGTCAGCGGCAGCCCGCCGTGCCCGCGGGCCAGCTCGCACGCCAGCCCGCCCGTCCCGTCCGTGCTGCCGTCGTCGATCAGGAAGACCTCGGCCCGCCCGGGGTAGTCCTGACCCAGCAGCGACGGCAGGCTCGCACCGAGGACGGCCGCCTCGTCGCGCGCCGGGACGACGACGCACACCGGGGGCCAGTCGGCGGGCTCCCGCAGCTCGGGCAGCCTGACGTCCGTACGCCAGAAGAAGCCCCGGGCGAGCAGCAGCCACAGCCAGGCGGCGAGAGAGAGGGCGGGAACGACGGTCACGGCGGAAGTCCACACATCGGCGCTCACGTGCGCAGTGTGCCCCACGCCAGGGGCCCGCGGCGGACCATCGTCTATGGTGGCCGGGTGAAGATCGCGCTCATGGACTCCGGAATCGGTCTGCTGGCGGCCACCGCCGCGGTACGGCGCCTGCGGCCGGACGCCGATCTCATCCTCTCCCTCGACCCCGACGGCATGCCCTGGGGTCCGCGCACCCCCGACGACCTCACCGGGCGCGCCCTCGCCGTCGCGGAGGCCGCGGCCGCGCACCGTCCGGACGCCCTGATCGTCGGCTGCAACACCGCCACCGTGCACGCGCTGCCCGCGCTGCGCGACCGGTTCGAGCCCGCACTGCCGGTCGTCGGCACCGTCCCGGCGATCAAGCCCGCCGCGGCGGGCGGCGGGCCCGTGGCGATCTGGGCGACGCCCGCCACCACCGGCAGCCCGTACCAGCGCGATCTCATCGAGAGGTTCGGTGGCGGTGCGGCGGTCACCGAGGTGCCGTGTCCGGGGCTCGCCGACGCCGTCGAGCACGCGGACGAGGCCGCGATCACGTCGGCCGTCGCCGAGGCGGCCGCCCTCACCCCGGACGACGTGACGACCGTCGTCCTGGGCTGCACCCACTACGAACTGGTCGCCGAACGCATCCGCGCCGCCGTGCAGCGCCCCGGGACGCCGCGCCTGGTCCTGCACGGCTCCGCGGGTGCCGTCGCGGCGCAGGCCCTGCGCCGGATCGGTGCCCGTCCCGATCCGGGCGCCCCGGCCGAGGGCACCCTCACCGTGCTGCTGAGCGGACGCGAGGGCGCGCTCCCCGCGGCCGCGCTGACGTACGACGAGGGCCTGCTCCTGCGCACGGTGACACCCGCGCGCTGACCGACGGCACGCCCGGTCGGCCCAGTCACCCTGTGCGACCGAGTACCCGCGCAGCGAAACCTGGGTAACCTCAAAACCATGAGGCATCGCCACGGCGAGACCATCCCCCCACCGGACGTCTGGACCGGACGCGCCACCAACCGGGTCCAGTGGTTGCTGGCGCTCATCGGCGCCGCCTGTGTGGCGTTCGGCATCGCGCTGGCCGTCGAGTCGGCCTGGGAGTCGGGCGTCGCCCCGCTGGCCATGGCCGTCGTCGGCTGCATCGCGGCGGGCCTCCTCGTGCTCTTCGGGACGCTGGCCTTCGTGCACGTCGCCCTGAGAGTCGACGAGGAGTGCCTGGAGGTGCGCTGCGGCCACATCGGCGTGCCCCGTCGCCGCATCCCGCTCTCCCAGGTGGTCGGCGCGGAGTTCGCCCCGCACGTCACCCCGCGTCACTGGGGCGGCTGGGGATACCGCTGGAGGCCCGAGAAGGGCACCGCGGTCGTCGTACGGCGCGGGGAGGGCCTGATCCTGCGCCTGGGCGACGGCCACACCTTCACGATCACCGTGGACGACGCGGAGGCGGCCGTCCAGGTCATCAAGAACCGGCTGCGCCCGAAGGCCCCCGGCCCGTCCGCCGAGCCCGCGCCGTAGGCCCCGCGCCGGACAGCGCGTCCGGCCCGGTCACGGGGCCACCGTGCTGTCGGCGGCGCGCTCACCCGCCGTACACTCCGGGGGGTGACAGCCACCGCAACCTCCGTCGGCGAGTCGGATCGGACGCAGCCGCGGACCACGCCCGCCGCGCGCGTCGCCGCCCGGCTCCCGCGCCTCCTCCCGGCCGCCGCCGCCGCGCTCTCCGGAGTGGCGCTCTACGTCAGCTTCCCGCCGCGCGACCTGTGGTGGCTGGCCCTGCCGGCCTTCGCCGTCCTCGGCTGGGTGCTGCGCGGGCGCGGCTGGAAGGCCGGCCTCGGGCTCGGTTACCTCTTCGGTCTCGGCTTCCTGCTGCCGCTGCTGGTGTGGACCGGTGTGGAGGTGGGCCCCGGCCCCTGGCTCGCCCTGGCCGTGATCGAGGCGATCTTCCTCGCACTGGTCGGCGCGGGCGTCGCCGCGGTGTCCAGGCTTCCCGGGTGGCCGCTGTGGGCCGCCGCGCTGTGGACCGCCGGGGAGGCCGCACGCGCGCGAGTGCCCTTCGAGGGCTTCCCCTGGGGCAAGGTCGCCTTCGGGCAGGCGGACGGCGTGTTCCTGCCGCTCGCCGCGGTCGGTGGCACCCCGGTCCTCGGGTTCGCGGTCGTCCTGTGCGGCTTCGGCCTCGCCGAGGCGGCGCGGTGGGCCGTGCGGGCGCGCCGCACCCGCGAGGTACGGCGCGGCACGGCGGCGGTGGCCCTGCTCTGCGTGGCCGTGCCCGTCGTGAGCGCCGTGGCGGCCCGACCCCTGGTCAGCGACGCGGCGGAGGACGGCACCGCGACCGTCGCCGTGATCCAGGGCAACGTGCCCCGGGCCGGCCTCGACTTCAACGCCCAGCGCCGGGCCGTCCTGGACCACCACGCGCGCGAGACGGAGCGGCTGGCCGCCGAGGTCAGGGCCGGGAAGGTCGACCGGCCGGATCTCGTGCTCTGGCCGGAGAACTCCTCGGACATCGACCCGTTCGCCAACGCCGACGCGCGCGCGGTCATCGACCGCGCCGTCAAGGCGATCGGCGCGCCCGTCTCGGTCGGCGGCGTCGTGGAACGCGACGGCGAACTGCTCAACGAGCAGATCCTGTGGGACCCGGACAAGGGCCCGATCGACACCTACGACAAGCGGCAGATCCAGCCGTTCGGCGAGTACCTGCCGCTGCGCTCGCTCATCGGGGCGATCAACGACGACTGGACCTCGATGGTCAGCCAGGACTTCAGCCGGGGCACCGAGCCGGGTGTGTTCACCATGGCCGGCACCAAGGTGGGGCTCGTCACCTGCTACGAGGCCGCCTTCGACTGGGCCGTGCGCTCCGAGGTCACCGACGGTGCCCGGATGATCTCCGTGCCCAGCAACAACGCGACGTTCGACCGCAGCGAGATGACCTACCAGCAGCTCGCCATGTCACGCGTCCGCGCGGTCGAGCACAGCCGGACGGTCACCGTGCCGGTGACCAGCGGCGTGAGCGCGATCATCATGCCGGACGGGAGAATCACCCAGAGGACCGGGATGTTCGTGGCGGACTCCCTGGTGCAGGAGGTACCTCTGCGCTCCTCCCTGACCCCCGCCACCCGGCTCGGCGTGGCGCCCGAGATCGCGCTGGTGCTGGTCGCGGCCGGCGGGCTCGGCTGGGCCCTCGGCGCGGGTGTGCGCGGGCGGCGCGCCCGTGGCGTGTAGCCGTACGCCGACCGCACGCCCCGCCGGGGCACCGGGGGAGCCCCGGGAGCCCCGTTAGGGTCGGGGGCATGGCTACTCCCGACTTCCTCCTCGACCTGCGCGCCACCGCCGGGCATCAGCTGCTGTGGCTCCCCGGAGTCACCGCCGTGGTCTTCGACGACGAGGGCCGGGTCCTGCTCGGCCGACGATCCGACAACGGACGGTGGTCGCTGATCGGTGGCATCCCCGACCCGGGCGAGCAGCCCGCCGCCTGCGCCGTGCGCGAGGTGGAGGAGGAGACCGCCGTCCGCTGCGCCGTGGAGCGCCTGGTGCTCGTCCAGGCGCTGAACCCGGTCACGTACGAGAACGGCGACGTCTGCCAGTTCATGGACATCACCTTCCGCTGCCGGGCCGTGGGCGGGGAGGCCCGGGTCAACGACGACGAGTCGCTGGAGGTCGGCTGGTTCGCGGTGGACGCGCTGCCCGACCTCGGGCCGTTCGGGCAGCTCCGCATCAAGCAGGCGCTGTCCGACGCACCCACATGGTTCGAGACCACTGACTGCCTCTGAAATATGGGGCGTGCCCACATGGGGTGCGAGGGGGGCCCTCCCTAGGGTCGGAGCATGACCTCGCCCAGTGTCCTCCCGGCCCCCCACGCCCCCTCGCTCGACCTCGGCGGCCGTACCGCCCTCGTCACCGGCGCCGCCGGCGGCATCGGCCGTGCCTGCGCGTGGCGCCTGGCCGCGGCCGGGGCCGAGGTCAGAGCGATCGACCGGGACGCCGGTGGTCTGGACGCGCTCGCCGAGAGCTGCGCGGACCTCCCGGGCAACGTGCAGACCCAGGTCCTGGACCTGACCGACCTGGACGCCGCCGAACGCGCCGCCGCGGGCACCGACGTCCTCGTCAACAACGCCGGACTCCAGCTGGTGCGGCCCATCGAGGAGTTCCCGCCCGACGTCTTCCACACCGTGCTCACCGTGATGCTGGAGGCCCCCTTCCGCCTCATCCGCGGCGCCCTGCCCCACATGTACGGGCAGGGCTGGGGACGCATCGTCAACATCTCCTCCGTCCACGGGCTGCGGGCCTCGGCCTACAAGGCGGCCTACGTGTCCGCCAAGCACGGACTGGAGGGCCTGTCCAAGACCGCCGCCCTCGAAGGCGCCGCCCACGGCGTCACCTCCAACTGCGTGAACCCCTCCTACGTGCGCACACCGCTCGTGGAGAAGCAGATCACCGACCAGGCCCGGGCGCACGCCATCCCCGAGGAGCAGGTACTGACCGACGTGATGCTGCGGGACAGCGCACTGCGCCGGCTCATCGAACCGGAGGAGGTCGCCGAGGCCGTGGCCTACCTGTGCGGCCCGCAGGCCTCCTTCGTCACCGGCACCTCACTCGTCCTGGACGGCGGCTGGACCGCACACTGAACCGCGTGCCGGCCCGCGTCCCCGGCAGCCCTGTGGACAACCCGGACCGCCCGCCCCGGGTTGTCCACAGGGCTGCCAAGGCGACCGTGCGATGGGGAATCCTGTGAGCATGTCCCGCGATCACCTGCAGTCCGCCGAGCGCTCCGTCCACGATGCCGGAGCGCCGGTTGGCGACGCCGCGGACCGGAGGTCCGCCGCCGTCGAGACACCCTTCCTCGAACTGCTGGCCCGGGGCGCCTCCGCCGACGCCTACGAGCAGCCGGAGCTGCTGGCCCGCGCCGAGGGGGGACCGGCGGAGCGACTCGCCGCGCTCGAACAGGCCAAGCGCCTCGCGCTCCGCGTGCGCTCGGAGCTGGAGGGCCGCCGGCGCCGCGAGGCCGAGCTGTCGGCGCTGTTCGAGACCGCCCACGACCTGGCCGGACTGCGCGACCTGGACGCCGTACTGCGCGCGATCGTGCAGCGGGCCCGCTCGCTGCTCGGCACCGACGTCGCCTACCTCAGCCTCAACGACCCGGTCCGCGGCGACACCTACATGCGGGTCACCGAGGGCTCGGTGGCGGCGCGCTTCCAGCAGCTGCGGCTCGGCATGGGCGAGGGGCTCGGCGGCCTCGTCGCCCAGACCGCCCGCCCCTACGTCACCGACGACTACTTCAAGGACGCCCGCTTCCAGCACACCCGCACCATCGACGCGGGGGTCAGCGACGAGGGCCTCGTCGCGATCCTCGGCGTCCCCCTCATGCTCGGCCACCACGTCATCGGGGTGCTCTTCGCCGCGGACCGGCGGGCCCGCGTCTTCGAGCGCGAGCAGATCGCCCTGCTGGGCTCCTTCGCCGCCCTCGCGGCGGCCGCCATCGACACCGCGAACCTGCTCGCCGAGACCCGCTCGGCCCTCGCGGACCTGGAGCGGGCCAACGAGATCATCCAGGACCGCAGCGGTGTCATCGAGCGCGCCTCCGACGTCCACGACCGGCTAGCCGAACTCGTCCTGCGCGGCGGAGGCGTCCACGACGTGGCCGCCGCCGTCTCCCAGGTGCTGGACGGCACCGTCGAGTTCACCGAGGCCGCCGCGGCACCGGCGCACGCCCTGGAGGCGTCCCGTGCCGAGGGACACGCGGTGCCCCACCAGGCGGACTGGATCGCCGCCGTCGCCGCCGGCGACGAACTGCTCGGCGCCCTCGTCCTGCGCGGCCACCCGGGACTCGACCCCGTCGACCAGCGCACCCTGGAACGCGCGGCGATGGTCACCTCCCTCCTGCTGCTCGCCCGTCGCTCCGCCGCCGAGGCCGAGCAGCGCGTCCGCGGCGAGCTGCTGGACGACCTGCTCGACGCCCGCGACCGCGACCCCCGCCTTCTGGGCGACCGCGCCCGCCGGCTGCGCGCCGACCTGGACGCCACGCACGTCGTGCTCGCCGCCCGCCTCGACGCCACCGCACCCGACGCCGACCAGGAGGCGGACGCGCGCAGACGCCTGTGGGCCGCCGCCTCCCACCTCGCCGCCACCCGCCACGGGCTGGCCGCCGCACGCGACGGCGGCACCGTGCTGCTGCTTCCCCTCATCTCCGGGGACGGCGCCACGGACCTGGCCCGCCGTACCGCCCGGCACCTCGGCACGGCCGTCCACGAGGCGGTCACGGTCGGAGCCTCGGCCCCCGTGGAGGACCTCGCCGCCCGCCCCGACGCGGTGGCCACCGCGTACACCGAGGCGAGACGCTGCCTCGACGCCCTGCGTCTGCTGGGCCGCTCCGGTGACGGCGCCGCGGCCGAGGACTTCGGCTTCCTGGGCCTGCTGCTCGCCGGCGACCAGGACGTCACGGGTTTCGTCGAGCGCACCGTCGGCCAGGTCGTCGCCTACGACACGCGCCGCGGCACCGAACTCCTGCGCACCCTGGACGCCTACTTCGCCTGCGGCATGAGCCCCGCCCGCACCAAGGACGAACTGCACGTCCACGTGAACACGGTCGCCCAGCGGCTGGAGCGCGTCGGCCGCCTGCTGGGCGAGGACTGGCAGCGCCCCGACCGCGCACTGGAGATCCAACTGGCCCTCAGACTCCACCGGTTGTCGACACCGACGACACCGACGACACCGACACAGCACTGACCCCTGCACGCACGGGCGGGCGGGGGCCGGTCCCGGAGCGGGTCAGAGACTGCGCGCACCCGGTGCGCGGGAGGCCGCCGCCTCCGCCTCCTGGCTGACCCCGTCCCCGTCCGCGGGGGACGGCTCGACCTCGGCGAGGTCGCGGTGGCGGGTCTCCTTGGCCACACCCACGGCGATCAGCGTCAGCACCACCGAGGCGATGACGTAGAGGGAGATCGGGGTGGAGCTGTCGTACGCGCTGAGCAGCGCGGTGGCGATCAGGGGTGCGGGCGCACCGGCGGCGACCGAGGCGAACTGCGCGCCGATGGAGGCACCCGAGTAGCGCATCCGGGTCGCGAACATCTCCGAGAAGAAGGCCGCCTGGGGTGCGTACATCGCGCCGTGCAGCACCAGGCCCACGGTGACCGCGAGGAGCAGACTGCCGAAGCCGCCGCTGTCGATCAGCATGAAGAACGGGAACATCCACAGTCCGACCCCGGCCGCGCCCAGCAGGTACACGGGACGCCGGCCGATCCGGTCCGACAGCGCGCCCCAGGCGGGAATGACCGCGAAGTGCACGGCCGACGCGATGAGCACCGCGTTGAGCGCGGTCTGCTTGGACACGTCGGCGGCGGTCGTGGCGTAGACGAGGATGAAGGCCGTGATGACGTAGTAGCTGATGTTCTCCGCCATCCGCGCGCCCATCGCGATCAGGACGTCGCGCCAGTGGTGCCGCATGACGGCGACCAGGGGGAGCGGCTCGGCCTCGGCCTTGCGCGTCTCGGCCTGTGCCAACGCCTGCTTGAAGACGGGCGATTCGTCGACGGAGAGCCGGATCCACAGACCGACCATCACGAGGACGCCCGAGAGCAGGAACGGTATCCGCCAGCCCCAGCTGTTGAACGCGGCGTCGGACAGCAGGGCCGTCAGCAGCGACAGCACACCGGTCGCCAGCAGCTGCCCCGCCGGCGCACCGGTCTGCGGCCAGGAGGCCCAGAAGCCGCGCCGCCGCGCGTCCCCGTGCTCCGACACCAGCAGGACGGCTCCGCCCCACTCGCCGCCGAGCGCGAAGCCCTGGACCAGCCGCAGCACGGTCAGCAGCACGGGAGCGGTCGTGCCGATGGTGGCGTGCGTGGGCAGCAGCCCGATGGCGAAGGTCGCCCCGCCCATCAGCAGCAGGCTGAGCACCAGCAGCTTCTTGCGCCCGAGCCGGTCGCCGTAGTGCCCGAACACCAGGGCGCCGAGGGGACGCGCCGCGAAACCCACGGCATAGGTGAGGAACGACAGCAGCGTGCCGACCAGGGGGTCGGAGTCCGGGAAGAACAGCTTGTTGAAGACGAGGGCGGCGGCGGAACCGTAGAGGAAGAAGTCGTACCACTCGATGGTGGTGCCGATGAGGGACGCGGCGACGATGCGCTTGAGGTTGTTCGGAGCTGGTGGAGCGGCTGCGGGCGACGACATCGGCACCACTTCCTGGGGTGTGACGGGGACGTTTGCGTGTCGCCATACCGTAGGAAGGTGCAGGTCAGAGGCGTATGTGGTGGGACACCATAGTTCGGAGGCGAGCTATGCGCGCAGTCCCCATGCGTGCTCACCGAGAGGCGCTTCGGCGGCCTGGAAGGGGGCAGAACGAGCGGTGTCTGTGATGTGCAGTTCGGTGCTGACTGAAACCCCATGTCATCACCCGTCCTCACCCCTCCCATGCTGACTTGGTGCTGACTACGCTGCGTTGAAGTCCGTCATCCGGGACCGATCGGTCAGCCGCTGTCGCCTCGTCCAGCATGGAGCGGGACCTGAGAGCTCGAGACGCCCAAGGGCAGGCTGCCATTCGTGCCCGGCGTTCCTGTAGTCGCCGATCAGCTTCTTCTTGCTGTCCACGCTGATCTCCGGGTCACCGGCGTCCCTGAGATCTCGTGCCTGCTCGTTGAGGTAGCGGAACTGGGCATCCCTGTCGGGGTGCTGAGCACCTTCGAAGGTCTTGGCGTTGGCCTGCAGGCTGAAGCCTTCCTCCCTGCGCAGGCCGGCAACGGTGTCGGCGGAGACCCGGTGCCCCTGGCGGGTGAGCTCCGCCGCCAGCTTCCGGGTCGACTTCGTCGTCCAGCGCAGCGGCGACATCGGATCGCCCCGCTCATCGGGCTCGACCAGTGCGAGCAGCGCCGGCCGCAGCCCAGGATTCAGCTCGACCGCCTTTTTCCGCCCTCCGCCGGGATGACGCACCCGCCCCAACGGGGCCTGACCGGAATCCAGTCCAGTCGCCCCACGCGAGACCGTGGCCTCCCGGACCCCGGCCGCAGCGGCGACGATCCTGATGCCGCCATGCCCCAGGGACAGTGCTTCCGCCCCCATGGCCAGCCGACGCTGACGCTCGTCCAGATGCGGCAACAACACCTGGGACTTCGCCGCCACAACGGCCTCGATCCCCTCCGGTCTCCCCAAGAACAACGAGCCCCACAGCTGGAAGCCACGACTTGTTTCCCGGCAAGCCCTAAGACGTCATGTCACTTGGTGAGTCTGCGGTGGCATATGGGGGTCGCGGTGAAGGCGAGGAAGGGTTCCGGCTTGCGTTCGTAGCGGCGGTGCAGGCGTCGGCAGCCGGAGAGCCATGACACGGTCCGCTCCACGACCCGGCGGTGCCGACCCAGATGCCGGGAGGACTCGACACCCTTGCGGGCGAGACGGTGCCGGATGCCTCGGGATGCGAGCCGTCGTCGCAGGAAGCGGTAGTCGTAGCCCTTGTCGAATGCAGCTTGCCCGGCCGTCTGCGTCGCGGGCCGCGGCGGGAGCGGATGGGCGGGATGCCGCGAACCAGCGGGATGAGGGCCTGGCTGTCATGGAGGTTGGCGGCGGAGATGCCGATCGACAGCGGCAGGCCCTGGCGATCCATGATGAGGTGGATTTTCGATCCCTTCTTGCCATGGTCGGTCGGATTCGGTCCTGTCAGGTGCCCCCTTTGAGAGCTCGGGCGCTGACGGAGTCGATCGCGCACCGTGACCAGTCGAGCTCGCCTGGGGCTCCGAGATCGTCAAGGACCAGGCGGTGGAGCCTGGCCCACACCCTGGCCTCGGTCCACTCGGTGAACCGGCGGAAGGCGGTGACGCCCGACAGTCCGAAGCCCGGTAGAAGTTGGTTCCAGGTGCAACCCGACGTTGCCACGAAGGCGATCGCGGCCAGCACCTCACGATCCCCCCGCCGCCGGTGCCCACCACCCTGCGGACGAACCGGTGCAGGCGGCACCACCCGCTGAAACAACGTCCACAGCTCTTCCGGCGCCATCCGCTCGACAAGCGCAGCAGTCATCACCCCAGACTGCGCAAGATCACGCCAACTGAAATGGCGTCTTAGTTCCAGATTTGACGAGAGCACCGAAGGCGGCTCATGATGTTCGACGTACAACGAACATCGAATAAGGAGTACTCGTGCCTGAGCACATCGACAACTCGAACTTCTCAGGGCATGGCGTGATCGTCACCGGCGCCGGGTCCGGGATCGGCCGGGCCACAGCTGTCGCCTTCGCCGAGGCCGGTGCACACGTGTTCGGCGTGGGCCGCCGCGAAGAGCCGTTGAAGGAAACAGCCGAGGCTCACGAGAACATCGACATCATGGCCATCGACATCCGCGCTGATGGTGCGCCGGCCAAGATCGTCGCTGCTGCCGTGGAGCGGTATGGGCGCCTTGACCACCTGGTCAACAACGCAGGCGCCACAGCGGTCATGCCGCTGGCCGAGACCGACAAGCAGACCGTCGTCGATCTGCTCGACCTGAACATCGTCGCCCCGAGCCTGCTGGCTCATGCGGCCCTGCCGCATCTGCGCAGGACCTCCGGAACCATCATCAACCTCTCCAGCACCTACGGGCATCGCCCCATGGCGGGTGGAGCACACTATGCCGCCACCAAGGCGGCCATCGAACAGATGACGAAGAGCTGGGCCCTGGAGCTCGCGGCCGAAGGCGTCCGCGTCAACTCCGTCGCTCCCGGCCCCACCCGGACCGATGTCATGCTGCACGCGGGCCTCACGCCCGAAGCCGCCAACGACATGTACGCCTATGAGCGCGAGCGTATCCCCACCCACCACATCGCGAGCGCCCACGAGATGGCCCATTGGATCCTCCGGATGGCCGATCCGGCTGGGCGTCATGCGACCGGCCAGGTGATCACCGTCGACGGCGGGCTGGAACTCATCTGACCCGCACTTGGCCGGCCCGACGGCGGGACTGGACGACCGCCCAGCGAGTCTGCCGGTTCCTCGCCCAGCCAGAACCTGTCCGGGCGATCATGTGCAGAGCGGGGGCGACCGCGATTGCTGCGGTGGCGGTGCCGAGGAAGCGCATCGTGGAGGGGGGTGGACCGGACCCGACCGACTCATTCCGCCCATCGTCACCGGGCAGGCACCGAGCTGCCCTCCCGAGGAAGAGCGCGTCGAGGCCATGCTCGGCATCCTCGAACCGCAACTGTCCGAAAGGGCCAACGCCGACTCGTACCGCCTCTCGGTCGAAGGGGGCTCGTCTACGACACCGACCGCAGGTTCCTGCTCGCGCTCCGGCCGGAGGAGAACCGCCCGCATCGGTGGTTCTGCGTCGTGTTCCAGAGTGGGGGACATCATGGGCAAGGGTGCTGCTGGCCTACTCGGCAGCGCACCCTGCCGCCCTGAGTTCCGCATGCTCTCGCTCGACGGAAACGTCCTGTGCTTCCCGACGACGTGGGAGCAGGACATCAGCACCTCCGTGCTGACGAAGCCGCATCGTTCGCAGGTCTTGCGGCGGTGGGCCGAGGCGGTGGCGGAGGGAACAATGGACGAGCCGGACGAGCCACCACTGAGCCTGGGGGCACGCCTGAGCCTGGGGGGGGGGCACGCCGCTGGCTCGACAGCCACTAGGTATCTTGTCCGACTGATCATGCGGAGTCAGGCAGCAGGCTGCCGCGGTCGTGGTGCCGTGGAAGACGTAACCGCGCTTGTCGTACCGAGCGGCAACCGCCCGAGCCTGCTTCAGGCGCTTGATCGCCCGTGTCGCGCTTCCCGCCCCCGCTCCTCGTCGAAACCGGGCGGCCGTCCGCGTGCGAGCCTTTGCGCAGGCGGGCAGCGTGACTGTCGGTCTTCGCCGGAATGGTGTGCCGGATTCCCCGACGCGACAAGTATTCGCGGACGGGGCCGTTGGTGTATGCCTTGTCGGCAGCGAGACCGTCCGGCTTCACACCGGGGGGCGGACGCCCCCGAACCGACCCGCTCTCAGCAGCGCGGTGAGCATGATGGTGGTGCCGTACATCGGGAATACCTTGGTGCTCAGCACGTCACGTGTGCCGGCGTCCGTTGCGTACCGCCCTCACGACCGCTCCAGCAGCGGAGTGGTGCCGCGAGGACGTGTCGGCACCGCTCGATGAGGTGGTTGGTGCAGGCCCGGGTCTCCTGGGTCTTCCCCGCTGTGATCAGGCTCCTCGCCCACCGGGGGACCACGTCGATGCTCAGCCCCGGACTGGCCAGGCCGCCCGCCGCCCGCTGCGTCCGTTCGGGGAGGAGTGACAGATGTGCTACCCCGGACGTCTTGGCGCGGGTAGAAGCCGAGTCCCGCGGGTCGGCTCAGCCGGTGCGGGGAACCCGTCTCGGGATCGAAACGCCACCGAACGGCTGCTCTGACGAACTCACGGCATGGGCCTCCGTCCTCTCTGGCGAGTGACCGATCGGTCCCGCAGCACGAGTCGTGCTCCTGCAGGACTTGGCGGGTTCCCCGTGCGTGGCGTGGGCCAGCCCTGTCCATCCGGCGGTGAGACCGTGCTGCCTTCTGCAGGGGCTACCCGGTCCGGGTTTCCGGACGGCCAGGTTCTCCCCAGTGGGTGTGGAAGGTGCCGGGGCCGTCGGCGCGCTCATAGGCGTGCGCGCCGAAGAAGTCCCGCTGGCCCTGGATCAGAGCCGTGGGCAGACGCTCGGCACGCAGGGTGTCGTACGCGGCCAGCGCCGCCGTGAAGGCCGGGGCGGGGACGCCGCGGCGAGTGGCGGCGACGATCGTCTCCCGCCAGGGCACCTGTGTCTGGGCGATCTCCTCGGCGAAGTCCTTCTGGACGAGCAGGCTGCTCATGCCCGGGTCTGCCGCGTAGGCGGAGCGGACCCGGTCGAGGAACGCCGCTCGGATGATGCAGCCGTCCCGCCAGATCCGGGCGACCGTCGAGAGGTCGATGTTCCAACCGTACTCGGCCGCCGCGCTCTGGATCATTGTCCAGCCCTGGTCGTAGGCGATGACTTTCGACGCGTACAGGGCGCTCTCGACGTTGCGGGCGAACTGGGCGGCCTCGGTACGGCTCAGCGGCACCCTGAGCCCGCCGGGCAGACCACGGTAGGCCTCGCGCAGGGACTGCCGCCCGGACGCAGCGCGGGAGAAGGCGGCCTGCGCGATCGCGGTGACCGGCGCCGCCAGATCCAGCGCCGTCTGCACGGTCCAACGGCCGGTGCCCTTCTGGCCCGCCTTGTCCACCACTACATCCACGAACGGGCCGCCGGTGTGCGTGTCGGTATGTGCGAGGACCTCCGCGGTGATCTCTACCAGATAGGAGTCGAGGCGGCCGCGGTTCCATGCCCGGAAGATGTCCGCGATCTCGTGCGGGCTGTAGTCCGCGGCCTGGCGGAGGAGGTCGTAGGCCTCGGTCAGCAGCTGCATGTCGGCGTACTCGATGCCGTTGTGCACCATCTTCACGAAGTGTCCGGCGCCGTCGGTGCCGAGATGGGCGCAGCACGGCTCGCCGTCCACCTTGGCGCTGATGTCCTCCAGCATCGGACCGAGGACGGCATAGGCTTCTGCGGAGCCACCCACCATGATCGAGGGGCCGTTGAGAGCGCCCTCCTCACCGCCGGAGATGCCGGCGCCCACGAAGTGGACACCGCGTTCCCGTAGGCTCGCCTCGCGGCGGCGGGTGTCGGTGAAGTGGGCGTTGCCCCCGTCGATGATCATGTCTCCCGGCTCAAGGAGCGGGGCGAACTCCTCGATCACGGCGTCGGTGGCCGCGCCGGCCTGGACCATGATCATCAGTCGGCGGGGACGCTCGAGCGCCGCGACGAACTCCTCTGGCGTTGAAGCCGGGGCGAAGGCCCCCTCGTGACCGAAGTCGTCGACGAGTGCCTGGGTTCGGAACGCGGTGCGGTTGTGGAGGGCCACGGTGTATCCGTGGCGCGCGAAGTTGCGGGCCAGGTTGCGGCCCATCACGCCGAGTCCGGTCACACCGATGTGTGCGGTTGCCTGCATGGTGGCGTTGGTCCTTGGGTCGTCGATGAAGAGGGGAGACCCTGGGTGACCGCCTCGATGAGCCTCGCCGCCTCCCGGGTCGGGAGGCGAAGCAGAGGTGTCGGAGCGTGAAACCGGCTGTGGTGGGATCTTCCCCGGATATCCAATGTTCGATGTTCGTGGTACATCGAACACGCTACCAGAGTCGCCAACTCACAACTCGCGGGATCGCACGCTTCTTGCCAGGGAGGGGCGGCTTATCGTGGCCGCGCAGCCCAGAGGCGCCGGGAGACACAGGTTCGGGCACGTCACGGGCGCCACCACCTGCGCCCTGCCGACCGTTACGGTCCCCGTGGACTAGCAGACGATTTTCGCCGGGGGGTCCTGCGCCCTGTCACACATCCGCCGCCCGCCCTGTCACCTTCTGCGTACTGTCGCGCCCACGGCCCTGGAGGAAGAATGTCCCACGACACACACCCCCTCGGCCGGCCGACGGCGGGCGCCGCGGGGACCGACGGCTCCCGCGAAGACGCCCTCGTGGCGGAGTTGGCGGCTCTCGGCAGTGCCGCCCTGGTGGACGCCATGGGCCGCGTGCATCGCCACCGAGCCCATGTACTGCCGCTGGTCAGCCCATGTCCGGAGCGGGTTCTGTTCGGGCGGGCCGCGACCGTGTCCTTCATGCCCTGGCGCGACGACGTGGAAGAGGCGTCGAAGACCTTCGCCGACCTCTTCTACGAGGCGGTCGGCGACGACCCGTCCGGAAGGGTGCTGGTGCTCTCCAGCGGTGGCCACCCGCAGGTGTCTCATGGAGGCGGTACGAAACTGTCCCGGGTCGCCAACCACCGTCTCGCCGGAGTGCTGGCAGACGGTCGGCTGCGGGACTTCCGGCAGCTGCGCGGATACGACTTCGCCACCTGGTGCCGGGGGGAGTCCACTCGCTGGGGCGGTGACACGGTGATGCCGTACGCCGCGAACACCACCGTAGAGTTCGCCGGGGTGTGCATCACCCCCGGGGACTACGTGTTCTGTGATGCCGCCGGTGCTGTGGTTGTGCCGGCCGACAGCTGGCAGCTCGTGCTCGAGACGGCACGCGAGGTCGATGCCGAGGACGCCCGGTTCCTTCGGCAGATCCGAGAGGAAGCCGTACCTCGTACAGCGCGGGCGCTCTGACCGTCCGCCCCGTATCGACGCGGCTGTCCGGTCGTAGCGGTACGGCAGCCCGCGAAGCCGTGCGACGCCTGCACGTGTCGCGACGGGTCATACGCGTCGGCATGGAGCCCGCGGGTCGGAACCGCCCGCGGGAGGTGCGGTCCCGGCCTGCGAGCGCGGAACCGGGCCTCCGTCAGCACGACATCTCCACCGCCACGCAAAACGCTGCTGTTCGAGCGCGTCCAGGTCTTTCGAGGTGACGTCCTCTCTCACGAGGGCATCGCCTTGAGGCGTCTGGCACCTCGTCTCCGCACCCTCGCCCTTCGGGCACCGCATCCTTCCACCTGCACGTCGGCAATCGGCCGGGCGAGGCCGGCTGCTCGACGGCGGAAACCCCCTACGGCTCGGTCTTTGGAGCGGTATATCGTGAGGGTCAACTGCCTGGCGAGTCATCTGAGAGTCACTCGACTGATGTCGTCGTGACAGGATGAGTGCTAGGGGCCGCCGAAGTCTCGACGCCCTTGCACGTACCGCAAGATGTGGTGCTATGGGGGACAACGTGGTCGACTGGGAACACTCGGCTGGGTCGATGCCCGCGTTGCCGGTCCGAGGACTGGCGTGGGAGCGCAAGCGATGATCGGCCGGGATGGGGAGATGCGCATCCTCCACGCGCTCCTGCGTAATGCGGGGGACGGGCAGGGCACCGCGCTGCTCGCATACGGCCCCGCTGGTGTCGGCAAGTCGACTCTGTTGCGGGCTCTCGATGACGAAGCCGCACGCAGTGATTTCCGGGTGCTTCGCACCTCCGGGGTCGAGACCGAGCAGTGGTTTCCCTACGCCGCGCTTCAACTGCTGCTGCAGGGCGCCTCTCGCGGCATCCGGGACTTGCCGGCCGTGCACCGACAGGCACTGAACGGCGTTTTCGGCGCCACGGAGGCTGATCCACCCATCCACCGCGTCGGACTCGCCGTGCTGGAGGTGTTGGCCGACGCGGCCGACCGGCAACCCCTCCTGCTCCTCGTCGACGACCTGCAGTGGGTCGACCCCTCCAGCCGGGACGTGCTCCGGTTCGTCGCTCGGCGTATGAGCGATCTGCCGATCCTGCTCCTCGCCGCCGCCCGTGTCGACTCCGCTGAGGAGTACAGCATGGGTGTCCGTCCGGACATGCGGCTGGATCCGCTCGGCCCTGATGCCGCCGCCGAGCTGCTGGACGCGGAGGCGCCCGACCTTCCGGCCCCCCTGCGCTCGCTCGTCCTGAACCGTGCTGTGGGAAATCCGCTTGCTCTCGTGGAGCTGCCCAAGGCCGTGCGGCGCAGTCAGGGGCAGACGGGGGGTGATCTGCCTTTGACCCAGCGGTTGGAGGCCGCGTTCGCGTCACGCACCGACTCGGCGAGCAAGGAGTGCCGAGCACTGCTGCTGACGCTGGCCAGCGAGCCGACGGCACCGCTGAACACCGTTCTGAACGTCTCCCGCGACCTGTGCGGCTCGCCGGTCTCCCTGCACGCGCTCCAAGAAGCGATCGACGCCGGTCTGCTGGTTCTGAACGGGCGTACTCCTGCATTCCGGCACCCCCTGATGCGTTCGGCGGTCTACACGCGGTCGCCACTCGCCGACCGTCTCAGGGCGCACAGCGCCCTCGCCGCAGCACTGGACGACGCGCCGGACCGGCAGCTCGTCCACCAGGCGGCGGCGGCCATCGGGCCCGACGACGCGCTCGCCGACCGGCTGGAGCGTTCCGCCGACACCATGCAGGCCCGGGGAAAGCTGGCGGCCGCGGTACCGGCCCTGCGTCAAGCGGCCGAGCTCGTGCGCGATCCGTACCGACGGACCGGCATCATGATTCGAGCGGCGGAGCTGGCCGACGAGATCAACGACCGCATCACGACACGCATGCTCCTGGACCGTGCGGACATGGACGCGCTCGGGCCGGTGGAGCGTGCCCGCCTCATGGTGGTCACCGACAGTGCCGCGTTCGAGCCGGGTGCTCCCGAACGACGCATCGAGGAGATGGTCAAGGCTGCCGCAGGTGCCTTTGACGCCGGAGCCCAGGATGTGGCCAAGGACCTGTTGTGGCGCGCTGCGGCGCGGTGCTTCTTCCAGGACGGCGACGCGCGGGTACGGGCCCGCGTCACAACCGAGCTCGACCGCTGGAACTCCGAGCCCAACGCCCCGCATGTGCTGACGGTCCGGGCCTACGCGCAGCCTTACCGGTACGGAGCGCAGGTGCTGGCGCGGCTCGATGCCCTGGAGCCGGACCACGAGGACGGCCGGAGCATGCACTTTCTCGGGAGCGGGGCCATGGGCCTGGGCGATGTCACCCGCGCCGTCGGATATCTGTCGCCCGCGGTGGCGGCCTGGCGGTCGCAGGGCCGGCTCGGACTGCTCGCGCGCTCCCTGGCCGCCAGTTACTCGAGGTCCTATCTCGGTCAGCTCGACCAGGCGCGTGAGGAATCGGCTGAAGGGCTCGCGCTGGCCGAGGAGACGGGCGAATGGATCATGTGGCTCAGTCTCAAGGCCAACGTCGGTCTGGTGGCAGCCCTACACGGTGAGACCGAGGAGTCCGCACGGACGATCCGGGAGATGCGCGCCCACCGCCTCTTCCCCAGCATGCCGTTCGCCGCCGCGAGGGCTCAGCAGGTTGACGGTCTGCTGGCGCTCTTCGACGGCCGCGTCACCGAGGCATACGAGACCCTGGCGGCCGCGTTCGCACCGGGTGACCCGCACTACCACTCGGTCTGCCGCTGGTTGCTGGTCCCGGACCTGGCGGACGCCGCCGTTGCCGCCGACACCGTCGAAGAGGCCCGGGGGCTGCTCGCCGATCTGCCGGAGCTCGCCCGCGAGCTGCCCTCGGAGATGATGACGGTCGCACGGTCCTACGTCGCCGCCGTACTCAGCCCGGACGAGACCGCCGAGGAGAACTACATCGCCGCGCTCGGCGCGCTGCCCAGCGGCTGGACGCTCACGAGGGCCAGGCTGCAGCTCCATCACGGACGCTGGCTGCGCCGCCGGCGTCGCAGTGTGGAGGCCCGCAAGCCGCTGCGCCTGGCCCGGGACGAGTTCGAGCGGATCGGCGCCCGGCCCTGGCTGGAGATGGCGGGCGAGCAGCTGCGTGCCGCAGGCGAAACGGGCCGGCCGCGGCCCGCCGGCAGCGGTAGCCCCCTGTCGGCACAGGAAATGCAGATCGCGGTCATGGCCGCACAAGGACTGAGCAACCGGGAGATCGGACAGCGCTTGTTCATCTCACACCGTACCGTCGGGGCTCACCTGTACCGCATCTACCCGCGCCTCGGGATCACCAGCCGCCGTGCGCTGACGGCAGCGCTGGCCACACTGCGAGCAGGAACCGCAGCCAGCGGAGCCGGCTCCCCCGGGCGAAGCGGCGACGCCGTCCCCGAAGCAGTCGACTGACCTAATCTCCTCCGATCAGGACTTCACCGGTCGGCGTATGTCCCGGGGATCGGCGCGTCGAGGCCGTCGGCGCCCCCGGTGGGCCGCTCGTCCTGCGCCGTCGCTCGACTGATGCGCACGGGGCCCCTCTCGGACGACAGTGGGTCCGGGTCGGAAGCACGGCCCCGACATTGTCCCCGAGTGCCTCGCGGCCTCGGCGCCCGACAGCCTCGTGCCGACTTGGCACCGGAGGGTGCGAGACGACGGCGGCCGGCGTTCCCGTCCGGCGGGTCACCCGGGCCTACGATGGAGGTACACGCGTGTCCACGGGGTCCCAGCAGACGAGGCAGTCCCGCTCTCTTCGCCGGTCGAACCGCGGGCGGGACGTGATGGGTGAGTACCGGCCGAACGATCGGCCCGGGGCCGCGGAGGCGGTCCTGGGCCGCCGCCGTGAATGCGCTGCGTTGGACGGGCTGATCGGGGCCGTGCGCGGCGGTGACAGCCGTGCGCTGGTGCTCCGGGGTGAGCCGGGAGTGGGGAAGAGCAGGCTGCTCGAGTACCTGGTGTCCAGGGCACGGGGGTTCCACGTCGTCCGCGCCACAAGCGTGCAGGCGGAGATGGAGCTTCCCTACGCGGGGCTCCACCAGCTGTGTGCCTCCCTGGCTGACCGTCTTGATCGACTTCCGGCGGTCCAGCGCGATGCCCTGGGGGGTGCCCTGGGCCTGGGTTCGCAACGGGCTCCCGACGGCTTCCTCGTCGCCCTCGGCGTCCTCGGGCTGCTGTCGGAGGTGGCCCAGGAGCGCCCGTTGCTGTGCGTGGTGGACGATGCTCACTGGCTGGACCGCGCGTCCATGCAGGCTCTGGCGTTCACGGCTCGACGCCTCCACGCGGAGTCGGTGGCGATCGTCTTCGCGGCCCGGCTGCCGGACGGCGAGCGAGCGGGCGTCGCCGAACCAGCCGGCCTTCCGGAGCTGCTGGTCGAGGGACTGTCCGATCGGGACGCGAACACGTTGTTGCGGTCCTTGCTGTCGGGCCCGTGGGACGAGCACGTGCTCAGACGCATCCTCGCCGAGTCGCGGGGCAATCCGCTGGCGCTGCTGGAACTGTCCCGGTCGTCGACGTCGGCCGCGCTGGCCGGCGGCTTCGGCCTGCCGAGCGTCCAGCCCGTCAGAGCTCGCATCCAGCACGCCTACGAGACCAGGATCGCGGGCCTTCCGGTGGAGTCCCGGTCGTTTCTCCTCGCCGCGGCGGTGGACCCCACGGGCGAACCGGCTCTGCTGTGGCGCGCCGCGAGGAGGCTGAGGATCGACCCCGAGGCCGCCATGGACGCCGTGGGAGTCGGGCTTCTCAAGATCGGGGACCGGGTGCGCTTCTTCCACCCCATGGTGCGCTCGGCCGTCTACTGGGCGGCCTCGCCCGCCGAACGACGCAGTATGCATCGCGTTCTGGCCGATGTGACGGACCCCGCAGCCGATCCCGACCGCCGCGCCTGGCATGCGGCACACGGCGCATCCAGGCCCGACGAGTCCATCGCGGCGGAACTCGAACGCTCGGCCGGGCGGGCCGAGACGCGTGGCGGGTCCGCGGCTGCTGCCGCCTTCCTGGCTCGTGCGGTGGAACTGACGCCGGACTCCGACCTCCGACGGGCCCGGGCACTGTCGGCCGCGCGTGCGACCCACGAGGCGGGTGACCCCGACCGGGCACTGACACTGCTGTCCCTGGCAGAGACGGGCCTCGTCGACGAACGGCGGCGTGTCGAGGCCGATCTGCTCCGGGCCAGGATCGCGTTCACCACGAACCGGGGCAGTGAGGCTCCAGGTCTTCTGCTCAAGGCTGCCGGCCAGCTTGCTGATCACGACGTAGCGCTGGCCCGGGAGACGTACCTGGAGGTGGTGAACGCCGCCATTTTCGCCGGTCCCCGGGCGGGCGACAACGGCCAGTACGAAGCGGCCAGGGCGTCCCGCGAGATCCCCGCACCGCGGCTGCCTCGCCCGACGGACCTCCTGCTCGACGGCCTGGCGGTACGCGTCCTGGACGGTCATACCGCGGCCGTGCCACACCTGCGCCGGGCCCTGCGTGCCTTCACGCAGCCGGACCTGTCCCCGGCGGAGGGACTGCGCTGGTTGTGGCTGATCTGCGTGACCGCCGTGGGAGTGTGGGATCACGCCACCATGTCCGTGCTGGCCGCTCGTCATCTCGAATTGGCGCGAGAGGCCGGACAGGCCACGGCGCTGCCCTTCGCGTTGACCATGCGCTGTGTGGTGCACGTCCTCGACGGTGAACTGTCCGAGGGCGCATCGCTGGCGGAGGAGGCGCAGACGGTGGCGGAGGCGGTGGGAACGGCCGCGCCCATCTACGGCGCGCTTTTCGTCGCAGCCTGGAAGGGCCAGGAGAGCGAGTGCCTCGAACTGAGCAGACGAGCCGACGACGGAGTGGAGCGTCGTGGTGAAGGAGTGGGTCCGGTAGTCAGCAGGTGGGCGCGCGCCTTGCTCTACAACGGTCTGGGCCGGTACGAGGAGGCGGCGGACGCGGCCGACCTGGCGAGCCGGGAGTACGACCAGTTGGAAATGGGCATTCCGGTGTGGTCCCTCGTTGAGTACGTTGAGGCGACAGCCCGGGCCGGCGCACCGGGACGCGCCGCTGACGCGTTGGCCCGTCTGACCGAGCTGACCCGGGCGAGCGGCACGGACTGGGCCGTGGGCATCGAAGCCCGCTCGCACGCTCTCCTGGCCGGGGAAGGGGAGGCGGAGAGCCACTACCTGCGGGCGATCGACGCCCTCGGCCGCACCCGGCTCCGCGGAGAGTCGGCCCGCGCCCACCTCGTGTACGGCGAATGGCTGCGCGCAAGAGGACGCGAGGACGCGGCCGGGCGGGAACTGCGCCGTGCCCACGAGCTGTTCACCACCATGGGCATGGAGGCCTTCGCACGACGCGCCGCCGGCGAACTGGCCGCTGCCGGTGAGACCGTCCGTACGATCGCCGGGAGCGCCGAGACCGACCTGACGCCCAAGGAGGTGCAGATCGTCAGGCTGGTGCGTGAAGGTCTGACCAATCCCGAGATCGGCGCACGGCTGGTGGTCAGCCCGCGCACCGTGGAATGGCACCTGCGCAAGATCTTCGGGAAGCTCGGCGCCACCTCGCGCCGACAACTGTGACGCCGAACGAACCGTGAACCCGGCACACTTCGCCACCGCGGTAGCAGCGCGTCCGGCGTGGGAAACGGCCCGACGCCGCCTCAGGTGGTGACCACTGTCCCTTCCCGCAGCGCACCGCTGATCTGCTTGCGCGACGCGATGTCGAGCTTCGCGAACACCTTGCGCAGGTGCCATTCCACGGTGTGCGGGCTGATGAAGAGCTGGGCTCCGATCTCGGGATTGGTCATGCCTGCCCCCGCCAAGCGCGCGATCTGTGCTTCCTGGGCAGTGAGTGACGTACGGGACTCAAGGGTTCGTTTGCCCACCGTCGCGCCGGTGGCGCGCATCTCGTGCCAGGCGCGCTCCGCGAAACCGTCCACTCCGATCGCGCTGAGAATCCGGTACGCCCTCCCCAGGTGCTCGCGTGCGTCGACGCGGCGATTCTCCCGGCGCAGCCACTCCCCGTAGAGCAGGTGTGAGCGCGCGTAAGTGATCTTGACGTCGGTACGGCCGAGTCGTTCGACGGCCTCTTGGTACAGGGTCTCGGTCTCTTCCTCGCTCACCTGCGCGCGCACCATGGCCGCGGTTCCGAGAGCCCAGTCGGTGCCACTGGCGCGTGCGAAGGTGTCGAGCTGCCGGGCTGCCTCGGCGGCCCGAGCCGGTCTTCCGCTGCGCACGGCCGCCTCGACCAGTTCGACCATCGACCGGATGGCCAGGCCGAGTTCCTCCAGGTTCTCGGCGCCTTGTTCCGCTGCGGCGTACGCCTCCTCGTAGCGGCCGAGCCCGTTGTAGAGCACCGCCTTCGCCCACTGGCTGGCACTGAGCACCTTGCCCTGCCGACCCTGGTGCAGATCCGCGTCTCGGGTCATCGCGTTGATGGCGTGGAGCGTCGCCGTCTCCTGGCCTCTCCACGGTTCCGTCACCAGAGACACGTAGTGCGCGAGGTAGCGGCTGTTCGTCGCCTCACCGAGGGTCTGCGCCTCCGCGATGAGCGTGTCCGCATGGTCCAGTTCACCCGCCAGCACACGGTTCGACACCAACTGAAGGAGGGCGGACGGCAACACGGACAGGGCCCCACTCTCACGGGCGAGGTCGACCAATCGCGTCGACAGAACCGTGTTGCTGTGGAAATCCCAGACGTTGAAGGCCATGCGAGCGGCGAGCGGGAACCAGCCGAGGCTCTCCTCCGCGGAGATCTCCTCTGTGCAGAAGGCGTCCAAGGCACGCAGCACCATGGGCGCGCCCGCCGCGTATCCGTCCACTGTCATGATGGACAGGCCCCGCAGGAGCAGGTCGTTCCGGTCCAGTGGCGGATCCGAGGGTGCGGCGAGAGCCGTCGTGGCGATGTCCCGGAGTCGGACCCCTTGCGGCAGCCGGTCGACGATGAGCGCGGCGTCGAGTGCGTCACGGTACGTCTCCTGGGCCAGCCGTGCGTCCAGTGGTTCCAGGCGTCTTGCCGCCTTGAGGAGGAGGGGCAGGGCGCTGCCGGCGTTCCTGGAGGCGAAGGTGATCCGACCGCGGAGCAGGTCTGCCTCGGCGAGCTGCCGCTCGTCCAGGGGGCTGATGGTCGCGGCGTCCAGCAGTTCGCGTGCGGTGCCATAGGCACCGGCCTGGTACTTGGCCCGAGCCGCCGCCAGCGTCCTGGTTCCGCGAGCAGCGGGGTCGGGGGTCAGCTCCGCGGCCCGTTGCAGGAACGCGGCCGCCGCGGCGACTCCGCCGCGCGCTTGTGCCCGGTCGGCAGAGCGCACCAGCTCCGCCGCCACCGCCTCGTCGGAACCGGCCGTCGCGTTGGCCAGGTGCCAGGCTCGGCGATCGGGGTCCGTGTGCGCGTCCGTCACCTCGGCCAGTGCCTGGTGGACCTGTTGGCGAGCCTCGGCCGACGCAACTCGGTAGGCGGCCGAGCGCACCACGGGATGCCGGAACCGTACCCGGGTACCGATGGTGATCAATCCGGCAGCCTCGGCCGCCGAGGAAGCCGACGTCTCGATCCCGAGCAGTGCAGCGGCCCCCGTCAGGAGCGTCACGTCGCCTACAGGCTCCGCCGCGGCGATGAGGAGCAGTTCGCGCGTCTGGGGAGGAAGCGCCCGGACGCGTGCGATGAAGCTCTGTTCGATCTGGCTTGCCAGCGGCCGCGCGTCGGGGCGCCCGAACCCGCCTGCCAGCTCCGCCGACGTCAGACCCCGGGACAGTTCGAGCAGGGCGAGAGGATTTCCCTGAGTCTCGGCCACGATGCGGGTGCGGACCCGCTCGTCCAGGGGGCCCGGGATCACGGAGTCCAACAGTGCGAGGGCGTCGCCGTCGCTCAACGGCTCGACCGTGAGCTGCGGCAGTCCCGCCAGTTCGGCCTCGACGGACGGCTCACGGACGGCGAGGACGAGGCCGACGCGCTCGGCAAGGAGACGTCGCGCGACGAAGGCGATCGTTTGCAGGGAGACCCTGTCCAGCCACTGGGCGTCATCGATGAAGCAGATGAGGGGTTCCTTCGTGGCCACATCGGCGAGGAGGCTGAGCGCCGCGAGACCGACGAGGAAACGGTCCGGTGGAGTCCCCGAGCTCAGGCCGAACGCCGTGCCGAGTGCCTCGCGTTGAGGGTCCGGCAGGCGACCGAGATGGTCCAGGAAAGGAGCGCACAACTGGTGCAGGCCCCCGTAGGCCAGCTCCATCTCCGACTCGATGCCCACGGCCCTGGCGGTCCGGCATCCTTCCGCGCTCGCGCGTCCGAAGTCGAGCAACGCCGTCTTTCCGATGCCCACCTCGCCACGCAGGACCAGAACGGAGCTGTGGCCGGCCTGCACCGTCGCGATGAGCTGGTCCAGTCTGGAGCACTCGGCCTGCCGCCCCTTCAGGCGTACCTGGGGACTCTCGCTCAGCATGCTCTCCGTCCCCGCCGACAGTTCCTCCATGACAGCCGACCACCGAGTGACACTGTTCGTCGGTGCCGCGCTGCAGAGCTCGGCATATATTACCTTCCTGCTTCCGGCGCAGAACTTGAGAAGGGCCGTCGTCGCGGTCGGGCGAAGGGGAACGAGTGGGGAGCCCATCGGCTGCCCAGTCACAGTCGGACGGACGCAGGTCTGACCCTGCGTGCACCCTGTGGAACGGGTCCACCACGGGGAACGGGGCGCCTGACCTTGACGCTGTCGGACGGGCCGACGCCACGCGGAGAGAACAGTGTCTCCAGCGACGTGAGGTCTCCCTTTCGGGCAGCCCTCACGAAGGCCTTGAGCAGTCGGCGGTGCTCATCCGTGCCTGCGGTCGTCCGCTGGTCGGAAAGGAGGTGCCCGCGGGCTCGGCTTACGATCTTGCGTACGTTGACCGAGTTGAGGCGCAACATCTCGGCGATGTCGGCGTAGGTGTAGTCGAAAGCCTCTCGCAGGATGTACGCGGCCCGCTCCTGCGGTGTCAGCTTCTCCAGTACGAGGAGGAGGGCGAGTTCGACGGCCTCGGCCCGCTGTGCACCGGCCTCGGGGTCGTTGCTCGTGTCCACGGGTTCGGGCAGCCAAGGACCGATGTAGGTCTCGCGTCGGACCCGGGCGGACTGGGCCACGTTGATGGCCAGGCGGGCGGTGGCACTCGACAAGAACGCCGCCGGGCTGCGAACCACCGAACGGTCGGTCCCCTGCCAGCGCAGCCACACCTCCTGAACCACGTCCTCCGCCTCCACCGTGCTGCCGAGAACGCGGTAGGCGATGCCGAAGAGTCGGGGCCGGAGCTGCTCGAAGATGGAAAGGGCCTCATCCAAGGCGTCCTCGCTGGGGGAGGGGTCGGGATACATGAGCCTGCTGACTCCGTTCGTGCGGGTGGGTGCCTGCGGGACGCGCTGTCGCATGGGGACATCCGGCGTAGTCGAGAACTCGACCGCGTGCGCTTGCGGCGATCTCCGGTGGGGTCGTCCCACAGTCGCCTGGCGGGCCGGTCCGTGGCGCCCCGGGGAGTGCCTGGTCGACACCCTGGCCCCCGGGTATGCACCCCAGTGGTTCACCATTCCGTGCCTGGCGGATTACGGACTGTGCACAGTCGCGGGTAGTACCCCAGTACGGCTGTTTGGCTGGGCTTCGGGCGGTGGTGCATGATAAGGCGATTCCGAGTCGAACGGGATGTGGCCCTCTGAGCTGCGCGGTGGTGGTGGATGTCGAGCAGTGCACCTCGGCGCGGCATGCTTGGCCGAAACCATGAGCGGGGGGTGCTGGACGAGGTCCTCGCCGATGCCCGAACGGGTCGGAGCCGGGTTGTAGTCCTGCGCGGCGAACCGGGGGTCGGAAAGTCGACCCTCCTGGACTACCTGGCAGAGAACGCTTCAGGCTTTCGCGTACTCCGAGCGGTCGGCGTCGAATCCGAGATGGAGCTTGCCTTCGCGGGTCTGCACCAGCTGTGCATGCCGTTGATGAGCCACATCGATCGACTTCCCGGCCCTCAGCGGGAGGCCCTGGCTGTCGCGTTCGGACTCCAGGGCGGGGATGCCGCGGATCGGTTCATGGTGGGATTGGCCGTCCTCAGCATGTTGGCCGAGGCGGCGGAGGAGCGGCCGCTGCTCTGTGTGCTGGACGATGCTCAGTGGCTGGACCGGATCTCCGCGCAGAGCCTGGCCTTCGTCGCCCGCAGATTGCTCGCGGAACGCGTGGCGCTGGCCTTCTCTGTGCGTACCCCGCCCGTCGATCCGCACAATGATCCTTGGACGGCGCTGCCGGAACTTGAGGTCCGTGGGCTGCGCGACGACGAAGCGCGTACGTTGCTCGACTCGGTGGTGCCCGGCCGGCTGGACGAGCGCGTTCGGGAGCGCATCATCGCCGAGACGCGTGGAAATCCCCTGGCGCTGCTGGAACTGACACGGGGGTTGAGCACGGCGGAGCTGGCCGGTGGGTTCGGGCGTCCGGACGCCCGACCGCTGGCGAGTCAGATCGAGCAGAGCTTCGTGCGACGCATCGGGGGTCTGCCGGACGCGGCTCAGCGGCTGCTGCTGGCGGCAGCCGCTGAACCGGTGGGGGACGTGCCCCTGTTGCGGCGTGCCGCCGAGCAGCTTGACATCGGGGCGGACGCCGAGGGAGCGGCGGAGGAGTCGGGGCTCATCGAATTCGGTACGCGGGTGCGCTTTCGGCACCCGTTGGTTCGTTCGGCGGCCTACCGCTTGGCTCACCCCGGAGAACGCAGGACCGTGCATCGCGCCCTGGCCGAGGCGACGGCTTCGGAGTTCGACGCGGATCGCCGAGCCTGGCACCGTGCGCACGCGGCGGTCGAACCGGACGAGACGATCGCCGACGACTTGGAACGCTCCGCCGGCCGGGCGCACGCTCGCGGCGGTATCGCGGCAGCCGCCGCCTTTCTGAGGCGCGCGGCCGAGTTGACGCCGGATCCGGGCAGGCGGGGAGCGAGGGCGTTGGCCGCGGCGCGAGCCTCGTTCGAAGCCGGTGCTCCCGAGGTCGCGCTCGAACTTCTCGCCGCAGCGGAGACGCATTCGCTGGACGGGAGCCAGCAGACAGCACTCGCCACGCTCCGGGCTCGGATAGCTTTCGCCCGCAGACGCGGAGGTGAGGCCCTGCCGATGCTGCTCGAAGCGGCGGGTCGGCTGGAAGAGATCGACGTGGGACAGGCGCGAGAGACGTACTTGGATGCGATCGGAGCGGCCGTGTTCGCCGGCCGTCTCGGCGGCCGCCCGGGAGTGCGCGAGGTGGCTGAGGCAGCACTCGCCGCGCCTGGCCGACCGCAACCGTCGCGCCTGGCGGACGGTTTGTTGGACGGCTTGGCGACGTGGTTCGCCGTCAGCCGCGGTGAAGGCGCGTCACTCCTCAAACCCTTGTTGCTCGCTCTCCGCGACGGAGCCGCGCACGAGGACGACGTCATGCGCTGGCTCTGGATAGCCTGGCTGGTCGCCGGCGACATGTGGGACGACGAGACGTGGCTTTCGCTCACCGATCACGCCGTACGCGCCGCTCGAACCGTCGGTGCGCTCAACGTCCTTCCCTTGGCACTCTCCTATCGTGCGGCCGTCCACGTGCACTCGGGGGAGTTCGACCATGCCTCCGCCTTGATCAACGAGTCCGGCAACCTCATCGAGGTGACCGGTAACTCGCCTCTCGGGTACGCCCCGCTGCTTCTGCTGGCGTGGCGTGGTGAAGATCCCCAGGCGGCGGAACTCATCGCGGCCGGCGCCCGGGAGGCAGCCACGTGGGGTGAGGGCCGGGCGATCGGCCTGGCCCACTACCTGCTCGCCGTGCTGTACAACGGCCTCGGTCGGCACGACGAGGCCCTGGACAGTGCTGAACGGGGGGCGAAGTACGAGGACTTGGCGGTCGTTGGCTTCTGCCTCATGGAACTTGTCGAGGCCGGCGTCCTTGGCGGGAGACCGGAAGTCGCGGCGGCAGCGCTGCGCCGGCTGGAGGAGCACGCCGGTGCCAGCGGAACGGAGTGGGCTCTGGGCGTCCTGGCCCGGTCGCGAGCTCTGCTCAGCGACGGTCGGACCGCCGACCTGCTGTACCAGGAAGCCATCGAGCGTCTGCGGCACAGCCGAGTCACCGTCCATCTCGCGCGTACCCATCTGGTGTATGGCGAATGGTTACGCCGCGCGAATCGGCGCGGTGAAGCGCGTGAACACCTGCGCCTCGCCTTCGACATGCTGCACGGTTTCGGAGCGAGCGCCTTCGCGGAACGCGCGCGTCGCGGGCTCAGTACACTCGGCGAGTCCGTGCGTCAGAGTGCGACCGACGCGTACGAGGCCCTTACCCCGCAGGAAGCCCACATCGCCCGGCTGGCCGCGACGGGGAGGACGAACGTGGAGATCGGCGCGGAACTGTTCATCAGCCCACGCACCGTCGAATGGCATCTGCGCAAGGTGTTCACCAAGCTGGACGTGGACTCACGTACCCGGCTCGGCGCAGTGCTGGGGCGCTTGTGACGGCAGCGTCTCGCCTCGCCCGGCCTCTCTTGATGGCCAGTCGCGTCGTCAGTGTGGTCATTCACGTGCTGCGCCCCCGCCGAGGACCCCGGCAAGGAAACGGTCCACGTCGCATCTGGCCATCTCCGAGCCGGCCGGAACGCTGCGGTACGTGTGGTCGAGCCACTCCTCCAGCGGCCGGGCGGACATCTCGAAGAGGACCGTGGCCTCCTCCGACGTGAGCTGCATCCAGACCGTCGTCTGTTCGCCGATGTACGTCGGCCAGACCTGGACGTCACCCGTGCCGCTCACCGAGCGGAGACCCTGGTGCAGAACGTCCCGACCCACGTACCAGGTGACCCGAGGGCCGTGCGTCACGAGAAAGGTGAGACTGACGAGCAGAGGAGATGCGGGATCGTATCGGAATTCGGCTCGAACGGCCTCCCGTGCCAGGCCGTCCAGCATGCGGTGCAGAGTGAGGAAGAGGTTCTGCGAATCCGTACGCGGGGATCGCACGTTGCCGTGGTCGCTGTTCATGGCGCAACTCCTTCTGTCTGGTTTCGAATCGCCTCGTCCATGGAGCTCCGGATCGATCAGTCGGTCTCATCGGTGCCTGGTGGATCGATTCAGGCGCCTGGGCGGCTGCCGGTGCCGGTGGAGTGGATACCGCCTGCGCGCGAGGCGGTAGGCGGTCGTGAACTGCCACGTCAGTCTCGAGCGCGAGCTCTTGGAGAGGTCCGTGGCCGATTCGTGGTGGTACAACAGAGACAGGCGAACCCGGCCGGATGTGACGGACGCATGTAAGTAAGGCAGTTGGAGCGTCACACTACGATTCACGCGACGCCGTTGCCCCTGGGGTGGTCGCTGCGCACGGCACCGCGACGCTCGGCGGTTCAGGACATGCTCCGATAAAATGCGTGAGCGAAAGGCGTGGCGGAGCGGTACTTACCTGCGAAGGCGGACATGGTGGCTGGCATCGCGCCGTTGCGGGGGCGACGCCGCGAGCTGGCGGAACTGGAAGCGCTGGTGAGCCGTGCCCGCGAGGGTCGCAGCGGGGCGCTGGTGGTCTCCGGGGAGGCCGGTGTCGGCAAGACGGCGCTCCTGGACCACCTCACGGCACGGGCCGCGGCACACGTCCGCACCGAGCGCATCGTCGCCTCCCAGTCCGAGATGGAACTCGCCTACGCGGGACTCCATCAGCTCTGCGGGCACATGATGGGTTCGGCCGCCCGGCTGCCGGCCCCGCAGCAGGAGGCGATCGAGGTGGCGTTCGGGCTGCGCAGCGCCGCCGCGCCGAGCCCCTTCCTCGTGGGGCTGGCCCTGCTGGGGCTGCTCACCGAGGCCGCCGAGGAGCGGGCACTGCTGTGCGTCGTCGACGACGCACAGTGGCTCGACCAGGCGTCCGCGCGTGCCCTCGCCTTCGCCGCGCGGCGTCTGGACGCGGAGGGCATCGCCCTGGTGCTCGCCATGCGGCAGGCCGACCCGGTGTTCGCGGGCCTGCCCCACAGGGTCGTCGAAGGGCTCGGTCACGAGGACGCGTGCGCACTGCTGCGCCTGGCCGTACCCGGTGGTCTCGACCTGCGGGTACGCGACCAGTTGGTCGCGGAGGCCCGCGGCAATCCTCTCGCTCTGCGCGAACTGCCCCGGGCCCTGAGTCCGGCCCAGATCGCCGGCGGTTTCACCCTGACGGGTTCCCTGCCGCTGGAAAGCCGCATCGAGCAGAGCCTGGTCGTCCAGCTCGCCCCGCTGCCCGCACCGGCGCGCCTCCTGCTGCTGCTGGCGGCCGCCGAGCCCACCGGTGACCCGGGGCTGCTGTGGCGTGCGAGCGCGGTACTGGGACTGGGGCCGGAAGCGTTCGACGCGGCCAAGGACGCCGAGGTGTTCGTCGTCGGCACCCGTGTCGGCTTCCGCCATCCGCTGGTGCGGTCGGCCGTCTACCGGGCGGCGTCACCGGGGGACCGGCGTCGCGTCCACGCCGCTCTGGCGGACGTCACCAGCACCGAGCACGACCCGGACCGCCGGGCCTGGCACCGGGCCAGCGCGACCCTGCAACCGGACGAGGAGGTCGCCGCCGATCTGGAGAGGTCCGCCGTGCGTGCGCGAACCCGGGGCGGCGCGGCGGCCGCCGGCGCGTTTCTGGAGCGGGCGGCGGAGCTCACACCCTCGCCGTTCCGCCGCGGGCAGCGGCTGATCGCGGCCGCCGAGGCCAAGCACGACGCGGGCGCGTCGGACGAGGCCCTGCGCCTGCTCGGGACCGCCCGCGCCCTTCCCCTCACCGCGCTCCAGGAGGCCCTCGTGGTGCGGCTGCGCGCGCGGGCCGGATACGCGCTACGGCGTGACCGCAGTGGGGCGCAGCACCTGCTCGACGCGGCACGGGGACTCGAAGGGCTCGAACCGGTCCTCGCCCGGGACACCTACATCGAAGCCCTCGCCGCGGCGACCTACGGCGGCAGGCTCGGTGACGCCGAGCAGGTGACCGCCGTCGCGCACGCGATCCTCGGCGCCACGCCCGCCGTCGAGGAGACCGACCGGGCACGGGACCTGATCCTGCGCGGGCAGGCGCTGCTCGCCACCGAAGGGCAGACGGCGGCGCTCCCCACCCTGCGACGGGCGCAGCGTGCGTTCCTCGAGCAGGCGCCGGATTCCCTGGAACTGCACTGGATGTGGTTCGCCTCACGCCCCGCCCAGGACCTGTGGGACCCCGCCGGGCTGCGTGCGCTCGCCGACCGGCAGGTCGAGCTCGCTCGTGCCGAAGGCGTCGTCACCGTGCTGCCGATCGCTCTGAGCCTGCTGATGCTCGTGCAGACGATCGACGGTGACCTGGACGCTGCGGAAGCCTCCTGCGACGAGATCGACGCCATCAAGGAGGTCACCGGCAACCCGCTGCCGCCGTACGGACGGCTTCTCCTCACCGCGTACCGGGGGCAGGCCGAAGAGGCGGAGCACCTGGCCGAGCGGGTCCGGGCCGACGGGCTCGCCCGCAGCGAGGGACACGCGCTGAGCGCGGCCAACTTCTCCGAGGCGGTCCTCTACAACGGCCTGGGCCGCTTCGCCGACGCGGTGGCCCGCGCCCGACGCGAGCTGCCATACACCCACGAACTGAACCTCGCGATGCGCACGCTGCTCGAACTGGTGGAAGCGGCCGCGCACACGGGTGAGCGCGTGCTCGCCGAGCAGGCACTCGAGCAGTTGGCCGACGTCACACGGCCGGTGGGCACCAACTACGCGCTGGCCGTGCTGGCGATGGCCGAGGCGCAACTGCGTGCGGGGGACGACGCCGAGAAGCTCTTCCTGGACGCGATCAAGCGCTTCGAGCACGAGCGGATCCCGATCTGGGTGGGGCGTTGCCGCCTGCTGTACGGTGAGGCGCTCAACCGCCAGGGGCGGTCCGTCGAAGCGCGCGAACAGCTCCGCACCGCGCACCAGGTGCTGACAGCCTGCGGAGTGAACGGATTCGCCCAGCGCGCCGCGGACGAACTGCGCGCGAGCGGCGAGACCTTGCGGGTCCACACACGGGGGTCGGCGGCGCGGCTCACCGAACAGGAGCTGAACGTGGCGCGCCTGGCCCGCGAGGGGCTGACGAACCGGGAGATCGGCGCCCGCCTATTCATCAGCGCGCACACCGTCGAGTACCACCTGCGCAAGGTCTTCGTGAAGCTCGGCATCAAGCGGCGCACCGAGCTGAAGCCCGCCCTCGCCGGACTCACCACGACCGCGTCGAGCACCTGAACGCCCGGGCCCGGGCGCCGGACTCCTCTCCCGCTTCCGCACACGGGCGACGGCCGGCGCCATGCGCTGGGGACCGTCGCCCGCCCGTTCACTGCCCGGCGCTGCTACTTGCTGAGCCACAGGTCGGGGCCGAACACCTCGTAGTGGATGGCCCTGGGACTCAGCCCATGGGCCAGCAGGTCGGTGCGGACGGCTTTCATGAAGGGCAGCGGCCCGCACAGGAACGCGGTGGTGCCGGTGACCGGGGACAGAATGGTGAGGTCGGCCCAGCCCTCGTGCACGTGGTCAGCCGACGCGTCCGGGTGGTTCGCCGTGTCCTCGTACCACAGATGCAGTGAGGCGTTGGGCAGCCGCTCGACGAGAGCGGTGAGTTCGAGCCGGTGAGCCTGGTGAGCGGGGGAGCGGTCGGCGTGGACGACGGTCACCGGACGGTCGGGCGCCGCGGTGGCCAGATGCTCCAGCATCGCGAGCATCGGGGTGACACCGATGCCCGCGGAGGCCAGCAGGAGCGGACTGTCGCCCTCGGGCAGCAGGAGGTCACCGAAGGGCAGGGACACCCGCAGGACGTCACCGGGGCGGGCGTGGGTGTGCAGCCACGTGGAGACCTCCCCGTCCGGCGCGTGCCCGTCCAGGGACCGCTCGCGCTTCACGGTGAAGCGCCACGTCCCGCCGCCGGGGGCGCTGGAGAGGCTGTACTGCCGTATCTGGTGTGCTCCGTCCGGCAGTTCGGCCCGCACGCTGACGTACTGGCCGGGGACGAAGGGGCGGGTGGGCGAGCCGTCGGCGGGGCGCAGGACGAAGGAGGCCGTGTCAGGGGTCTCCTCGTGGCGTTCGACGATCTCCATGCTCTGCCAGACGGAGCCGTCCTCGACATCGGCCCGGGCGTACAGGCGCGCCTCCATGGCGATGAGGGCGTTCGCCATGAGCCAGTACACCTCGTCCCAGGCGGCAGCCACCGCCGGGGTCACGGCGTCGCCGAGGACCTCCGCGACGGCCGCGAGGAGGTGGCGGCCGACGAGGGTGTACTGGTCGGACGTGATGCCCAGCGACGCGTGCTTGTTCGCGATGCGGCCGAGTACGGCGTCGGGGCGCTCGTCCGGGTGTTTCACGAGTGCGGTCGCGAAGGCGGCGACGGCACCGGCCAGTGCCTCGCGCTGGACGCCGCTGGCCTGGTTCGCGCGGTTGAACAGGTCGCGCAGGAGCTCGGGACGCTCGTCGAACATGCGGCGGTAGAACAGGTCGGTGATCGTGCCGAGAGAGGCTCCGACGGCGGGGAGCGTGTCGCGGACGATCAGGGCCGACTGACTGGAGAGCATGATTCCTCCAAACTGGGATCGCAAATGCTTGTTATTCGACGTGGCACGGACCGTCTGGTGGGCCCGTCCTCTCAGTGAGTGACCGGACAGCAACCGGACTTGTGACACGTGGTCAGGAACCGGCCGTTGACGGACGAAGAGAAGGCCGGCGCCCGGCGCCGGAGCTACGAGTTACGAGGTCCGCGGACGACTCCCTGGGCATGGAGGTACGCGAGGACGTAAGCGTCGAACTGCGCGGGCTGTTCCAGGTGCGCGAGGTACCCGGCCTCCTCCAGGACCGTCAACTCGGGCTCTTCCAGGCCCACATGCAGCGGGTCGGCCCATCGTGGTCCGTAGATGAAGTCGTGACGGCCCGCCAGGACCAGGGCCGGTGGGGTGAGGACGGGCAGTTCGTCCCGGACCTCGAAGGGGGATTCCTCCCCCAGGGAAGGGGCCGCGTACATGCGCAGCGTCCGGAGAGGTGAGGGCGGCGGCGTAACCCGCGACCTCCGGACCCTGCGGAACGGTGATCGCGTGCGTGCGGGAAATCCTCGGCCGATGCGTGTGCTTCACGTCGTCCCATGATCGTGATGGGCAGCGACATCACAAGGAAGAACACAACGAGTGATGACACTGCTATGTATCACGCATGGCCGAGTGGCGCCTCGCCTTATCTCTCTCGCGAGCGCGTCGTGGGCACGAGGCGGCACACCTATGGCTGGAGCACACCATGGATGCGAAGGACGAGGCCGAGCACGGCCTGACGGTCACACAGGACTCTCGCGCCATTGCCCATCACCTCACCGATCAGATCACGATGGTGGAAGCGCAGCACAACAGACGCTACCTCCGGCTGCGTCGGACGTCCCGTGTGGCGCTGGCCGTACTCGCGGCGACCGTGATGGTGCTGCTCGTCTCCCTCGTCCTGGTGGCGGCGGGCTGAGCGGCTAGGCCCCGCCGTACCCTCCGCTCACTCCGGCGCTTCGAGGAGGAGCAGCAGCTTGCGCAACGCGCCGCCGACGACGTCCCGCTCCCGCGCATCGAGTACGGACAGCGGCTCGCGCTCCACAGCCACGTGGACCTCCAGCCGGCGGTCGAACTCCTCCCGCCCCGGCACCGTCAGACTGACCAGCGAGCGCCGTCGATCGTCCGGTGACACAGTCCGGACGATCCAGCCGTCACGCTCCAGCCGGTTGAGGCGGCCGCTGAGACCGGCGGAGGAGACCACGAGGTGCCGCATCAGTTGCCCCGGTGTCAGGGCGTTCCCGGGAGCTGCCCGGCGCAGGGTCTGCAGCAGGTCGGAGTCCCCGACATTGGTGATGGTCCTGCCGGGCTGACGGCGCAGCCGCTCCTCGAACAGTTCCTCGGCCAGACGGGCCGCACGCAGCAGTCGCGCGAGCACCTCGCTGGAGGAGACGTCCACGCCCGGTCGGCGTTCCTCCCACTGACGCAGCATGGCATCCACACTGTCCCCACGATCCGGAGGCGGTTCGACCGCGGACCGCGGCGCGGGCTCCTCCGCTGAGGGGGAGGGGTTCGGAGACACGCACGGGTCGTTCACGACTACCAGTATGGAGCGCCGAAAGCGGCTTCTCGTCCAGCCGGTGAGTCACTCGCCCTCACACTGTCATGAGGGACGACGGAGAAGGGCACGACGTTGTCTTCAAAGCGTGTGGAAGTGCGGTAGACTCGTCACAGTGTTCGCGGCGTTGGGTTGGACAACCCACACACGGCGCCGGGAACGCTCCCCTGCCACTTGGAGCCTGGTGGGGCCACTCTCGTGGGCCGGAGGGGACTGCCCGGGATCATCCGGCGCGGTAGAGGCCCCGACCGCTGCGCCGGACACGCGAGGTGCCGACGAGACGGTCGAGCGTGCTGCGCACGGCGTTGATGCTGCCGCTGTCGGTGGCCCTGCCCAATGCCACCGCCACGTCCCGGGCGCGCACGTCGGCGTCGCCGACCTGCGCGAAGTACTCCATGATCTGTTCGGTCAGCCTGCCGTACGTGCGTTCCGTGCCGGCTCTCGGCCGGGTGGCGCCCTCGGAGGCCGTTGCCGCCGCGGAGGACGCCATCACGACCTCCAGAGCCCCCAGGGCCCGTTGAACGGTGTCGAGATGAGCGACGACGGCAGCCAGCTCCCTCTCCAGCGCCCGCCTCTGCAGCTCCAGACGGCTGAGATCGGCCTGGAGGTTCTCAGCCGTGACTTCGATGTCGCGTGTCGAGCGAGAGGCCGGAACCATGTTGTCCTTCAAGGAGTGCTGGAACGTCGTCGCCGGATGGACCCCATTGCCATCGTGATGAAGATGTGGTGGTGACTCGGTGGAACCCCATCTGACAATTGTTGCCACTGACACGTGGAAAGCGCAACGGGTGAGCGCACCCTGGGCACCGAGTCCCGGCCGGTGGCACCTTCCGGCAGCCTCCTCAGACGTGCCGGACCGCTCCGTGTCCGTCGGCGGGCGGGTGGAGGCGGTTCCACCCGCGCAGTTTGTCGGGGTTCAGGACGGCCCAGACGTGTGTGACGCGCTGGTCGGTGATGTCGAAGCTGATGACGGCGGCGACCTGGTCGTGGTGGCGCACGACGATCGCGGTGCGGCCGTTGGCCGCCTGGAGGTGGAGGACGGTGCGGGGGCGGGGGGCGAGGAGCGTGAGGAGGGCCCGGGCGACGTGCTGGTCGCCGTGCACCGGCCTGGTCAGAGCACGGATCTTGCCTCCGCCGTCGAAGAACGCGACGGCGTGCCGAGACAGCAGGGACACCAGATGCCTCGCGTCGTTGAGCACGCAGGCTTCCCGGACGGCGCGGACGATCCTGTCGTGCTGGTGCGACGAGGTGGGATGCGCGAGGTCGGCACGCAGGCTGCGGCGGGCGCTCTCGGCCAGCTCGGCGCACTCGTGCGGGGACCGCCCGACGATGTCGGCGACCGTCCGAGGGGGCATGGCGAAGACGTCGTTGAGCACGAAAGCCGCCCGTTCGGCCGGGGAGAGGGAGCCCAGGGCGCTGAGCAGGACGTCGCTGACCTCCTCCGACAGGTCCGGGTCGGGCTCGATGCCGGCGTCCACCTCGCCCGGGCCCGGGAGTTCGCGTCCGGGCGCGGACAGACGCGCCAGACAGATGGTGCCCGTGCTCTTGGTCAGCCAGACACGGGGATCGCTGATGCCCGCCCGCTCGTCGTCGGTCAGGCCGTACCACCGCCGGTAGGTCTCGGTGACGGCTTCTTCGGCCGTCGGCCCGGCGCCGAGCATCCAGCGAGCGACGTCGATCAGATGCTGCCGCTCGTCCAGCAGCTCCGCGAGCGGTGTCGTGTCACCGGTCCCACCCATGAGGTGTCCTTCCTCCACCGGCACCACATCGCCACCACCGCGGTCGGCTGGCCGTGCCTTGACAGTGCAGACCGCGCAAGCGCGGATCATGTGACAACAGGAGACTGCGACGGAGGCGGAGGGGCGACGGAGACGAAGGGGGAGTGCAACCGTGTGACACCATGAGGTGTCGCCGACCGCACGCGACCTCGTCCCCCCCGACGAAAGGGTCCACCATGCCCGCGATCCTGATCCACGGCGTTCCCGACACCCACCATGTGTGGGACGGTGTGCGCCGTCATCTGACCAGGTCCGACGTCGAAGCCTGGGATCTGCCCGGCTTCGGCGCCGAGCGCCCCGCCGGCTTCGGTTCCACCAAGGAGGAGTACGTGGACTGGCTCGTCCGGCGACTGGAGCGGGTCGGTGAGCCGGTGGACCTGGTCGGGCACGACTGGGGATGCATTCTCACCCTCCGCGTCGCCTCCCTGCGCCCCGACCTCGTCCGTACCTGGGCCGGAGGCAACGGGCCGGTTGACGCCGGGTACGTCTGGCATCCGCTGGCCAGGATCTGGCAGGACCGGGTCCAGGGCGACCGGTACATGGCCGAACTGCGTGCGGAGCCCTTCGCGGAGGAGGTGGCTGCCGGGTTCGACGTACCCCTCCACCTGGCCAGGGAGATGGCGAGCCGCGTGGACGAGCCGATGAAGGACGCGGTGCTCAGGCTGTACAGGTCGGCGCTCACCGTGGGAGCGGAGTGGCAGCCGGGGCTGTCCGCGGTGTCCGCGCCGTGCGTCGTCTTCTGGGGAGCGCGGGACCCCGCCTGCCAGATCGAGTTCGGGCGCAGGCTGGGTGACTCCCTGTACTCCAGTGAGGTGGTCGAGATGGACTGCAACCACTGGACGGTGCTCCAGCGCCCGGCGGAGGTCGCGGAGATCCTGGAGAAGCACTGGAGCGCGCACGCCGCCGCCTAGGGGCAGAAGGGGACGCCAGGGCCGGGCCCGGTGCTGTCACACGGGGCGGTGCCGACCGGTCTTGAAGGGTGAAACCAAGAGAAACAGAGGACACCGTGCGTGAGATCCTGATCGTGGGCGGCGGTTACGCGGGCTTCTACACCGCGTGGGGCCTGGAGAAGAAGCTGCGGCGGGACGAGGCACGGGTCACCGTCGTCGACCCGCGCCCCTACATGACGTACCAGCCGTTCCTGCCCGAGGTGGTCGCCGGGTCGGTGGAGGCCCGTCATGCCGCTGTCTCGCTCCGGCGGCACCTGCATCGCACCCGCCTGATCGCGGGTTCGGTCACCGAGATCCGCAACAGCGTGCACACGGTGACGGTCCGACCGCCGTCCGGGCCGGAGTTCGACCTCCACTACGACATCCTGGTGATGACCGCGGGAGCTGTTACCCGCACCTTCCCGATCCCGGGCCTGAGCGACCAGGCGTACGGGCTCAAGCACGTCGAGGAGGCCGTGGCGATCCGCGACCGGCTGCTCACCTCCTTCGACCGCGCGGCGACCCTGCCCCGCGGGCCCGAGCGCCGTCGGCTGCTCACCGCCACCGTCGTCGGTGGTGGCTTCTCCGGGGTCGAGGGTTTCGGTGAACTGCTGAGCCTGGCATCCGCGTTGCTCAAGCACTATCCCGAGATCGGGGCGGAGGAACTCGCCTTCCACCTGGTCGAGGCACGGGGGCGCATCCTGCCCGAGGTCACCGACCGGCCGGGGGAGTGGGTGGTGCGCTCGCTGGAGAAGCGGGGTGCGCGGGTGCATCTGAACACCCAGCTCGTCTCCGCGAAGGACGGCCGCGTGGTGCTGTCGGACGGATCGGAGTACGACTCGGAGCTGCTTGTGTGGACGGCGGGCAACGCCGCCAACCCGATCGTGCACAACCACACCGACCTCCCCGCCGACGCACGAGGTCTGCTGATGGTGCGCGCGGATCTCCGAGTCGGGACGGAGAGCGAGGTCGTGGCGGACGTATGGGCGGCCGGAGACGACGCCTCCGTGCCCGATCTCGCCGCCGGCCGGCCGGACGCCCGCACGGTGCCCAACGCCCAGCACGCCGTCCGTCAGGGCAAGCGGCTGGCGAAGAACATCCTGGCGTCACTGCGCGGCCGGCCCACCAAGGACTATGTGCACCACAGTCTCGGCGTGGTGGCCACCCTCGGGCTGGGCCGTGGCATCTTCCAGTACCGGCGGCTGGTGATCAAAGGATTCCCGGCCTGGCTGATGCACCGCGGCTACCGCGTACTGGCCGTACCGAGCTGGGAGCGCAAGGCGCGGGTGTTCGCCGTCTGGGTGACCGCGGCGTTCTTCGGCCGCGACGTCATCTCCCTCGCCTCGCTCCAGCACCCGAGGGAGGCCTTCGTCTCCAGCGGTGACCCATGGCGGAGCGAGAAGTCCGCCGACGCGGACGCCGTCGCCGGATGAGGTCCCGTAGACCCCGAGGACACGACAGGGCGGCTCAGTGCTTGGCCGCGCGGTACAGACCGCGGCCCACCCGGCGGACACGGGACTGGCCCACCAGACGGTCGAGCGTGCTCCGGACGGCGTTGATGCTGCCGCTGTCGGTGTCGCGGCCCAGAGCGGACGCCACATCCCTGGCACGGACGTCGGTGTTCCCGGCTTCCGCGAAGTAGGCCAGGATCTGTTCGGTCAGCTTGCCGTACGACTTCGAGCCGTCGGCGTCACCGGGGCCGGAGCCGTCGTCCGCACGCTCCCCGTCACCGGCACCGTCCTCCACCTCGTCCGCGGGCGGCACGGGTGCGGGAGCCGGCGTCGCCGGCACCTCCACGACCACGTCCGCCGGACGGGCCGCCGCGGACGAGGAAACGGACCCGGGCATGAGGGCTTGCAGGGCACCGAGGGCCCGCTGCACGGAGCCGTGGTGAGCGGTGACCGCGGCCAGTTCCCGCTCCAGTGCCTGCTTCTGGATCTCCAGCCGCGCCAGATCCTCCTGGAGGCCCTCGGCGGTGATCTCGATATTGCGAGCCTTGGGGGGCACGGAGACCATGCGTTCCTCTCGTTCTCACCCCTTGTTCCGGCGGGGCGCCTGATGCGGGCTCCGTCACTCGGCCCGGCACCCGGGGCAGGATACCCGCCTCGCCGGCAGACGGCCCACGTCGGGCGGCGAGCGCGGCGGGCCGGTGGCGCGTCGACCACGGCGTCCGTCGCGAGACGCCACCGGACCCGCTGGTCCGCTCCGTCAGGAGCGGCCCCGCTTCGAGCGGTCGAGCCCGGCGCCGCTCTCCTGTCCCTCGGGCGCCTCGCCGTCGGTGGGCCCGGTCACCGGGCGCTGCAGTCGCCGTAGGGTCTCGGAGACCGAGTCGATGCGTGCGTCCACCGAGTCGATCGCCTCTCGGAGCAGGCTCAACCGCCCTTCGAGCAGGGCGGCCTCCGCAGCCAGTGACGCGGTGGCGGCCGCGGGATCGGTCTGCCGGTCAGTGCTTCGGGACATCCCTCGTCCTTCCTCAGCTCGTGCCGCCGGCCCGTGAACCGTCGACATCGCATTGACCGGACAGTGACGAGCGCTGTGACAGTCCAGGGGCGAGGCCCGCGCGTTACTGCGGTGTGCAGCCGGGGTCAGGGGCGTCCTGGGAGAAGGGGGCGCCGTGCGGCAGGACGTAGAGGACCTCCAGGACAACGTCCGTCGTGCCCCGGTTCTCCCCGAGATGCACATGGTCCGCGCCCGACGGCTCCTTCAGGAAGCTGCCCTTCTTGTACACGCCGTCGGATGCACAGGTCGCGTCGAAGTGGCTCAACGTCCCCTGCTTGACGTAGGCGTACAGGGTGCCGTCGTGGTAGTGCCACCCCGTCGCCTGGCCGGAGGGGATGGTGATCTCACGAAGGACGTAGTCCTTGTCGCCGATGGTGTGCTGCGCCAGGATCCTGCCGCTGACACCGGGACCACCGGGTGTCGCCTGGGCGACCCCCGGGGCGGCCAGCGAGAGCCCTATGACGCAGGTTCCTGCGGCTGCGGCACGCAACATGTGGGACATGCTGATTCCTTCCGGAAAACGGGTATGCGAGAGGCCGCCACGGGTAGCAGCACCGCATGGACGGCCCGTCCGACACAACACGCTGTATTGCCTCGGATGCAACGTCAGACAGTGAGACCGCACAAAGGTGTGTTTTGTTGCGTGGGAAGGAGATTTCCCGCGCTCAGGGACGTGGATGCGACCGTCCAGGTGCCGCGGGTAACGTGGCGATGTTCGCGATGCGGAGACGCATGCAGGAGCACGAGTCGTCACAAGGACGGTCGTTCAGGAGGAGGAGACGGTATGGAGCCAGTGGTTGACACCATGCCGATCGGGGAGCTGCTCGACGAGCGGCGGCACCTGCTGGACGTCGCGCACCGGATGCTGGGCAGTGACATCGTCGCCGAGCACGTCACCGACGAGGCGTACCGGGAGTGGTACGCGCTCTCCGAGGACCAGCGGGACCGCATAGGCGCGCCGCGGGCCTGGCTGACCCGGACCGTGGGCAGCATCTCCCTGGCACGGCTGGCCCTGTCCGATCGCGACCGGGGCGCACCGGATCCCGCGGGCGTGGGCAGCCGTGGAGCGTCCGCCCCGGCTCTGGAGGACGATCTCGGCGCGTTGTGGGCCGGGGCGTTGGACGCGCTCACCCCCGCCGAGCGAGCGGCTGTCGTACTCGACGACGCTTTCGGCAGCGCGGCCGGGGACCCCGTGAGCACCGTGGGAACGGCAGGCCGGGACCGGCTGGGACCGGCGGACACCGAACTGTTGGACAGGGCCCAGCACAGCCTCCGGGCCAGGGCCGCACGCCCCACGCCACCGCGCGTCGAGGACGAACTGGTCGACGCCGTACGGCAGGCGTGCGCCGACGAGGACGCGGACCGCCTGGCCACCCTGCTGGACCCCGACGCCGTCGCGTACTACGACGGCGGAGGCAAGGTCCGCGCACTGACACGGCCCGTCGTCGGCGGCCCACGGGTGGCCCGCAGTCTCCTGACCCTGCTGGCCCGGCAACCGCGCACCACCCTGCACGCCCGTCCCGTCAACGGGCGCACGGGTCTCGTCGCGCGCTACGACGGCCAGGTCGCCGCCGTGGTCTGCCTCGACCTGGCCGGCTCACGCGTCGTACAGGTCTGGGTCGTCCTCAATCCCGACAAGTTGCGCTCCTGGAACCGCCCCCGCGCCTGACCTGCGCCGTTCCGCGCCTGACATACCGCGTCAGTGGCCCGCTCAGTGGCCCGCTCAGACGCAGAGGGCGGGCGCGGAGCGGTGACGGGTGCGGGAGTTCAGGAAAGCGGCGATCTTGGCCGGGTTGAAGACCCACATCACCTGGTGAACGCCACGGGACGTGGCCGCGACCGTCATGAAGGTGGCGGGCCGGCCGTCCCGGTGGATCAGGATGCCGCCGCGTCCGTTGGCCTCGACCGGTTCGGCCTCGACCGTGGGCCAGAACCGCGGGTGCGCGGTGGACAGGTTCGCCACGCGGGCACGGCCCAGGACGGGCACCCGCGCCGCTCCCCGGATTCCGTTGCCGTCGGACAGACTGACCGCGTTCGGGGTGAGCAGTGCCTCCAGGCCGGCGACGTCACCCTGCCGGGCGGCGGCGACGAACGTCTGGAGCAGCGTCCGGTGCTCGTCGGCCTCGACGCTGTCCCGATGCTCTTCGGTGAGGTGTTTGCGGGCCCGGCTCACGATCTTGCGGACGTTGACGGGGCTGAGAGCCAGGATGCGCGCGATGTCGGGGTAGGCGTAGTCGAAGGCCTCCCGCAGGACGTAGGCGGCGCGTTCGGTCGGGGAGAGCTTCTGCAGCACCAGGAGCAGGGCGAGTTCCAGTGCCTCCGCCCGCTCGGCACCGACCTCCGGGTCGTTGCTGGTGTCGACGGGCTCCGGCAGCCACGGACCGATGTAGGTCTCGCGGCGGACGCGGGCGGACTGGGCCACGTTGATGGCCAGCCGGGTGGTGGTGCTCGACAGGAACGCCACGGGGCTGATCACGAGGGTGCGGTCGGTCCGCTGCCAACGCAACCACACTTCCTGGACGACGTCCTCGGCCTCCGCCGCGCTGCCCAGCACGCGGTAGGCGATGCCGAAGAGGCGGGGCCGGAGTTCGACGAAGACGGAAACGGCCTCGCTCAGGTCGCCTTCCACGGGGCTCGCCTCTGGATGCATGATCCCGGTCTCCGTTTCTGTTGCCGGTGTGTGCGGAGGCGGTCGGGCGACTCTTCGTCATGACCGCCGGAGCGCCGGCCCGGCGTACTGGGGGATCGGCGGGGCGCGGTGCTCACCTTCGCCCCGAACGACCGGCGGTGCCGACGTTTCGTTACACCTTTGCGCGGGCTTTTTCCGCGGATCTCGCGGACCGGCGCACGGCCGTGCCCGGAGGCGGTCTCGCCGCGCGGACACGCGACACGGCGGGATGTCACATTCGCACCGACCGCCCGGTCTTCCAGTGAAAGCGACGCTGCGCAACCCGAATTATTCCCGCATTGCCTTCGTTCGACGAGTCACCCTCCCCGAACCGGTATCCGTTTCTCAGACAGGAGACAATTCATGGACTGGCGTGTAAGGGGCTTCTGCCTGACCGAGGACCCCGATCTCTTCTTCCCGATCGGCGGTCTCAACAGTGGGCCGGCGGCGATACAGACGGACGAGGCGAAGGCGGTCTGCCGCCATTGCCCCGTCACCCGGCAGTGTCTGGCGTGGGCCGTCGAGGTCGGGCCGGTCGAGGGGATCTGGGGAGGCACCACGGAAGGGGAGCGCCGTGCCCTGCGACGGCGTGCTGCGCGCGCGGTGGGTGCGGTGCGCGCGTCGCGCGCGACGGAGAGCGCCGCCTGAGCGGCCGGACGACGCGCGGGCGGCGGCCGGACACCGATGCGGGTGGGCGGGGATGGACCACAGCCGGGACCACCACCGCCCACCCGCATCGGTGTCCCGTCAGGCCGCGGCCTCCTGCTGTGTCCGTATGGCCGAGATGTCCAGGGTCAGCGTCACCTTGTCGCTGATGAGCACACCCCCCATGTCGAGCGGTGTGTTCCAGGCCAGCCCCCAGTCCGAACGCCGCAGCGTGGCAGAGCCCGCGAAGCCGACTCGGTGGTTGCCGAAGGCGTCGTCACCGGCCCCGCCGAAGACGACGTCGATGTCCAGGGGCAGTTCGATGTCCTTGATGCGCAGGCTCCCCGTGAGGCGGAACTCGTCGTCGCCGCGCGGGGTGATGCCGGTGGAGTGGAAGGTCATCAGGGGAAACGTCGCGGAGTCGAAGAAGTCGGGTCCCGCCAGGTGGGCGTCGCGGTCCGCCACGCCCGTGTCCATGCTGTCGGTCTGGACACTCACGTATGCCTTGGAACGGGACGGGTCCGAGCCGTCGAGTACGAGAAGGCCTTCGAAGCGGTCGAACCGGCCGCGCACATTGGTGATCATGGCGTGCCGGACGGAGAAGCCGATCGTGCTGTGGACCGGGTCGACGGTGTAGGCACCGGTAACGGCCGGGTGCGCGCCGAGGGTCGGGGAAGTGGCTTTGTCGCTTTGGATCAGCATGGGGTTGGCTTTCTGTGACGAGAGAGGCCTGCCGCGCCGCGGTGCGGACGACAGGCCCCTGTGGTGGGTGCGGGCCTCCTCACGGGACCCGCCACCCGACGGCTCAGCTCTGCTGCGCGAGCCAGTCGGCGAACCGGGTCTCGGCGATGTGCGCGTCGGGACCGGGGAGCAGCGTGGTCTCCTGCAGCTCCGCGCCGAAGTACGGGGCGTGCACGTCGGCCACGACCTGGCGCGGGTCCTTCTTGGCGGCCAGTCCCTTGCGGATCAGCACGTCGAGCTGGAACTCCTCGGGGCCGGCGACCTCGACCACCCCGCCCACGGGGGTGCCGACCGCGGTACGGCCGACGGCGGCGGCCACGTCGTCCGAGAAGATGGGCCGGATCTTGACCGGGGCCAGCCGGACGGTGTCGCCGTCGGTCGCCGCCTCGGCGATGCCCTTCATGAACTCGAAGAACTGCGTGGCGTGCACGATCGAGTACGGGATGCCCGAGTCCTTGATCAGACCCTCCTGCGCCTGCTTGGCGCGGAAGTAGCCGCTGTCCTGGAGCCGGTCCGTGCCGACCACGGAGAGCGCCACGTGGTGGGTCACACCGGCGTTCGCCTCCGCCTTGAGGAGGTTGGCGGTGGAGGTGCGGAAGAACTCCATGACGGCGTCGTCCTCGAAGGAGGGCGAGTTGGAGACGTCGATCACAACGGAGGCGCCGGTCAGGACCTCGGCCAGGCCCTCGCCCGTGAGCGTGTTGACCCCGGTGTTGGGAGCGGCCGGCACCGCCTCGTGACCGTGCTCGTTGAGCTTGGCGACCAGCTTGGAACCGATCAGTCCGGTACCGCCGATGACTACGACCTTCATGTGGAATTCCTTTCGTGATGTGTGTTGCCGCCTGCATCAGACAAGACCGAATGCTCACTCGTTCTGTGACAAGGCGAACGCCTTTTCGATGTTCTGGCTTTTCCGATGATCGGAAGACCGTTACTCGACGAGCTTTCCCTCGGTGGACACGTCCGCCATGGGAGAAGCGATCTCGTCCGGGACGTCGGGAATGTGCTCGTGGGCGATTCCGGTCGTCGGAGACCAGACCAGGGTCACGCGGAAGGCGGGGTCCATGTCGGGGAAGTCGCTGCGGTTGTGACAACCACGGGTCTCCCGGCGTTCCCGTGCCGCTTCGAGGGTGGCGCGGGCCTCAAGGGCGGCCGACTTGAGGTCGAAGGCGTGGGCGGCCAGGTCCTGGAAACCGGCGATGTCGGGATGGACGCCGACGTTCTGCATGCGCTTCTCGACGGCGTCCAGCTCCGCCAGGCCGGTGCGCAGACCCTGTTCGTCGGACGACACCGGCGTACTCCGTCATGGTGTTGCGGATCGCGCGCTCGAGCGCCCGGACGTTCTCGGGGCCGTCCGCGGCCAGCAACTCGTCGACCTCGGCGCGCGCCTCGGCCACGGCAGTCGCGGAACGGGGCTGCGCGGTGAGGGACTCCGAGTAGGCCGCCGCGGCCTGGCCGGTGATACGGCCGTAGACGAGGAGTTCGATCAGGCTGTTGCCGCCGAGGCGGTTGGCGCCGTGCAGACCGCTGGCGGCCCTGCCGCTGGCGTACAGACCGCGGACGTCGGTGCTGTGGTCCTCGGGACGGACCCAGACGCCGCCCATCGAGTAGTGGGCCGTCGGGGCCACCTCGATGGGTTCACGGGTGATGTCGAGCATCTGCAGGTCGAGGAGCGTCTGGTAGACCCGGGGCAGCCGGCTCATGATCGTCTGGCGGGGCAGGTGGGAGACGTCGAGCCAGACCCCGCCGTTCGCGGTGCCCCGGCCCCCCTTGATCTCGGTGTACGAGGCGAGGGCCACCCGGTCACGTGTGAACAGTTCCATGCGCTCGGGGTCGTAGCGGTTCATGTACCGCTCGCCGAGGGCGTTGCGCAGGATGCCGCCCTCACCGCGGGCGGCCTCGCCGACCAGGGTGCCCGAGGCGTTCTCCGGTTCGATGATGCCGGAGGGGTGGAGCTGCACCAGCTCGGGGTCGCGCAGGCGGGCCCCGGCCTCGACGGCCAGGCCGAAGGAGTCGCCGGTGTTCTCGTCCCGGCGCGACGAGGTGCGCCGCCAGATGCGTGTGTGCCCGCCGGCGGCGAGGATCACGGCGTCCGCGTGGATGAGATGGCGGGTGCCGTTGGGCAGGTCGAAGCCGTAGGCCCCGAAGACGGCACCGTCGTGGACCAGCAGACGCGTGATGTAGACGCTGTCGAGTACCGGTATGTCCAGCTGGACCGCGCGCCGGATGGGGGTGCCCTGGATCTCCAGGCCGGTGTAGTCGCCGGCGAAGGCGGTACGGCGGAACTTGTGGGCGCCGAAGAAGCGCTGCGAGATGCGGCCCTCCCCTTCGCGGGCGAAGGCCATGCCGTACCGCTCCAGGTCGTCGATGCCCAGCGCCGCGCCCCGGGTGACGATCTCCGCCGTACGGGGGTCGCCGAGGAGGTGGCTCTCCTTGAGGGTGTCCGCGGCGTGCTGCTGCCAGGAGTCCTCGGGGTCCATCGTGGCCTGGGCCGCGTTGATGCCGCCGGCGGCCAGGGACGTGTGAGTGTCCTCCTTGGGACGCTTGCCGACGGCGATGACGTCGACGCCGGGCTCGGCCAGCTCGATCGCCGCCCGCAGGCCGAAACCGCCGGTACCGATCACCAGCACCGTGGTGGAAAGACGTTGTTCGGTGAGAGGCACGCTTGCTCCCGTCGCTCTGGGCGGTCACTGACCAGGACCACGTCGGGCGGCGGTTTGTGACATCGGCAGCGCGTGCGTGTCACAACGTGCCGGGCTTCCCGGTCATCTGGACGAACCCGACGACCGTACGCAAAGGCGCCGGGGGATGTCCGACGGCCGAAGAGGAGAAGACGGATGACGTACGTCATCGCACAGCCCTGCGTCGACATCAAGGACCGGGCGTGTGTGACCGAATGCCCCGTGGACTGCATCTACGAGGGCGCGCGCACGCTCTACATCAACCCGGCGGAGTGCGTCGACTGCCATGCGTGCGAACCCGTCTGCCCCGTGGAGGCGATCTTCCACGAGGACGATCTGCCGCGGCACTGGTCGCACTACCTCGCCGTCAACGCGGAGTACTTCGACGAGGCGGCTTCCCCGGCGCGCGCACGGCGTGACGCGGTCGGCGATCACCCGGTGATCGAGGCACTGCCCTCGCAGAGCGGGCCGCACAAGAAGGAGATCTCCTTCTTCACCGTCCGCAAGGAGGAAGCGGCCGACGCGGATCTGTGGTTCCCCTCGTGACCGGCCGCCGCCACCGAGCGTGCTCGGTCAGGGGGCGAGTGTGATGGTGGTGGGCGTTCCTCCCCATGTCATGCGCGCGTAGGGACACAACGCGTCGGTCTTCCCGATCAGCTCGTCGGCCGTGGAGGGATCGACACCGGGCCACCGCACCACCAGATCGGCGCGCAGCAGATAGCCGCCGTCCTCCGGGTCCCGGCCGAAGGCGACGGTCGCCACGACGGAGATCGCGGCGGGGTCCAGCGCCTCCTGCCGAGCCAGCAGGCTGAGCGCGCCGTGGAAGCAGGCGGCGAAACCGGCCGCGAAGAGCTGTTCGGGGTTGGTCCCCCGGCCGTCGCCGCCCAGCTCGGCCGGCATCCGCAGGTCGAGGTCCAAGGCCCCGTCGGCCGAGCGTGCGTGGCCGGAGGCTCGCCCGTGCGAGGCCGCTCCACCGTGGACGGTCACCGTGGTGGTGTAGATGGGCGAGAACTCCTCCCCGTCGAAACCCCTCTCGGTCGACAGGGTGGGCAACTTGATCCGCTCGGTCACGGTAGGGCTCCGGTGTCGTCGTGGTACGCGGTCCCGGCAGGCGCCCGGGACTACGGGATGACCGACGAGCGACCGTTGTTGTGACGCGTGCCCCGTCGGAGGCCGAGACCTCCGACAGCAGGTCAGTCGCGCAGGGAGGCCACGTAGGGCGCCAGTTTGGCCGGGTTCATCACCCACATGAGCCGGTCGATGCCGTCCGCCGAGATGTCGGCGGTCAGCAGGGCGACGGCCTCCTCGCCGGAGAGGACCAGGACGGCCGGCCGCCCGTTCGCCTCGACCCACCGGATCTGCGACTGCGGCCAGAAGCGCGGAGCGAAGGCCACGAGGTAGTGCGAGACGTGGGGCAGCCCGACGACCGGGATCCTCGACGCGCCGCGGATCCCGTTGCCGTCCGTGTAGCTGACGACGTCGGCGGTGAGCACGTCCTCCAGGACCGACAGGTCACCCGTCCGCGCCGCGGAGAGGAAGACCTCCAGCAGCCGCCGATGGGCTGTCTTGGTAACGGCTTCCTTGCGTTCGGCGGCCAGGTGCTTGCGGCCGCGGCTCACCAGCTGGCGGGTATTGGCCTCGCTGGTCTCCAGGATCTCGGCGATCCGTCCGTAGGGGTAGTCGAACGCCTCCCGGAGCACGTAGGCGGTGCGCTCCACGGGGTTCAGCTTCTCGAGGAGCAGCAGGACCGCCATCTCCACGGCCTCGGCCCGTTCCGCGCCCAGGTGCGGATCCTGCGTGGTGTTGACGGGCTCGGGGAGCCACGGCCCGACGTAGGACTCCCGGCGCACCCGCGCTGACTGGGCCACGTTGATCGCGAGCCTCGTGGCGACCGTGGTCAGGAAGGCAGTCGGTTCGTGCACCTTCGAACGGTCGGTGCTCTGCCACCGCAGCCAGGTCTCCTGCACGATGTCCTCGGCCTCCGCCGCACTGCCCAGGACCCGGTACGCGATACCGAAGAGCTGCGGGCGCGCCGAGAGGAAGTCCTTCGTCGCCTGGTCAAGGGTGCCGGGTGGGGCGCCAGCGTGCATGGAACATCCCTTCTGACCTCGTGCACCCCATGCTACAAGCGGGCACGGACGGGCGCGTCGACGGAGGGGCGCACGCATGCGCACGGATCCCACGAGTGGCACACCGTGGCAACGGGTCACCATCGGGCGCGCACCGTCGTCGGCAGATCCTTGTGTCCGGCCGCCCCGCCCGGCCCCGCGGCCGTGCCCTGTCACGGATCGATCGCGCACCCGGTCAGGACAGCGAACCGCACCAGGGACCAGAAGGGGCACACCGTGTCGGACAGGACGCCGGCTCTCGACGCCGTGCACGGCATGCTGACGCTGTTGTTCGCCGTAGTGGCCCTGCACGTGCTGTGGCACGGTGTCCGGTCGGCGGGTGCGGGCCGCCGTGACCGCGTGGACCTCGTCCTGCACTGCGCCATGGCGGCGGCCATGGCGGCGATGCCCTGGAGTTACGGCCCGCCCCTGTCCGGCCGGGCCGCGACGGTGTTCTTCACCGCCGCCGCGCTGTGGTTCGTGTTGACCGCCCATACGGCGGCGGTGTTTGCCGGCCGGCTGACGCCCGCCGTCGGCATGGCGGCGATGGCCTGGATGTCGCGGACCCCGCCCGGCGCCGCCGCCTCCGAAACGGTGGCCGCCGCGGGCGTCCCGGCCGTGCACCACACCGCTGCCCATGGCCATGCCGCGGGCGCCTCGACGACGGCGACCCTGGTCACCGTCGTACTGACGGTCTCTCTCCTCGGTTGCGCCCTGCGGTCGTTGACGCGCCCCATGCCCGCGCTGCGGACCGCCACTGACCCCGCGCACCGCGCCGCCGCGGCGGACCCGTACGGGTACGTGCGCGACGGCGCGATGTCGCTGGGGACGGCCGTGACGCTGCTGCTCCACTGACCGTGGTCACCCGACGCCGAACCCGAGCCCGACCACGGCCTTGCCGCGCATCAGGAAGTCCGACAGATAGCCGTCGTGGGGCACTCCCGGAGCCATCCAGTACGTCGGATGGTCACCGGCGTACACGTTGGCGATGGAGGGTTCCGCCACCAGCGCGTCGAGCAGTGCGCGATCGCGGGAGAGGACCGAGAGCACGAGTGTCCCGCGCAGCGGGGCGATGCCGTCCGAGCGGCTCCAGGGCGCCACCCACACACAGGGGAAGGGGAGTTCGGTCCCCACCTGCGGGGCACCGGCGTCGGCGACCTGATGGACGGCCGGCCGCAGGACGGCACTTCCGTCCCCGAGATCGTCGACGACGCCGTCACCGCCGAGCCAGGCGCGGGTCCCCGCCGCCACTGACCTCAGGTAGGAGTCGAGGGCCAGGGCCCGGTCCAGCGGGCACACCGGGAGAACCGCCCGGGTGTCCTGCGGCGGCAGACCGGGCAGGTGGGACAGGCGCGCCGCGAGGGCCTCGGCGAGCGGTGCCGGGTCGCCCTCGACGAGGACGGCGGTGGCATTGACGCAGGCGGTGCCGGCCTCGTCGGCCACGGAGGCGACGATCGTGTCCAGGTGCTCCCGCCAGTCCGTGTCCGCCGTGACGAGGATCTTCGTCCGGCCGGGCCCCTGGGGCAGCACGCGGGCGTCGTGGGCGTAGCGGGCGACGACCTCGTCACCGCCGTACACCACCGCACGGTCGGCGCCGCGGATCAGCGTCTGCGCGGTCCGGTGGTCCGTGGGCAGCAGCGCCAGCCGGTCCTGGCCGACGCCCGCCCGGTGCAGCGCGCCGACCAGGCGGTGCGGGGTGAACGGCTCGCGCCGCGACGGCCGTACGGCCACGCGGTAGCCGAGGGCCAGCGCCTCCAGCCACAGCCGGTGGACCCCCGGATGATTGCCGGAGGCGTTGACGGCGAACACCTCGCCCCGGCGGGCCCACACGGCGTGCCCGGCCCCGAGGGAGGGGTCCAGGCGCTCCCGGACCGTTCCGCGCGGCCTGCCCTGCTCGGCGGAGGCACGGGCGCGGCCGACGAACCTCGCCGTGCCGCGTGTCGCGTCGCGCACCACGGTCAGCGGGGTACCGGAGGTCCGGCTGACCAGGTACTCGTACTCGCGCACGCCCAGCCCGCCGACGGTGCCGGTGGCGAACTCCTCGGCGGCCGCCGCCAGCAGCGTGCCCAGGTCGGCCACCGGGACCGGCCCGGCCTTGCGCAGCGCGGCCAGCGCCCGGTCGACGTACACCGGCGGCACCAGGCTCAGCCGCGCCACCTCGGCACCGGAGACGTCCGTCACGGTCTCCGGCACACGGGTCCGGTAGGGGCCGCGGGGTCCCAGGGCGTCCAGGTGCACCGGCTCGGCGACATCGGCGGGGGCCATCAGTACACGCCCTCGATCACGGTCTCGCCCCGCACCGTGGGCACCGGCGCCACGTCCGCCACGGCGTCGCCCGCGTGACCGCCCGTGGGCCGGACGCGCACGGCCGTGTCGCGCTCGGCGTTGTGGGGGATGAGCATCGACTTGCTGACGTGGCTGACGATCACCTGGCCGCGCTCGCCGAACCCGACGCGTTCCCCGGTGGCGGGGTCGACGACCGACAGGAACACGTACGGCGACACCGGGTCGAAGACGCAGGGCTGCGAGGCGTCGAGACCGGCGCGTTCGAGAAGCGCGGTGAGCATCATGGTGTTGCCGTACATGCCGATCAGCGGCACGTCGGGGAATACCTCCGTGGCCAGCAGGTGACGGGTGTCGGGGTCCATGTGGGTGCCGCCCCAGACGATCGCCCGGACCGAACCGTTGATCCGTTCCAGGAGGTCGTCCTCGCGGGCGAAGCGCTCCAGCAGGGGCGTGGTGGCGGCCAGGACACCGATGTCCTGGGTCAGCAGGATCCGCCGGCACTGTTCGACGAGGTGGTCGGTGTAGGACTCGACCTCGTCGGCGCGGCCCGTGGCGATCAGCTTCCGCACCCACCGGGGGTCCATGTCGATGCTCAGTCCCGGGCCGCCGAGCGAGGCCGCCGCCCGTTGCAGCACGTCCCCCACCAGATGCGGACCGGTCGGGGCCACGGTCAGCCACTGGGCACCGACGGGCAGGCCGTGCTCCCGCAGACGCCCGTCGACCTGTGCGGTGCTGTGCCGCATCCAGTCGTCGAGCTGGACGACCCGCTTGGGCGCCCCGGTCGTCCCGCCGCTGTCGAAGACGTTGAGCAGCCGGGCGTCGCCGCCGTAACCCCGGGGAATCAGGTCCGCCACCGGGACCTGGCGCAGTTCGTCGCTCAGGTCGGGGAAGAGCACCAGGTCGTCCACGCCCCTGACGTCCCGCCGCGGATCGAAGGCGAGCCGTTCGGCCCGGTCCAGCCAGTAGCGGGAGCCGGTCTCCGGGTCGAAGTGCCAGCGCACGGCGGCGCGCACGAACTCGTCCGGATCCACGCCGTCGGACGGTCCGGCGTCCAGGACGGCGGGGGAGTCGTACTTCATGAGGGGTCCTTCCTCGACACGGGCACCGGCCCGTGCGGATGGCGGGAGTCGCGACGGCGGCGAGAGGCGTAGGGGCCCACGGCCGCCCGGTCATCGGCTGAACAGTTCGAAGGCGACGGCGGGAGTGCCGGCGAACCGTGCCCGGTGGACGCCGGTGCTCTCGCCCAGGAAGCGGCGCGCGTATGTCTCGGGGGCCTCCTCGGTCAGGGCTTCGAGGTAGGTCCGGTGCCGCAGCAGGAACTGGACGCCCTGTTCGAAGCCCGGCTCGGCGGACACGGCGTGGGACGGCGTCGGTGAGTTGGCGACGGCCACCCAGCGGACACCGTTCCAGGGCGGCAGTCCCCGTTCGGCCAGTTCCGGGAAGATCCAGCGGTTGCCCGCGTCCGCCGCCGCGTCCAGCACCGCGCGCCCCACCGCCACGTGGTCCGGGGTGTTCCAGGCCCCGGCGGCCAAGGTGTCCCGGTGGTTCAGTGTGATCACCAGCTCGGGCCGGTGACGCCGTACGGCGGCGGCGATGTCACGGCGCAGCGGGACGCCGTACTCGATCACACCGTCCCGGTGGTCGAGGAACTCCACCGCGCGGACACCGACCGCCGCGGCGGCGGCCCGCTGTTCCGCCTCACGCAGGGGGCCGGCCCGTCCGGGAGCCAGGGTGTCGATGCCGGCCTCACCGCGGGTGGCGAGCAGGTACGTGACTTCCCGGCCGTCGGCCACCCAGGAGGCCACGGCCGCCGAGCACCCGTACTCAAGGTCGTCGGGGTGGGACACCACGGCCAGGGCCCGCCGCCAGTCGTCGGGCATCGGGCGCAGCGGTGCGGGAGCGCTGGCGGTCACGCCTGGTCTCCCGTCGGCTGCGCGTGCGGGGGAAGCAGGCTCTCCAGCGGGACCGAGGGATCGGCGAGGGCGGCATCGTCCGTCTTCGCGCCCGACTCGATCAGGGCGCGGATCGTCCCGATGACGTCCCACAGGTTGACGCTCATGCCCGCCAGCACCCGGTCGCCGGACATCCAGAACGCCAGGAACCGCCGCTCCTCGCGCGACCCGCGGAAGACGACGCGGTCGTAACCACCCGGTCCGGTGTACCCCGTGTACTCCATGCCGAGGTCGTACTGGTCGGTGTAGAAGTACGGCAGCCGGTCGTACACCGCGTCCTGACCGAGCATGCTCAGCGCGGCGGTACGGGGCTGGTGCAGCGCGTTGGCCCAGTGCTCCACGCGCAGGTGCCGGCCGAGCCGGGGGTGGTAGGCGCTCGCGACGTCACCGGCGGCGTGGACACCGGCGGCGGAGGTCCGCAGGTGGGCGTCCGTCACGATGCCGTCGCGCACGTCGAGGCCCGCCTCCTCGGCCAGGCGGACGTTGGGCGTGATGCCCACACCCACGACCACGGCGTCCGCGGGCAGGTGCGTTCCGTCGGCGAGCCGGACCCCGTCGACGCGACCCCCGGTTCCGGTGACGGCCTCGATCCGGGCATGGGGACGCAGGTCCACACCGTGATCCCGGTGCAGATCTGCGAAGACCTCGGCCGCCTCCCGGCCCAGGACCTTCAGCAGGGGCAGCTCACCGCGCTCCAGCACGGTCACCTCCGCGCCGGCCGCCCGGGCCGCCGCCGCCGTCTCCAGCCCGATCCAGCCACCGCCGACCACCACGATCCGGGCGCCTTCGGTGAACGCCTCCTTCAGGCGCTCGCTGTCGCCCACGCGCCGCAGGTACAGCACGCCCTGCAGGTCCGCGCCCGGCACCGACAGACGGCGCGGCGAGGAACCGGTGGCCAGCAGCAGACCGGCGTAGGGCACGCGACGGCCGTCGTCCAGCGTCACCGCCCGGCCATGCGCGTCGACGGACGTCACACTCGTGCCCAGGAGCAGATCGACGTCGTGCTCCCGGTACCAGCTCTCGGGGTGCACGTGGATGGACTCGCGGTCCTCCTGGCCCAACAGGTAACCCTTGGACAGCGGCGGCCGGATGTACGGCCGTTCCCGCTCGTCCCCGATCACGAGAAGCGGCCCGTCGTGGCCGTGCTCGCGCAGTTCCTCCGCGGCCTTGCCGGCGGCCAGGCCGCCCCCGACGATCACGAACGTCTTCGCACGCGGCATGAGATCCCTGTCCCAGTCTGTGAGGCGCACACGGACCGAGTGGTCCGGTCACCCTTCAGACCGGGCGACTACACGCGTTGTGACACCGTGGCACGGGCCCACCCGGCCCCGTACTCCGGTTCACCGGTGGGCCGGCCGCGTCACGGCCAGAACACGCGGATCGTCGTGCCCCGGCAGCGGGACGAAGCCGTGTCGTGCCAGGTCGTCAATGATCCGCGCACGCGAGGCGGGCCACATCCAGAACGACTCCGTGTGCTCCCGCAGCACACACCGTCCACTGCGCACCCTGGCCTTCGTCGTCACCAAGCGCGTGGCACTGGGACTGCAGCGCAGGGACCGCGATCTGGTGCTGCACGGCCGCGAGACCGGCGTCATCAAGCGCCTGCCGCACGGCGAGTACGTCGAGGTCCACGAGCCCCTCGACCCGGAGCGACTGCACACACTGACCGCGCACGAGCAGTACCGGTCCCTGGACGCCGCGTCCGCGCGCGACGGGGACGTTGCCGTGCCCCGCCGCGCGCAGCGCCTGCGCACCGGGCTCAGCGGCTTCCTCGACGGCCCCGGCACGCAGGTCCCCAAGCCCACGGCGACCGAGCACGAGGAGATCACCGGTCGACACGGGTCCTGACCCGCGGGGTGCCGCACTCCGGCTGAGACCAAGTCCACGCCATGTCACGCCGTTGACAGGTATCCGGTCTCAAAGGTGAAGAGGCGACACAACGCACGGCCGACGCAACCGGCCCGCCCACCCGGCGGTCCGCACCGCGCCCCGCGCCCCGTCGGCCCGAGCGGCCGCCCTGCCCCGCGAGCAGCCCCCATGGGCCCCGCGAACACCGATCACCATCCCGCCGGAAAGGCACCCGACATGAACCGCACCTCCCGCATCAGCCGGACCCACACGACGGTGACCGTCCTGGCCGGCGCCGGTGTCGCCGCCGGCCTGCTCGCCACCACGATCGCCCCGGCCTCCGCCGGCAAGGGCGGCCCCGCCGACCGCGGCGATAAGCCCACCGTCGTCCTGGTCCACGGTGCGTTCGCCGACTCCACGAGCTGGAACGGCGTCATCGACAGGCTCCGGCACGACGGCTATCCGGTCGTCGCCGTCGCCAACCCGCTGCGCTCCCTGAGCGGCGACTCCGCCTACCTCAAGGACGTCCTGGCCGGAATCGACGGCCCTGTCGTGCTCGCCGGTCACTCGTACGGCGGTTCGGTCATCAGCAACGCCGCCACCGGCAACAAGAACGTCAAGGCGCTGGTGTACCTCGCCGCGTTCCTCCCCGAGAAGGGCGAGAGCGCGGTCGAGCTGTCCGGGCGGTTCCCCGGCAGCACCCTCGGCGACGCGCTGCGCCCCGTGCCGGTGACGAACGCCGACGGTTCCCCCGGCACCGACCTCTACATCCAGAACGACAAGTTCCGCCACCAGTTCGCCGCCGACGTGCCCCGCAACAAGACCGACCTGATGGCCGTCACCCAACGGCCGGTCACCGAGGCGGCCTTGGCGGAGGGAGCGGCCGAACCGGCCTGGAAGACCATCCCCTCCTGGGTTCTGGTCGCCACCCGGGACCTCAACATCCCGCCCGCCGCCCAGGAGTTCATGGCCCGGCGGGCCGGTGCCCACACCACGGAGGTGCGATCGTCCCACGCGGTGAGCGTCTCGCACTCCGGAAAGGTCACCGGCGTCATCGAGGACGCCGCCCGCTCGGTGCGCTGAACGCGCACCCGGTGATCGAAGGGCCGACGGCTCGCCGTCGGCCCTTTCCCGACCCCGCACCGCGTGCGTGTCGCGCACCGGTTCCCGACCGCCCAGGGACGGACTCATGCGTCGCGAACCGTGGATCATCCCGATAGGCCCCGGCCAACTCGCCCGAACCGTGGCGCTGCACCGCCGCTGCTCCCCGCAGACCCTGTGGAGCCGCTATCACCGGGCGATGGCCGGCCCCGGCACGTATGTACCCGCGCTGCTGTCCCGCCCCGGATCGGTACACCTGGCGGCCCTGGGCGCCACCGGACGCATTGTCGCGGTGGGCCACCTGATGCCGCATCACACGGCCGCCGAGGCGGCGCTGCTGGTCGAGGACTCCTGGCAGGGCCGGGGGCTCGGGACCCGCCTGCTCCAGCACCTGGGCGAGCACGCCCGGGCCGGCGGCTGGACGACGCTCTACGGTCTCTTCCTGGCCGGCGACGAGCGGATCGACGCCGTGCTGCGCCACGCGCCCGTTCCCGTACAGCGCAGGGAAGAGGGCGGCGCCGTCACCGCCTGGGTCTCGGTCCACGACCTGGTGGCCCACCCCTCCGTCCTCCGACGGTGACGCGCGGGCCCCGGACACTGCGGCCCCCGCCGCCGACGGGAGAGCCGGTGCGGGCGACGCCCGCACCGGCTCTCCTCGCTCACGCAGCGGCGTCGGGATACAGGTCGTCCTCGAACGCCGCCGACTCCAGGAACGCCTCGACCGCCGTCAGGTAGCGGGCCGCGTCCGCCCCGTCCACCAGCCGGTGGTCGTACGACAGCGACAGGTGCACCAGGTCTCGGACGCCGATGACCTCCTCGTCACCGACGTGCACGACGCCCGGCCTCCTGACCGTGGCGCCCACGCCGAGATCGTGTCCTGGTTCGACGGCACGATGACGGTGTCGAACAGGGCCCGCGCGAACCGGCGTTGGAGATCGTGAAAGTCGCGCCCGACACGTCGTCAGGGGTCAGATGACCACCGCGGGCCCGGTCGGCGAGGTCGTGGACGCCCGGGCGAGCCCGGCGACGGTGAGGTCGCCGGCCGCCTTGACGACCGGGGTCATCAGACCGGCCTCCGTGTCGACCGCGATCCCGATGTTCTCGGTGTCGAAGTAGGTGGTGGTGCCCTCGTCCTCGTTGATCCGGGCGTTGACCACCGGGTGCGCCTTCAGCGCCTGGGGGGCTGCCTTGAAGAAGAAGGGCATGGGGGAGAGCTTGATGCCCTCGCGGGCCAGGAAGCCGTCCTTCGCCCGGTTCCGCAGGGGGGCACCTTCCTCGGAGCTCCTCGGGCCCGGCTGTCTCGACCACGCCGAACTGCGGCAGCCCCACCGCGACATGGGCGAGCAGCGCGGCGACGTCGTCGGCCGAGACCGGCCGCAGCAGCAGCGGCGGCACATGTACGCCGTCGGGCCGGGTGCTGGCCGCGGCGGCGGCCTCCACGGACTCGTGAAACGGCGTGGCGCGGACCACGGAGTACGGCACGGTGGTGTGCCGGGCCAGGTCCTCCTGCGCCGCCTTGGCCTGGAAGTAGTCCGACCCGATCCGGTCGGCGCCCACCACCGACAGCGCCACGTAGTGCTCGACGTTCGCCGCGGCGGCCGCCTGGAGGAGGTTGCCCGTCGCGGTGGTGAAGAACGCCGTGCCGGCCTGCTGCCGCCGGGAGGGTGCGTCGGTGACGTCCACGACCACCTCGGCGCCGTGCAGCGCCCGGTCCAGGCCCTGGCCGGTGCTGACGTCGACTCCTTCCCCGCGAGACACGGGCACGACCTCCACGCCGTGGTCCCGGAGCCGCGCGGGGGTCCGGGAACCGATCAGTCCGGTGGCACCTGCAACGACGACTCTCATCTGCGTCTCCTGCGTCCGGGGCCCGATGACCCCGCTGGGTGTCCTGGGCGGACGGTGGCGGATGCCTGAGTGCCACCGCGTCCGTCTCACCTAGACAGAACGCGGGTCCTTCGTGTGAAACCGTGCGGCCGGCCACCGCCCCCGACCGGCCGTGGCACTTTGTCACAGACCCGCCCGGTACCCGGTCAGGAGGGCGAGCGGTCATCACGACCGGAGAAGACCCCGTGACGGGCGGACGACGTGCCGCCCGGCCACGGCGGAGCCACGGAAGGTGCGACTCGATGTCGGAGAATGCACAGCACGCCCACCACGGACACGGAACCGGCGACGCGGACGGCCCGAGCTGGACCCGCGCGGCGAAGATGATCCAGGACGCCTCGCCGATCGTCGTCCCCGAGGGCGCCTCGGCGATGACCGTCCACGTCGAGTGGGAGCCCGGCGACCCCGGCACCCCGCCGCACCGCCACTCGGGCCCGGCGTTCGGTTACGTCGTCAAGGGCGCCGTCCGTTTCGAACTGGAGGGTGAGCCCGAGCGTGTGGTCGAGGCCGGCGGCACCTTCTGGGAGCCGGGCGGTGACGTCATCCACTACCAGGACGGCAACGCGCTCAGCGACGAGAAGACGGAGTTCGTCGTCACCATGATGTGCGCGCCCGGCAAGCCGATGCTCGAACTGGTCGACGAGGCGGAGCTGAAGGAGCGCGCCCACCTGCGCGCCCCCCGGCCCACCGCCTGACCCTGGGGGACTGACATCGACGAAGGGCCCCGCATTCGTGACCTCCCGGCCAGGCCGGTGTCACGAGTGCGGGGCCCGGTCCGTGTCCGCGGCTCCCGCTCCCGCGCCTCCTACTCCACGAAGTACGAGTCGTGCCGGTCGAAGAACGCGGCACGCTCCTCCTCGGAAGCGTGCCCCAGCCGGGAGACCTGCTCGAAGTACTCCTCGCGCGGGGCACCCGGGGTGAACAGCAGCAGCATGTCGGCCGGTGCGTCGGAGTCGTTGCGGAAGGCGTGCAGCCCGCCCTGGGGGACGTGCAGGAAGTCTCCCTTGCGGGCGTCGACCCACTGCACACCGTCGAAGACGCGCACGGTGCCGTCCAGGATGAAGAAGGACTCCGAGATCCGCTTGTGGAAATGGGTCTTGGGGCCTCCCGCCCGGGGCCGCATCTCGACCCGGTACAGCCCGAACTCGCCCCGTGTGGTGGCCGTGGTGGCCAGATAGTGGGTGGCGTCCTTTCCGGTACCGCTCTCACCCAGGTTCGGCGGCGTTGTGGCCGGCCGGAAGACGGCGCTGACCTCACCGTCCTCACCCCAGTACTTCTGCTCCGGGTACGGGTACGACATGTCTGGTTCCTCTCGTACGGCGAACGCTGTGCGCGGCGCCGGTTGTCATTCGACGGCTTGATGATGGGCGAAGCGGGACACCAGTGGCGGTTCCGTCAGCCAGCCGTGGGTGTGACCGTGCGCCGGACGAGGGGCGGTGGCGGACCGCCGCAGTGTGCCGAAAGCGACCGACGCGCCGACGGCGAGCAGGACCGCGCACAGCGGCATGGCCCGGCCGAAGGAGGCGTCGAAGGCCGCGTCCGACCGGTACGCCTCCGGTCCCATGCCGACCAGCAGCGGGGAGGGCCGCGACGGACATCAGCCCCGCCGCCCGGGCCGCGGCGTTGTTGATGCCGCTGGCCAGCCCCGCATTCGCGGCGTCCACCGAGGCGAGCAGGGTCACGGTCAGGGGGGCGACCATGACGACCATGCCGGCGCCCATCACCAGGAGGGCCGGGAGGACGTCATGGACGTAGGACGCGCCCGGACCGACCCGCAGCATCAGCAGCATCCCCGCTCCGCACACCAGCGGGCCGACGGTGAGTGGGGCTCGCGGCCCCAGCCGCTGCGCGAGCATCCCGGCGTGGGACGAGAACAGCAGCATCAGCACGGTGCTCGGCAGCATCGCCGCTCCGGCGGCCAGCGCCGAGTATCCGACGACGATCTGCAGATGCAGCGCGGTCAGGAAGAAGAACCCGCCCGCCCCCGCGTAGACGCACAGGGCGATCACGTTGACGGCGGTGAACTGCCGGGACGAGAAGATCGCCAGCGGCATCATGGGGTCGCCGCTGCGTCGTTCGACGCGGAGGAACGCGGCCCCCGCGACGACACCGCCGACGGCCGCGGCGACGGCCACGGTCCCGCCGTCGCGCGCCTCCGTCAGCGCGTAGGTGACCAGCGCCAGGGCCGGGGCTCCCAGGACGGCGCCGGGAACGTCGAAGCCGACCCGGCGGTGTCCCCCCGCGCGGGCCGGGACGGCCGCTTCCTTGCGTGGTGCGCCCATGGACTCAGGAACACGGCGCAGGGCGACGGGGACGCACAGCAGCGCCGGGACGGCGCTCAGCACGAAGGTCCAGCGCCAGCCGGGCCCGTCCACCAGCCACCCGCCCACGAACGGCCCCAGAGCGGCGCCGATGCCGCCGAAGCCGGACCACAGGCCGATCGCGCGCGGCCGGTCGTCCGGATGGAAGGAGGCCTCGATGATCGCCAGTGAACCTGGCGTGAGTAGCGCACCCCCGACGCCCTGCACGGCCCGGGCGGCGATGAGCGTGGTGGTGTCCGGGGCCAGGGCGCACAGCAGGGAGGCGACCGCGAACCACACCAGGCCCAGGACGAAGACGCGACGCCGCCCGAACCGGTCGCCCAGGGAACCGCCCAGCAGGATGAGTCCCGTTAGGGTCAGCATGTAGGCGTTGACCGTCCACTGGAGGACGCCGAGATCGGCGTCGAAGTCCTGGCCGATGCGCGGGAGCGCGATGTTGGTGACGGTCGAGCCGAGCAGCACGACGCCGGAGCCCAGGACGGTGGCCAGCAGGGTCCACCGTCCACGGGCGCCGGCGATGCGCAGGGGAGCGGTGCTCTCGGGAGCGAGGGAGTGGTTCATGTCGTGTCCTGGGGTGGCGTTGCCCGAGCGGTCCGTCGCCTGCTCGGGGGTCGGGGTGAGCGGGCGACGGACGGTACGCCTCCGGCCGGGCTGCAGCGCGGGCCGGAGCGGCTGCGTTCGCCGAACATGCCGGGCTTGTAACCGCCCGCGGGCTCCTGGTTGATGACGTTGCTGCGGTTGTAGGCGTTGACGACGGCGATCAGCGAGATCAGCGCGGCGAGCTGGTCCTCGTCGTAGTGCTTCGCGGCCTCGGCCCACACCTCGTCCGAGACACCGCCGGAGGCGTCCGCGAGGCGGGTTCCCTGCTCGGTCACCGCCAGGGCCGCGCGCTCGGCGTCCGAGAAGACCGTGGCTTCGCGCCACACGGCGACCAGGTTCGGTCGCTGCTGGTCCTCACCGGCTGCGGCGGCGTCCTTGGTGTGCATGTCCGTGCAGAAGCCGCAGCCGTTTGATCTGGCTGGCCCGGATCTTCACCAGTTCCCGGGTGGTGACCGGCAGAGCGGCCTGGACCGCCGCTCCGGCCGAGTTCAGGTGCTTCATGACCTTGCCCGCGAGGGCGTTGCCGAAGCAGTTGATGCGCGCGCGTCCATGACGCATCTCCTCAAGGGGTGAACGGGTTACAGGCCATTGACCGGGGGCCCGTGCGTTCTGTGACAACCGAATCCGCCCGCACACACGGCACCTTCCGTCCCGGGCCTCGGAGTCGGCAGGCATGACACTTCTTTTGGCACACCGTGTGAAGAAGAGTGCATCGCGGCCCGCATTCGGTGTGGTCGTCGGGCGCGGGCGATAGCATCGAACGAGTGGACCAGGCCCGTCGGCCCGAGTCGGCGCCGCCCTTCCGGGCCCCCGGTACGGCGAGCACACCATCCATCAGCGAACCCAAGGTGATCACCATGGCTACCGAGAGCGTCCTGCACCCGAGTCTCATCGTCCCGATCGGACACGTCGAACCCGTTCCACGGCGCATCCGGGGGATGGTCGGGGGTCGCGTCGCCTTCGACACCCGCCGCGCGCTGTACGTGTGGGAGTGGCAGGCATACCCGCAGTTCAGCATCCCGATCGAGGACCTGGTGGAGGGTGTGCTCGACGACGACAAGCACACCGAGCAGCTCGGTGCCGGGCCTGCTCACCGCCACACCCTGCGGGTCGGTCCGGAAATCCGTGTGGGAGCGGCGTGGGTCTGGGGGGAGGGCTCCCCCGAAGCCCTGCGCGACACGGTGCGCTTCGAATGGGAGGCGCTGGACGCCTGGTTCGAGGAGGACGAGCCGGTCTTCGTCCATCCGCGGAGCCCGTACTCGCGCGTGGACGCGCTGCGTTCGCGCAGCACCGTCCGGGTCGAGGTGGACGGCGTCGTACTGGCGGAAGCCTCCGGGTGCGTGAAGCTGTTCGAGACCGGTCTGCCGACCCGCTACTACCTCGACCCCGTGAACATCGACTGGACCCGGTTGCGGCACTCCGACACGGTGACCCGGTGCCCCTACAAGGGAACGACGAGCGACTACTGGTCGTTCGACAGCGACACCGGCTTCCACGAGGACATCGCCTGGACGTACGACTTCCCGACCATCCACGCCAACCGCATCGCCGGACTGACCGCGTTCTACAACGAGCACGTCGATCTCTACGTCGACGGCTCCCTGCTGCCGAGGCCGGTGGATCCCACCCGGGTGGCCTCCGACTAGCGAAACCCGTTGTGCGGGCCCGACACGTCACATATCGCCTCCCCACATGGTCTTATGAGGTGGAAAGCCATCCAAAAGCCCCACCACCTCAAGGAGCGACCATGAGCGACATCGTTCTCGAGCCCGCCGCGCAGGAATTCGCCGACGCCACCGCCAAACCGCCGTTGCTGTACGAACTCGGTGTCGAGGGAGCCCGCAAGCTGCTCGACGACGTCCAGTCCGGGCCGGTGGAGAAGCCGGACGTGGACGAGAAGTGGATCACCGTGCCCGCCCAGGTGGGCGACGTGCGGGTGCGCATCGTCAAGCCCGCCGGCACCACCGGAGTGCTGCCCGTCGTCCTCTACGTGCACGGCGGCGGCTGGATCCTCGGGAACGCCGGCACCCACGACCGCCTGGTGCGCGAGCTGGCCGTGGGCGCGGAGGCGGCCGTGGTCTTCGTCGAGTACGACCGCTCCCCGGAGGCGAAGTACCCCGTCGCCATCGAACAGGCCTACGCCACCGCCCAGTGGGTCACCACCAAGGGCGCCGACGAAGACCTGGACGGTTCCCGCATGGTCGTCGCCGGTGACTCGGTCGGCGGCAACATGAGCGCCGCCCTCACCCACATGGCGAAGCGGCGCGGTGACGTGACCTTCCTGCACCAGTCCCTCTACTACCCCGTCACCGATGCCGGGCAGGACACGGAGAGCTACCGCGTCTTCGCGCACGGACCGCACCTGACCGCGAAGGCCATGGAGTGGTTCTGGAACGCCTACACCACCGATCCGGCGGAGCGGGACCAGATCACGGCCTCGCCGCTGCGTGCCACCCTGGAGGACCTGCGGGGACTGCCGCCGGCGTTCGTCGCGGTCGACGAGAACGACGTGCTGCGCGACGAGGGCGAGGCCTACGCCCGCAAGCTGATCCAGGCCGGTGTGCCGACCACGAGCGTCCGCTACAACGCCACCCTGCACGACTTCATGATGCTGAACCCGGTCCGTGGAACGCAGGCATCCACCGCGGCGATCGAGCAGGCGATCCACGTTCTGCGCAAGGCCCTCGGCACCGACTGATCCGGAAAGGCCAGTCCCATGAGCACACAGAAACCGACCATCGTCCTCGTGCACGGCGCGTTCGCGGACTCGTCCAGTTGGAACGGCGTCGTCGAGAAGCTCCTGTCGGACGACTACCCGGTGGTGGCCGCGAGCAATCCGCTGCGCGGACTGACCGAGGACAGCGCGTACGTCAGGCAGCTCCTGGAGTCCATCGACGGGCCCGTGGTCCTCGCCGGGCACTCCTACGGCGGCTCGGTCATCAGCAACGCCGCGACGGGACTCGACCACGTCAAGGCTCTCGTGTTCGTCGCGGCGTTCCTGCCGGACGAAGGCGAGAGCGCGGTCGACCTGTCCGGCGAGTTCCCGGGCAGCACCCTCGGGGAGACGCTCCGCCCGGTGTCGGTCACGCTCCCCGACGGCAGCCGGGCCGCGGACCTCTACATCGAGCAGAGCCGGTTCCACCAGCAGTTCGCCGCCGACGTCCCGGAGGAGATTGCGGCGGTCATGGCGGCCACCCAGCGGCCCGTCGCCGACGCCGCGCTGGCGGAGGGCGCCTCGGCCCCGGCGTGGAAGGACATCCCGTCCTGGGTCCTCGTGGCCTCCGAGGACCGCAACATCCCGGCCCAGGCGCAGACGTACATGGCCGAGCGCGCGAAGGCCACGGTGGTGCACGTCACCGCTTCCCACGCGGTCAGCGTGTCGCGTCCGGGTGAAGTCGCCCGGCTGATCAACGAGGCGGCGCAGGCGACCGGCTGAGCGGAGGGTGGGCCGCCGCCCCGGGAGGCCGGCGGCGGCCCACCGGTACCGTGCTCGCCGCGGCGCCGCGTCACGTCCCGACCGGAGTGGCACGGGAGTACCTCATGAACACGACCAAGCAGGCCGCTCGCGGGCTGGCCGACATACAGGCGTTTCTGTACCGCGAGGCGCACCTCAGTGCCGCCCGTCGGCGGGTGTCCGCCTTCACGGCGAGGGCAGACGGGCTGACCTGCGGGCAGCGGAGGGACCTGGAGCGGTGGTATCTGGAGGAACAGAAGCACGTCGCCCGCATGGTGACCGAGCACATCGCGGAGCGCATCGGCGCGGCCGAGGCGGCGCACCGCCTCCGGTTCGGCCGTTGGCTGCGAGGCACGCTGACAGCCATGACCGCGATCGGCCTGACGATCTTCGTGTGCACAGCGGTCGTCGTGGGATCGATGACCTGATCCACCGACGCGGCACCAGGTCACCGCAGGATCCGTAGCGGCGGCTTCCGGCCAGCCGGCCCCGGCCGGAACGCGAGGTCGGGAAGACGGGAGCGCAGAAGAAGGCAGAGGCGGGGGCAGACAGGGGCATCGGACTCACCGGGTCCGAGCGCCTTTCGCGCGAGTTTCGACAATCAGTTTGAGACAGCTCTACGGACAGTGAAACGCCGGGGTATCGTGACAGCCGGGAGGCTGCCATGGTGAGGGACGGCGCACGGACCGAGCTCATCGGGCGGCAGGACGAGTGCAAGGTCCTCGACGACCTCCTCGCGCAGGCCAAGGCCGGCCGCAGCGGAGTGCTGGTGGTGCGCGGTGAGGCGGGCATCGGCAAGACCGAGCTGCTGAACCACCTGCTCGACCGGGCCGCCGGGTGCCGCGTGGTCAGAGCGGTCGGCGTGCAGTCCGAGATGGAGCTCTCCCACGCCGGGCTGCACCAGCTCTGCGCACCTCTGCTCTCCCACCTGGACGGTCTCCCCGAGCCGCAGCGCAACGCCCTGCGCACGGCATTCGGACTGCAGGGCGGTGACGCTCCCGACCGGTTCCTGGTCGGCCTGGCCACATTGAGTCTGCTCGCCGCCGCCGTCGGCGACGAGCCGTTGCTGTGCCTGGTCGACGACGCGCAGTGGCTGGACCGCGTCTCGGCCCAGACGCTGGAGTTCGTCGCCCGACGGCTGCTCGCCGAACCCGTCCTACTGGTCCTGGCCGTCCGCGAGTCCGGCTCCCGCGAGGTGCTCGCGGGTCTTCCGGAGCTCGTCGTGCGCGGACTCGGCGAGCGTGATTCCCGCCAGCTCCTCGACTCGGTCGTCACCGGCCCGCTCGACCAGCGGGTACGCGACCGCATCGTCGCGGAGACGCGCGGCAACCCGCTGGCCCTGATGGAGCTGCCGCGCGGCCTGTCCCTCCTAGAGATGGCCGGAGGATTCGGCGTACCGGAGAGCCGTCCCCTGTCCAGCCAGATCGAGGCGGGTTTCCTCCGCCGTATCCAGTCCCTCCCGGCGCAGACACAGCAGTTGCTGCTCATCGCCGCAACCGAGCCGGTCGGCGACGTGTCCCTGCTGCGGAGCGCCGCCGAACGCCTCGGCATCGACGTGGACCGCGCCGCAACCGAAGCCGAGGCGTCGGGTCTGCTGGCCCTCGGCGCCTGGGTCCGCTTCCGCCACCCACTGGTGCGCTCCGCGGCGTACCGCGCCGTCGGGCTCGAGGAACGCCGGCGCGTGCACGGAGCGCTGGCCGAGTCGATCGACGCCACGCTCTATCCCGAACGCCGTGTCTGGCACCTCGCGAGTGCCACGACGGGCCGGGACGAGAACGTCGCCGCCGAACTGGAGGGCTCCGCCGGGCGAGCGCACGCGCGCGGTGGTGTCGCCGCGGCGGCGGCCTTCCTGGACCGAGCCGCCGAGCTGACCCCCGATCCGGTGCGCCGCGGAGCCAGGGCACTCGCCGCGGCGGAGGCGAAGTACCAGGCGGGCGCCTTCGACACCGCGCGGGAACTGGTCGACGCGGCGGAGCTGAGCCCTCTCGACGAGGTCGGAGCCGCACGCGCGACCTTGTTGCGCGGGCAGATCATGTCGGCGGCCAAGAGCGCCAGCGCCGGACTGCCGCTGCTGCTCGAAGCGGCGAAGCGGCTCCAGCCGTTCGACTCCGCACTCGCCGACCAGACGTACCGGGACGCGATCTACGCGGCCCTGACCGCGGGCCGACTGGCCACGGGCGGGGTCCGTGACGTCGCCGAGGCGGTGCTCAGCACGCCGGGCCACACCGGCACCGAGAGCCGGGAGACCCGCCTTCTGACCGGTCTCGCCCGGGTGGTGACCGAGGGCTACGCGGTGGGCGCGCCGATCCTCCTGGACGCCGTGGCGGCGTTCCGGGAAGGGGAACCCTCCCGGGAGGAGGGCCTGGGCTGGCTGCCGTTCGCGTGCCGCATGGCGCACAACACCTGGGACTTCGCCGCCTGGTCCGAGCTGTCGGCGCGGCTGGTCGACCTGGCCCGCGGCAACGGAGCGCTCGCCGTGCTGCCCTCGGCCCTTCTGCTGCGCCTGTCGAACCGGGTGTTCGCCGGCGACCTGCGCGGCGCCGCCTCCCTGACCGTGGAGGCGAACGCGATCGGCGAAGCCACGGGCAGCAGCTTCTTCGCCCACTACGGCGCACTCGTCCTGGAGCCCTTCAGAGGGCGGGAGTCCACCACCCGGCAAGCGATCGAGACCCTTACCCAGGACCGCCTCCTGCGCGGGGAGGGCAAGGTGATGACGGCCACCCAATGGGCCGCCGCCGTCCTCTACAACGGTCTCGGCAGGTACGAGGAGGCCTACGCCGCGGCCGAGCGCGGCTGTGAGAACCCGCAGGAGCTGGGCCTGTCCCTCCCGTCCCGGGTCGAACTCGTCGAGGCGGCCGTGCGCCTGGCGCGTACCGAGCGGGCGGCCGAGGCCGTACGGACGATCGAGGAGATGGCCCAGGTCAGCGGCACTCCCTGGGCGCTCGGCATCTCCGCCGCCACGCGCGCCCTGGTGAGCGAGGGCGAGACGGCCGACGCCCTGCACCGGGAAGGGATCGAGTGGCTCGACACGGCCGGGGTCCGGATGGACAGCGCCCGCGCACGGCTTCGGCACGGTGAGTGGCTGCGCCTGGAACGGCGACGGGCGCAGGCGCGTACCCGGCTGAGCGAGGCACACGAGATACTCGACGCCGCCGGGGCGGAGGCGTTCGCGGAACGCGCCCGACGCGAGTTGAAGGCCGTCGGCGTCGAGGTGCGCGGGCGCGCCGCGGCGGAGACCGCGGTCCTCACCGCGAAGGAGGTCGAGATCGCCCGGCTCGTGCAGGGAGGTTTCACCAACCCGGAGATCGGCGCGCGGCTCTTCCTCAGCCCGCACACGGTCGAATGGCATCTGCGCAAGGTCTTCGCGAAACTCGGCGTCTCCTCCCGCAAGGAGATCGGCTCGGTGCGGTTGGAGGCGATGGCGACCACGCCCTGACCCGCCCGAGGAGGGCCGGCTCAGACGTGCGACGCCTCCGGTTCCGCCAGCAGCGCCGGCACCGTGACGATCGTCGCCTCCCGGGCCAGCAGGCGGTGGACGGGACAGCGCCCGGCCGCCGCCAGCAACTGCTCCCGCTGAGCGGGCTCCAGGTCACCGGTCAGCCCGACGTTCTTGACGATGTCACCACCCCGCTTCCCGAACCGCACGGCCACGTCGATCCGCTCCAGTGGCCAGTCGTGCCGGTCCGCCAGAGCCCGCACGGCCATGGAGGTGCAGGATCCCAGCGCGGCCAGCAGCAGCTCGCCCGGGGTGGGGCCCTCGTCGGCGCCGATGGGCTCGGGTTCGTCGGCGGTCAGGTGGTGCGTGCCTATCGAGACGGAACGGGTGAGCCGTCCGCCTTCGGCGACGGTCACGATGCGCGTGGTCATGGGTCTTCCTCTCGGCCGGGGTACGGGGACCGGGCCAGGGGCCGACAGGTCCCTCTTCCGCAGTGACCGAGCGGCGCGGGCGCCTGTGACAGTTGGCCGGTGAGGGGGTGCCACAGACGGGGCGGGTGTCCTGTCACCAGGGTGTGGCGCACCAACCATGTCGGCGGGAGGAAGCAGCACATGCGGGTGGCCGTGGCCGGAGGACACACCCGTGGTCTTCGCCCGTTCGCACGGCGTGGACCTCACCACCGGCGCGGGCCTGGCCGGGAAACCGTCCGGCAACGACGCGGTGACCGGCGGGTATGGCAGCCGAGATCGCGGGGCCCGGCCAGCTGGACATCGTCGACATGGCGCCTCGCATCGCGCGTGCGCGGGGCCGACGCCGCCTCGTCGTGCCCGTGACGCTCCCGGGCAAGGTCGGCAAGGCCATGCCCATGAGTGGCCTGCTGCCACGCGGTGAGTAGCTGCGCGGCCGCCGGACGTTCGAGGCCCATCTCGCGTCCCTCCGGGCGGCCTGACACCCGGTCAGTCAGCGCCGTTCACAGGACCGTGCTCAGGAGGCGCCGGGAGGTGATGCCCAACTTGGCGTACACCTTCCGCAGATGCCATTCCACGGTGTGCGGGCTCAGGAACAACTGGGCGCCGATCTCGGAGTTGGTGAGCCCGTCCCGGGCCAGGCGCGCGATCTGGCTCTCCTGAGGGGTGAGCACCGCCACGGCGGCGGAGTCGCGGCGGGCCACCGTCTCGCCGGTGGCCCGCAGTTCGCGGACGGCGCGTTCGGTGAACGCCTGCGCGCCGAACCGGGTGAACAGGGCGTGGGCCGTCCGCAACTGCGCACGGGCGTCGGCGCGGCGGCCCTCCCGCCGCAGCCACTCCCCGTACAGCAGACGCGCTCGAGCCGTCTCCATGGCGACCCGGGTGCGGCCGAGTCGCTCGATCGCCTCCCGGTACAGCTCGTCGGCCGCCGTTCCGTCACTGAGCAGGGCGCGGCAGCGCAGCTGGACGCCCAGTGCCCAGTCCGTGGCGGCGGCGTCCGTGTCCCGGGTCAACCGGGCCAGTGCCGCCTCGGCCACGTCGAGCCGGCCGCTGCGCGCCCCGGCCTCCACCAGCTCGACCAGCCCCCAGCCGGCCGCGACCAGGTCCTGCTGATGCGCGCTCGCCCGACGGGCGGCGTCCAGCGCCTCCTCGTACCTGCCCAGGCCGTTGAGGAGCACGGCCTCCGCCCGCCACGCGACGGCCACCCCGATGCCCTCACCGCGGCCGAGGGCCTCCTCCGTGCCGGCCTTGATCAACGGTGCGGCTTCGCTCACGCGCCCCTGCCAGGCGGCGAGCGTCATCGTGCCGTACGGCGAGAAGCCGCTGCCGACCGCCTCCTGGACCCGGCCGGTCTCCGCGATGAGCAGCGCCGCCGCGTCCAGTTCACCGGCGGTCGTGTGGACGACCACCCGTGAATTGAGCGCGAGCGGCAACTCGGTCAGCGCTCCGACGGCACGGGCGGTGCGCACGTGGCGGGTGACCAGTTCGGTCCAGCCCTCGTGGTCCCACATCTCGGCCGCCAGTGCCGAAGCCGCCCACGACCAGCGCAGTACCTCGTCGGGCTCGGTCTCCCGGCGGAACGCGCGTACCGCGTCGCGCGAGACGGTGACCGCCTCGCGGTACCCGTCGAGGAAACGGGTGGTGAGGGCGTCCAGCAGCAGATCGGCGTTGCGCGGCGGTCCCGTGCGGGGCGGGGTCGTCCCGCGCGCGGCTGCCGCCACCTCGCGTACGTGCGCCTCGGACGCGAGGCGCCCGGCGAACATGGCGGCCGACAGGGTGTCCAGGAAGGTCTCGCGGGCCAGGCCCACATCGAGCGGGACCAGGCGTCGCGCGGTGGCCAACAGCCTGGGGAGCGCTTCGTCCACGCGGCTGGAGACGAAGGAGATCCGGGCCTCGACGAGATCCGCGCGGGCCCGGCCGAGTTCGTCGAGCGTGCCGGTCCGTGCCAGCTCCAGCAGGTCGCGCGCCGCGGTGGGCGCACCGGCACGCAGCTTCGCCTGAGCCGCGGCGAGGGCACGCGTCGCCTTGCGCCGCGGGTGCGGCGTCAGTACGGCCGCGTGGGCGAGGAACGCGGCCGCCGCGGCGGTGCCGCCCCGCGCCCGCGCCCGTCCGGCCGACGACTCCAGTTCCGCGGCGATGGACTCGTCCGGCCGGACCGTGGCCCGCGCGAGGTGCCAGGCACGGCGGTCGGGGTCGAGGCAGGGGTCCGTCACTTCGGCCAGCGCCCGGTGCACCTCCCGCAGCTCCACGAGCCCGGCCGACCGGTAGATCGCGGAGCGCAGCAACGGATGCCGGAAACGCACCAGCGTGCCGACGTCGAGCAGCCCCGCCGTCACCGCGGGCTCCACCGCGTCCGGGTCGACGCCCAGTCGTTCGACGGCGCTCAGGAGCAGCGGCACGTCACCGACCGGCTCGGCGGCGGCCGCCAGCAGCAGGCGCTGGGTCGGCTCGGGGAGCGAGCGGACCCGCGCGAGGTAGCTCCGCTCGATACGGCCGGTCACTCTTACGGGACCGTGCGGAGCGGACCCCTCGACCGCTTCCGCGTCGACGCGGAAGCGGGGGAGTTCCAGCAGCGCGAGGGGATTGCCGCGAGCCTCGGCGAGGATGCGGTCGCGGATCCGCTCGTCCATCGGGCCTTCGGCGCTCGCGTCCAGCAGCGCGCGGGCGTCGGCGTCGTCCAGCCCGTGCAGCGTCAGCTCGGGCAGGCCGGCCAGGTCGTCGCGTCCCCGCTGCTCACGGGTGGCGAAGATCAGAGCCAGCGGTTCGGCGAGCATCCTTCGCGCCACGAACGCCAGCGTCTGCGCGGAGACGCGGTCGAGCCACTGGGCGTCGTCCACGAGGCAGAACAGCGGTCGCCGGGCGGCCACGTCGGTCAGCAGCCCGAGTACGGCCAGACCGACCAGGAACCTGTCCGGGGGCGGCCCCGCGCTCACCCCGAACGCCGTGGCCAGCGCTTCCGCCTGCGGCGCCGGGAGGGAGCCGGCGTGCCCGAGGAAGGGCGCGCACAACTGGTGCAGCCCCGCGAACGGAAGCTCCATCTCCGACTCGGCACCGGCTCCCCGGGCGACCCGGTGCGCGGTGACGCGTGCCGCCAGGTGATCCAGGAGGGCGGACTTCCCGATGCCGGCGTCGCCGCGCAGAACCAGCACGCCACTGCGACCGGCCTCCACCTCCGAGACCAGCCCGTCCAGCACTTCGTACTCACGGCGCCGACCACGCAGCCGCTCCGGACCGACCCCGTTCACGCAGCCCCCCACACGCGGCGAGCATAACAACACGGCGTGCGGCCGGAACCGGGGCGGCTTCCGCGGCCGTCTTCGCGGCGGCTGTCACAGAACGGAGATCCGTCTCATCAAGAGGGCAGAACGTTTGGACGACGCCGGTGACGTCTCCCGAGCGGTGCGTGCCGCCCTCGCGCGCGCCAACAGTGTCCAGGAGAGGCAGGCGCGGGGCGGCAGGTCCGTCACGGCCCAGGACCTGGACATGGATCACGCTGGACGCCTTCGGGAGCACGGGCCTGGACGGCGCCGGCGACCGGTCGGCCAGGCCCTCGTGGTGCGGGCCGGGAGCGGCGGGCGGCGCCTCGCGCCCCAGCCGGGACGTCCCACGGCAGTGCCGCGCTCGCACGGTCCTGTGACCCGGATCATGGGCACGGGAGAGCATGGATGCTCCGCGCCGCGCGGTGTTCGCTGGGCGACATGAACGAAAGCACCAGGACTCCCTTCCCGACTCCCTCCCACTGGATCGACGGCCGTGCCGTCACCGGCTCCGGACCGTTGATCGACGTGGTGAACCCCGCCGACGAATCGATCATCGCCCACCTGCACGAGGCCACCGCCGACGACGTGGACATGGCAGTCGACGCCGCGGTCGGCGCCTTCCCCGGATGGGCCTCGACGCCCCCGCAGCACCGGGCGGACGTCATGCGACGCCTGGCCGAAGGCCTGCAGAAGCGGAGCGAGGAACTGGCGGCCACCATCACCCTGGAGATGGGCGCCCCCATCGTCTTCTCCCGGCAGGCGCAGGCCGGATTCCCGGTCGCGTCAACCCTGGCCGCGATCGCCGCGGCCGAGCAGTTCGAGTGGAGCGAGACGGTCGAGAACTCGCTCGTCGTCCGCGAACCCATCGGAGTGGTGGGCGCCATCACACCGTGGAACTTCCCGCTGCAGCAGTTGGTGACGAAGGTGGTCCCGGCGATGCTGGCGGGCAACAGTGTCGTCCTCAAGCCGTCGGAGCTGTCTCCCCTCAGCGCCCGTATGTTCGCGGAGATCGCGACGGAGGCCGGGCTCCCGCACGGTGTGTTCAACGTGGTGCAGGGAACCGGCCCGGTCGTCGGTGAGGCCCTGTCCGGCCACCCGAAGATCGACATGATCTCCTTCACAGGATCCACCCGCGCCGGCAAGAGCGTCTCCGCCGCCGCCTCCGCCACGGTGAAGCGGGTCGCACTCGAACTGGGGGGCAAGGCGGCCCACATCATCCTGCCCGAGGCCGACCTCGACTCCGCCGTCACCCGCGGACTCGCCTTCGCCTGGGCCAACGCCGGCCAGGCCTGCGGTGCCTACGTGCGCATGCTCGTGCCCGAGGACCTCCAGGCGACCGTGGTCGACAAGCTCCGGACCGCCGCCCAGGAGTACGTGGTCGGTGATCCGGCCGCCGAGGCCACGCGGATCGGTCCACTCGCCTCGGAGACCCAGCGCCGACGCGTCGACGGCTACATCCGGCGCGGCATCGCCGACGGCGCCACCCTCGTGACGGGCGGCCCCGGCCGACCTGAGGGGTTCAAGACCGGCGCCTACGTCAGGCCCACGATCTTCTCCGACGTCGCACCGGAGTCGGTCATCGCCCAGGAGGAGATCTTCGGCCCCGTCCTCGTCGTCATCCCCTACACCGACGACGATCACGCCGTCGAGATCGCCAACGGCACGGTCTACGGCCTCAGCGCCGCGGTGACCGGAGACGAGGACCACGCCATGGCGATCGCCGCGCGACTGCGTGTCGGCCAGGTCGACGTCAATGGCGGCCCGCACAACTTCCAGGCACCGTTCGGCGGATACAAGCAGTCCGGCAACGGCCGGGAGATGGGCCGTGCGGGCCTCGAGGAGTTCCTGGAGACCAAGGCGATCACACGCTGACACACCACACCACTGTGTCCGTGCACAACACAATGTCCGCCGGGAATGAGGCACCCCGGGTACGACGTTCACCTCGTTGATCCACCGAGTCGCGGCAGTGCACCCCGGCCGCGGCACGGTCCGGTGCGAAAGGACGACCATGGCAGACCGCGCGGCGCTGGCCGCTTTCCTACGGGCACGCCGCGAGGCCCTGCAACCCGAGGACGTCGGGTTGCCCCGCGGCCGCCGCAGGCGTACCGGAGGGCTGCGTCGCGAGGAGGTCGCGGCCCTGTGCGACATGTCGGTGGACTACTACAGCCGGCTGGAGCAGCCGCGAGGCCCGCACCCCTCGGAGCAGATGCTCACCGCGATGGCCCGCGGCCTGCGCCTGTCACTGGAGGAACGCGATCTCCTCTTCCAGCTCGCCGGGCACGCCCTGCCGGGCCGTGCGCGACGCGGCGATCACGTCTCCCCCGGGATGATGCGCATTCTGGACCGGCTGGAGGACACTCCCGCCCAGGTGATGAACCACCTGGGCGAGACGCTGAGCCAAACACGTCCCGCGATGGCCCTGCTGGGTGACCAGACGGCCCACACGGGACTGGCCCGCAGTTCCCACTACCGCTGGTTCACGGACCCTGCCGCCCGTCTGGTCCACCCCGCGAGCGATCACGCCGAGCAGAGCCGTCTCATGGTGGCCGACCTCCACAGCGCCTACTCCCGCGACGGGGGTGACTCGGGTGCCGCCGCGCTCGTGGACGCGTTGAACCGGGAGAGTCCCGAGTTCGCCGGCCTGTGGCGGCAACGTCCCGTGCTGGGGCCGTACTGCGCCTCCAAGCGCTTCGTGCACCCACAGGTCGGAACCCTCGAACTGCACTGCCAGACGCTGATCGATCCCGACCACTCCCAGCGGCTCGTGGTCTACACCGCGACGCCGGGGACGGAGAGCCACACCAACCTACGACTGCTGTCCCTCCTGCCGGTCTTCTGAAGGAGCGGTCCTCACGTCTGCCGGGGGTCAGGCCCAGTCGAGGGCGTGCCCGTGGGCCAGCCGTGGCATGCGGTCGAACGACGGAGGTCCGGCCTGGTGGCCGATGTTGACGACGAGGAGGGAGCGCCAGCCGGTGTCGGCAGGCCGAGGGCGCGGACGGCGAGGGTGAAGTAACCGGCCTGAAGCGGTCCGTTGAACGAGGTGATGACCTCACGCTGGGCGGGCTCGCTCTCGAAGTGCTCCTTCATCTCCGGGCGGATGGGCAGGACGTGCGGGAGGTGCTCGTGGAAGCGGTGGTCCGCGGCGAGGACCGCGACGACGGGCGCCGAGGCCGACTTAGGCCGTTTCCCTTCGTCGAGGTGCGGCAGCGGCGCTCCTTGCCCTCGGCCGTACGGACGTACAGGACGCGCAGCGGCTGGGTGTTCGCGGCGGTCGGTGGTCAGCGGGCGAGCTCCCAGATGCCGGTGAGCGTCGCGTCGTCGACCGGAGTGTCGGCGAAGGCGTACGCGGTGCAGGCGTCGGTGAAAAGCGCGGCGGCGGCCTCGGTGGGGGACGCGGGGGAGGAGTCCGGGAACGGACTCGATCGGCCGATGCGGGCGGCGTGGAGGCGGAGCAGCACCATCCGGCGGCCTGTGACGGTGCGCTGAGCAAGGCGTTCGGCCTTCTCGGCAAGTGGTGGAACGGCGTCATCCTGGCCACCCTCCAGCACGGACCGTTGGGCTTCGCCGAGTTGCGGCGCGCGGTGGAGGGCATCAGCGACTCGGTCCTCTCGGAGCGACTCTCCGAGCTGTCCGCCGCCGGTCTCGCGCAACGCGAGGTGGAGCCCGGCCCGCCCGTCGCGGTGCGTTACCGTCTCACTCCGAACGGGACGGCTCTGATGCCCATCCTCAACGAGCTGGCCGGATGGGCGTCCCGGCACCTCCCGGACACGTCGACCTCTTGGGGCGGCGGCCGCGGTTAGCCCGTCGTCGCCGCGATGACGTGAGGGTGCCGACCGGGCTGCGGGCCTCCGTGTGACAGCCTCGGCACCAACTCTCACGTGGAGTGTGTCACAAGGTGTAGACACAACGTGTTGTCTGAGCTCCGAGTATCGTTGAAAGGGTTCGTTTCCGGCATTCGTTGCGGGAGTTCGCCGTCCCCGGAGCACCTAGGGAGTCATGCGCATGATCGCCAGCCCGATTCCGGACCTGGTCGGCCGGCACCGCGAGCGCGCGGCACTCGACGATCTGCTGGCAGGCCTGCGTGAAGACGGGTCCCGGGTGCTGGTGATCCGCGGCGAAGCGGGCATCGGGAAGACGGTGCTTCTGGAGTACCTGGCCGCGCAGGCATCACGGACGAAGGTGACCCGCGCGCAGGGCATCGAGGCGGACATGGAGCTGCCCTACGCGAGCCTGCACCAACTGTGCGCGCCGTTCCTCGACGAGCTGGACGACCTGCCGGCACCCCAACGTGAGGCCCTGCGTGTGGCGTTCGGCATGGCGGCCGGGGATCCGCCCGACCGCTTCCTGGTCGGTCTCGCCGTGCTCTCGCTGCTCACCCGTGTCTCGGAGGCGCGACCGGTGCTCGTCCTGATCGATGACGCGCAGTGGCTGGACCAAGTCTCCCTGCAGACACTGGAGTTCGTCGCGAGGAGACTGCTTGCCGAGGCGGTCGCGATGGTGTTCGCCGTGCGCGACCCCGAAGGAGAGGGTGCACTGACCGGTCTGCCGGCCCTGCGCATAGGCGGCCTCGACGCCACCGCCGCGGGGGAACTCCTGGAAACGGCCGTCGGCGGGCGACTGGAGAAGCGGGTCCGGGACCGGTTCGTGGCCGAGATGCACGGCAATCCCCTCGCCCTGCTGGAGTTCTCGCGGGGCCGCAGCGCCGCGGAACTGGCCTACGGCTTGGACGCGTCCGGTCACCCGATCGTCCAGGGCCCGGTCGCGAGCCGGATCGAGCGGGACTTCGCCCAGCGGCTCGGGTCGCTGCCGGAGGCGACGCGGACGCTGCTGCTGATCGCCGCGGCGGAACCGGTCGGTGACGCCCGGCTGCTCGCCCGCGCGGCCGCCATGCTCAAGATCACCCCCTTCGCCGCTCCGGCCAAGGTCGCCGGTCTGATCGAGTTGGGCGAGTCCATCCGGTTCCGGCATCCGCTGGTCCGCTCAGCGGTCTACCACCAAGCCGCACCCGAAGCACGCCGATCGGTGCACCGGGCCCTGGCCGCCGCCACGGACCCGGTCCTGGACCCCGACCGGCGCGCCTGGCACGCCGCCCAGGCCGCGGACGGACCGGACGAGGAGGTCGCCGCGGGACTGGAACGCGCGGCCGACCGCGCCCGGCAACGCGGGGGCATCGCGGCCGAGGCGGTACTGCTGGAACGCGCCGCCGAGGTGACACCGGACCGCCGGCCACGCGGGCGCCGCGCTTTGGCGGCAGCGGAGGCACATTTCTCGGCTGCGGCGCCCGACCGGGCCACGGAGCTCGCGACGGTGGCCGAACTGTGTCCCCTGAGTCCGCTGGACCGCGCTCGCCTGGCGCGGCTGCGGGCCAGGATCCTCTTCGCCCGCAGCCGCAGCGACGAGGCGGCGCCCCTGCTCCTCGACGCGGCCGCGCAGTTCACCGTCGCCGGTTCGCCGCTGGCGCGGGAGACGTACCTGGAGGCGATCAGTGCCACCATCTTCGCGGGCCGCGTACACGGTCCAGCCGGGGCCCGTGCCGCCGCTATCGCCGCCCGCGCGTCCGGTGCACCCCCTTCCGGCTCCGGGGCCGCCGACCTGCTCCTGGACGGCGTGGCCGCGCTCCTCACGGACGGTTACGAGACCGGCGTGTCGGCGCTGCGCGGCGCCCTGGAACTGCTGGCCACCGAAGAGCTGCGCACACGGGAGGCCACCGTGCGCTGGCTCCTGCTCGTACCGGTCGCACTGGAGGCGTTCATCCACTACGCCTGGGACCTGCGCGCGTGGGACACGCTGTCCAATCGTGCGGTGCGCCTGGCCCGAGACATCGGCGCGCTCGGCGCGCTGCCGCCGGCCCTCGTCTACGCCGGTGGGGTGCACATCCACTACGGCGACTTCGCCGAGGCGGACAGGATGATCGACGAGGCCGACGCCCTGGCCGCCGCGACCGGTCACGCGCCGCACAAGTACGCGACGCTGGTCCTGGCCGCCTGGCGGGGTGAGGCGGACGTCGCCTCCGGGATCATCGAGGAGGCCAGGCAGCGGGCCGACCAGCGGGGCGAGGTGTCCCTGCTGGGCGCCATGGGCTACATCCAGGGAGTGCTGTACAACGGTCTGGCACGGTACGAGGAGGCCATGGAGGCCGCGCGTACCGGCATCGAGCACGACGGGTTCAACTTCGTCGGTCTGTCACTGATCGAGCACGTCGAGGCCGCCACCCGGTGCGGTGAGCTGGACCAGGCCAGAGCCTCACTGGACCGGCTGGTCGATCTCACCCGCGCGGCCGACTCCGGCTGGGCCCTCGGCGCCACGGCCCGTAGCCGGGCCCTTCTCGCCGACGGCGAGGAGGCCGAGCGCCTGTACCGTGCGGCGATCTCGGGGTTCGGGCGCGGCGGCGTCACCGTGGAGGTGGCCCGCAGCCACCTGCTGTACGGGGAGTGGCTGCGCCGTACCCACCAGCGATCGCTGGCCCGCGAGCACCTGCGAACCGCTCACGCGATGTTCGACGGCATGCGGGCGCACGCCTTCGCGGAGCGGGCCCGCCGCGAGCTGCTCGCCACCGGGGAGCACGTCAGGGCACGGGAGACCACGGTGACCAGTGCGCTCACCCCCCAGGAGTCACAGGTGGCCACGCTCGCCGCCGACGGCATGACGAACGCGAAGATCGGCGCGGAGCTGTTCATCAGCCCGCACACCGTGGAGTGGCACCTGCGGAAGGTGTACACGAAGCTCGGGATCAATTCCCGCCGCGCGCTGCCCGGTGCCCTGGCGAGCACCCCGCCCACGCACCGGAACGACGAGAGCATGGTGCGTGCCGGCTGAGTCCGTAGGCCCTGGCCCCCGGGGCCCCGGTCGGGCAGCCCACGGACTCGACTACGGACACCAAGGGCGCGATGGGGGGTGCCGCGGACGGAGGGTGGACCCATCGCCCTGGAGGGGCGTCCGTTCACCCGAAGGAGTCCCGATGTCCGCGCCCAGTCCGGAGACCACCACGCCGGCCGGCACCCCGGCCGCCCGGCCTGCCGAGGGCGACCTGGACACCGCCCTCGACGTTTTCCTGGCCCAGCGGAACCGACTGTTCAGCATCGCCTACCGGATCGTCGGCGACGCCTCGGGAGCCGAGGACGTGGTCCAGGAGGCGTGGGTGCGCTGGCAGCTCACCGACCGCGGTGAGGTCAAGAACCCGGCCGCGTTCCTGACCACGACCACGACCCGCCTGGCCATCAACGTCATCCAGTCGGGACGGCGCCGGCACGAGACGCCGTCCGAACCGAGCTTCGCCGATCTCGATGACCATGCCTCATCCGACGACCCCATGCTGTGCGCCGAGCGGACCGCGGCGATCGAGTCGGCCCTGGCCCTGCTCATGGCCAGGCTGACGCCGGACCGGCTGGCCGCCTATGTGCTGCGCAAGGGCTTCGACTACACCTATGCGGAACTCGCGAAGCTGCTGCGGATCAGTGCCCCGAACGCACGCGTGGTGGTCCACCGCGCTCAGGCCCGTCTCGACAGCGAGCGCGTGCGGCCGATCCCCACCGAGTCGCACCGTCGTCTCGTCACCGCGTTCAGGACCGCCGCCGACACCGGCGACCTCGACGGTCTCGTACGACTGCTCGTCCCCGAGGAGCGGGTGCGCCGCTTGACGCCGCCGTCCCGCAGGCCGGCCGGTCCGGCGCACGTCCCGGCCCGGCACGCCGCGTGACGACGAGCGGCGAAGCGGGGCCCGCTCCGGACGGGGCGGGCGGGGTCGCGCCGCCGGATCGCGCCCGGCCGCCCCTCTGTTGTCACAACGGCGGCCTCCGTCTTGTCTTCCTAGGGACGGCAGGGAGGCCACCACCCATGAACGACGATGCCAGGTTGATCACACAGTGGAACAGGCTGACCCGCGTCCACCGCCGGATCGAAGCCCGTATGGAGCGACACCTCCACCGGCATCTGGGCCTGGGCGTGAGCGAGTTCTACGCCCTTCGCACGTTGAGCGAGGGGGTGGCAGCCGGTACGGGACTGCTCTATCTGAGCGACCTGGCCAACGGGACGGGACTGAGCCAGTCCGCCACCAGCCGCCTGGTCACACGCTTGCAGGAACGCGGCCTGATCACCACGCACACCGCGTCCAACGACCGCCGGAGCATCGAGATCGAACTCACCGCCGTCGCGTACGACGTGTTGCGGCGGGGATCTCCCCTTCTGAGCCAGGCGGTCGAGGAGGTCGTGCGCCAGCTCCGCGTCGAGGAGACGGACAAGGACCTGCTCCGCTACCTGTGTGGAGGGATGAGCGACGGCGTGAGCACCCATGTTCGACAGGAGCCGAACGTTCGGTAACATGGCCGTATGCCGAACCACCACGCGTCACCCTCGGACAGCGAGATCTCCCTGCCTCGCCTGCTCGGGGTGCTCAGCGATCCGACGCGGTTGGGAATCGTCCGAATCCTGTCCGACGGCGCCGAGAGAGGGTGGGGGCAGTTCAGTGCTCCCGTCGCCAAGTCCACGCTCAGCCATCACCTCAAGATGCTGCGTGAGGCGGGTGTGACTCAGACTCGCCAGGAGGGCACACGCTGCTTCGTGACGCTGCGAGGTGACGCCCTGGAGACGCGCTTCCCCGGCCTTCTGCCGGCGCTGCTGTCCGCCGCCGGCGCCGACCACGTCGGAGAACACGTCACCGAGCGGGACGAGCAGGTGTGAGCGCGTAAAGCACTCCGCGCCGCACGGGCACGCCCGGTGGCGCAGAGGGCTGACGCCGGGGCGGTCGAGGGCATGTACGCCTATCAGCGCGACCGCATTGCGACCCACCACATCGCGCACGCGGACGAGGTGGCGCACGGATGCCCTTCGCGTACGACAGGGCCAGCGCGAAGGCGTTGCCGGAGGCGTCCTGTTCGACGGCCGCGATACAGGGAACGCCGCGGCCCTCCTCGTACTGCCGGCGCGCCAGGTGGCCCGGGCCCTTGGGGGCGACCATGCAGACGTCCACGCCGGCCGGGGGCTTGATGAAGCCGAAGCGGATGTTCAGGCCGTGACCGAGGAACAGCGCGTCGCCGTCCTTCAGGTTGTCCTTGATGTGCTCCTCGTAGACCTGGGCCTGGATCGGGTCCGGGACGAGGATCATGATGACGTCGGCCTCGGCGGCGGCCTCGGACGGGCTCACCACGCGCAGGCCCTGCTCCTCGGCCCTGGCCTTGGACTTGGAGCCCTCGTGCAGACCGACGCGCACGTCGACGCCGGAGTCGCGCAGCGACAGGGCGTGGGCGTGGCCCTGGCTGCCGTAGCCGATGACCGCGACCTTGCGGCCCTGGATGCCGAACGGCGTGGCCAGGGCTCCGCTCTGGGGCACGGGGAGTCTGTCGAGATGTCCGAGGAAGGGGGCGCACAGCTGATGCAGGCCAGCGAAGGGCAGCTCCCTCTCGGACTCGACACCGGCTTTCCCGACGATCCGGTGCCGGGAGAACCGATCGGCGTAGTGATCCAGCAAGGCGGACTTTCCGATGCCCGCTTCACCGCGTACGAGCAGGACGGCGCTGCGTCCGGACGTTACCGTGCGGTCAACCGGTCGAGCGCGTCGTACTCGCCGCGACGGCCGCGCAACCGGCCGGCTCCGGGCCCAGGCTGTTGTGCATGTTCGCCTCAGGTCGAGGTCCTGTGCTGGTGTGGCGTCGGAGCCACGCGCACCGCCCGCCCCGTGTGCGGCGTCATGAGTGTCTGCGACGTCGGCCAGGCCCGGGAGGAGGAGGGCTGCGAAGCTGAGTGCAGACGCCACCACCGTAGGCGGATGACGAGCGGGACGGCGTGGACGGCGGAGCGTTTCAACGGTCTGCCCGTGTAGCCAAGATGATCATGATGTGAGGCTGTTCCGATGAAGGCCTCAGGTTTGTGCAGATTTTGTGATGAGCCGTCACAAGAGTTGATCCTGACCGGTCTTGGAGGGAGTAGGGCGGAGTGACCTCGTCACTTCGTCGATGATTCGCTCGACGGTCTCCAGAAGGACGACAACATGAACCAGATCAACGTCACACGCCCGGAAGCACCGATGAGGGACGAGGCAGTTCCGTCGCGCTACGCGCTGAAGGTGGGCGACATCGATGTCATGGTGATCAGCGACGGGGTGCTGGCGATCAACCCTGAGACGCTGGCCACCAACGCTGACAAGGCCGAGCTGTCGGCCTGGCTCAGCGACAACTTCCTGCCGCCTGAGGTGATCGACTACCCGCTGAACGTGTCCGTGGTACGCAGCGGGGACCGGACCATCCTCATCGACTCTGGGCTGGGTACCGAGTTCCCGGGCTTCCCCCGGGCGGGGCAGCTGGCCATGAGGCTGGACGCCGCCGGGATCGATCCCGGGTCCGTCACCGACGTGGTGCTCACCCACTTGCACATGGACCACATCGGGGGACTGCTCGTCGAGGGACTCAGGGGCCGACTGCGCAAGGATCTTCGGGTCCACCTGGCCGCTGCGGAAGCCGAGTTCTGGCAAGCGCCCGACTTCTCCCGCACCGCCATGCCGACACCGGTGCCCGAGACACTGGTGAGGACCGCCTCACGGTTCCTGGACGTGTACCGCGGCCAGTTGCGGCCGTTCGAGACCGAGTACGAGGTGGCGCCGGGAGTACTGATCAAGCGCACCGGCGGTCACACTCCCGGCCACAGCATCGTCCGCCTGGAGTCGGGCGGAGAGCGGCTGACGTTCGCTGGCGACGCCGTGTTCCAGTGCGGGTTCGACCAGCCTGGCTGGTACAACGGCTTCGAACACGACCCCGAGGAGTCGGCTCGGGTCCGGATGCGTCTCCTGAAGGAGATGGCGGCGAGCGGTGAGCACCTGATGGCCAGCCACCTGCCGTTCCCGTCCGTCTGCCACGTGGCGACCACCGGCAACGCCTTCCGTTTCGTGCCGACGGTCTGGGACTACTGAGCCTCGGCTTCGCTGGTGATTCCGTCGGCATGAGGGCTTGGACGGGGCGGATGCGGGAGCTGCGGCGAGCCGCCGCAACCTACCCGCGCCACCCCGGCCGCGCGTCCCGATCCCCCGAGGCCTGACAGCGGCCTGATCGGCGGGCACGGCGTCCAGCCCGGCATCAGTGGACCCACGCCGACGAGGGAGGGCTTCGCCCGGCGGGCGGCCGCGTCACAGCCGCGGCGGAGGGGCTCGGACGTCCTCGATCCATGCCGGGACCACGGCGTACGCGGCCACCGGAGCGCCGCGGATCACGACGCTCCGGCTACCGGTCCGCCCTCGCGGTCTCGGCGATGCCGCCGGACGACGACAACCCCGACGGCGTGCCGCAGGAGGTCATGACCGTGGCCCGGGACGACCGGCTGCCCGGAGCCCTGTCCGCGTGAGGTCGTCCCGCGTCGGGTTCACGACCTGGTCCATGGTGTTCACGACCGTGACTCGGCCACCGTCTCCGGGGTCGGGATCGGCCATGGCCGATTCCGGGTCGACGAGGTAGACGTCGTGGCCGCTCAGCGTCAGCCGGCGTGCGACCTCCAGCAGCACGCGCCGTGCCACGTCGTCGATCGAATGGACCAGGGTCAGGTCCAGGGCCACCCTCGTGTCCGAAGGGGGGATGGTCATGGCTTCCTGGACAACTCTCTCGGCTCCGGCGAAGCCGATGCCGCCTTGGAGTTGCAGGACCCGCGGCGCGTCCGGTCCGCTGCCCACGACATGGTGGGACCGCACGACGGCACGCGCGGCGGCGGGGGTCTCCATCACATGCAGTCCCATGTCCGAGGAGAAGCGTTCGAACAGGGACACCCCGCGCACGCTGTTCCCGTGACGATCCAGTCGTGGTGAGAACGTCGCGATGCCGATCTGTCCGGGGAGCGCGCCGATCAGGCCGCCCGCCACCCCGCTCTTCGCCGGGATGCCGACCTGGGTAGCCCAGTCACCGGCGGCGTCGTACATGCCGCAGCTGAACATGACGCTCAGCACCTGGCGCACCACCGGTTCCGGCACCACCTGCTCGCCCGAGAGGGGGTTCGTCCCGCGGTTGGCCAAGGTCGCGGCCATGATGGCCAGATCGCGTGTGGTGACGAGCACGGAACACTGGCGGGTGTAGCCCTCCACGACGGCCTCGGGGTCCTTGGTGAGGACATCGTGGCTGCGGAGCATGTGGGCGATGGCGAGGTTGCGGTGCGCGTGCTCCATCTCCGAGGCGCATACCGCGTCGTCCATCGTGAGCCGGCGACCGGCGAACGCCGAGAGGCCCTGGCGCACGCGTTCCACACGCTGCTCCGGAGTGAGGTCCTCCGCGCCGGCCAGCGAGTGCACGGTGATCGCGCCCGCGTTGATCATGGGGTTGCGGGGGCGCCCGGTCCCGGTCTCGAGAGAGATCTCGTTGAATGCCTCGCCGGACGGCTCGACGCCGACCTTGGCGAGGACGGGGGCGAATCCGTGATCGGCCAGGGCCAACGCATGGACGAACGGTTTGGAGATCGACTGGATGGTGAACTCGGTATCGATGTCACCGGCGCCGTAGACCTCTCCGTCGAGCATGGCGAAGGCCGCGCCGAGGCGGTCGGGGTCCGCTGCCGCCAGCTCGGGGATGTACCCCGCCGGCTCTCCTGACATGTCCGACTCCACATCTCGCAGTACCTCTGCCAGATAGTCGGGGATGATCGGCCGCACTGGTCCTCCCTGCACGTTTCCCGTCGGGCATCAGGGCACGACGGTTCGTCCGGCTGTCCTCCGCTGCGTCTGCTCGTGCCCTCGCGTGCTTGGTGACGCGTCAGCCGCGCTGTCGGGGGGGGCTCCGGTCAGTCCGGCTGCTTCTCCATGTGGTCCAGGATGCGCTGGGAGAGCCGGCCGAGCGTGTTGAGCTGGTTCGGGGTGAGGGCGTCGACGAAGAGGCGACGGACGTGCTCGACGTGCTGTGGCGCGGCCTCCTCGATCGCCTCGTAGCCGGCCGGGGTGGCGACGATGAACGCTCCGCGTCCGTCGTCGGGGCACTCCTCCCTCGCCACGAGCCCGCGTTTCGCCATCCGCGTGACCTGGTGGGACATCCGGCTCTTCTCCCACTCGACGAGTTTGGCCAGATCGAGGAAGCGCATCCGCCCGTTGCCCCTCTCCGTGAGGCTGACGAGCACCACATAGTCCGCCGCCGACAGTCCGGAGTCGACCTGGACGCGTCGGGACAGCCGTCCGATGAGTTTCTCCTGCATGCGGATGAAGCTGTCCCAGGCGGCCTTCTGCTCCGGGTCGAGCCAGCGCGGCTGTGCGTCCATGGCGGCAGTCTAACGAGATCGTTGACACCTCATCTACCGGTGGCGGTGACGTAACCTCCGCCGGTGCTGCTCCCGGCACGAACACGTTGATGTGTCAACATCATGAGGTCGGGGTGACGTCCTGGCGCACGGGATTCAGCGGGTCGAGCGGGATCGGACCCCACGAGGAGGACGCACACATGACGCTCGAAGTGAGCGATGTGCCCGAGGCGAAGCGCTATGAAGCCCGTGTCGACGGGGAGTCCAGGGTGGCGGGCGTCGCGGAGTACATCCGTACGGCGGAACTCGTCGCGTTCGTGCACACCGAGGTCGAAGCGGTGTACGAGGGCGCGGGGGTTCCGCCGGGTGCCCGGCTCCTCAGTCACCGACCTTGCTGCGAGACTGGTACAGCAGGTCCTGGTACTCGGGATGCCGGCTGATCCAGCCCGCGAAGAAGGGTCAGGTGGTCAGCGCCCGAAGGCGAGGGCGTGCGGCGCGGGGGCGGCGCACGCTGTCCCAGGGGGGGGCGGACGCGGCTCCGGGCGGGACCGGTACGCCACCCGTGAGTCTTCCTCGTCGAGCGCGGTTGCGCTTCCCGCGCGCCCGTCCGGACCACGAACTCCCCGAACGGGCCGTGGAGGCGGCGGTGCCGGCGGCCGGCGCAGGTGCCTTCCGCGTGCGCCGGGGGAGGGGCGGTGAACGGACGAGCGACAGCCGCCCCGGCGTCCCGCGGCTGATGCGGACGCGCAGCTCGCGCACCGGGGTTTCCGGCTCGGGCGGTGGCCGGCTCGGCAGGCGCCGTCCGGGGCGGCCACCCCGGTGACGGTGACGGTGGCGGTGCGGGCGGTTCCCGCGGTGCGTGGTGGTGGTCAGGGGCGTGGACCGTCCGGTCCGGCGGACGAGGGCTCGCGGATCTCGTCGAGTGACTCCTCCATGGCCTGCCTCGCCCGGGTGAACCAGTCGGCCAGCACGGCGGTCTCCTGCGGCGTGTAGTCGGCGGCGAGCTCGGCCAGGCGCCGGTAGTGCGGGCCGTAGACGGCGAAGACCCGGGCAGCGGCGTGCTCGTCCAGGACCACCCGGACCCGTCGTCGGTCCGCGGGATCCGGTTGCCTGCTCACATAGCCGGCACGTTCGAGACGGTTGATCACTCCGGTGATCGCACCGGTGGTCACGTTGGCGTGCTGCGCCAGGTCACCGGCGGTCAGGTGCCGTGGTCCGGCGCCGATGACGTGACCCAGGCATGTCAGGTCGGTGACGTTCAGGCCGAGCCTCTGGGCGATGTCGTGCTGGGACACCAGGGCGAGGGCGACCATGCGATCCATCGCGTCCAGCGCCTCCTGTGCTGTCGCGTCGTGACGCGGCTTGCCCTTCACCAATTATCTCCTTAGTATCTAAGAAACTTAGCTTAGAAGCTAAGAGTCTTGCCCTCTCGGTGTTCTTGCCGAAGATACAAAGCCACGGGAGCACGTCATGAACCCAACCCACAGCGGCCACGACCACGGCCACACCGTCGCCGGTTGGACGGGTACCGGTACGGCGCTCGCGGGAAGCGTGGTGTCCGGCGGGTCGATGGTCACCGCGTGGTACCCGGGAGTCGCGCTGGGAGCGGGCCTCATCGTCCTCGCGGCCTGCGTCACCTGGGTGCTGCACCTGGCCGGGTGGGGCAAGGCCGGCGGGCCCAGGCCCTTCTCCGAGCGCGACTGGCGTGTGAGGGACGCGGCCGCCGCGGAAGGCCACCCCGGCTGCGCCGGATGCCGGCTGGCCGGACGTGGCCGACGTGCCGCCCCCGCCGCAACCGTCGCCGCCGAAGCGACGACGCACGTCGACGCCGAGGGTCACCGGACACCGGCCCGTGGCCGAGCGGGGGAGATCGCCCCCGAGGCGAGCGCCGCGATCTGAAGGCGAGCCGCCCGGGCCGTCCGCGCGACCCCCGTCGTCCCGCCCGCGCGTGCGGGTGCGCTGCCCCGCAGCGCTAGTCGCAGATGATCTCGTCGCGCGGGGAGTAGTGCGTGCGGAACGGTTCGCGTCGTACTTCCCGTCCGTCGTCGTGGAAGACCCGCTCGACGGTGACGTCGAAGCCCTCGAGCGGGGTCTGCGGCACGCACTGCTCGTCGGTGCTCGTCCTCGTCTCCGGTTCCCGCACGTCGGAGCGCGGACCCTTGACCGACGTGATCTCGTCGTACTTCTTCGTACCGATGAAGTTGACGGTCAGCGAGGTGTCGGTGGACTCGGCCTCGATGTAGAGGGCCTTGCCGGAGTCGTTGGCGAACTTGAGGTCCAGGCTGCCCCAGGCGACCGTCGCCTCACGGCCCTCGGGGTAGCGCTCGATGTAGAAGGAGTGGGCGCCGTACTCGACGGGCTTGACGCCCGCGAAGAACATGGCGTTGAAGACCGTGGTGGCCACGGCGGAGACGCCGCCGCCGGGCGCCTTCCGGTACTGGTCGTCGTAGATCATGACGCCCTCGACGAAGCCGTTGGCCTCGGTGCGCTCGCCGACCGTCCGGTTGAAGCTCCAGGTCTCGTCCGGCATGACCACGGAACCGTCGATGAGGTCCACGGCCCGGCCGACGTTCGTCGTGCGGTAGGCGGCCGGTTCGAAACGGACGGTGAAGGAGGACAGCTTCTCGGTCAGCCCCAGGCGTGCCGCGTTCTCCCGGGTGACCTCCGGCCGCGTCTCCCGTGCGGCCACCGCGCCGGTGCGGGCGGTGCCCGCCTTGGTCAGCAGAGGCAGCACCGCCTTGCCCAGGGCCTTGTCGGTGACCTCCACGCCGGTCCTGGCGTCGGCCGTCACCACGGCCTTGTCGCCCTGAAGGCCCAGGCGGGCGTTCCGGGGGGTGGCGGGCAGGCCCTTCAGTGCGTCGGCCACCCCCGGCGCGGCACGCAGACCCTTGCCGTCCAGCCTCGGTGCGAGCCTGCCCGTGTCGTCGGGCCGCATCGTCAGGTACTGGCCCAGGACGGCCGGGGTGATCGTGAACCGCCTGCCGCCGGCGGTGAGGGTGACCGGTGCCGACATCGCCGGCTCCGCGAACGCGCGCACCGCCCGCCGGACCTCGTCGGCCGTGACCCGGGGCCTGGTCTCCCGCACGGGCAGCGCCGTGACCGAGTCCGCCGCGCCGCGCAGGAAGGGGGCGCGCAGCGTGCCGATCGAGGCGTCCACGTCCAGCGCGTAGCCGGTGCGCGGGGCGACCTGCTCGACACGGCCGTCGTCGAAGGAGACGGCGCCGTCGCGGACCTTCGTGTCGGTCCTGCCGGCCAGCTTCCCGAGGGCCGCACGCGCCTTGTCCTCGTCGATCCGCACGACCGGTTCGATCTCGCCGCCCGAGCGGAACAGCCCGCCGATCACGCTGACCGGGTCGGCGCCGGTGGACGTGGCCCGGTCCAGAGTTCCCCCGAGGTCGAAGGCCAGCCCCGCCTCCCGCGGATCGACCGCGGCCTTCCGGTCGCCGACCCGTACGGCCAGCTCCCGCGGGCCGCCCGCCACCAGGTGCCGCTCCAGTCTCCGGGTGGCTTCCTCGCGGCTCAGGCCCCCGATGTCCACGCCGCGCACCGTCGTGCCCGCCTCGATCTCACCGCCGGTGACCAGCAGCCCGACGAGGTAGAGGCCGCCGAGGCCGACCGCCAGCGCGCCGCCCGCCAGGGCGACGGGCGGGAAGGGCACTGTCCGCGGGCGCATGGGTCTCCTGAAGGGTTGATGTGACATCCACCCGGCACCGCGGCCCGGTGAATGGAGCGCCGCGGGTCAAGCTACGCACATCCGCCCGCCAAAGGTATATCCAAGGTCACACCGGACGATCCGGATCATCGTCCGCCGGGCTCGCCCCCACGTCGACCCCGCCGGCGCCGTGCCGGAACCCGACCGGCTCATGGCGTACGCATGATCGGGCCGGTGGCCGCGGCCGACGCGCCCGCCCCCATACATGCCGAGGGCCCCGCGACGAGCGGGGCCCTCGGCCGGTGCGCCAGGTGGCGGCGCGGCTCAGTAGATGTTCGCCTCCACCGGCGGGCCGTCGCCCCGGGTGCTGTTGATCTGGGCCCGCAGGGAGATCTCGTCGTAGACGCGGAACTCCCGGACGATGCGGCCCTCCTGGACGAGGAACTGGGAGACTCCCAGCAGGGTCACCGACCGGTCGGTGAGCGGGCCGAAGGCCGGGGTGCCCCGGTAGGTCCCGTGCATGGTCCACAGCACCGCCACCCGCAGACCCGCGTACCGCACCGAGTAGTTGGTCTGCACGTCCCGCACCGCGAACCGGGCGTCGGGGAAGGCCCCGACCATCGCCATGAGGTCGCTCTGGTAGCGCTCGGGACGGATGACGGTCCGGTCGCCGACGGTGTGCAGGAAGAGGTCCCGCGCCATGAAGTCGTTCACCTTGTGCAGCCTGCGCCGCGTCCACACCTCGTCCATGAACTCCAGCACCATCTCGCACTCGGGCCGGAACTCGTCCGGACGCGGCCCGCTGACCCCCTCCAGCAGCACGTCCTTCGGCGGCTCCTCGGTCATCGACCCGCTGTACCCCTGGAAGCGCAGGGCGCGGGCCGCCTCGTCCGGGTCCACCCCGCGCTGGAGGCAGTCGGCCAGCTCGTCGCGCACGACCCACTCCTCGACCATCCGGCCCCGGCGGTAGAGGCAGTTGGCGACCGTGCGCTTGCGGATCCGCACGTTGCGGCCTGCGACCAGGTGCTCGTCCGCGGAGAACACGAGGTGGGAGCTGAGGAAGGCGTCGTCGCCGCGCGCCTCCCACACCACGTCCTCGGCCTGGCCGATGTGGCCGGGCGTGCTGCCCATCCGCATCGTGGTGCCCTCGATCACGCCGTCGCGCCCGACCACGGTGCCGAGACCGGTGTGGACGATCGAGTCGGGCTCGTAGTTGTCGACGATGTAGGAGATGTCGCGGTTGACCCAGATGTGGTCGGTCACCTCGCGGATGAAGTCGTCCGGATCCTTGTAGGGGAGGTAGGCGGCCGGGTCGAGTGCCATGGGGGTCTTCCTCTTCGTCGGTTTCGGCGGTGCGAAATCGGGTTCGTCGGTGGGCCTGGGTGTGCGTACGTATGTATGGGTCAGGTCGGTGGGGCCCGGGGGTGTCCGAGCCGGCCGGGCGGGGCGCCGGTCGTCATCGGGCGAACTTGTCGGCCCCCAGCCGGCTCCGGTACGTCTCCGTCATGAAGGCGCTCACCACGACCAGTGCCATCACCGCGGCCGCCGCCAGGTAGGCCCACACGGCGTAGATCGTGTCGAAGGTGTTCACCAGCAGTGCCGCGACGAACGGCGTGATGCCCATGAAGATGGAGAACGAGCTGTTGTAGGCGATGGCGCTGGCGCTGAACCGGGTGCGGGTGGCGAAGAGTTCGGCCGCGCAGACCGTCACGATGCCGGTCAGGAAGAACTCGGGGACGATGTAGATCAGCTGACTGGCGACGGCCGCGCCGAAGGTGCCCGCCTCGCCGACCCTGAAGGCGAGCGGGACCAGGACGATGCAGGCGATCGCCCCGGCGATCAGCATCGGCTTGCGGCCGATGCGGTCCGAGAGCTTGCCGGCCAGCGGGAGCATCGGGATGAGGACGGCGATGGAGATCGCGTTCGAGACCAGTCCCATCCAGCGGGGCAGTCCGAGGGTGCCGGTCAGGTACTCCGGATAGAAGGTGACCCAGCTGTAGGAGAGGATCGCGACCATGATCGAGATGCCGCAGAAGACCAGGATGGGCCGCCACTGGGAGCGCAGTGCCTCCCGGACGGGCGCCTTGACGACGTGGGTGCCGTCCGCCGTGGCCCGGACGAACTCGGGCGACTCCTCGATGTGCCGCCGCAGCCAGATGCCGACCGCGCTGAGCGGCAGCGCGAGCAGGAACGGGATCCGCCAGCCCCACGAGTCCAGCGCGGGTCCCTGGATGGCCCAGCTCGTCAGCGCGGCCGTGCCGGCTCCCGCCAGGATCCCCACGAAGCAGCTGTTGGAGGCGTACGAGGTGTAGTAGGCGCGGCGCTCGGGCTCCGCCCACTCCACGATGAAGGCCACCGCCCCCACGTACTCGCCGCCCGACACCATGCCCTGCACCACGCGCAGGAGCAGGAGGAGGAGCGGGGCCGCGATGCCGATCTGCTGGTAGGTGGGCAGGAGGCCGATGAGGGTGGTCGCCACGCCCATGAAGACGATGGTCCACAGCAGGGTCTTCTTGCGGCCCACCCGGTCGCCCCAGCGACCCACCAGCGTGCCGCCCAGGGGGCGGAACAGGCAGGCGATGGCGATGATCGCGTAGGTGCTCAGGACGGCCACGGTCTGGTCGCTCTCGGGGAAGAACGCGGGGGCCATGACGGGGGCCATGTAGCCGTACAGCCCGTAGTCGAACTGTTCCACGAAGTTTCCGATGCTTCCCGCACCGATGGCCCGGCGTATCGCGGCCCGCTTCGCCGGGTCGGTCCCTCGGGTGCCGACGGCGGCGCTGGGTGGCGCTGTAGCGGACATGGCTTCTCCGTTCGCGCGGTGGGGCTGGGAGTGTGCATACGTATGAATGTTGCCCGAACACTAAGGAGCGGGAGAGGGGCCGTCAAGGGTCGGTGACGGGTGGGCAGCCCCGGCCGTGCCGGGGGCCGCGAGGGAGCGCATGGTCTCCATGAGGACGTGGGTCATGTTGAACAGGACCAGCCCGGTCCCGGTGCGCTCGACCGCCCGCGCGGCGTCGGCGTCCGGCACGATCGTCATGACCGCCCGGCCGGCCTCGCGTGCCGCCCGGTGGACCCCGTGCAGCAGGCCGTCGACGACGTCCCGGCCGGGGAAGCCGCAGTCCGCCGCCAGGTCGGCCGGGCCCACGAGGATCGCGTCCACACCCTCGGTGGCGGCGATCTCGCCCGCGACGGCGCAGGCCCGCTCGGTCTCGACCATCGCCACGACCAGGGTGTCGCGTGCGGCGGCCAGGTGGTCGCCCGCCGGGACGGTGCCGAAGCGCCCGGCCCTGCTGTAGGTGGCGAAACCCCGTTGCCCCAGCGGCGGGTAGTGGGTCGCCGCCACCGCCCGGCGGGCGTCCTCGGCGTCGTCGACATGGGGATGGACGAGGCCGGCGGCGCCCAGGTCCAGGCAGCGCAGGGCGAGCGCCGGTTCGGCGGTGCCCACGCGGACGAGGACGTCGACGCCGTGCGCCGCGGCGGCCGTCAGGTGGTGCTGGAGGAGCGCCGTGTCGGCCGGTCCGTGCTCGCAGTCGACGACCACGTAGTCGAACCCGGCCACGCAGGCCATCTCCACCAGCGTCTCCGAAGGGAGCCGCAGCAGGGCGCCGCGCAGTCTCTCACCGTCCGCGAGGCGTCGCTTGAGGGAGCGGCGTTCCGCCCGGCGGCCCGTCACCGCGCCACCATCCCCGCGGAGAGGTCGATGTCGGCCCCGCACAGGCCCGGCATGCGCAGCATGGCGCTCACCGCGGAGCCCACCTCCTCGTCGGTGACCATCCGCCCGAGCGCCGACCGCGACACGAAGGCGCGCTCGGCCTCCGCGTAGCTGCTGCCCGTGCGTTCCGCCTCCAGCCGGAAGTTGCGCTCCATGCGGGGGCCGGAGACGGGCCCGGGGGAGAGGGAGTTGACCGTGACGCCGAACGGGCCCACCTCTCCCGCCAGGGTCGCCGTCAGCCCCAGGACGGCCATCTTCGACGCGCAGTACGGAGTACGCCGCAGCAGAGGGCGCTTGCCCGACACCGAGGCGATGTTGACGACGTCGCCCGCGCCCCGCTCGGTCATGCGCGGGAGGAACGCCCGGCACATCAGGAACACCCCGCGCACGTTCACGTCGAAGACCTCGTCCCAGTCCTCCGCCGTGATCTCGGTCAACGGTGCCACGGGCCCGGCGATCCCGGCGTTGTTGACGAGCACCGAGATCTCCTCGTCGGCGAGACCGCCCGCGAGCGCCTCGACGTCAGCGGGCCGCGAGACGTCGCAGACGCGGTGCACGGCGCGGGGGCCGAGGCGCGAGGCCGTCTCCTCCAGGGTGCGCTCGTCGCGCCCGGTGATCACCACGCGCGCCCCGTCGGCCAGCAGGGACCGCGCGATGGCGCTCCCGAGCCCGCTGCCGCCTCCGGTGACGAGCGCGGTGCGGCCGGCCAGTGGACCCGTACCGCCGCTCACGCCCGCGCCCCCGTGTTCCACGGCAGGGTGCCCCGGCCGTACTTGGCGGCGCGCACGTCGCCGGAGCGGGCGTGCCCCTCGAACAGCTCGACGCGGGCCGCCCGGCCGCACACCTCGCCCAGCAGCGCCGACGAGGAGGTGTCGGTGACCTCCTGGTACGTCACCGTCTTGAGGTACTTCCCCACCCACAGGCCGCCGGTGTAGCGGGCGGCCCCCCGGGTGGGCAGCACGTGGTTGGTGCCGATGACCTTGTCGCCGTACGAGACGCAGGTGCCCTCGCCGAGGAAGAGCGCGCCGTAGTCACGCATCCGCTCCAGCGCCTGGCGCGGGTCCTCGGTCAGCACCTCGACGTGTTCGCTGGCGTAGGAGTCCGCGATGTCGAAGGCCTCCGCAAGGGAGCCGGCCACGACGATCTCCCCGTGGTCGCGCCAGGCCGGCGCGGCGAAGTCCTTCGTCGGCATGCCGGGCAGCAGCCGCTCGATGTGACGCTCGACCTCGCGGCCCAGGGCCTCGGACGTGGTCACCAGCACGGCGGGGGAGTCCGGTCCGTGCTCCGCCTGCGACAGCAGGTCGACGGCGACCACGAAGGGATCGGCGTGTTCGTCGGCGATCACCAGGATCTCCGTGGGACCGGCGAACAGGTCGATGCCGACCTCGCCGAACAGCTGGCGCTTGGCCTCGGCGACGTAGGCGTTGCCCGGGCCGGCGATCATCGGGACCCGGCCGATGGTCTCGGTGCCGACGGCGAGCGCGGCGACCGCCTGGACGCCGCCCAGCAGGTGGATCTCGTCGGCACCGGCCAGGTGCATCGCGGCGACCGTGGCGGTGGGGATCTCGCCCCGGATCGGCGGTGTGCAGGCGGCGACCCGCGGGACCCCGGCCACCTTCGCGGTCACGATCGTCATGTGCGCCGAGGCGGTCAGCGGGTAGCGCCCGCCGGGCACGTACGCGCCGGCGCCGGCGACCGGGACGTGCCGGTGACCGAGGTGGACACCGGGCAGCGTCTCGATCTCGACGTCCCGCAGCGAGTCGCGCTGCGCCTGGGCGAACGTGCGCACCTGGCGCTGGACGAAGCGGATGTCCTCCAGCACGGTGTCCGGCACCCCGGCGACGATCCGGTCGATGTCGTCCGGGCCGAGGCGGAAGGACTCGGGGCTCCAGTCGTCGAACTTCTCCGAGTACCGGCGGACCGCCTCGTCGCCCCGCTCGCGGACGTCGTCGAGGATGTCACGTACGCGGTCGGCGACATCCGCACGGGCCGCGCGCACCTGGGCGGCGGGCACCGGGGACTTCAGGACATGGGGCATGACGGCTCTCTTTCCACGGCTTGCAAGGGGTGGGTCGGATGGGGGCGGGGGAGGGGGCGAGGAGCGGCCGGGGGACACGGCGGCCCGGTACACGGCGGCCGAGGTCTCCCCGGCCGGGACACGGCGGCCGAGGAGACACGGCGGTCCGGACGGCCAGGGACCCGGCCGGGGGGTCGGTTCCGGGACCCGGTGCCGGAACGGCTCAGGGACCCGATGCGGGGACGGGGGGTCGGTGGGCGGTGGTCGCCGCTCGCCGCCGCTCCACCGCGGCGAGCAGCTCCCGCAGCGCGTCCGACACGGCGGCCGGCCGCTCCCACGGCAGCAGGTGGCCGGCCCCGGGCACCTCGCACAGGGTGGCCTCCGGCAGGGCCCGCGCGATGACCCGGTGGAACTCCGGCGGGCACAGCGCGTCCCGCGTCCCGCACAGGACGACGGCCGGACACCGGGCGCCGCGCAGCGCCTCCACGGCGTCCACCCGCGTCGCCTGCGCGGCGAGCTGCTTGAGGGCGGTGCCGGAGCCCACGGCACGGGCCATGCGCCGGTAGCGGTCCGCGTCCTCCCGCCGGGGAGCCGGCTCGGCGAACATGCCCGGGAGGATCCGCTCGACGACGTCCGCGTACCGTCCCTCGTCGATCAGCCCGGCCATCGACCGCCACTGCGCTCGCTGTCCGGCACGCGGCGCGGCGGCGTTCGTGGACATCACGCACAGGCCGGCGATCCGCTCGGGGGCCCGGCGAAGTGCCTCGAAACCGACGATGGCCCCGAGGCTGAGCCCGACGAGGACGAACGGTCCGTGCACCGAGGCGAGCACGTCGTCGGCCAGCGATCCGATGTCCGCCCGGCCCGGCGTGACGTGCCGGACCTCGTGGCCCGCCGGGAAGTCGACCTCGGACCACAGGTCCGCGTCGCAGAGCATCCCGGGGACCACCACGAGCGGGAGCCCGCGGGGGAAGGCGGCGGCGGCCACGCCGGTCACCAGCGGCGCGCGGAGCGCGGCAGCAGCGCGTACGGGGCGACGTACCCGTTGTGGTCGACGCCCAGGCCGGCGTCGGCCGCGCTCTTGAGGACCTCCTCGTCCCACTCCAGGCGGACGCGCCCGTCACCGGAGTTGACGACGAGGAGGTCTCCTGTCGTGTCACCGACGTTGCGCAGGGACCGCCAGGCGTCCTGCGGGACGGAGAGCATGTCGCGCGGGCCCAGGCGGACCTGGACGGGGTCGGTGCGGTTGAGCGTGACCTCCCACAGCCCGTCCTTCACGATCAGGGTCTGCGTCTCGTGCTGCCGGTGGAGGGAGACGCCCTGTCCGGGCTCGGCGCGCAGCCAGGCGACGTTGTGGCCGTGCGGGTTGAAGACGCGGGGCTCCTGGTGCGGATCCTCGGTCATGCCGAAGCCGATGACGCAGCTGAGACGGGCGCCACCGCCGGGCAGGGTGCTGTCGAGGAAGGGGTGGTCGCTCCACACCAGCTCGTCCGCCGCCGCGACGCGACGCCTCATCTCGTCCGGGCCGTAGTGCCGCAGCCGGTCGATGTGCTCCTGCCGCATCGGCTCGGTGAGTTCGGCCCCGGGCGGGACGGTGTCACCGGCGACCGTGTCGATCAGTTCGTTGTCGGCGGTGAGGTACAGGCCGTGCCCCTCCGCCTCGCGCAGCACCGAGGGCCCCCAGATGATGCCGCCGGTGTCGTCCATCCCGAGGACGGTGAACAGCCAGCCGCTGTCCGGCCCGGTGTTGGTGAAGCCCCGGAAGATCCAGGTGGGCACGGAGACGATGTCGCCCGCCCGGACCGGCAGTTCGCCCTCCGTTCCGTCGGCGCCCCAGCGCAGCAGGAACTCGCCCTCGGTGCAGACGAAGACCTCGGCGGTGTAGTGCAGGTGCAGGTTGTTGGTGATGCCGTGGGGCATCGCCGCCGCGCCGATGTTGTAGCCGTGCGGCAGGCGGAGGTTGACGTGCTGGCCGGCGGACTGCGAGACGCCCGGCCCGATCATGGCGTAGTTCTCCTTCCGGTCCGAGCCGGGCGTGCGGCAGTCGATGAAGGCCTGGTTGCAGGAGACGAAGTCGCTGCGGCGCACCGTACGGCGCCCCAGCTCGGTGGTGGACACGACGACATCGGGCATGACGGGCTCCCTGGTTGTGAATACGTATGTATTCCATGACAGGTGGTCGCTGGGGTGTTGTCAAGGGGGGGACGCGGGGCATCCGGCGAGAGAGCTGAGCGCGGTGGCGTCCGGACGTCGGCCCGTGCCGATTGGTGACATACGTATACTGAGTTAGGTCGGCGCCGGAGGGGCGCGGCGGGCGACGGAAGAGGGCCGATGGCGATCACGAGTCACGACGTGGCGAGGCTGGCGGGGGTCTCGCAGCCCACGGTGTCCCGGGCCCTGCGGGACGACCCCCGGGTGTCGGCGGCGACCCGGGAGAAGGTCAGACGGGCCGCGCGGGCGCTGAACTACGTGCCCAGCGAGGCGGGACGCACCCTGTCGACCCGGTCGACCCGACGTGTCGGGGTGATCGTGACCGATCTGACCAACCCCTTCTACCCGCACGTGATCGCGCCCCTGCACGACGAGCTGGAGGCCCTGGGCTACCGGATGATGCTCCTGACGGAGCGGTCCGACGAGGCCGTCGCCGAGGAGAACCTCCTGGACCAGTCCCTGGACGGCGTGGTGCTGGCGACGGCCACCACCGACTCCCGGCTGCCGGCCCAGCTGGACCGGCGGGGGATGCCCTACGTCTTCCTCAACCGCGACACCGGCGGACGCGGCGACTACGCCTCCGTCGTCGACAACGAGGGCGGCGGACGGCTCGTGGCCCGCGAGCTCGTCGCACTCGGGCACCGGCGGATCGCCGGCGTCTTCGGCGCGGCCAACACCACCACCGGCCGCGAGCGCGAGCTGGGCTTCCGGCTGGCCCTCGCAGACGCGGGGATCGGACTCCCGGAGGACCGCGTGGTGCGCGGGCCCTTCGAGTACGACACCGGCTACGGCGCCCTGCCCTTCCTGCTCGACGCGCGGGAGACGCCCACGGCCGTGTTCTGCGGCAACGACGTGGTCGCCATCGGTGTGCTGAACGCCGCCCTGGCGGCCGGGCTGCGGGTGCCCGACGACCTCACCGTGATCGGTTTCGACGACCTGCCGATGGCCGCCTGGGAGGTGTTCCGGCTGACCACCGTCCGGCACGACCTGCGCGAGCTCTCCCGTCGGGCGGCCCGGCTGCTGGTCCGGCGGATCAAGGACGAGGTCGACCCCGCCGGTGAGCGGCTGCTCCTGCCGACCGAGTTCGTGCCGCGGGCCACGCACGGCCGCGTCGCCTGAGCCGCCGTCCGGGCCGCCCGGGCGGTCATCGGAGGGGCGCTGCCGTCCGCGCACGCGCCGCGGCCTCGTCCTTGGCAGGCGTGGCGGGCGTGGCAGGCGTGCCGGCGCCCGGCCGGCCGCCCCGCTGCCGCAGGACGCCGACGCCCACGAGCACCGCGGCGAGCCCGAGGGAGAGCCAGAGTTCGAGCCGGTGTCCGGGCAGTACCGCCATGAGGACCAGCACCCCGGCGATGAAGGCGATCGTGGCCAGGGTCAGATAGGGGAAGGCCCACATGCGCACCTCGGGCGGATGCCCCTGCTTGCGCCGGGTCGCGTACTGGGTGAGCGCGATGACCAGGTACATCATCAGGGCGATCGCGCCGCTGGAGGCGATGAGGTACGTGAAGACGCTCGGCAGCAGGTAGTTGGCGATCACCGCGACGACGCCGATGACGGTGGAGCCCACCACGGCGTTGCGCGGCACCCCGTTCGGGGAGGTCGCGGCGAGGGCGGCCGGGGCGTCGCCGCGCCGGGCCAGGGAGAACGCCATCCGGGAGGCGGTGTAGACGGCCGAGTTGAGGCAGCTGCTGACGGCGACGACCAGCACGACGTCCATGATCCGGCCGGCGCCCGGGATGTTCATCCGGTCGAGCACCGCCTGGTAGGACCCGGCGGCCAGGACGTCCGAGTTCCACGGCACGAGACTGACCACGAGGAAGATCGAACCCAGGTAGAACAGCCCGAGGCGCCAGACGACGGCGCGGACGGCCTTCTTGATGTTCTTCTTCGGCTCCTCGGACTCGGCGGCGGCGATCGTGACGATCTCGCTGCCCTGGAAGCTGAACATGGCGGTGAGCAGACCGGCGAGGACGGCCACCCCGCCTTCGGGGGCGAAGCCGCCGTGGCTCCACAGGTTCGCCACCCCGTGGGTGTCGGAGCCGGGGAGCACACCGAGGACGGCGAGCAGTCCGAGGACCAGGAAGGCCACGATCGCGACGACCTTCAGCAGCGCGAACCAGTACTCGAACTCGCCGTAGTTGCGTACGGCGAGCAGGTTGCTGCCCGCCAGCAGGACGATCATGGCCAGGGCCGGGATCCAGCTGGGCACCGAGGTCAGACCGGCGATCACCTCACCCGCGGCGATGGCCTCGATGGGGATGACGAGGATGTAGAACCACCAGTACAGCCAGCCGATCGAGAACCCGGCCCAGCGGCCCAGTGCGCGGTCCGCGTAGGTGGAGAAGGAGCCCGTGTCCGGATGGGCGACGGCCATCTCGCCGAGCATCTGCATGACCAGCACCACCAGGGCGGCGGCCAGCAGGAAGGAGATGAGGACGGCCGGACCGGCGGTGGCCACGGCGGTGGAGGAGCCGACGAAGAGACCGGCTCCGATCACCCCGCCGATGGAGATCATGGTGATCTGCCGGCCCTTGAGGCCCTGGGTGAGCGCGGTGCCCGTCCCGTCGGACGGGCCGGGAGCGGAGGGTCGGTGGCGCATGGGGGAGATCCTCGGGGGAGGGGGAGCGTGGCTCCCGGAGGACGATGCTCGGTCGGGCGGGTGGGGACGGGCCGGAGGCCCGGGACACCGGGCGCACGGGGGTGTGGGGGTGCGCGGTGTCCCGGGGGCCGGGGGACGGACGGCTCAGAGCTGGTCGCGCAACGCCTCGGGGACGGCGTCGAACGCCCCGGACCTGCGGCCGATACGGTCGATCCGCAGCGTCGCGGTCGCACCGTGCGCGGCCAGGCCCTCGAACGCGGAGATCCGCTCGACGGCGGGGGCCAGCGCAGCCGTACCCTCCTCGACGGCCCTCTGGTACGTCAAGGGCTTGAGGAACCGTGAGACGGACAGCCCGGCGTTGTAGCGGGCGGTCTTGCCCGTCGGCAGGACGTGGTTGGTCCCGGCGATGCCCTTGTCGGAGTAGGCGACGGTGGACCAGGGGCCGATGAAGAGCGACCCGTAGTTGGTGAGGTGCCGCAGGAAGTAGTCGTCGTCGCCGGTCTGGATCTCCAGGTGCTCGGGGCCCAGGACGTCCGCCACGGCCACCGCGTCCGCACGGTCGCCCACGACGATGACGGAGCCGAAGTCCCGCCAGGCCGGTCCGGCGATGTCCCGGGTGGCGAGGGTCTCCAGCCGGCGCTCGATCTCGGCGGCGACGGCACGGCCCAGCTTCTCGGACGTGGTGATCAGGGCGGCCGGCGAGTGGGGCCCGTGCTCGGCCTGGCCCAGCAGGTCCGCGGCGACCCAGACGGGGTCGGCCGTGTCGTCGGCGATGACCGCCACCTCGGAGGGGCCGGCCAGCAGGTCGATCCCGACGCGTCCGAAGAGCTGCCGCTTCGCCTCGGTGACGAAGGCGTTGCCCGCGCCCACCAGCATGTCGACCGGGGCCTCGCCGAGCAGGCCGAACGCCATCGCGCCCAGGGCCTGGACACCGCCGACGGCGAAGACGCGGTCGGCGCGGGACAGGTAGGCGCCGTAGAGCACCGCCGGATGGGCGCCGTGCTCGCCCGACGGGGGAGTGCACGCCACGACGGTGGGGACACCTGCCGTCTTCGCGACGTTCACGGTCATGAAGGCGCTGGCCAGCAGCGGGAAGCGGCCCGCGGGCAAATAGGCGCCGACCCGGGAGACCGGGACGTAGCGCTGGCCGCCGGCGACGCCCGGGGCGAGTTCGATCTCGAAGTCGGTCAGGTGCTCGCGCTGGGCCGAGGCGAAGCGGTGGGTGCGCTCGTAGCCCATCTCCAGGGCCGTGCGGACGTCGGCGGGCAGGGCGTCGCCCGACTTCTTCAGCGCGGTGGGCCCGATCTCCAGCTCACCGGACCAGCCGTCGAGTTCCTGGGCGTAGGCGCGGACCGCGTCCATGCCCTTGCGCTCGATCTCCTGGAGCATCTGCGACACCCGCTCGACCACCTTGGGGTCGCGCTGGGCGGGGGGACCGTCGACCGCCGGCTTCTTGAGCCACTTCAGGGGCGGGAGGGCCTGTGCTTCGTCGTGCGTGATCTGCATGCCCCGGACGCTAGACGCGGCACTGCCACAGGACCAGAGGGGCAGTTCCTGTGCCTGCCACAGGGTTTCCCAGTGGGAAGTCCGAGCCGGTCCGCGCCCGGCAAGGCACGGCGGGTGGCGGGTGCGGGTGGTGGGTGGCCCGTCGGCCGGGGTCCGGGGCCGCGGTCAGCCGGACGAGCCGTTGCCGAGCTCGCGGATGGTGTCCTCGGCCAGGCGGGCCAGTTCCCGGGTGGCGCGGGAGAGGGGATGGCCCCGGCGCCGGACGAGCGCGATGGTGTCGTGCAGGGGCTCCTCGAAGGGCGCGGTGTGCAGACCGGAGGGAAAGGACGGGCTACTGATCACCGCGCGGCTGGCGATCGTGTCACCCACGCCGGCGGCGGCCAGCTTCAGTGCCGCCTCGACGTGCTCGATCTCGATCATGGGCTCGACGCGGACCCCGGCGAACTGCGCCCGCTCGGCGATCTGCCGTCGCGTCGGGTCCCGCCAGCCGTAGTGGGCGTCGTAGAGCACGAGGGGCGCCCGGGAGAAGGCCTCGATGGTCACCGGGGTCCGGGTGCGTTCCGGGTGGGCGCTGACGTAGAGCACCTCGTCGCGCATCAGGGGTGTGACCACCAGCCCCTCGTCGTCGATCGGCAGGATGACCAGGCCCGCCTCGATGTGCCCCGCCGCCACGGCCGCCGCGGTCTCGGCCGAGTTCTGGCCCACCAGCCGGACCCGGACCGCGGGGTACCGGGCGTGGAACAGCTGCACGAGGTTGGCCAGCAGGTAGTAGTCGGCGTTGCGCAGCACCCCGAAGGTGGCGGTGCCTCCGCCCAGCGACCCGAGGGAGTGCACCGCCCGGACCCCGCTGTCGGCCGCCTCCAGCGCCTCCTGGGCGTACGGCAGCAGCTCGTGTCCGGCGGCGGTCAGGGTCAGCGTGCGGCTGCCGCGGAGGAACAGGTCCGTGTCCAGTTCCGTCTCCAGACGGCGGACCAGTTCCGAGGCCGACGCCTGGGCGATGTCCATGGCCTTGGCGGCGGCGGTGAACGACCCGAGCCGCTCGGCCTCGACGAAGGCCCTCAGCTGGTTGAGGGTCATCCGGTCCCCCTGTCCGAGGCGGGGGCGATGGCGGGTGGTGTGGTTCCAGGCATGGCCGCACTCTAGGGAAGACCCCAGGTCCCGTCGTCGCCGCCTCGCGCCCGCGCACCCGGCGGGGTCCTTCGGGCCCGACTCTCCGGAGGTGCCCTGGAGACTCCTGGCGTGCGCCCGGTGCCCCCGAACGACCGGTGCGGACCTTCGAAACTGTCGGGGCGCGGTGCCCGCTCCTTTCGCCCGTCGCGACCGGATCCCCCTCGCGGTGCGTCCCCTGCCCCTCCTCGCGCACAGGGGCGGGGGAGCGGCGTGCGATCGATAACGTTTTGAGTCGGCGCCCGCACGGCCATTGACCGCAAATCCCGTCTGACTTTACTGTCCGTCAGCATGGACTTTCGGTGATGGTGCCGAAACATTCGAAAGGCGAACGATGAAGACACGTGCGCGCTTGCCCAGACTGGTCGCCACCGGTGCGACGCTCGCCCTCGCGCTGAGCCTCGCGGCCTGCGGGGACGGGAACGGCGGGGCGTCGTCGGACGACGGCAAGATCCATGTCCTGGTCTACGGGGACGCCAGCAACAAGGTCGAGCAGCGAATCGTCGACACGTTCAACAAGACGTCCGACGTGAAGGCGGTCCTCGACACCATCCCCGGCGCCGACTACCAGCAGAAGCTCCAGACGATCATCAACACCCCGCAGGCTCCGGACGTCTTCTTCAACTGGGGCGGCGGCAGCATCAAGCCGTTCGTCAAGGGCGACCTGCTGTTGCCGCTCGACGACTTCATCAAGAAGAACCCGGACCTCAAGGCGAAGTTCCTGCCGTCCGTCTTCGACAGCGCCGTCGTCGACGGCAAGCCGTACGGCGTCCCGATGCGCGGCACCCAGCCGGTCCTGCTCTTCCACAACAAGAAGGTCCTCGAAGACGCCGGCGTCCAACCGCCGAAGACCTGGGACGAGCTGATCGACGCGGTGGGCAGGCTCAAGGACGAGGGCGTCACGCCGATCGCGCTCGGCGGCGGCGACGTCTGGCCCACCCAGATGTGGTTCCAGTACCTCTACGACCGCATCGCCGGTCCGGAGCTGTTCGCCAAGGCCGTCGGCGGCGACAAGAGCGCCTGGGAGAGCGCGGACAGCAAGAAGGCCCTGGACATGATCAAGGAGCTGGTCGACACCGGCGCCTTCGGCAAGAACTACGACTCCGTCAAGTACACCAACGGCGGCTCGGTCCAGCTGGTGGCCTCGGGCAAGGCCGGCTTCGAGCTGATGGGCTCCTGGTACTACTCCCAGCAGCTGACGGACCACCCGGAGTTCGCCGAGAAGGACCTCGGGTACACCGCCTTCCCGGCCGTCGAGGGCGGCAAGGGCGACCCGGCCAACGTCGCCGGCAACACCAACAACTACTACTCGGTGATGAAGAAGACCAAGCACCCCGAGGCCGTCGCCGAGTTCCTGAAGCTCATGTACTCCGACGAGTTCGTCAAGGCGCAGCTGGACATCGGCAACCTGCCGACCACGACCGACACCGGCAAGTTCATCGACGGCTCGGGCACCCCCGAGTACTCGCGCTTCCAGTACGACCTCGTCGCCGACGCCCCGTCGTTCCAGCTCTCCTGGGACCAGGCGTACCCGCAGAAGGCCAGCTCGGATCTGCACAAGGCCGTCCAGCAGTTCTTCAACGGACAGCTCGACACGGACGGCTTCGTCAAGGCCATGCAGGCCCTCCCGACCGACTGACGAACGGCTCATGACCACACAGATCACGAGTGCCCGGCCCGCCGCCGGACCCCGCAAGGAGTCCCGGCGGCGGCCGCCCGCCTCGTCCGCAACGACGGTGGGACGCCCCGGCTTCGCCTGGGCGCTGCCCGCCGCGATCTTCTTCGCCCTCTTCGCGATCGTCCCGCTGATCATGGTGGCGGTGCTGTCCTTCATGAGCTGGGACGGGATCAGCTCGCCCGAGTTCGTCGGCACGGACAACTGGTCGCGCCTCATCGACGACCCGGTCATGCTCAAGAGCATCTGGCTGACCCTGCTGCTGACCGTGCTCGGCGTGGTCCTCCAGACCCCGCTGAGCATCCTGCTCGGCGTCTGGGCCGCCGGCCACCAGCGCAACCGGGCCGTCCTGTCGGTCATCTACTTCATCCCGCTGCTCCTGTCCGCGACGGCCGTGTCCGTGCTGTGGCGGGCGCTGCTCGACCCGAACTTCGGCATCCCCGCTGACGCCACCTGGCTCTTCGGCGACGGCAACCTCTTCGGTGAACAGGCCACCGCCATCGGGGTGCTGGCGTTCGTCAGCACCTGGCAGTTCACCCCGTTCCACACGCTGATCTACCAGGGCGCCGCCCGCGCGGTCCCGCAGGTGCTGTACCAGGCGGCGGAGATCGACGGGGCGGGCCGCTACCGGCAGTTCTTCCACATCACGCTGCCGCAGCTGCGCACGTCCATGATCACCTCGATGATCCTGATGATCGTCGGCGGTCTGACCACGTTCGAGACGGTCCTCATCCTGACCCAGGGCGGTCCCGGCACCGACACCACCATCAGCGCCTACTACATGTACGACAAGGCCTTCAAGAGCTTCGACTACGGCACCGGTTCCGCGGTCGCCCTGGCCCTGGTCGTCGCGGCCACGATCATCTCGCTGATCGTCGTCCGGGTCTCCGGCTACGACAAGATGCGCAGCTCCGCGGAGGGTGTGTCATGAGGCGCCGACCGAACTACCTGGCCGGTGCCGGCTCGCTCGTCTGGCTGCTCCTGGTGGGCCTGCCGCTGTACGTGATGCTCGCCGCGACCCTGCGCACCCGCCAGGACTACGCCGAGAACGGCCCGGTCTCCCTCCCGGACAGCTTCACGCTGGACAACTACATCGGCGCCTTCGACTCGGGCTTCGGCCAGTACTTCCTCAACACGCTGATCGTCACCGCCTGTGTGATCGGCATCGTGCTCCTGCTCGTCCCGCCGCTCGCCTACGCGATCGTCCGCAGCCGCAGCAGGACCACGTCGGCGATCTTCCGGCTCTTCCTGCTCGGCCTCGCCATCCCGGCCCAGGCCGTGATCGTGCCGATGTTCTACCTGATCAGCGAGGCCGGGCTGTACGACAACCTCCTCGGCGTCATCCTGCCCACGGCGGCCTTCTGCCTGCCGATGTCCGCGCTGATCCTCAGCGGCGCCATGCGCGACATCTCCCCGGAGCTGTACGAGGCCATGGCGATGGACGGCGCGAGCCAACGGCGCGTCTTCCTCCAGCTCGTCGTGCCGCTGTCCCGCGGCGGACTCTCCACCATCGTGGTGTTCTCCGCGCTCCAGGCGTGGAACGGCTTCCTGTTCCCGCTCGTCCTGACCCAGTCCGACTCCACCAAGGTGGTCACGCTGGGCCTGTACAACTTCCAGACCGCGCACGGCATCGACATCCCCGGTCTGCTGGGTGCCGTGGTGCTGTCCATGGTGCCCATCCTGCTCGTCTACCTGTTCGCTCGTCGCGCCCTGGTCCAGGGCCTGATGGGCGTCGGAGGAAAGTGATCGACAACGTGGCCGTTGAGACCGCCCCCGAAGTCCCCCTCTGGAAGAACCCCGCCCACCCCGTCACCGCCAGGGTGTCCGCGCTGATCGACGCGATGACCCTGGAGGAGAAGATCGCCCAGCTGTACGGCGTGTGGGTCGGCGCGTCCGACGAGGGCGGCGACGTGGCCCCCCACCAGCACGACATGGAGGAGGCCGTCGACCTCGACGCGCTCCTGCCCCGCGGACTGGGCCAGCTGACCCGCCCCTTCGGCACCGCCCCCGTCGACCCGGCGCTCGGCGCGCTCTCCCTGCTGCGCACGCAGATCCGCATCGCCGCGTCGAACCGCTTCGGCATCCCCGCCGTCGCCCACGAGGAGTGCCTGGCCGGCTTCGCCGCCTGGGGCGCCACCGCCTACCCCGTCCCGTTGTCCTGGGGCGCCACCTTCGACCCGGACCTGGTCCACCGGATGGCCACCGCCATCGGCCGCGACATGCGGTCCGTCGGGGTCCACCAAGGGCTCGCGCCCGTCCTGGACGTCGTGCGCGACGCCCGTTGGGGGCGCGTCGAGGAGACCATCGGCGAGGACCCGTACCTCGTCGGCACCATCGGCACCGCCTACGTCCGCGGCCTGGAGGACGCGGGGATCGTCGCCACCCTCAAGCACTTCGTCGGCTACTCGGCCTCCCGCGCCGGACGCAACCTCGCCCCCGTCTCCATGGGGCCGCGCGAGCGCGCCGACGTCCTGCTGCCGCCCTTCGAGATGGCCGTCCGCGAGGGCGGCGCCCGGTCGGTGATGCACGCCTACACCGACACCGACGGGGTGCCCGCCGCGGCCGACGAGGAACTGCTCACCGGGCTGCTGCGGGAGACCTGGGGCTTCGAGGGCACGGTCGTCGCCGACTACTTCGGCATCGCCTTCCTCAAGACGCTGCACGGCATCGCCGCCGACTGGGCCGGCGCCGCCGGCGCCGCTCTGCGCGCGGGGGTCGACATCGAACTGCCCACCGTCAAGACGTTCGGCGCGCCCCTGGTGGAAGCCGTCACGGCCGGCCGGATACCGGAGAAGCTGATCGACCGCGCGCTGCGCCGGGTCCTCACCCAGAAGGCGGCGCTCGGCCTGCTCGACCCGGGCTGGGACCCCGTGCCCCCCGCGCTGGCCGGCGCCGACCTGGACGACCTGGACGCCCTGCGCGGCAGGATCGACCTGGACGGGCCCGCCAACCGCGAGCTGGCCCGCACGGTCGCCGACGAAGCGGTCGTGCTGCTGAGCAACGACGGCACCCTGCCGCTCGACCGGCCGCGCCGCGTCGCCCTGGTCGGGCCCAACGCCGACGAGGCCACCGCCGTACTGGGCTGCTACTCCTTCCCCCAGCACATCGGCGTGCACCACCCGGCCACGCCCGTCGGCATCGAACTGCCCACCCTGCGCGACACCCTGGCCGCCGAGTTCCCCGACACCGAGTTCACCCTCGTACGCGGCACGGGCGTCGACGACGGCGACGTCTTCGGCATCCCCGAGGCCGTCCGGGCCGCCCGCGACGCCGATGTGGTCGTCGCCGTCCTGGGCGACCGTGCCGGACTGTTCGGCCGCGGCACCAGCGGTGAGGGCTGCGACGCCGAGTCGCTGGCGCTGCCCGGTGCCCAGCAGCAGCTCCTGGACGCGCTGCTCGACACCGGCACACCGGTCGTCACGATCCTGCTGGCGGGCCGCCCCTACGCCCTCGGCCGGGCCGTGGCGGAGTCCGCCGCGATCGTCCAGTCGTTCTTCCCCGGAGTGGAGGGCACCGCCGCCCTCGCCGGGGTGCTCAGCGGACGGACGAGCCCCTCCGGCCGGCTCCCGGTCGGCGTGCCGCGCGGTGCGGGCGCCCAGCCGGCCACCTATCTCGGAGCACGCCTCGCGCAGGCCGGCGAGGTGTCCAACATCGACCCGACGCCCGCCTTCGGCTTCGGGCACGGCCTCACGTACACCACGTTCGCCTGGAGCGACCTCGTGACGTACACCGGGGAAGCGGCCACCGACGGTGAGTTCTCCCTGGCGTTCACCGTCCGCAACACCGGCCGACGGCACGGCACCGAAGTCGTCCAGCTCTACCTGCACGACCCGGTCGCCTCCGTCGTCCAGCCGGTGCAGCGGCTCGTCGGCTACACGCGGGTGCCGCTCGCGCCCGGTGAGGCCCGGCGGCTGCGCGTCACGGTCCCGGCCGACCTCGCCTCCTTCACCGGCCGCGACGGACGGCGCGTCGTCGAACCGGGCGGACTGGAGCTGCGGCTCGCCGCCTCCAGCACCGACCCGCGCCTCACGGCGACGGTCACCCTCACCGGCCCCGAGCGCCATGTCGACCACACGCGGCGCCTGCACGCGGTCTTCGAGGAGGAGGGGGAGGGCACCGGCGTCTGACACCCGACGCGGGACATCGCGGGCGGTGCCGCCGGGGGCACCGCCCGCGCCGCCGGGGGCCTGGCCTTCGGCCGGCGCCCGGTCAGCGGACGACGTCGAACACGTTCTTCTGCAGGCCGTTGGCGTAGGCCTCGTACTCGACCAGCTTCAGCCTCTGTGCGTCCTTGTCCGTGGCGCTGAACAGCCGCTTGCCCGCGCCGAGCAGCACCGGGAAGACGAGCAGGTGGTAGCGGTCGATCAGGCCGGCGTCCGACAGGCCGTGGTTGAGCGTGGCACTGCCGTGGACGATGATCGGGCCGCCCTCGGTCTCCTTGAGCGCGGCGACCTCGTCGAGCGAGCGCAGGATCGTGGTCTCGTTCCAGTCCGTGACCAGTGCGTCCTCGGAGAGGGTGGAGGAGACGACGTACTTCGGCATCGCCTTGTACCCGGTGAACTCCTCCATGCCCGGCCACACCTTGCTGAACGCCTCGTAGCTCACCCGGCCCAGCAGCAACGCGGTGGCCTCGCCCTGCTCGCGGCCCTTGATGTCGTACGCCTCGGGGAGGAAGTCCACGTGCTCGACGGTCCACCCGGAGTTCCGGTAGCCGGGCTCGCCGCCGGGGGCTTCCATCACGCCGTCGAGCGAGACGAAGGCGGTGCTGATCAGGGTACGCATGTGAGGTCCTCGGGGTCTGGTGTGCGGCTGCTGCAACTCTGACCGACGGTGGCGGGGAAACTCATCGCAAACTCATCGCTCGTCGCGACACATCCTGCACCGTTCGTACCGCCCGCGGGGCGTCGGCCGTCCCCGACCATGTCGTCGTCACGGTGACCCCGGTGATCCTCCTCAGCGCGTCCTCGGCCGCCTCCACCACGTGGCGCACCGGGTCGGTGAGGATGGAGGGCCCGTCGGCCGAACCGAGGACGCAGAGATGTGCTGGAGCGCGGAGGCCGACCTGGTCGCGGGTGCCGGGATCGCCGCCGTCGGAGTGGCCTGCGTGGTGCGGGCGGGCCGGGCCCGTGACCTTCCGCTGGCCGCGCTGCCCCTGCTGCTCGGCGTGCACCAGATGGTCGAGGCGGCGGTCTGGGCCTCGGACGGCGGCACCGGTCCGGCCACCCTGGCCTGGACCGTCATCGCCCTTCCCCTGCTCGCGCTGTGGCTGCCTGCGGGGGTGCTCTGCGCCGTCCCGCCCGGTGCGCGGCGCCGGCTGCTCGTGCCACTGGCCGTGGGAGCCGTGACGGCGACGGTGCTCGCCTACGTGCTGGCCACCCGTCCGGTGCTGGCGGAGGTCCGCGGTCGCACCGTCGGCTACGTGGTGAACCTGCCGCACGCCCAACTGCTGGTCGCGGGCTACCTGGTGGCCACGGTCGGCTCCCTGCTGCTGTCCGGTGACCGCGGCCTGCGCCGGCTGGGGGCGGTCATCGCCGCGGGGGCGCTGGTCTGCTGGGGGCTGTGGCGGCTGGAGTTCGTCTCCACCTGGTGCGCCTTCGCCGCGGTGTGCTCGGTGGTCCTCCTCGGCTGGGTGAACGGGCGCCGGACGAGACCGGCCGTCCGCCCCTCGTGACGGGACGTCACGGGCCGGGCCGGGACGTGCCGTGCCGTGACCCGTTCCCCGTGCCGGGATCAGCGGCCCCGCAGCGCGTCCAGCGCCTGAAGCGCCACGTGGAGTTCGGTGCGCTGCGCACCGGACTCCAGGTCGCGGCCGAGGAGCCGTTCGATCGCGCGCAGCCGTTGGTAGACCGTCTCACGGGACAGACCGCCGGCGCGGGCGGCGGCGGTCTTGTTGCCGGCGGCGTCCAGGTACCCGCGCAGGGTCGCCAGGAGGCGCGTGCCGTGCCGGGCGTCGTGGTCGAGGAGCGGCCCCAGCTGCCGCTCCGCGTACTCCTGGACGCGGGGGTCGTCGCGGAGCGCGAACAGCAGTCGGCGCAGGCCGATGTCGCACCGTTCGTGGAAGGAGCGGTCCGGCGGGAGCGCCTGGCCGGGCTCGGTGGCCTCCGCCACCCTGGTCGCCTCCCGGAACGAGCGGGGCACGCCGGCCAGGTCGGAGGCCGGAGTGCCGACGCTCACGGCGGTGCCCGGGGCCGGGTCGAGCGCGGCGCGGCTCAGCCGCTCCACCACCGGCCGCCAGGGCTGCGACGGACGCAGCGCCAGGAGCACCCCGAGGCGGGTCGGGGCGAGGAGGCCGACGAGCGCCGGGGCGCCCGTGACGCCCACCTCCCGCGAGAGGCGGTCCTCGGTCCGCGCGGTGTCCCGCGCCGCCGGCACGTCCACGACCGCGGCGACGAAGCGGGAGTCCCGCGTGGGCAGCCCCAGGGCCGTGATCCGGGCGTGCGCCTCAGCGGGGGAGCGGTAGCGCTGCTCCACCAGATCGCGCAGGGCGCCGCGGTGCGCCGTGCGCTCCCAGGACGTGGGGTGGGTGAGGCGGGCGATGGTGAGGGCCATCGCCGTCCGCTCCAGCACGGTGACGTCCTCGGGCCCGAAGTCCGGCGCCGGGACGGTACCGGACGGGCCGGGGAGCATGGCCACGCGTCCCCACCGCTCGCCCCGGTACTCCACCGGGGCCACGAGCCACCCCTCGGGGCCGCGGACACCCACCTCGCCCGCGTCGTTCTCGCCGTCCTCGCCGTCCTCGCCGTCCTCGCGGACGGTGGCCCGGGAGCGCCGCTCCCAGTCGGCGAGCGCGGATTCCGCCGGGCCGCCCGAGACCGCGCAGAGCAGCGCCCGGTGGACCAGGTTCTCCAGCACGACCGTGCGTCCGCTCGTCTCCGCCGCGACGCGCAGCAGCTCCTCGGGGCCGGCACCCCGCAGGGTGAGGGCGGTGAACGCCTCGTGGACACGCTGCGTCCTGCGCATCGCGTCCGCCTGGTTGCCGAGGAGCAGGGTGTGGACGACCTGGGTGACCTCCAGGAAGTTGACGTCCCTGGCGAGCGTGACCAGGGGCAGACCGCGTGCCCGGCAGGCGAGCACGAGGGCGTCGGGCGGCCGGTGGTAGCGGCGGACGAGTTCGAGGACCAGGGCCGCGGCACCGACGGCGGCGAGTTCGTCCACGTAACGGCGCACCCCGGCGGGGTCGTCGGGCAGGGGCATGCCGGTGGTGAGGACGAGTTCGCCGCCCTTGAGGAAGGAGGCGGGGTCGGTCAGTTCGGTGATGTGGACCCAGCGGACCGGGCGGTCGACCCCGTCCGGTCCGGTCACCACCCGGGGGCGCCCCCCGGCCAGGACCGGCAGCGCCAGCACGTCGGCCACGGTGAGCGGACGGCCCTCGGGGGCCGGGGCCCTGCGCTGGTTCTCGCTCACGGTGCCTCCCTGCGCCCCCGTCACTGTGACAAGCCGTTGCTGACCTGCGCAAGGGCGCCGGTGCGGCGGACGGGGCGCACACCAGCGGCGTGACGGGGACGGAGCGGTTGACACATCGTCCGGATACCGCCCCCCGGCCGGACAGATCACGCGTTGCCGGTCCCCGGGCCGAGGGAAGGCTCGGGACGCCGCAGCAGACCGACGAGCAGGCCGGGAGACGAGCATGACCGCACTGTCGCCGCACCTTCGCCAGGCCACGCCCGTGGTGGCCGTCCGGGGCGAGGGCGTCCACCTCCACGGCGAGGACGGCCGCCGCTATCTGGACTTCACCGCCGGCATCGGCGTCACCAGCACCGGGCACTGCCACCCCAGGGTCGTGGCCGCCGCCCGGGAACAGGTGGGCACCCTGATCCACGGCCAGTACACGACCGTCATGCACCAGCCGCTGCGGCGCCTCGTCGACCGGCTCGGCGAGGTCCTGCCCGCCGGCCTGGACAGCCTCTTCTTCACCAACTCCGGCAGCGAGGCGGTGGAGGCGGCGCTGCGACTGGCGCGCCAGGCCACCGGCCGGCCCAACGTGCTGGTGTGCCACGGGGGCTTCCACGGACGGACGGTGGCCGCCGCCTCCATGACCACCTCCGGCACCCGCTTCCGGTCCGGTTTCTCCCCGCTGATGAGCGGCGTGGTCGTCACCCCCTTCCCGACGGCCTTCCGCTACGGCTGGGACGAGGAGACCGCCACCCGCTTCGCCCTCCAGGAACTCGACTACACCCTCCAGACCGTCTCCTCGCCCGCCGACACCGCTGCCGTCATCGTCGAACCGGTGCTCGGCGAGGGCGGATACGTGCCCGCGACCCGCGCCTTCATGGAAGGCCTGCGGGAACGGGCGGACCGGCACGGCTTCCTGCTGGTGCTGGACGAGGTGCAGACCGGCGTGGGCCGCACCGGCCGCTTCTGGGGCCACGAGCACTTCGGCGTCGCCCCTGACATCCTCGTCACCGCCAAGGGGCTGGCCAGCGGGTTCCCGTTGTCCGCCATCGCCGCCCCCGACGAGCTGATGCGCAGGGCCTGGCCGGGCTCGCAGGGCGGCACCTACGGCGCCAACGCGGTGGCCTGCGCGGCGGCCTGCGCCACGCTCGACGTCGTCCGGGACGAGAAGCTCGTCGAGAACGCCGAGGCGATGGGCGCGCGGCTGCGCGCGGGGCTGGAGACGGTCGCCGCCCGCACGCCGGCCATCGGGGACGTGCGGGGCACGGGGCTGATGCTGGCCAGCGAGTTCGTCACCGAGGACGGCGGCCCGGACCCGGAGACCGCCGCGCGGGTCCAGCGGGCCGCCGTCGACGAAGGGCTGCTGCTGCTGCTCTGCGGGGCCTGGAACCAGGTGGTGCGGATGATCCCGGCCCTGGTGATCGACGAGTCCGCCGTCGACGACGGACTCCGGGCCTGGTCGGCCGCCGTCCAGGCCGGCACCTCGGGACCGGTGGACCGGTGAACCCGGAAGGCGGGGGCGCCGTGACCGGCACACCGACGCGGCTCCTCATCGGCGGGACCTGGACGGACGCCGCCGACGGCGCCACCCTGCCGGTGGACGACCCGGCCACCGGCGAGATCCTCGGCCGGGTCGCCGACGCCGGCCCCAAGGACGCCCGGCTCGCCGAGGACGCGGCGGTGCGGGCGCAGGAGGGGTGGGCCGGCACGGCACCCCGGGCCCGCGGCGAGATCCTGCGCCGCGCGCACGAGATCCTCCTCGACCGCGCCGAGGCGTTCGCCCGGCTGATGACCTCCGAGATGGGCAAACCCCTGGCGGAGGCCAGGGGAGAGGTGGCCTACGCCGCCGAGTTCCTCCGGTGGTTCTCGGAGGAGGCCGTGCGCGTCGACGGCGACCACGGCGTCCTCCCCGACGGACGCCACCGCATGCTGCTCTCCCGGCGTCCCGTCGGGCCCTGCCTGCTGATCACCCCGTGGAACTTCCCGCTGGCCATGGGCGCCCGCAAGCTCGGCCCGGCGCTCGCGGCCGGCTGCACGACGGTGCTCAAACCGGCGCCGCAGACCCCGCTCTCCAGCCTCGCCCTCGCCGCGGTCCTCCAGGAGGCCGGGCTGCCGGACGGGGTGCTCAACGTCGTCACCACCTCCCGGGCGGGGGAGGTCTGCGAGCCGCTCCTGCGCGGCGGACGCATCCGCAAGCTGTCCTTCACCGGCTCCACCCAGGTCGGCCGCCTCCTGCTCGCCCAGTGCGCCGACACGGTCGTGCGCGCCTCGATGGAGCTGGGCGGCAACGCTCCCTTCATCGTCTTCGACGACGCCGACCTGGACGTGGCCGTGGACGGCGCGATGATCGCCAAGATGCGCAACATGGGCGAGGCGTGCACCGCCGCGAACCGCTTCTTCGTCCACCGGTCGGTGGCCGAGGAGTTCGCGCGGCGCCTCGCCCGGCGGATGGCGGCGCTCGTCGTCGGGCCCGGCACCCGGGACGGGGTCGACGTGGGCCCGCTCATCGACGCCGCCGGGCGGGCCAAGGTGGAGGACCTGGTGGCCGACGCGGTGGAGCGAGGCGCCCGGCTCCTCGTCGGAGGCCGTACGCCCGAGGGCCCCGGCTGGTTCTATCCCCCCACGGTCCTCACCGACGTCCGTCCGGACAACCGTCTGACGAGCACGGAGATCTTCGGCCCCGTGGCGGCCATCCTCACCTTCGACGACGAGGACGAGGTCGTACGGCGCGCCAACGACACCCCCTGGGGGCTCGTCGGCTACGTCTTCACCGAGGGCCTCGCCCGGGCCCTGCGCGTCAGCGAACGACTGGAGGCCGGCATGGTCGGCCTCAACACCGGCCTCGTCTCCAACCCGGCCGCGCCCTTCGGCGGTGTCAAGCAGTCCGGGCTCGGCCGCGAGGGCGGAAAGGCGGGCATCGAGGAGTTCCTGGAGTACCAGTACGTCGCGATCCCGATGCGGTGACCACCCCGGCTTTGCATGGTCATGCGTCATCATGCATACTCTTCCTATGTCCAAGGTCCTCACCTCCCTTCCCACCGGCGAGCGCGTCGGTATCGCCTTCTCGGGCGGCCTCGACACCTCGGTCGCGGTCGCGTGGATGCGTGACAAGGGCGCCGTCCCCTGCACGTACACCGCCGACATCGGCCAGTACGACGAGCCCGACATCGCCTCGGTGCCCGACCGCGCCCGGACCTACGGCGCCGAGATCGCGCGCCTGGTCGACTGCCGCGCGGCGCTGGTCGAGGAGGGCCTGGCCGCGCTCACCTGCGGGGCGTTCCATATCCGCTCGGGCGGGCGCGCCTACTTCAACACCACGCCGCTGGGCCGTGCCGTCACGGGCACGCTGCTGGTCCGCGCGATGCTCGAGGACGACGTCCAGATCTGGGGTGACGGCTCCACGTTCAAGGGCAACGACATCGAGCGGTTCTATCGGTACGGGCTGCTCGCCAACCCGCAGCTGAGGATCTACAAGCCCTGGCTGGACGCGGACTTCGTGACCGAGCTGGGCGGCCGCAAGGAGATGTCGGAGTGGCTCCTCGCCCACGACCTCCCCTACCGGGACTCGACGGAGAAGGCGTACTCCACCGACGCCAACATCTGGGGCGCCACCCACGAGGCCAAGACCCTCGAACACCTCGACACCGGCGTGGAGACCGTGGAGCCCATCATGGGCGTCCGGTTCTGGGACCCGTCGGTCGAGATCGCCGCCGAGGACGTCACGATCGGCTTCGACCAGGGCCGCCCGGTGACGGTCAACGGCAAGGAGTTCGCCTCCCCCGTCGACCTGGTGATGGAGGCCAACGCCATCGGCGGCCGGCACGGCATGGGCATGTCCGACCAGATCGAGAACCGGATCATCGAGGCCAAGAGCCGCGGTATCTACGAGGCCCCGGGCATGGCCCTGCTGCACGCGGCGTACGAGCGCCTCGTCAACGCCATCCACAACGAGGACACCCTCGCCCAGTACCACAGCGAGGGGCGGCGGCTGGGCCGGCTGATGTACGAGGGCCGCTGGCTCGACCCGCAGTCGCTGATGATCCGGGAGTCCCTGCAGCGCTGGGTCGGCTCGGCGGTCACCGGCGAGGTCACGCTGCGGCTGCGGCGCGGTGAGGACTACTCGATCCTCGACACCACGGGCCCGGCGTTCAGCTACCACCCGGACAAGCTGTCCATGGAGCGCACCGAGGACTCCGCGTTCGGGCCGGTGGACCGGATCGGCCAGCTCACCATGCGCAACCTCGACATCGCCGACTCCCGCGCCAAGCTGGAGCAGTACGCCGGCCTCGGCCTGATCGGCAGCGCCAACCCCGCCATCGGCGCGGCCCAGGCCGCGGCGACCGGGCTGATCGGCGCCATGCCGGAGGGCGGCGCCGAGGCCATCGCCTCCCGCGGCGAGGTCTCCGGTGACGACGAGCTGCTCGACCGCGCCGCCATGGAGTTCGGCACGGACTGACCGAGGCCCCCTGGAGGGTTCCTCGACCGGCAAGGGCCGGCCCGACACCTGAGGGTGTCGGGCCGGCCCTTCTGTTTCTCGTGTCGGTACACGACTTGCGTTCGATGCGAGCTTCCCGCATCGCTCCCTCCGTCATACGACGTCCTCTTCCCAGCTCACCGCATACGCAAGGAGTGAGCAAGTCATGCAAGCGTCTTACGGCCCCAAATCCGTCACAGCGGGGACCGTTGACAAAGCGGTGACGCGCTAGAAATCTGATGACGCGCTTTCCGCAAAGAATCGACTGTCCTGCTCAATTGGCGCGCATGGTCGGTGTCCTCCCTGTCTCACCGGCCTGTCGTGCTCCACGCCTCCCCACGGAACATGAGGACCCCCATGAGATGGAGATCCCCTGGCCGACGGCCGCTGACGGGCGCCGTCGTGGCCGGGCTGATGACGGTCGGGCTGCTCCCGCTGCCGTTCGCGGCCACCGCCCGGGCCGCGACACCCGCGGCCGACGTCAACCTCGCCCTCGGCCGCCCGGCCACGGCGGGCGGCTCGCACGGCGCCTACCCGGCCGGCAACACCACCGACGGCATCCAGGCGACCTACTGGGAGGGCCCGGCCGGTTCCTTCCCGCAGTGGGTGCAGGTCGACCTCGGCAGCACCCGTGAGGTCGACCGGGTGGTCCTCAAACTGCCCACCGGCTGGGAGAGCCGCACCCAGAGCCTCTCCCTCCGGGGCAGCACCGACGGTTCCACCTTCCGCACGCTGGCCGCATCGGCCGCGCGTGCCTTCAACCCGGGCCAGGCCAACACGGTCGCCATCGACCTCGCCGCAGCGTCCGACGCCCGCTACGTCCGCGTCGACGTCACCGGCAACACCGGGTGGAACGCGGCCCAGCTGTCCGAGCTGGAGGTGTACGGCGAGGACGTCGACACCGGCCCGCCGCCCACCGGCACCAACCTCGCCCGCAACAAGCCCGTCGAAGCCACCTCGACCACCCAGAACTACGTCGCCGCCAACGCCACCGACGACTCCACCTCCACCTACTGGGAGGCCGCCGGCCAGCCCGCCGACCTCACCGTCAAACTCGGCGCCGACGCGGACGTCAGCGGCGTCGTCGTCAAGCTGAACCCGGACGCCGCGTGGGGCGCCCGCACCCAGGGCATCCAGGTCCTCGGCCGCAGGCAGGGTGCGAGCGACTTCACCTCGCTGCGTGCCCGCGCCGACTACTCCTTCAGCCCCGGCACCGGCAACACGGTGAGCATCCCCGTCACCGCCCAGGTGGCCGACGTACGGCTGCGGTTCTTCTCCAACACCGGCGCCGGCGGCGGCCAGGTCGCCGAGTTCCAGGTCGTCGGCACCGCCGCCCCCGCGCCCGACCTCACGGTCACCGGCCTCGCCTGGACGCCGGCCGCGCCCAGCGAGCGCGACGCGGTCACCGTGAACACCACGGTGCGCAACGCCGGTACCGCGCGCTCGGCCGCCACCACCACCGAGGTCACCGTCGAGGGCGCGGTCGCGGGCAGCGCCGCCGTCCCCGCGCTCGACCCCGGCCAGTCCGCCCAGGTCGCCGTCTCCACCGGCACCCACCCCGCCGGCAGCTACTCGGTGGGCGCCGTGGTCGACCCCCGCGGGACCGTCGCCGAGCTGGACGACACCAACAACAGCCGCACCGCCGCGAACAGGCTGGTCGTCGACCGGGCACCGGGCCCCGACCTGGAGGTCACCTCCCTCACCACCAACCCGGCCGCCCCGGCCGTGGGCGCCCAGGTCTTCTTCACCGTCGCCGTGCACAACCGCGGCACCAGCGCCGCCGCCGCGGGCTCGGTGACCCGTGTCCAGGCGGGCTCCACCACCCTCAACGGCACCACCGGTCAGATCGCGGCCGGCGCCACGGTCAACGTGCCGGTCAGCGGCACCTGGACGGCGACCGGCGGCGGCGTCACGCTGACCGCGACCGCCGACGCCACGGGCGTCGTCGCCGAGACCAACGAGAACAACAACGTGCTCGCCAAGTCCCTCGTCGTCGGCCGCGGCGCCGCCGTGCCCTACACCGAGTACGAGGCCGAGGACGGCCGCACCAACGGCACCCTGGTCACCGCCGACGCCGAACGCACCTTCGGGCACACCAACTTCGGCACCGAGTCCTCGGGCCGCAAGTCGGTCCGGCTCAACTCGACCGGTCAGTACGTCGAGTTCACCTCGACCACGTCCACCAACTCCATCGTGGTCCGCAACTCCATCCCCGACGCACCCGGCGGCGGCGGAACGGAAGCCACCCTCAGCCTCTACGCCGACGGCGCCTTCGTGCAGAAGCTGACCCTGTCGTCCAAGCACAGCTGGCTGTACGGCACCACCGACGATCCCGAGGGCCTCACCAACCGGCCCGGCGGCGACGCGCGGCGGCTCTTCGACGAGTCCCACGCCCTGCTGAACCGGACCTTCCCGCAGGGCACCCAGTTCCGCCTCCAACGGGACGCGGGCGACACCGCCGCCTACTACGTCGTCGACCTGATCGACCTGGAGCAGGTCGCGCCGGCCGCGGCCAAGCCGGCCAACTGCACCTCCATCACCGCGTACGGAGCCGTCCCCGGTGACGGGATCGACGACACCGACGCCATCCAGCGGGCCGTCACCGACGACCAGAACGGACGGATCGACTGCGTGTGGATCCCCGCCGGACAGTGGCGCCAGGAGCAGAAGATCCTCACCGACGACCCGCAGAACCGCGGCCAGTACAACCAGGTGGGCATCCGCGACGTCACCGTCCGCGGCGCCGGCATGTGGCACTCGCAGCTCTACACCCTGACCCCGCCGCACGAGGCCGGTGGCATCAACCACCCGCACGAGGGCAACTTCGGCTTCGACATCGACGACAACACGAAGATCTCCGACATCGCCATCTTCGGCTCGGGCACCATCCGCGGCGGCGACGGCAACCATGAGGGCGGCGTCGGCCTCAACGGCCGCTTCGGCAAGAACACCAAGATCAGCAACGTGTGGATCGAGCACGCCAACGTCGGCGTCTGGGCCGGCCGCGACTACTCCAACATCCCCGAACTGTGGGGCCCCGGTGACGGCCTGGAGTTCACCGGCATGCGCATCCGGGACACCTACGCCGACGGCATCAACTTCGCCAACGGCACCCGCAACTCCACGGTGCACAACTCGTCCTTCCGCAACACCGGCGACGACGCGCTCGCCGTGTGGGCCAGCAAGTACGTGAAGGACACCTCGGTGGACGTCGGCCACGACAACCACTTCCGCAACAACACGATCCAGCTACCCTGGCGGGCCAACGGCATCGCGGTGTACGGCGGTTACGGCAACACCATCGAGAACAACGTCATCTCCGACACCATGAACTACCCCGGCATCATGCTCGCCACCGACCACGACCCGCTGCCCTTCTCCGGGCAGACCCTCATCGCGGGCAACGCCCTGCACCGCACGGGCGGCGCCTTCTGGAACGAGGACCAGGAGTTCGGAGCCATCACCCTCTTCGCCCAGGGCCAGGACATCCCGGGCGTGACCATCAGGGACACCGAGATCCTCGACTCGACCTACGACGGCATCCAGTTCAAGACGGGGGGCGGCGCGATGCCGGACGTGAAGATCCAGAACGTCCGCATCGACAGGTCCAACAACGGCTCCGGCATCCTCGCGATGAGCGGCGCCCGCGGCAGCGCGACGCTGACGAACGTCACCATCACCAACTCGCGGGACGGCGACGTCCTGATCGAGCCGGGCTCCCAGTTCAAGATCAATCAGTAGGAGGGTCCACCCGTACCGGTAGAGGACCAACCAGGAGGGGACCGACCCCCTGACCGCCCGGCGACGCGGAGCGCCTCCGCGTCGCCGGGCGCCTGGGTGTCAGGGCCCCGGCGTGCGGGTCGTGCCGGTACCGCCCAGCCGGTCCGGGGACCGCCGTACGGGCACGCTGGTGTCGTCCCGCAGGCGCTCCGCGTTCAGCTCCTCCACGGCACCGAGCGCGTCGCCGATCGTCGCGTAGTCCACCGCCACGAAGTTGACCGGTCTGCCGCGCCGCAGCTCACAGGCGTGCGCCCGCTCCAGCACCCGCTGCCGGGAGTTGACGACCCCGGCGTCCAGCCGCCGTCCGCCGCCGGCCGTGACGAAGTGGTTGAGCAGGAACAGCCGCTTGTCGCTCCCGCCCCGGTTCGGCAGGCAGGACATCTCGTCCGGGCTGCGGAAGGCGAACGGCGTCTCCATGCCGTACCGGTAGAAGTTCCGGTACCACGGCGCGGGACCGTCGGCCTTCTCCGCGAAGACGACCAGTCGCCGTCCGCTGTCGATCATGTCCTTGAGCCTGGGCCACGGGCGGTCCGGGTCCGCGTCCGGCTCGTACAGCAGGTCGGACAGCCCGGCCCGTTCGAAGGCGCCCTGGCTCACCACGGAACCGACACCGTCCTGCAGGACCAGGGTGACGACCTCCGTGGGGTGGGCGCGCAGCCAGTCACCGATCTGCCGCAGCGTGGGCACCAGGTCGAGGGCCCCGGCGCCGCACACCGAGTGGCACAGCCACAGACCGGGGTGGGGAGGATTCACCCGCTCCAGGATCCGGGTGAGCCGCCGCCGCAGTTCCGGCGAGAAGTCCGAGCTGCTCAGCCGGTCCGCGACCTCCTCGGGCCGCTCCCAGCGGTGCGTGTCGAGAAGCAGGACCCGGACCCCGGCGTCCAACTGGCCGACGATGTCCGGGTCCTGGAGGGGGCCGATGAACCGGTCCGCCGTCGTGGCCATCGCGTTGTGCGACGCGAGCTGGGCGATCTCGTCGTAGCGGGCGTCGCACAGCTCGGCACTGCCCTGGCAGAGGCGCGGGGACGAGCCGGTGATCGCCACCGGAGCGACCATGGTGCCGACGAGCGCGCAGGCCGTGACCGCGAAGGTCAGGGTGGGGCCGTGCCGCGGATCGGTGAGGACCGGCATGCCGGGCCGGGTCTGCCAGACCCAGCTGACGGTGATCAGCAGCGCTCCGGCGGCGAGCAGGATCACCGCCACGACGGTGGCGGTGGTCACGAGCCGGTCGACGGCCGCGGCCTGGACGTCGCCCAGCAGGTCCGACGCGGACGGGGGCCAGGACGAGGGGGAACCGAACAACGCGTTCCCGAGGACGAGGCGCAGCAGGAGCACGGTCAGGGCCATCAGCGCGGCGGCGGCGGCCGGCACCCAGCCCAGCGGCATCAGCCGGCGCCTGGCGGGGGACGGCGTCGAGAGCCACAGCAGGGTGAGCGCGGCGGCGCAGAGCACCGCGGCCGCCGGCTCCACCACCTCCTGGAAGAGGCGGGTGACGGACCGGGCCCGGTCCACCGCGGCCGGCGCCTCGTGCGTGGGGTCGATGTCGACGGTGACGATCCAGGTGCCCTGCCGCGCCTCCCGCAGCAGCTCCGTCGCGGTCGCCCGGACCTGGTCGTTCAGGGCGACCGGCGCGATCGCGGCCAGGGCGGAGGCCACGTCCCCCCGGTCCAGCGCCGTCTGCACGGTGGGGCCGAGGCCGGCGCGGGCGGCGGCCGGCACCAGGCGCATCAGCGCGTCCGTGGCCTCGACCGCCTGACCGTGGGAGAGCGGCAGGGACGGCAGGCCCTCCAGGGGCGCCTCGCCGGCCACCACCTGCGCGGCCAGTTCGGACAGGCGCTGCACGAAGGCCTGGAAGTCGGGTTCGGAGCGCTGCTGGAGGGCGGCGACCGCCTCACCGAAGTAGGCCTGGCTGAGCCGCTCGACGTTGGCGACGACGGGTTCCAGGTCGACCGTGACCCGCAGCCGGTCGCGGTCGCCCTCCAGGTAGTGGATCACCTCGGCGATCTGCCGGTCCGTCATGACCCGCAGCGTCTCCGGCGGGATCACGACCTTGAGGTTCGAGGTGATGGTCGACTGCGGGACCGGCAACCGGTCCAGCAGGTCGCTGGTCAGCGGCGTACTGCCCGGGTCGACCAGCACCTCGTCGTAGAACCGCTGGTAGGCCCGTTCGTCCTCCAGCACCTGGCCGTAGAACTCCGGGTCGAGCACGGTGCTGCGCACCACGGCCGCCGCGGCCAGCACGGTCGTGCTCAGCACCGCCACGCACCAGATCAGCACCCGGGCCCACGGGGAGCGCCGAACCAGTCCGTCCATGGCCCCATTCTCGTTCCGGCCGACCGTCGTGCGACACGGCGTTCACGGGAACGCCACCCCACTCGTGCCCCGGGCCGCGAGGCTGATGCGACGACGGGGGCGATGGGACACCCTGTCCCACCGCCCCCGGGCGACTCGGCCCTGCTCCGATCCGATCAGACCGCCGGGGCCGGGTAGGTCGGGTACTCCACCCCGGAGACGTGCTGCACGACGCGGACGACCTGGCAGGAGTAGCCGAACTCGTTGTCGTACCAGAGGTAGAGGATCGCGTTGTCGCCGTCGACCTTGGTGGCTCCGGCGTCGACGATCGACGCGTGGCGCGAGCCCACGAAGTCCATCGAGACGGCGTCGGGAGCCGTGGTGAAGTCGATCTGGCGCTTCAGCGGCGAGTGCAGCGACACGTCGCGCAGGTACTCCAGGACCTCCTCGCGCGTGGTCTCGCGGCCGAGGCGCAGGCTCAGGATCGCGATCGACACGTCCGGGACGGGAACGCGGATCGAGCTGCCGGTGATCGGCGCCTTGAGGTCCGGCAGCGCCTTGGCGACGGCCGAGGCGGCCCCGGTCTCGGTGATCACCATGTTGAGCGGCGCGGAGCGGCCGCGGCGGTCGGCCTTGTGGTAGTTGTCCAGGAGGTTCTGGTCGTTCGTGAACGAGTGGACGGTCTCCACGTGGCCGCGCAGCACGCCGTACTCGTCGTCCATGGCCTTCAGCGGCGGGACGATCGCGTTGGTGGTGCAGGAGGCACAGGACAGGACGCGCTCGTCCGGCTTCACCGTCTCGTGGTTGACACCGTGCACGATGTTCGGCACGTCGCCCTTGCCGGGCGCGGTCAGGACGACCTTGTCGATGCCGGGGCGCAGGTGCTGGGAGAGGCCCTCGCGGTCGCGCCACTTGCCGGTGTTGTCGATCAGGATGGCGTTGTCGATGCCGTACGCCGTGTAGTCGACCTCGGAGGGGTCGTCGGCGTAGATCACCTTGATCGTGTTGCCGTTGGCGACGATCGAGCCGGTCGCCTCGTCGACGGTGATGGTGCCCTGGAACTGGCCGTGGATGGAGTCGCGGCGCAGCAGCGAGGCGCGCTTGACGATGTCCTCGGCGGCCCGCTCGCCGCCGCCGCCGCGCACGACGATGGCGCGCAGTCGCAGCCCGTTGCCGGAACCGGCCTTCTCGATGAGGAGGCGGGCGACGAGGCGGCCGATGCGGCCGAAGCCGTAGAGGACGACGTCGCGTCCGTCGCGGCGCTCGATCTTGTTCTCGCCGATCGCGCCGGCGACGGCCTCGGCGGTGAACTCCGCCACCGTCAGACCGCGTCCGTCGGTCTTGTAGTCGGCGGCCAGCATGCCGATGTCGATCTGCGACGGGCCGAGGTCGAGCGTGGTGAGCGTCTGGAGGAAGGGGAGCGTCTCGGTGACCGACAGCTCCGCGCCGGCGATCTGCCGGGCGAAGCGGTGGGTCTTGAGGATGCTGACCACCGACTTGTTCACCAGGGAGCGGCTGTGGAGGAGGACGGTGACGTCCTGCTCCCGGTGCAGCTTCCCGATGATCGGGATCATCGACTCCGCGATCTCCTCGCGGTTCTTCCAGCTGGTGAACGAGTCGTCATTGACAGTCACAAGTTTGTCTTTCGAGCTAGGCGGCGCTCATATGCTAACCCGACCGCACTTCTGATCGATCAAGTGGGCCCCCTCGTGATCAGATGATCGCCTCCGGCGCCGGACGGGGTGCCGGACAGGATTGCCGCGGGAGCGATCGGGTACGCGAGCCTGAACCGCCCCGTGACGGATCATCGGGGCGGGTCCACCACCGCCGCGACCAGGGACCTGCCATGGAAACACCCGCGAACGACAACTCCGTCTCGCCCGCCCAGCGGGCACTGGACACACTCGCCCAGAACACCGAGGACACGGCGGCCCTCGACACGCTCGCCGGCAGCGACGTCCTCGTCCCGGTGCCGGACGACGCGAACGACCAGGACGCCGCCGACCCGGGGATGCTGGCTCTGCCGGTGCTGGAACAGCAGGGCGGCCGTCAGGTGGTGCCCGTGTTCACCTCGGAGCTGGAGATGGCGGACCTGCTGCCGTACGTCTCCCGCTACCGGATGGTGCCGCTGGGCGCCCTCGCCGCGCAGTGGCCGGCCGACGACCTGTCGCTGTCCATCGACGCCGGCTCGGAACACCGCCTCACGCTCACGTCGGACGGCGTGCGCACCCTGCTGGCCCGCCCCTGAGGGCGAGCCCGTACTACGCGTCGCCGAGCATGCGGGCCAGTACGGCCCGCTGCAGCGGCAGTACCTCGGCGTGCAGTGCGCGCCCGCTGCGGGTCAGGGTCACGTAGACACCGCGCCGGTCCTCCGCGCACATCGAGCGTTCCACCAGCCCGTCCTTCTCCAGCCGGGCGATGAGCCGGGACAGGGCGCTCTGGCTCAGGTGGACCCGGCCGACCAGGTTCTGCACCCGGCACTGGGCGCCCTCCTCGGGCCCCTCGGTCGCGAGGACGTCGAGCACCTCGAAGTCGCTCGCGCCCAGACCGTGGGGGTGCAGGGCACGGTCGATCTCGCACATCGTGCGGGCGTGCACGGAAAGGATCTCCCGCCACCGTTCCTCGAGCCGCGCACCGGCCGTCGTGACTGCCATACCTGCACGGTAGCACCGGAACGGCGGTTCGTTGACGGTGCACATTGTGCGCGTGCAAGGACCGGACGGCAGGGCGCCGCACCGACCCGGCGCTAGGCTGGCCCTGCTCACGAACCGGGGACGTCCACTGCCCCGCGAGCAGGAGACGTACGACCATGACAGCCCCGATCCCCGAAGGTTCCGACGGCGCCCGAGCCACCGCCGCCCCCGTGCGGCCGCGGTGGCGCGCGCAGGCGCCGGTCCTCGCGGTCGTGGCCCTCGGCGGCGCCGTCGGCGCCGGTGCGCGGTACGGGGCCTCCCTCTGGTGGCCGACCCGGGCCGGCGGCTTCCCCTGGACGACCTTCTGCGTCAACGTCGTCGGCTGTGCCGTGATCGGCGCGTTCATGGTGCTCGTCACCGAGGTGTGGACCGCCCACCGCCTGGTCCGGCCCTTCTTCGCTACGGGGGTGCTCGGCGGCTTCACCACCTTCTCGACCTACGCCGTGGACGGCCGGCACCTGCTCGCCGCCGACCAGGCCCGCACCGCCCTGGCCTACGTGGCGGCGACCCCGCTCGCCGCGCTCACGGCGGTGTGGGCCGCCGCATGGGCGACGCGCCGCGCCCTGAAGGGCACCCGTACCGGAACCGGGCACACGGGCACGCGGGGCGGGGAGCCGTCGTGAACTGGCTGCTGGTCGTCGCGGGCGCCATGGTCGGCGCCCCCCTGCGCTACCTCACCGACCTCGCGGTGCGGTCCCGGTACGCGGACTTCCCCTGGGGCACCCTTGTGGTGAACGTCGTGGGCAGCCTCGTCCTCGGCCTGCTGACCGGCGCGGCGCTCGCCGGAGCCGCGGGTCCCCGCCTGCAACTGCTGCTCGGCACCGGGCTGTGCGGGGCCCTCACCACGTACTCGACCTTCTCCTGGGAGACCCTCCGGCTCGCCGAGACCGGCGCCCGCCCGCGGGCGGTGGCCAACGTGGTGGTGAGTGTGGCGGCCGGCCTCGGCGCGGCGTACGCGGGGGTGACGCTGGCCGACGCGCTCTGGGCGTGACGCCCGGCGCCGGCCCGCGTGTAGTAGGACTGGCCCCTCCGCCCCTGCCGTCCGCGAGTCCGCCCGCCCCGAGCAGAACTGGATCCCATGAGCGCCATCAGCATCGGCCAGGCCGTCGTCCTCGGAGCCGTGGAAGGGGTGACCGAGTTCCTGCCGGTCTCCTCCACCGGCCACCTCAAGATCGTCGAAGGGCTGATGGGCATCCCCGTCGACGACGACGCCGTCGTCGGCTTCTCGGCGGTCATCCAGGTCGGGGCGATCGCCGCGGTGCTCGTGTACTTCCGCAAGGACATCGCGCGGATCGTCTCCGCGTGGCTGCGCGGCCTGGCCGACCGGGAGGAGCGCTACCACCACGACTACAAGTTCGCCTGGTGGGTCATCTGCGCGACGATCCCGATCGTGCTGGTCGGCCTGGCCGCCAGGCCGCTGATCAAGGGCCCGCTCGCCTCGCTGTGGGTGGTCGCGGGCTCCCTGATCGTCGGCAGCGGCGTGATGTGGGCGGCGGACCGGACGGGACGGCACAAGCGGGGCGAGGACGACACCTCGTTCAAGGACGCGATGCTGGTCGGCGGCTCCCAGATCCTCGCCCTGCTCTTCCCGGGCTTCTCCCGCTCCGGCGCCACCATGTCCACCGCCCTGATGCTCGACCTCGACCGGCTGGCCGCCACGCGGCTCTCCTTCTTCCTCGGCATCCCGGCCCTGACCGGTGCCGGCGTGTACGAGCTGAAGGACGCCCTGGGCACCGGGGCCGGCGCCGCCCCCCTGGCGGTCGGCACCCTCGTCTCCTTCGTGGTCGCCTACGCCTCCATCGCCTGGCTCCTGAAGTACGTCGCCAAGCACACCTTCAACGCCTTCGTCGTCTACCGGATCGTGGTCGGCGTTCTGCTGTTCGCGCTGCTCGGCGCGGGCGTGCTGCACAGCTGAGCGTCGCGCGTCACCCGCCGACCCCTGGCACCGGGGGGCGTCAGTGCCCGTCGCGCAGCGGTTCCCCGACGCTGCGCAGGTGCCGCAGCGCCTCACGGTGCGAGGCGAGCAGTCCCGTCTGGTGGTACGGGACGCCCAGCTCGGCGCAGTACCGCTCGGTGATCACCTGGGCCTTGCCCAGGGCGGGCGTCGGCATGCTCGGGAAGAGGTGGTGCTCGATCTGGTAGTTGAGGCCGCCCATGAAGGCGTCGACGAGCACCCCGCCCCGCACGTTGCGGGAGGTGAGGACCTGGCGGCGCAGGAAGTCGAGCCGCATGCCCTCCTCGATCATCGGCATGCCCTTGTGGTTGGGCGCGAAGACCGAGCCCAGGTAGATGCCGAACAGTCCCTGGTGCACGGCTATGAAGGCGAGTGCCTTGCCGGGGGAGAGGACCGTGAACAGGCCGCCGAAGTAGAGGGCGAAATGGGCGACGAGCAGCGTGCCCTCCAGGACCGGCCGTTTCATGGACGGACCGCGCAGGGCCCTGAAGCTGCTGAAGCTCAGGTTGAGTCCCTCCAGCGTCAGCAGCGGGAAGAAGAGGGCGGCCTGATGCCTGCCCACGAACCGGGGAAGCCCCTTGGCCCGGCTCGCCTGGCGCCGTGACCAGACCAGGATGTCGGGGGAGACGTCCGGGTCCTTCTCCTCGTGGTTGGGGTTGGCGTGGTGGCGGGTGTGCTTGTTCATCCACCAGCCGTAGCTCATCCCGAGCAGCAGGTTCGCCACCAGCAGACCACCGGCCTCGCTGGGACGGCGGCGCGAGAAGACCTGCCGGTGGGCGAGATCGTGCGCGGCCAGTCCGAGCTGGCCGAAGACGACGGCCAGCGCCACCGCGACGAGCAGCTGGCTCCAGCTGTCCCCCAGCACGACCAGAGCGGCGACACCGCCCGCCAGCGCGAGCGCCACGGCACCGAAACGCAGCGTGTAGTACAGCGGACGCCGCCGCAGCAGCCCCGCGTCGGCCACGCGCCTGGACAGCTCGGAGAAGTCGCTCCCCTTCTCGCGTCCCTTGTCCTGCTCCCGCGGGGGAAGGCTCTCGATGAGCACCGTTGAATTCGCCATGCCCATCAGTATGTGAACGGGGGCCGGGCCGCAGAATGACGGCTGCCCCCGGAGCAGGGTGTGGCTGGCACCACCCCCCACCCTGTGGTCCGCCCCTGGCGGGAGCGGCCCGGCCCACCGGACGGGCGGGGGAGGGGGCGTCAGGTACCGCGCGTCCGGACGAGCTTGAGCCGCAGGACGAGCGCCACAACGCCGGCGCCGAGCCCGGCCACCCCCACGATCGCGCCGGTCTCCCGCCAGCCCGGGTCGTGGCGTGCCGGCCGTGCGGCCGCGGCCGCCGCGGGCACGGCCTCCGGACCGGGTCGCGGCCGGGTACCGCCGGCGGTCAACGAGCCCACCGGGACGACGCGTCCGGACGCCTCGAAGCCCCAGTCGAGCAACGAGCGGGCCTCCTCGTACACGGCGTGGCCGCCGCCCTCCTGAGGGTTCATCACGGTCACCACCAGGGTCCGTCCGTCCCGGCGGGCGGCGGCGACCAGCGTGTTGCCTGCGTTGCTGGTGTAGCCGTTCTTGATACCGATCAGCCCCGGGTACGGCTCCACGCCGTCCTCGCCGGTGAGCAGCCGGTTGGTGTTCCGGATCCCGTAGGCGTCCCCGTTCCGGCCGGGGAACATGGCCTCGACCTTGGCGCAGTACCTCGCGAAATCGGGATTGCGCAGCCCCGCCCGGCCGAAGAGGGCCAGGTCGTACGCCGACGACACCTGGCCCGGCGCGTCGTAGCCGTCGGGTGAGCGCACGTGGGTGTCCCGGGCGCCGAGCGCACGGGCCTCGGCCTGCATCCGGGCCGCCGTGGCGTCCCAGCCGCCGGTGAGCGAGGCGAGGACGTGCACGGCGTCGTTCCCGGAGTTGAGAAAGACGCCGTTCCACAGGTCGGACACCTGGTACGTGTGGCCCTCGACGACCCCGACCAGGCTGCTGCCCGGACCGATGCCGGTCAGTTCGTCCCCGCGCACCTCGTGCCGGATGCCGCCCGGCAGGGCCGGCAGCACCGTGAGGGCGAACAGCGTCTTCAGCGTGCTGGCCGGCGGCAGCCTGCGATGGGCGTCGTGCGCCGCCAGGACGTCACCGGAGTCGGCGTCGGCCACCACCCAGGACAGCGCGGAGACATCGGGGACCCCGGGTGCCCCGGGGCGGGGCCGGACCTGCGTGCCGGAGCGGTACAGCAGCGACGGCTGGGCCGCCGACCGTGCCCCGCCGGGCGGACCGGGGTCCGGGCGCCCCGCACGGGCGGCCGCGGCGGCGGGCATGAGCGTCAGCAGCCCTGCCACACAGAGCACACAGGTGGAGCGAACCGCCCGAGATGAGAATCCGATAGTCATACCGCAAACGTAGGAATGGCCCCCCGGGTCGCCACGCTGACCGGGCCGAGTCGCCTCCGGAAGCACCCGGATGCCACAGGTGGGGCCGCGCGGGTCCGCTCGGTGCGGCCGGCGTCAGTCGGCGGGCAGGGTCGGCTGGACCTGCCGCAGGAACGTGGCGTTGTCCGGCGTCCGGCGCAGCCGCTCCAGCAGTGTCTCCAGGCCGGAGTGTCCGTCCCGGGACCCGAGGACCCGTCGCAGCCCCCGCACGGTGGTCGACTCGGGGGCCGAGAGCAGCAGTTCCTCGCGGCGGGTGCCGGAGCCGGTCACGTCGACGGCCGGGAAGACCCGGCGGTCGGCGAGCTCCCGGCTCAGCCGCAGCTCCATGTTGCCGGTGCTCTTGAGTTCCTCGAAGAAGAAGTCGTCGGCCCGCGACCCGGTCTCCACCAGGGCGGTGGCGAGGATGGTGAGCGAGCCGCCCTCCTCGGCCGCCCGGGCGGCGCCGAAGAACCGCTTGGGCCCGATCAGTGCCCCGGCGTCGACACCGCCGCTGAGGGTGCGGCCGCTGGAGGAGGCGGCGTTGTTGTGCGCCCTGCACAGCCGGGTGAGGGAGTCGAGGAGGACGACGACGTCCTCGCCGGCCTCGACGAGCCGTTTGGCCCGCTCGATCACCAGGTCGGCGAGGGCGATGTGCTGCTTGGCGCTCCGGTCGAAGGTCGAGGAGTACACCTCGCCGCGCACCGCCCGCCGCATGTCGGTGACCTCCTCGGGCCGTTCGTCGAGCAGCACCACCATCAGGTGGGAGCCGGGGTGGTTGCCGGCGACCGCGGCGGCGATCTGCTGGAGGAGGACGGTCTTGCCGGTCTTCGGCGGCGCCACGATCAGGCCCCGCTGGCCCTTGCCGACCGGGGCGACGAGATCGGCGACCCGTCCGGTGAGGCCGGCCGCCGGGTGTTCGAGGCGCAGGCGCTCGTGCGGGTGCAGCGGTGTCAGGTCGTGGAAGTGCCGCCGGGTCCGCCGGTCGGGTGTGCGACCGCCGACCCGGACGACCTCGGACAAGGTGCGCCGGTCGCCGCCTACGCCCTCCACCAGGTCGCCCTTGCGCAGGCCGTGGCGCCGGATCAGCGCGGGGGAGAGGGTGAGGTCGGCCGGCTCGGCCTGGAGGCTCCGGCCCCGCAGGTGACCCCTCCCGCTCGCGTCGATGTCGAGGACACCGCTCGCGATCTCGGCCGGGGCGTGCTGGGCAGGAGGCTTCTCGAGTGTGGTGGTCATGGTGTTCGGTCCTTTCGAGGACACGGGCATGGGACGTGCGGAAGGGAGGGGGAAGCCGCGCGAGGGGTCGGTCGACACGCCTCGGGACGGCGGGGAACAGCACCTCGGACACAGCGGGGAGAAGGCTTCGCTGACGAGGTGGCTGAGAAGCGGACGCGCCGGTCACGACGGGACGGGCGGGTCGGCAAACCGAAGGGAACTGGCACCGGCGCCCCAGCGGGGCGTACACAAGTGCTGACGGAACTGTACCACGCGGCAGGACGCGGGGGGGGGGGGGGGGGGGGGGGGGAGGGGGAGGGGGGGGGGGAGGGGGGGGGGGGGGGGGGGGGGTGGGTGGGGGGGGGGGGGGTGTGTGGGGTACGTCCTGACTTCCCGTGTTCTTTGTTT
>NZ_JBVJCB010000010.1:0-44324 GCF_055589025.1 Streptomyces sp. NPDC041968 | reverse complement strand
CACTCCTGCCCCCCCCCCCCCCCCCCCCCCCCCCCCCCCCCCCCCCCCCCCCCCCCCCCCCCCCCCCCCCCCCCCCCCCCCCCCCCCCCCGCGTCCTGCCGCGTGGTGGGTCTTCCGCACGAACCTCCCGCGCTCAGGCGCCCGAACGGGCGGCGGCCTCCTGCGCCTCCTGGGCGATCCGCTCGAACTGTGCCGCCATCGCCGCCTGCAGCGCCTGTGCGCCCGAGAGCGGGCGCACCATCACCGTGAACTCGTCGATCCGGCCGGACTCGTCGAGGTGCAGGAAGTCGCAGCCGCTGATCTCCCGCTCGCCCACGCGGGCCGTGAAGAGCAGCGCGTGGTCGCGGCCGTCCGCCGCGCCGATGACGCGCTCGTAGCGGAAGTCCTCGAACACGCGGGCCGCCCCGCGCAGGATCGCCGCCGTGAGCGCCTTGCCCCGGTAGGGCTTGAACACGACGGGACTGGTGAAGACCACGTCCTCGGCCAGCAGCGTTTCGAGGGCGTCAAGGTCGTGCGTCTCGACCGCCGTGCGGAATGCCTGCATCGCAGCTCCCCGGGTATGAGTACTAAACTATTTGAGTAGGTGCCGAGTAGGGTATTCACTTCTTGCTAGCGTGTCGACATGTCTCTCAAGTACGCCGTCCTGGCGGCTCTGCTGGAGGGCGAGGCCTCGGGCTACGAGCTGTCCAAGGTGTTCGACGTCTCGCTCGCCAACTTCTGGCCCGCCACGCCTCAGCAGCTCTACCGGGAGTTGGAGCGCCTCGCGGGCGACGGATTCATCGAGGCCCGCACGGTGCCGCAGGAACGACGGCCCACCAAGCGCCTCTTCCGGCTCACCGCGGCCGGCCGGGAACGGCTGAGCGCCTTCGCCGCCGAACCGACCCGGCGCCCCACCGCCGTTCGCGACGAGTTCCTGATCAAGATGCAGGCCATGGACGGCGTCGACCCCGCGGAGGTCCGCGCGCTGGTGGAGGAGCGCAGGGCCTGGGCCCTGGGCAAGCTCGCCCGCTACGAACGGGTCCGTGAGCGGTTGCTGGACGGCCGTACCGAGGAGCGGTACCTGCGGGAGTCCGACCGTGTCGGCCCCTATCTCACACTGCTCGCCGGCATCACCTTCGAGCAGGAGAACGCCCGTTGGTGCGAGCGCGTGCTCACGGTCCTGCGGGAGCGGCGCGCCCCCGCGGGACCCGCCGGGCAGGCCCTAGGCTGACCGGATGTTCAGCCCCGAAGGTCCCACCCTGCGCGAACTCGCCGTCCAGGCACTGTCGTCGGTCGAGCACGGCTACGACCTGCTCGCCCCGAAGTTCGACCACACCCCGTACCGGACGCCGGAGCGGGTGCTCGACGCCGTGGCCTCGGCGCTGGCACCGGTGGGCCCCTTCGGTACCGGCCTCGACCTGTGCTGCGGCACCGGTGCGGGTATGGAGGTGCTGGCCCGGGTGTGCGGCGGGAGCGTCACCGGGGTCGACTTCAGCGCGGGCATGCTGGACGTCGCCCGCAAGCGCGCCGTGCCCGCGGGGCCCGCGGTCTCCTTCGTGCGCGCGGACGCCCGCGCCCTGCCGTTCGGCCCCGCCTTCGACCTCGTGGTCAGCTTCGGGGCGTTCGGGCACTTCCTGCCCGGCGAACTGCCGGGCCTGTTCTCCCAGGTGCGCTCCGTACTGCGGCCGGGCGGCTGCTTCGCCTTCCCCGTCGCCGCACCGCCCCGACCCGGCTCGCGGGCGTACTGGACCCTGCTCGGCTTCGACACCGCGATGCGGGTGCGCAACGCGCTGTGGCGGCCGCCGTTCGTCATGTACTACCGGACGTTCCGGCTCGCGGACGTGGGCCGGGAGCTGGTTCGCGCGGGTTTCCGCGCGGAGTTGCGTGCCCTGCCCGAGTTCGGGCGCCGGCCCGACGGCGCCCCGCGTGCCCGGCTGGTGGTGGCCCGGCGGTTGTCGTGACGGTGGGCGGTGGCGCTCAGCCGGCCGCCGGCAGCGTGAACTCGTAGACCAGCGCGTCCTGAGGGGCGTCCACGAGGAGGTCCGTGATCTCCAGGGGCCGTGCGTACTGGTCGTGCACCCGCCGGACCACCCGGACCGACGACGACTCCGTGAGTGGGGTGATGGTGTCCCGGTGGTGCAGGGTCAGACCGGCCCTGCGCATCCAGTCGTAGGCCCGCCGCAGTTGCGCCGAGGCGGCGCCGTCGGCGCGGTCGCGGTACCGGGCGAGTTCCTCGACCTCGGCGAGCGCCACGGCGGAGAACGAGGTCACGGCCGTGCGCCGGCCGCCGCCGTCGGCGGTCGCGGACGTGTAGCGGTGGACCAGGGTCGGCCGGCCCGGCGCCAGCCCCAGGGCCGCGGCGTGCTCCCGCGGTGGTGCCTCCCAGGTGACGGTGGCCCGGTCGCCGGGGCACGGTTCCGCGGCCCGGGCGCCGACCGGGAAGGTGAGGGCCGCCGGGCTCCGGGCGGGCCGGGTCGGTAGGGCGGCGTGGCTGCCCCGCCGGTCGGTGGCGAGCAGCCCGTCCCGGCGCAGCACCTCCAGGGCCTGCCGGACGGTCTCCCGGCTGACTCCGAAGTGCTCGGCCAGTCGGCGTTCGCCGGGCAGTCGTTCGCCCGGTGGGACGGTCCCGTCGCGCAGCTCACCCAGCAGCCGGGTGGCGACCCGGAGGTACAGGGGCTGTGCGTCGGTGAGGGGGTGGTCGTGCGGGGTGGTGCGGGCCATGCCGCGCCCTCCTGTTGGTGACGTGCGGTAGCCGTGCGGGCTCGGTGCGCCACCAGGAGTACCATTGGTCTAAACCAGCTGGGAAGTGCGGTCCGCCGGTTCGGCCGAAACCTCACCCGGACGTCGACCGCACGTCACCTCGGAACAAGTCCCGGTACAGGCCTCCGACCGGTGCCGTTCCGCTTGGGCCGTCGGCGATGTGCGGCCCCGGGCGGTTCAGGGCGGGGCCCGGCAGGCCCCGCGCCGGAGCCCGCCGGGCCCCGTGCGCCGCCGCGACCGTCGTGTCCGAAAGCGTCCGAAAGCGCGCGGACCGGGGCCGGGGCCGGACCCCGCACCCGCCCGGCTCAGACGTACGAGCGCAGCCAGCGCAGCTTGGCGGCCTCCTGGAAGGGACCGCCGCCCTCGTGGTCGTTGAAGTCGTACACCTCGATCGCCTTGTCCTCGTGCGCCCAGGCGTTGAACGCCGCGAACACCGTCGACGGAGGGCAGGTCTGGTCCTCCAGGGCCGCCGAGAACAGGGCGGGGACCCGGCCGCGCGCCGCGAAGTGCACACCGTCGAAGTAGGACAGCGTGCGCAGCGCGTCCTCGGTGCGGCCCCGGTGCGTCTTGAGGTACAGGCCGATCTCCCGGTAGGGGTGCCGGTCGGTGAGCCGGGTGGCGCGCGGGAAGTCGCACAGGAACGGCACGTCCGGCGCGACGGCCGTCAGGTCCGGCACGAGCCCGCCGACGGCGATCGTGATGCCGCCGCCCTGACTCCCGCCGAGGGCGACCGTGCGCGCCGGGTCGGTCAGCGGGTGCGAGCGGGCCGCCTCGACCGCCCGCACGGCGTCGGTGAAGACGCGGCGGTAGTAGTAGTGCTCGGGAGCGTCCAGGCCGCGGGTCATGAAGCCCGGGTAGGCGGGCGTGCCGCCGACCGGGTCCGCGGTGCCGCCACCGCCGCCCCAGGCGCTGCCCTGACCGCGGGTGTCCATCACGAAGTGCGCCCGGCCGGTGGACGCCCACAGCAGGTGCTCGTGCGGCAGCCCGCGCCCGCCGCCGTAGCCGACGAACTCCACGATCAGCGGCAGCGGTTCGGTGGCGGCGGCCGGCAGGATCAGCCAGCCCTTCACCGGGTGACCGCCGAACCCGGCGAACGTCACGTCGTGCACCCGCACCGTGGACAGCCCCGTGTCCACCGGCTCGAAGCAGGCGTCCAGGTCGTGCTCGCGGGCTTCTTCCAGCGTCCTGCCCCAGAACGCGTCGAAGTCCTCGGGCTCGGCCGACTCGCTTCGACAGTGGCGGAGTTCGTCGAGCGGGAGGTCGAACAGGGCCATCGAGAACCGCCTTTGCGGGGAGTCGGTGCCGGACCGTACGGATGATCACACCGTACGGGAGTGATCGGAGGTCTCGCCAGATCCGACCACCGGCGCGGATGTCGATTTCCGCACCGTTCGGTCCGTCGAACGCCAGGTCAGGGTGGTGCGATGGGCTCGTTGAGGGAGCGGGTGCGTCGGCGGCCCGCGGGGGAGCACCGCCGAGATGGTCGGGTCACCGGCGCCGTGTCAGGCCCGGCGATGCGTCCACCGTGGCTCGGTGAGGGCCCAGTCGCGCTCCCACTCGGCCATCCGGTGCCGGAGGGCCACCCTGCGTACGGCACAGTGCGCGAGGAGCACCGTGAGCGCCGCGCCGAGCGTGGTGCACGCGCCGATGGTGACGCTGTGCTGCCACACCGCGGCGTCGCCCACCGGCGGGGGCACGCCCCGGCCGCGGGAGTCCAGCCACACGTCGACCGTGTCACCGTGCCGGGTGCCCGCCGGGACCCGTGCCGTGGTGCTGCGTTCGCCACCGTCCGGCGTGCTCCAGCGGACGGCCGCGCGGTACGAGTGGTCCCCGCCGACCTGCACCGACGGCAGCGCGTCGGGGGTCGTGCCGACCACCGTGGCGCGCACGCGGTGCCGCTCCGCCCGCTGTTCCACCGCGGTCGCCCGGGCCTCGCCGTGGCTCCACCAGGCGGTGGCGGCGCCGAGCAGCGGGGCCCCCAGGAAGAGCAGGACGGCGACGGCCAGCACGGTCCACGCCTCGACGACGTCCGACCGGCGGTGCAGCGGATTGCGCCGCAGGCGGCGGCCCCGGATCATGGTTCGCATCACGACCTCCTCGCGGATCATCACGGGCGGAGGACCGGAGGACCCGGGGCCGGAGGGCCGGGCGGACGGCCGTGCGAAGGCCGGGCCGTCGCGTCTCCGTGGGCAGGTGTCTCCGTGTCGCGCCGCGCGTACGAGTGCCCGCACAGGTCTGGTACCCCGTCCGACGGCTCCCGCTCACACGTCGCCCACCCCGAGAGGTCCGGAACGCCGGCGATCCGCGCCGCAGGCCAGGTGCCCGGCGTGGGCGCCACCGGGGCCCTTCCCGAGTGAGGGCCGCGCAGCCCGCTCGGGCGTCCGGGTCAGCCGAAGCGTTCGATCCTGATCCGGTCCACCGGCTGCCCGGCCGCCACCAGCAGCCGCGAGGCGTGTTCCGCGAAGGAGTTGGAGCCGCACACGTACGCCTCCCAGCCCCCGGCGGGCGGCCTGGACAGGAGCGGTGCCAGGTGCGCGGCGGCCAACCGGCCCACGGGCGTCCCGGCGGGCGCGCTGCGGGTGAACACGGGCGTCGTCTCCGCGCCGTACTCGTCGGCGTAGATCAGGTCCCCGGGAGTGCGCGCGGACACCAGCAGCCGCAGCGGGACCGTCAGGCCCCGAGCCCGGTGGTGCCGCACCATGGACATCAGCGGGACTACGCCGGAGCCCGCGCCCAGCAGCAGGGCGGGCCGGTCGCCCGGCCAGGCGAAGAAGCCGCTCAGCGGACCGCGCACCTCGATCCGGTCGCCGGGCCGGGCGACCGTGTGGAACCAGCCGGACACCTCGCCCTCCTCGACGTGGTCGAGGGTCAGCTCGATGTGGCCCGAGTCGTCGGGTGCGGACGCCAGCGAGTAGTGGCGCTGGGCCACGTACCCGTCCTCGGCGGTCAGCCGCAGCATCAGGTGCTGGCCGGGCACATGGCCCGCCCAGGCGGGCACCGCGAACCGGAAGGTGGACACGCGCGGCGTCTCGCGGCGGATCTCGGTGAGGGTGGCCGTCTGCCACGTTCCGGCCACCCGGCCGTTCACCTCGATGCGCCCGGGCACCGCGAAGCGCGTCGGAGGAGTGAAGCCCGCAGCGGTGCGTGTCGCCGTCTCAGTCACCGGAGTACCTCTGCTCCTCCCAGGGGTTGCCGCGCGCGTGGTAGCCGTTCCGCTCCCAGAAGCCCGGCTCGTCGCGGTCGAGGAGTTCCAGGCCCGCGATCCACTTCACGCTCTTCCAGAAGTACAGGTGCGGCACCACCAGGCGTGCCGGACCGCCGTGCTCCGGGGCCAGCGGCCGCCCGTCGTACTCCCACACGATCCAGGCCCGGCCGCCGGTCAGGTCGGCGAGGGGCAGGTTGGCCGAGTAACCGGTGTGCGCGTAGGCGACCGCGTGGGTGGCGGACGGCAGCGGGCCCGCCTCCTCCAGGAAGGTGTCCAGGGACACACCCCCGAAGCGCACGCCGAACTTCGACCAGCCGGTCACGCAATGGATGTCGCCCGCGTACGCCGACGCCGGCAGCCGATGGGCCCCGGCCCAGTCCCACGTGCGGGGCTCGGCGACCAGTCCGCCCACGCGGAAGGTCCAGTCGGCGGGCGACAGGTCGGGCGTGACCTCCGCGGACAGCACGGGCCAGTCGTCGCCGGCGTCGTACTGGCCGGGCGGCAGCTGCGGTCCGGTGGCGCGCGGGCGTCCGGTGAAGCCTCGGGTGGTGTTCATGCGGTGGGGCCTTTCGGGCCGCCGCGAGCAGGGCCCGCGGCCGGCGTGATCAGTGCGTACCCCCACCGTACGTGCCGCCGCACGCCGGCCGGGACCGGCCCGGTGGCTCAGGCGCCGTCCTGCCGCGGTCCCGGCCACGCGTTGTACCGCTCCAGATACGCGGCGAAGCGGACCAGGTCCTCCTCCGGCCAGTCCGCGAGCCGCCCTCGGAAGGCCTTCCGGCGGCTCTGGGTGACCTGGGCCAGGATGCGCCGTCCGGCGTCGGTCAGGTGCACGACCTGGACGCGGTGGTCGACCGGATCGCCCCGCCGCTCGACGAGCCCGGCGCGTTCCAGGGCGGAGACCTGACGGCTGACGGTGGACTTGTCCAGGGCGTAGTGGGCGGCCAGGTCGGTGGCCCGGCAGCCGTCCCGCTCCTCCAGGTGGCCGAGCAGGGTGTAGGAGACCAGGGACAGCTCCGGGTGCATGCGGCCGGCGGAGGCGCGGGCGCGGCGGGCGAAGGCCGTCATCTCCCGCTGGATGGTCTCCACGGCCGCGTCCGCAGGGCTGCCGCCGGTGGGGACGGTCCTCTCGTCGGGCGGGTCGGTTGCCGGCACGGGTCCTCCTCGTCGCTGGTCACGGAGTGCCACTCGGGAAGTGGTTGCATAAGTCAACCACGTGCGTCCCGGCGGTGACGGACCGGGCCGTGACCTCCCGGCACCGGACGCCCGGCCGTCGGCCGGCCCCCTGTGGCGACGGCGGCGCTGGGGTAGGGTGACCGACGGCCGCGGACCGCCCCGGCCACCGGACGCCTGGGAGGTGGGACCCATTACCGCTGTGTCGGCCCGGGTGCTCTTCCCCCACGACGGCGCGGTCACCGGCAACGGGTGACCGTGGGAGCGCCCTTCGGTTCTCGAAAGGCTCTCGCCCTTCATGCCTCCCTCGTCCCCCGCTTCTCCCTCCTCCTCCGCCTCCCCCCTCTCCGCGCCCTCGCGGGATTGGGTCGTGGCCGCACTGCGCGCCGCCGGCTGCGTCTTCGCCGAGGACGAGGCGGAGCTGATCTCGGCGGCGGCCCGCACCGCCGGGGAACTGACCTCCCTGGTGGATCGCCGCGTCAGCGGGCTGCCGCTCGAACTCGTCCTGGGGTGGGCCGAGTTCCACGGCCTGCGCATCGCCGTCGCCCCCGGTGTCTTCGTCCCCCGGCGCCGAACCGAGTTCCTCGTGGCCGAGGCCGTCGCCCAGGCGCCGGACGCGGCCGTCGTCGTGGACCTGTGCTGCGGCTCGGGCGCCGTCGGCGCGGCCCTGGCCGCCGCGCTCGACCGGCCCGAGGTGCACGCCGCCGACGTCGACCCGGCCGCCGTACGCTGCGCCCTCGGCAACCTCGCCGGCGTCGGCGGCCGGGTGTACACCGGTGACCTCTTCGACGCGCTGCCCGACGCCCTGCGGGGCCGGGTGGACATCCTCGCGGCCAACGTGCCGTACGTCCCCACCGGCGAGGTCGCCCTGCTGCCGGCCGAGGCCCGCGACCACGAACCGCTGGCCGCCCTCGACGGTGGCGCCGACGGCCTCGACGTCCTGCGCAGGGTCGCCGCCGAGGCGCCCCGCTGGCTCGCGCCCGGCGGTTGCCTGCTGGTCGAGACGAGTGAACGCCAGGCGCAGGCGGCCGTCGAGGCCTTCGCCCGGGCCGGCCTGAGGACCCGACTGGCGGTCAGCGAGGAGCTGTACGCCCACGTGGTGACCGGCGTCGCACGGTAGCGGCGCCGCACGGTAGCTGCGCCGCACGGCGTTGACGGGGGCCGCCGCGCGCGGGGCTGCGGGGGCTCCCCGCGTCCACGGAGCGGGGCCGCCGGCCACTACGCGGGATGCGTGGCCCGGGCGATCAGCAGGGCCACGTCGTCGGAGTTCTCCGGCTCGTGGAGGGTGCGCAGCAGCAGCTCGCAGACCTCCTCCAGGGGGCGGTCCGGGCCCTCCAGGAGGGCGAGGAGGGCGTCCAGCCGCTCGTCCAGCGGCTGCCGGCGCGTCTCCACGAGGCCGTCGGTGTAGAACACCAGCCGGTCGCCCGGCTCCAGGTCGACCGTCGTGGTGGCGAAGGCGACGCCGCCCACCCCGAGCGGCACCCCGGTCGGCAGGTCCAGCAGCTCCGGCGGACGACCGGCGCGCAGGCGGACGGGCGGCAGGTGCCCTGCGTTGGCGATCCGGCACTCCCGCCGGTGCGGGTCGTGGACGGCGTAGACGCAGGTCGCGATGGCCTGGTCCAGGCCGGCGGTGGTCCGGTCGAGGTGTTCGAGCAGGAACGCCGGGTCGAGGTCGAGCGCGGCCAGGGTGTTGGTCGCGGTGCGCAGGCGTCCCATGGAGGCCGCCGCCGCGATGCCGCTGCCCATCACGTCGCCCACCACGAGCGCGGTCTTGCAGCCCTCCAGTTCGATCACGTCGAACCAGTCGCCGCCGACCTCGCTGGTGGCCTCGGCGGGCTGGTAGCGGGAGGCGACCTCCAGGCCGCCCGTCACCGGCGGATGGCGCGGCAGCAGGCTGCGCTGGAGGGTGAGGGCCGCGTCGCGGGCGTTCTGGTACCAGCGCGCGTTGTCGATCTGCACCGCGGCGCGGGCGGCGAGTTCCCGGGCCAGCAGCAGGTCGTCCTCGTCGAACGACTGCGGGTTGCGGGTCCGTTTGAGGTCCAGGGCGCCCAGCACCTCGCCCCGCGCGATCAGCGGTACGGCCAGGTAGGAGTGCACGCCCGCCCGGCGCAGCAGCTCGGCGGCTTCAGGGGAGCGGGCGATGCGCGGCAGGTCCTCGCCCGTCACCTGCGCCACCATCACCGGCCGGCCGGTGCGCACGCACTCGGTGACCAGGCGCTCGGGCCCGTACCGGGCGACCTGTCCGGGCGGGTCGGCCGCGCGCAGGGCCAGCGGGGCGCCGTCGGCCTCCACGGCCAGCGCGCGGATCACGGCGGGCTCGGCCGGACCCAGGCTGCTGCGCCGGCCCTTCACCACGGCCTCCAGCAGGTCCACGGCCGCGATGTCGGCGAGGCCGGGCACGGCCACCTCGGCCAGTTCGTGCGCGGTGCGGTCCAGCTCCAGCGTGGTGCCGATCCGGGCCGAGGCATCCGCGACGGCGGCCAGCCGGTGTCGCGCGGCCTCCGCCTCGACCCCCGCGCGGTACTGCTCCGTGACGTCCACGACGGAGACGGCCACGCCCAGCACGGCTCCGGCGGCGTCCTCCAGCCGGTACAGCGAGAACGACCAGGCGTGTTCCTCGTCCGGGTCGGCGGGTGTCCGTCCGGTCGCGGACAGGTCGACGACCGGGCGCCCGGTCTCCAGCACCCGGCGCGCCGTCGCCTCCAGCGGGCCCGCCTCCACCTGCGGCAGCACCTCGCGGACCGTCCGCCCGAAGTGGTCCTCGGCGGACAGGCCGTTCATCCGCTCCAGGGCGGGGTTGACCGACACGTACCGCAGCCCGGTGTCCAGGACGGCCAGCCCGATCGGGGACTGCCGGATCACCCGGCTGGACAGCGCCACCTCGCGCTCCAGCTCACGCACCGTCGACCGGTCGACCGCGAGTCCCAGTGCGTAGACGTCCCCCCGGTCGTCCAGGAGCCGCATGTTGCGGAACTCCACCAGTCGGGTGCCGCCGTCCTTGCGGCGGACGGGGAACGCGCCGGCCCAGCTCCGGCCGGTCTTCATGACGTCGGCGAACAGCTGCACGGCCAGGTCCAGGTGGCGTTCGTCCACCATGATGCGCGCCGCGTAGTGTCCCAGCGCCTCCGCGGCGGAGTATCCGAACAGCTCCTCGGCCTGCGGGCTCCACAGCACGATCCGGCCTTCGGTGTCCAGTACCACCGAGGCCACGTTCAGCACGTCGAGCAGCCCGCTCGGCCCCACGGGCCCGTGGGGCGACGCGTCGCCCTCGAACCCGGCAGACCCGGCTGCACTCATCCCAAGCCCCGCCTTCGCCGTTCGCCGCGGCACGCCCTTTTGCTGCCGACTCCTTTGTTCTACCGCGTTCCACCGCGTACAGGGCCGCTTCTCCGCGGCCTGAGTGGTGCCCTTCCAGCATCACCCGGCACGACGGCGACCGCCGCACGGAGCACGACGGAGCACGGCCGAGGTTGGTCTGTACATGACTGCAAGGCCCGCGTCAGACTGTGCGCCGAACGCGCACCCTCGTGGCCCGACCACCCCCCCGCCGAGGAGCCCGCCCATGTCCCCGCACACCCGGCAGCGTCGTCGCTCCGCCCTCATCGGACTCGCCGTCCTGGCGTTCGGCCCGGGCCTCGCCGGCCCGGCCGCCGCGGCCTCCCCGCCCGCCGGTACGCCGAGCGGGGTGACCGCGGCCTCCCCGGCCGCCGGTACCTGGACCGAGGTGGGCTCCGACCGTGCCGACCCGCTGACCGAGAGCCAGGGCCTGGCGTCGGTCGAGGTCCCGGCCGGGAGCCCCAACCGCTACACCGGCATCGGCACCATCCCCCTGGGGCTCGGCATCCGCGGCTGGAACCACGTCGGCGACCCCGACGCCTCCTACGACGGCCACTACATCGAGCCGTACCAGCGCGACGACGGGAACACGAAGATGTTCCGCGTCCAGTCGCCGGACGGCCGCTGGTCGGAGTACGTGCACACGCTGAGCCCGGGTGAGGCCCGGAACAACTCCTGGTCCGCCGTCTCACCGGACGGCCAGTGGATGCTGGCCGGCGAGTGGGGCACCATGACCCGGCTGCTGGTCTTCCCGACGCCCGGCGTCAACCCGGCCACCTCGCCCTCGGCGAACCTCCCGCAGGCGGCCACCGTCCGCCTGGACCGCGCGGTGCGTGACGTCCAGGGCTGTGACTTCCTCGACGCCACCACCCTCCTGTGCTCCTCCGACGACCCGGAGGGCACCCTCTTCGGCATCACCAAGCCACTGCTGCGCGTCGACCTGTCCGCCGCGCCGAACGGCACCGCCGACGTCACCGGCCACGTCACGGCCCTGCGTCAGCTGCCCCTGCGCAGCGCCTGCTCGGGCGGCTTCGAGACGGAGGGCGTCGACTACGACCGGCGTACCGGCACCCTGCGCGTGATCGTCGTCTCGCCGGGCTTCTGCGTGCTGACGGACAGCAAGACGTACCGCTTCACACAGGGCTGAGCCGCCCCCTTCGCGCCGCACCCCAGGTGGTGCTTTTCTGGTGGTAGGGGTGAAGCGGGGTGGGCGATGAGAGGAGCGATCGCGATGGACGGTGAGCGACTGCACCCGGAGTCCGTCTCCGTGGAGCTGAGCGGGTGCAGCAAGGAGGACGCCCGGACCGTGTTCGACGCCCTGGGCGCGTGCTTCTCGTCCGACCGGCGCGCGGACGAGGTGCCCCGGGACCACCACGAGGTGCGGCCCACGGTGTGGCTGGGCACCTTCGACGTGGCCGACGCCCACGGCGGGTGCGACCCCGCCCGGCTCGCGGCCTCCGTCGAGGCGGACGTGCAGGGCGGCTACTGGGCGATCGAGCGCTTCCGCACCACGCTGGACTCCCTGTTCACCGTGCACGACCTGAGCGGGGCCTCCGGCGACCAGGAGCGGGAACTGCACGTCCGGCTGGAGAGTCACTGACCGGGGGCACAGTTTCCGTGCCGACGGCCGGTGTGGTGTGCGCCGCCCCTTTGTGCAACTAGTTGCACAAAGGGGCGGCCGTCCTCTACAACAGAGGCACGACACCGCGCACGGAGGCCCCGATGAGCCCGTACCCCCACCTGCTGAGCCCCCTGGACCTGGGCTTCACCACGCTGCCCAACAGGGTCCTGATGGGTTCCATGCACGTAGGCCTGGAGGAGGCCGAGCACGGCTTCGAGCGCATGGCCGCCTTCTACGCCGCCCGCGCCCGCGGGGGAGTGGGCCTGATCGTCACCGGCGGCATCGCCCCCAACGACGAGGGCCGGCCCTACGAGGGCGGCGCCAGGCTCACCACCGACGCGGAGGCCGCGCAGCACCGGACCGTCACCGACGCCGTGCACCGCGAGGGCGGCCGGATCGCCCTCCAGATCCTGCACTTCGGCCGGTACGCCTACCACGCCGACCTGGTCGCACCGAGCCCCCTCCAGGCGCCGATCAGCCCGCACGTGCCCCGGGAGCTGACCGACGCGGACGTCGAGCGCACCGTCGACGACTACGTCCGCACCGCCCGCCTCGCCCGCGAGGCCGGGTACGACGGCGTCGAGATCATGGGCTCCGAGGGCTACCTGATCAACGAGTTCATCGCCGCGCGGACCAACCACCGCACCGACCGCTGGGGCGGCTCGTACGAGAACCGCATGCGCTTCCCCGTCGAGATCGTGCGCCGGGTGCGCGAGGCGGTCGGCGAGGACTTCATCGTCGTCTACCGCCTGTCCATGCTCGACCTGGTGCCGGGCGGCTCCACGCTGGACGAGGTGATCACCCTTGCCAAGGCGGTCGAGGCCGCCGGAGCGACCCTCATCAACACCGGCATCGGCTGGCACGAGGCCCGCATCCCCACCATCGCCACCTCCGTGCCGCGCGGCGCCTACACGTGGGTGACCGAGCGCCTCATGGGCGAGGTGTCGGTGCCGCTGGTCACCACCAACCGCATCAACACCCCCGAGGTGGCCGAGCGGCTGCTCGCCGAGGGCGCGGCCGACATGGTGTCGATGGCCCGTCCGATGCTCGCCGACCCCGACTTCGTCGCCAAGGCCGCGGCCGGCCGCCCCGAGGCGATCAACACCTGCATCGGCTGCAACCAGGCCTGCCTCGACCACACCTTCAGCGGCCGGATCACCTCGTGCCTGGTCAACCCGCGCGCCTGCCACGAGACCGAGCTGGTCCTCGCCCCGACCCGGCGCCGCAAGCGCGTCGCGGTCGTCGGCGCGGGCCCCGCCGGGCTGGCCTGCGCGGTCAGTGCCGCCGAACGCGGCCACGAGGTCACCCTGTTCGACGCCGCCGGCGAGATCGGCGGGCAGCTCAACGTGGCCCGCAAGGTCCCCGGCAAGCAGGAGTTCGACGAGACGCTGCGCTACTTCCGCATTCAGCTGGAGACGCACGGCGTCGACGTACGGCTGAACACCCGGGTCGTGGCCGGCGACCTCGCCGGCCACGACGAGGTCGTCGTCGCCACCGGAGTCACCCCGCGCACCCCGGACATCCCCGGCGTCGACCACCCGAGCGTCGTCGGCTACCTCGACGTGCTCCGCGACGGAGCGCACGTGGGCGACCGGGTCGCGATCCTCGGCGCCGGGGGCATCGGCTTCGACGTCGCCGAGTACCTCACCGACGGCGGCGACAAGGCGCACGAGGACCCCGGCACGTACTTCCGCCTCTGGGGCGTCGACATGGACTACCGCTCGCCCGGCGGTCTCGCCGCACCCGAGCGCCCCGCGCCGCCGCGCACCGTCCACCTGCTCCAGCGCAGGACCTCGAAGGTCGGCGCCGGGCTCGGCAAGACCACCGGCTGGATCCACCGCACCGAGCTGAAGCACCGCGGCGTCACCATGGTCCCGGGCGTCCGCTACGACCGGATCGACGACGCCGGGCTCCATGTCACCGTCGGCGGCGAGTCCACGGTGCTGGAGGTCGACACGGTGGTCCTGTGCACGGGCCAGGAACCGAACCGCGGCCTCTACGAGGAACTGGTCGCCGCCGGGCGCGGCGCCCACCTCATCGGCGGCGCCGACGTGGCCGCCGAACTGGACGCCAAGCGCGCCATCAAGCAGGGCACCGAGCTGGCGGCGGCGCTCTAGGGGGCCTCGGGGAGGTACCGGCCGTCCCTAGGATGAGCCCATGTCACTCCCGCACGCGATCCTCACCGCCCTGGTCGAAAAGCCGTCGTCGGGGCTGGAGCTGACCCGCCGGTTCGACCGGTCGATCGGCTACTTCTGGTCGGCGACGCACCAGCAGATCTACCGCGAGCTGGGGAGGCTGGAGACGGACGGTCTGATCCGCGCGCTGCCCGGACAGCAGCCGGCGCGCGGACAGAAGAAGTCCTACGAGGTGTTGCCGGAGGGCCGCGCCGAACTGGCCCGCTGGACGGCCGCCGCGCAGGACCCCAAGCCCCTGCGCGACACGATGCTGCTGCGGCTGCGGGCCGCGGCCGTGGTCGGCACCACGGGGGTCGAGGCCGACCTGCGGCGCCACCTGGAGCTGCACGAACGGCAGTTGGCCGAGTACGAGGAGATCGAGGAGCGGGACTTCCCGCCGGGGAAGGACGGTACCGAGGACCGGCTGCGGCACCTGGTGCTGCGCGCCGGCATCGACCTGGAGACGTTCTGGACCCGGTGGCTGAGGCACGCGCTGGCGGAGTTCGCCGAGCTGCCCGGCGAGGAGTCCGCCTGACCACCGTGCGGGTGCCGCCGGAGCGGCTCAGAACCGGTACGGCTTCGCGCGGCGGCGCAGGAACCAGGTGGCGGCGATGACGCCGGCGCCGACCAGCGCGCCGCCCGCCACGAGGGTGGCCGTGCCGTAGTCCTCGACGGCACCGCCGAGACCGCCCATGACGCCGCGCGGCGACGCGGACGGCGAGGGGGAGGCCGGGCGGCTGGGCGAGGGGGTGGGCGCCGCGGAGACGATGACGGTCTGGCTGCCCGCGGTGCTGTTGTTGGAGCACAGGACGATGACGGTGTAGGTGCCCGGGCTGATCCCCGTCCAGCCGGCGGACTGACCGGAACTCGTCCCGGACAGGGCCACCTGCCGCCCCTGGGCGAAGTCCCCCTGACTGCCGGTGAGCAGCGAGGCGGTGCCCCAACTGCCGTTGAGCTGGGCGCAGGCGGTGGTGGTGACGGACACCGTGGTCCCCGTGGTGCTCACGGAGATCCCCGGGCCGGCCGAGGCCGGCCCGGCGGCCAGGGTGACGGGCAGCGCGGCGGCTGCCACGGTCAGGCCGGAGCGGAGGAATGGCGATGAGATGCGCATGTGGACTGCCCTCCGGCGGCACGGTCGACGGTACGTCCCTTGCGCCGCCGAAACGGAAACGCCCGTGCTGCCTCAGGGGCAGCCAACAGCGCGGCGGCGGCCCCCGCATGCCGAGCGCGACCGCCCAGGTGACGCGCCCCCGCCCGGCGCACGGCGGCGGGACGTCAGCCGCTCTCGCCCGTGGTCACCTTCCGCTCCGCCGAGAGGCCTCCCCAGGTGCCGTCCGACAGCCTCGCCCGGACGCGCACCCGGTGCGTGACCCCGGCCTCGCGTCCGGCGTAGAAGCTGTACTCGGCCCGGTCGCGCGGTGCGTCGCCGCCGAACACGAGGGAGGTGGCCGGGCGGCCGTCCAGGTGGATCTGGTACTCGGTGACCACGCCGTCCGTGCGTGGCGGCACCCAGGTCAGGTCGATGTGGTAACCCCCGTCGGCGTGACGGGAGACGGCCCGCAGCGCGGTGGGCGCGGTGGCCCGGCCGTCGTCGGTCCCCGGGGTGGTGAGCCGGACGGCGTCGCCGGCGGCGGAGACGTTGTCGGCGGCGTCCCGCGCCCTGACGGTGAAGGCGTAGCGGGTTCCCGGGCGCAGCCCCGTGACCACGGCCGCCGTCTGACCACCCCCGACGCTGTGGACCTTGGTGCCGCCCTGGTGGACGTCGTACGACACCACTCCGCGGTCGTCGGTGGCCGCGGTCCAGCTGAGCTGGACCGCACGGCTGCCCACCACCCGGCCCCGGACCCCGCCGGGGCGGGTCGGGGCGGAGTCGTCGGCCACGGTGGCGGGGGTGGTCGCCCGCACCTCCTGGCTGCGCGGCCCGAGCCGTCCGTCGGCGCGCGCCCGCACGGTGAAGGCGTAGGCCGTCGAGGGGCGCAACCGGGTGACGTCCACCATGCGCTCGGACGCCGGCACCTCCTTCACCAGCGTGCCGCCGCGGTACACCTCGTAGGCCTCGACGTCGTCGACCGCGTTCCACATCACGTGCACGGTCGTCGCGCTGCCCGCCTCGGCGGTGACGCCCGTCGGCGCGCCGGGCAGTGCGCCGCCCTCGTCGCCGTCACCGCCCGTGCCCCAGGCGCAGGACGTGACCAGGGCGAGCGTCCCGCAGAACAGGGCGCAACGGCGCAGCAGGGAGGCGGCGGGAACGGTGGGAACGGGAACCTCTCGCACGGCTCGGCCTCCAGGGCGGTTCCGGCTCGACGACGGCCCGGGGTCCGGGACGGCCTCGACGTGACGGCAATGGTCCGGACCAATATGACGGGGTGACGCGATCACATCAAGAGGGTGGTGGCGGTGGCCGCCCGGAAGGGTTACGTATGCTGAGGTCTCACGGCCGAAGTCCCTTTCATGTCCGGGACGTTCGGGCCACGGTGCGGGCCGCTGTCGTCGCTGATCCCGCGCCGGCGCGAGCGGCCGGGCGGACCGGAGCCGGCACGGGCCCGGCCCGCCCGACCCGCTCGCGCGCTCCCACCGCGGCGCCCCGGGCGCACGGGAGCCCACCGCCCGGTTCCGCCGCCGGGGATGCACCGTCTGGCCCGTCTGGCCCACAAAAGGTGGCCGCGCGGCCGATTCGGGGACAGATGTGGCCGAGTGATCGTCCCAGTCCCGAGGAGAGGCCCATCGTGCGTGTCCAGTCGCTGACACTGGTCGCGGCCAGCGCCGCCCTGCTCGCCCCCACCACGCTCCCCGACGCGCCGGCCGCCCACCGGCCGGGTCCCCGGGCCCACCTCGGCTCCGGTCACCAGCTCCAGGCCGGGCCCGTCCGCGCGGACCGGTCCGGCCCCCGGATCGGACCTCTCGCGCCCGTGCGGCGCGGACTCATGGGACCGTACCGGGACCGGCCGCGGTCCGAGGCCGGGAGAGGGGCGCGGGAGGTGGCCGGCGAGGGGCCCGTCCGCGCGGCCGACCTGCTGGCCCGGATGCGGGACTGCGAACCCGTCTCGGAGGGCCGCTACCGCAGCGACGCCGGAGCGCCGGCGGACATCCCGGTCTGCGGCACGCGGGACGCCGTGTACTGGAAGGCGGACCTGGACGTCGACTGCGACGGCCGGCCCGGGGACCGCTGCAACGCCCGCACCGACCCGCACTTCACCCCCGCAACCGCGTACACCCGGCCGGACGGCACGCCCCTGGACGCCGAACGCCTGCCCTACGTCGTCGTCCCCCAGCCGAGCGACATCTGGGATCACCGGGAGGACGACGTCCGCGGCGGGTCGGTGGCGGCCCTCGTCCACGGGGACCGGGTGCGGTACGCGGTCGTCGGCGACGTGGGTCCGCGCGACATCATCGGCGAGGCCTCCTACGCCGCCGCGAAGACCCTCGGCATCCCGGCCGACCCGCACGGGGGCGGTACCGACTCCGGCGTGACGTACATCGTCTTCAAGGGCAGCGAGGTCGAGCCCATCGACGACGAGGCCGCCGCCGAGAAGGCGGGGAAGCGGCTGGCGCGGGAGTTCGTGGACGGCGGGTGACCCGCGGGTCTGACGACGACGCTGCGCACCGCCCTGAGAACCGCGGCGGCCGACTTCAGCCGATCTGCCGGGCCCTACGCAGGCCGGGGGAGAGAGGGGTGGGGCCGGGGTCGGCTGGGTGGGAGCAGCCGACCCCGGCTCCCGGTCACTCCTTCCGGTAGGAATACGCCTCCGCGGCCGCCGCCTCTACAGCCGAGAGGTCGGCGCCCGTCGCTGCCGTGACGACCGCGGCCACCGCACCCTCGACGAACGGGGCGTCCACCAGACGGGTGTCCTCGGGCAGTTCGTCACCCTCGGCGAGCAGCGCCTTGACCGTGAGTACGGCGCTGCCGAGGTCGGTGAGGACCGCGACCCCCGCGCCCCGGTCCACGGACGCGGCCGCGGCGGACACCAGCTCGGAGCTGGTGCCGAACCCGCCGGACGCGGTACCGCCCGCCGCCGCGACCGGCACCGCCGGGCCACCGCCCGACAGGGCCTTCGCCAGCTCGGCCACCGACGCGGCGACCTCCGCGCTGTGCGACACCAGTACGATCCCGACCAGCTTCTTCTCACTCACCGGAGGCCTCCTCCAGCGCGGCCACCAGCAGCGCCGCCGAGGTGGCCCCGGGGTCCTGGTGGCCGACGCTGCGCTCGCCGAGATAGCTCGCCCTGCCCTTGCGGGCCCGCAACGGCACGGTCGCCCCGGCCCCCTCCTCGGCCGCGGCACGGGCCGCCGCGAACGACTCGTTGAGGGCGTCCACGGCCGGTACCAGGGCGTCGATCATGGTCTTGTCGCCCGGCGCGGCGCCCCCGAGGGTCCGCACGGCGTCCACCCCGGTGCGCAGCGCGTCGGCCAGCTGCCCGGCGCTCACCTCGGCGGCGTCCCCGAGGGCCTTTCCGGTACGGCGCAGCAGCGTCCCGTACAGCGGCCCCGACGCGCCGCCGACCGTCGAGATGAGCTGCCGTCCGGCGAGGGTCAGCACCGCGCCGGGGGTGTCGGGTGCCTCCTTCTCCAGCGTGGCCGTCACTGCGTGGAAGCCGCGCTGGAGGTTGCTGCCGTGGTCGGCGTCGCCGATCGGCGAGTCGAGGGCGGTGAGCCGTTCCGCCTCGCGGTCGACCATCGCGGCGGTCGCCGTCATCCAACGGCGGAAGAAGTCGGCGTCGAGCACTGGTTCTCCTTGCCTGGTAGGTACGGTGTGATCCCTTCCCCGTCCACCGTCACATGCCCCACCTCAGACCCGCTGTCCGCACCGGCGCGTCCCACAGGGCGAGCAGCTCCTCGTCGATCTCGCACAGGGTGACCGAGGCGCCCGCCATGTCCAGCGAGGTGACGTAGTTGCCGACGAGGGTGCGGGCGACGGCGACACCGCGCTCGCCGAGCACCCGCTGCACCTCGGCGTTGAAGCCGTACAGCTCCAGCAACGGCGTCGCACCCATGCCGTTGACCAGCACGAGTACGGGACTGCGCGGAGCGAGGTCCGTCAGTACCGCGTCCACGGCGGCCTCGGCGATCTCACCGGAGGTCATCATCGGACGCCGCTCCCGGCCGGGTTCCCCGTGGATGCCGATGCCCAGTTCCAGTTCACCGGCCGGCAGGTCGAAGGTGGGACTGCCCTTGGCCGGTGTGGTGCACGCGCTGAGCGCGACGCCGAAACTGCGGGAGCGGTCGTTGACCTGACGGGCGATCGCCTCCACCCGCTCCAGCGACCGCCCCTCCTCGGCCGCGGCGCCGGCGATCTTCTCCACGAACAGCGTCGCCCCCGTGCCGCGCCGCCCGGCGGTGTAGAGGCTGTCCGTCACCGCCACATCGTCGTTCACCAGCACCTTCGCCACCTGGATGCCCTCGTCCTCGGCCAGCTCTGCGGCCATGTCGAAGTTGAGCACGTCGCCGGTGTAGTTCTTGACGACGAACAGCACGCCCGCGCCGCTGTCCACGGCCGCCGCAGCCCGCACCATCTGGTCCGGCACCGGCGAGGTGAACACCTCACCGGGACATGCCGCGGACAGCATCCCGGGACCCACGAACCCGCCGTGCAGGGGCTCGTGCCCCGAGCCGCCCCCCGACACCAGGGCGACCTTCCCGGCCACGGGGGCGTCCCGCCGCACGATCACCCTGTTCTCGACATCGACCGTCAACTCGGGATGGGCCGCCGCCATCCCGCGCAGCGCGTCCGCGACGACGGTCTCGGAGACGTTGATGAGCATCTTCACGGGTACCTCCTGGGGAGCCCGGCAGGCCGGTCGGGGACCTGCGTCCTGGCTGGTCGGTGTGGGTGGGAGCCTTTTCTCGATCGCGGCATCCATGACGGCTCGGAGCGGTTTCGGCGGTACCGGTGCCGACTGGATGCCGGCTTCGGTGACGGGTCGTCAGGTCGTCGGACGGTCGGACGCGGATGGGTCGGGATGCCGCTGTCGGCAGTATCGACCTTGCGGGAGCGAAGGTCACGCGCGAGAGCCGCATGGGCGCGCCCCGGTCCGTCGGGAACCGCGCGGCTGCGGCCGCACGCCGGTGCCGCGCCGCCTCGCGCCGTACGAGACCGCGGCCACCGGCACGGACGCGCCGTCGCGCCGGGCAGCACCACCCCCGGTGGCATCCGCCGCAGGTGCCGAGGGAGCGGGCCTGTGCGGCCCGGGCCTCACGCCGGCTGCCAGATCCGGGTCAGTGTCTGAGGGGTGAGTACCCGCTCGGGCGGGCCGTGTCCGACCAGCCGTCCGTCGCTGAGGAGCAGACAGGCGTCGGCCGAGCGGGCGGCCTCGAGATCGTGCGTGGCCTGGACGACGGTCGTGCCGTCGGCCACCAGGTCGGTCAGCAGGGCCGTGATGCGCTCCCGGGCTTCGGGGTCGAGGCCGGTGGTCGGCTCGTCCAGCAGCAGGAGGTCGGACTGCTGGGCAAGGCCCTGGGCGATCAGGACGCGCTGGCGCTGGCCACCCGACAACTCGCCGAGCTGGCGGGCGCCGAGGTCGGCGACGCCCAGCCGTTCCATGGCGGAGTCGACCACGGCCCGGTCCTGCCGGGTCGGCCGCCGCCACAGTCCACGCTCGCCCCAGCGGCCCATCTCCACGGCCTGCCGCGCCGTGAGGGGAAGCGTGTCGCCGACGGCGCCGCGCTGCGGGACGAACGCCGGGGGCGAGCCCTCCGCGTACCTGAGCTGCCCGGATGTGGCAGTGATCACGCCGGCGAGGACGCCCAGCAGCGTGGACTTGCCGCTGCCGTTCGGTCCGACGAGTGCGGTCATGGTCAAAGCCGTTATTCCCGCGCTGAGTTGACGGAGAACGGAGCGGCCGGGGTAGCCGGCGTTCAGCTCGTGGAACCGGACGCGCTCGCTCCTGGCTTCGTCGTCCGGCGGTGACAGCGGGTTGTTTTTGAACATGGTTGTCATTGTAGGGTCCTCGTATGGAGTGGTTGACGGCCCCTTTCGAGGTGGCCTTTGTGCAGCGGGCCCTGTGGGCCGGGATCCTGGTGTCGGCGATATGCGCCCTCGCGGGTACGTGGGTGGTGCTGAGGGGGATGGCCTTCCTCGGTGACGCCATGTCCCACGGGCTGCTGCCCGGTGTCGCGGTCGCCTCGCTGCTCGGCGGCAACCTGCTGGTGGGGGCGGTGGTGAGCGCGGCCGTCATGACGGCGGGCGTCACGGCGCTCGGACGCACTCCGAGACTGTCCCAGGACACCGGCATCGGCCTGCTGTTCGTCGGCATGCTGTCGCTCGGCGTCATCATCGTGTCCCGCTCGCAGTCCTTCGCGGTGGACCTCACCGGCTTCCTCTTCGGTGACGTCCTCGCCGTGCGGGAGAGCGACCTGACGCTCCTCGGGGCGGCCCTGCTGCTGGCGCTGGCCGTCTCGGTGCTCGGCCACCGTGCCTTCCTGGCCCTGGCGTTCGACGAGCGCAAGGCCCGCACGCTCGGGCTGCGCCCCCGGCTCGCCCACGCCGTGCTGCTGGGACTGCTGGCGCTGGCCATCGTCGCCTCGTTCCACATCGTGGGCACGCTCCTCGTCCTCGGCCTGCTCATCGCGCCGCCCGCGGCGGCGCTGCCCTGGGCGCGCAGCGTGCGCGGGGTCATGGTCCTGGCCGCGGTCCTCGGCGCCGCCGCCACCTTCGGCGGCCTGCTCCTGTCCTGGCACGTGAGCACCGCGGCCGGTGCGACCGTCTCGGCCCTCGCGGTCGGCCTGTTCTTCCTGTCCCACCTGGCGTCCGGACTCCGGCACCGCCGCAGTGCGCGCCGGGCCGGCCTCCCGGCTCCGGCGGTCGCCTCGGCTCCGAGCGCTCCCATGTCCCGACCGAACGAAACCTGAGGCGATCTCCTTGTTCGTCCGAAGAAACGTCACATCGCTGGCCCCGGCTCTGGCGGCCGTGGTCCTCCTGACCGCCGGGTGCGGAGGCCAGGACGACGTCAAGTCCGACTCCGAGAAGCCCGCTTCCTCCACCACCCCGCACGGCTACGTCGAGGGTGCCACCGAGGCGGCCGAGCAGCAGTCCCGGCTCCTGCTCGCAGACACCGGCAGCGGCGACACCCGGGTGCTGGACCTGATCACCGGCAAGGTGCACGACACCGCCCGCAGACCCGGTGTCACCGCACTCACCACGGACGGCCGCTTCGGCTACTTCCACGGTGCGGACGGCACCCAAGTCCTCGACAGCGGCGCGTGGATGGTCGACCACGGCGACCACGTGCACTACTACCGCGCGAGGATCCGGGAGGTCGGCGAGTTCCCGGGAGGCACCGGTACGCGCGTCCGCGGTGACGCGGGTGTCACCGCGGTCACGGCGGCGGACGGGAAAGCGAGCGTGTACCCCCGCGCCGAGCTGGAACAGGGCGCCCTCGGCACCCCCACCCGGCTCCCGGACACCTACGCCGGCGCCGTCGTGCCGTACGCGGAACACCTGATCACCCTCACCGGCGAGAGCCCCGCGAGGGTCGCCGTGCTCGACCGGTCCGGCAAGCGGGTCGCCACCCCGGAGGGGGAGGAGTGCGAGGACCCGCGGGGCGACGCGGTCACCCGGCGCGGGATCGTCCTCGGCTGCGCCGACGGAGCCCTGCTCGTCCACGAGGACGACGGCACCTTCACCGCCGAGAAGATCCCCTACGGCCAGGACGTGCCGCGGCACGAGCGCGCCACCGAGTTCCGGCACCGCCCCGGCAGCAGCACCCTCACGGCACCTGCGGGCAAGGGCGCCGTCTGGGTCCTGGACGTCACCAAGGGTGCCTGGACCCGGGTGGAGACCGGCCCCGTGGTCGCCGCGAACACCGCCGGTGAAGGCGCGCCGCTGCTGGTCCTGGAGACCGACGGAGCCCTGCACGGCTACGACATATCCGACGGCGCGGAGACCACGGTCACCGACCCCCTGCTGAAGGACCTCCCCGAAGCCGGGGCCGGGAGCACCACCACTCCGGCGATCGAGGTGGACCGCAGCCGCGCCTACCTCAACGACCCCGAGGGCAGGCGCGTGTACGAGATCGACTACAACGACAGCCTCCGCGTGGCCCGCACCTTCGACCTGGACGTCAGGCCGTCCCTGATGGTGGAGACGGGCCGATGAGCGTGCGTGTGGGTGCGGCACGGGTCCGTGCCCTGCTGGTGGCCCTGGTCAGCTTCTCCGTCCTCGCCGGTACGGCGACCGGCTGCGCGGGCGGTGGCGGCGAACGGCCCCGGGTCGTGGTGACCACCAACATCCTCGGCGACATCACCCGGGAGATCGTCGGGGACGAGGCGGACGTCAGTGTCCTGATGAAGCCCAACGCCGACCCGCACTCCTTCGGGCTGTCGGCCGTGCAGGCCGCGGAGCTGGAGAACGCGGACCTGGTCGTCTACAACGGGCTCGGTCTCGAGGAGAACGTACTGCGGCACGTCGAAGCGGCCCGCGACTCCGGCGTGGCCACCTTCGCGGCAGGCGAGGCGGCCGACCCGCTCACCTTCCACACCGGGCAGGAGGGCGGCCCCGAGGAGGAGGCCGGCGAACCCGACCCGCACTTCTGGACCGATCCCGACCGGGTGCGCAAGGCCGCCGGCCTGATCGCCGACCAGGTCGCCGAACACGTGGACGGCGTGGACGAGAAGGCCGTCCGGGCCAACGCGGCACGCTACGACGGACAACTCGCCGACCTCACCACCTGGATGGAGAAGTCCTTCGACGCCGTCCCCGAGGACCGGCGCGCCCTGGTGACCAACCACCACGTCTTCGGTTACCTCGCCGACCGCTTCGGCTTCCGCGTGATCGGCGCCGTCATCCCCAGCGGCACCACCCTCGCCTCCCCCAGCTCCTCCGACCTGCGCTCCCTCACCAAGGCCATGGAGGAGGCCGGCGTGCGCACCGTCTTCGCCGACTCCTCCCAGCCCACCCGGCTCGCCGAGGTGCTGCGCCAGGAGATGGGCGGCGACGTCGACGTCGTCCCGCTGTACTCCGAGTCGCTGACCGAGAAGGGCAAGGGCGCCGGCACCTACCTGGAGATGATGCGCGCCAACACCTCGGCCGTGGCCGGCGGCCTCACCGGCGACTGAACGCGCTTCCCCGCGGCCCGGCGAACCGAACACGCCGGCCGTTCCACCACATGAACCCGCGCCCCCGTGGGCCGGAAAGGAAAAGACACACGATGAACAGGTCGACTCGCGCCAGAACGCTCACCGGCACGGCACTCGCCCTGGCGGCGGCCATGGCGCTGACCGCCTGCGGCGGCGGCGACGCCTCCTCCGACGCCGAGCCGAAGAAGCAGACGAAGAGCAGCGAGGCCGCTGCCGTCAAGAACCCGGTCGTCGCCTCGTACGACGGGGGTCTCTACGTCCTCGACGGCGAGACCTTGAAGCTGGCGAAGAGCGTCGAGCTGCCCGGTTTCAACCGGGTCAACCCGGCGGGCGACGAGGACCACGTCATCGTCTCCACCGACACCGGCTTCCGCGTGTTCGACGCCGCCCGGCAGGAGTTCACCGACGCCGAGTTCAAGGGCGCCAAGCCGGGCCACGTCGTGCGGCACGGCGGCAGGACGGTGCTCTTCACCGACGGCACGGGCGAGGTGAACGTCTTCGACCCCGCCGACCTGGCCGGCGGGAAGCAGCCGGAGGGCCGCACCTACACCTCCGCCGAGCCCCACCACGGTGTCGCCATCGAACTGACGGGCGGCGAACTCGTCACCACGCTGGGAACCGAGGAGAAGCGCACCGGCGCCCTCGTCCTGGACAAGGACGACAAGGAGATCGCGCGCTCCGAGGACTGCCCCGGTGTGCACGGTGAGGCCGCCGCCCAGGGCGACGTGGTCGGACTCGGCTGCGAGGACGGCGTCCTGCTCTACAAGGACGGCAAGTTCACCAAGGTGGACGCCCCCGACGACTACGCCCGCACCGGCAACCAGGCCGGCAGCGACGCCTCCCCGATCCTCCTGGGCGACTACAAGACCGACCCCGAGGCGGAGCTGGAGCGGCCGACCCGCATATCGCTGATCGACACCCGCACCGCGAAGATGAAGCTCGTCGACCTCGGCACCAGCTACTCCTTCCGCTCCCTCGCCCGCGGCCCGCACGGTGAAGCCCTCGTGCTCGGCACCAACGGCGTGCTGCACGTCATCGACCCGGAGACCGGCAAGGTCGAGAAGAAGATCGACGCCGTCGGCGACTGGACCGAGCCCCTGGACTGGCAGCAGCCCAGGCCCACCCTGTTCGTCCGTGACCACACGGCCTACGTCTCCGAACCGGGCAAGCGCCAACTGCACGCCTTCGACCTGGACTCGGGCGAGAAGCTGACGTCCGTGACACTGCCGAAGGGCACCAACGAGCTGTCCGGGACGGTGGCCGGTCACTGACCGGTCCCGCCCGACGGACCGCTGAGCGGCCCGCAGGGGAACGCCCGCCCCACTCGTGCTCCGGCGGGCGTTCCGTGCGATCCGCACCCAGCGCGGTCGCCCGGCGGCTCTGACCCGCACGGATCAGTCGAGGAGTGCCGTTGCCTCGACCTCGACGAGGACGTCCGGCTCGAAGAGGTACTCGACGCCGATGAGGGAGGACGGCGGCATGGGGGAGCGGAGTCCGAGTTCGTCGGCGACCGCCTCCACGCCGTCCATGAACGCACCGATCTTCTCCGGGCTCCACCGCGTCACGTAGAACGTCAGGCGCAGCACGTCGGCGAAGGACGCTCCCGCGCCCGCCAGGCCGATCGAGGTGTTGCGCAGCGCCTGGGCGACCTGCCCGGCCAGATCGTCGGGCGCCACGGGGGTTCCGTCGGCCCGGCGCGCGATCTGCCCGCTGACGTGGACGTGTCTCGTCCCGGTGCCCACGGCGACATGGTGGTAGGGGGTCGGCTGCAGCATGCCGTCCGGGGTGAAGTGCTGAACAGTCATGGGCTTCTTCCTCACGAGCGACGGAGTAGGTATCGGTAAGCTACTTAGTGGAAGAAGGACACTTCAACGAGACCAGGTTTCGTCATGGATACCGACGAGGAACTCGTCATCGAGGCCCCGCACCGCGAACTGCTCGACCAGATCCTCGACAAGTGGTCGCTCAGCATCCTCAACGAACTCTGCGAACGTCCGTGTCGCTTCAACGAACTGCGCCGGGCCATCCCCCAGGTCACGCAGAAGTCGCTGACCGCGACGCTCCGGCGACTGGAACGCAACGGCGTGATCGAACGCGAGGTCGTCTCCACCCGCCCGGTGGCGGTCCTGTACCGGATCACGCCGCTCGGCAAGACCCTTCGGCACCCCGTCGACGTGCTGCTGGCCTGGGCCTCGCGGAACATGCCCGCGGTCGAGCGCGCACGCGGAGCCTTCGACGGGCGGGAAGAGGCCGAAGGGCGCTGACCGCCTCGCGCGCGTCACGCGAAGGCCGGGGAACGCCGCCCCGCCACCGGGCCCCCGAGTCCGTCCCGCCGCCCGGGCAGCCCCAACCACCGTGCCCGAGAGGCCCATTGACACCCGCCGTGCCGGGTGATTGCATCCCGTCATGCCTCCTTCGGAGCCTCTGACCCGTCGCCGCGCCGTGGACCTCGTCCGCGTGGCCGCCGCGCTGTGTCGGCTCCACGGCTGATCGACTTCTCGGGTTCGCCCCCTCTTCCGTCGGTCGCGCGACGCGTGCGCCGCCGGGCTCCCAGGCCTGCCCGCTGACTCCGCGTGCGCGCCGGAGCGCCGGCGTCGGCCGCGCCATGGCCGGGCCCCCTCCCCCACACATGCCGAGGACTGCCATGTCTGCTGCCGGTTCCGCCGCCCACCACGAGACCGCCTACGACCAGCGCAGACTGCGCCAGTGGCTCGCCGGAGAGGCCCGAGCGGACGGGGTCACGCGCCGTCGGCTGCTCACCCTGCTCGCCGCGACCGCCGTCGTGGGCGGGCTCCCCGCGACGGAACCGGCCCGCGCCGCCGAGTCGCCCGTCGTCAAGCCCCTGCCGCCCGCATGGTTCGTCCGGCGCGGCACCAACGCCGAGACCCGCTGGGAGGCGCTGCGCGGGACCGGCCACCACACCCCGAACGAACTGTTCTTCGTCCGCAACCACACGGCGACGCCCGTCCTGGACGCCGCCGACTGGCGGCTGAGACTGTGGGGCGACGGGCTGCGCGGCAAGCCGGCCGAGGGGCGGCCGGTGGAGTTCGGCTACGACGACCTGCTGGCCCTGCCCTCCACGACCCGCACCGCCTTCGTCGAGTGCGCCGGAAACGGCCGCAGCCACTACGCGACGCAGCAGGGCGAGACGCCCACCGGCACCGCCTGGACGCTGGGCGCGGTGGGCGTGGCCCGCTGGCGCGGGGTGCGCCTGTCCCACGTGCTGCGCAGGGCCGGACTGTCCGCGCACGCGGTGGACGTCCAACCCCGGGGCCTGGACGCCGAGTACGTCAGCGGCGGGGAGAACCTCGGCCGGGTGCGTCGCCCCCTGCCGCTGGGCAAGGCCCTGGACGACGTACTCCTCGCCTACGAGATGAACGGCGAGCCGCTGCCGTACGACCACGGATACCCGGTGCGGGTGCTGGTGCCCGCGTGGGTGGGGATCGCGTCGGTGAAATGGGTCGGTGACATCCAGGTGTCGGCGCAACCGCTGTACTCGCCGTGGAACACCACCTTCTACCGGCTGTTCGGCCCCGCCCACCCGGAGGAGGGCAGCGCGCCGCTCACCCGGCAGACGATCAAGAGCGCCTTCGAGCTGGCGAGCGGAGCGAGCTTCCCGGTGGGGGAGGAGCAGGTGCTGCACGGCCGGTCCTGGTCGGGTGCGGGAGGCGTCGTACGGGTCGACGTCAGCACCGACGGCGGGTCGGGCTGGCGGCGGGCCCGCCTGCACGACCGGCCGCGATCCGGCACGTGGTCCCGCTGGTCCCTTCCCTGGACGCCCACCGCACCCGGCCCCACGCACCTGCTCGCCCGCGCCACCGACGCGGCAGGCCGCACCCAGCCGGACACCACCGCCTTCAACACCCAGGGGTACCTCTTCGACGCCGTGGTGCGGCACCCCGTGACGGTGGTCTGAGGTCAGGGGCGGGTGCGCCCGAGGCCCTGTTCCATCACAGTTCGGTCCCGGGCCGGAACTGTGGCCTCCACCACAGCCAACGCGATCTTGTGCTGGTGAGATCGCCGGATGCTCGGTTTCCTCCTCCGGCTCCTGCCTTTCTGGGTCCGTGAGCCGCTGCTCATCCTGGTCGGGTCCGTCTTCGGCGTGCGCATCATGTATCTCGCCGTGCAGGACGGCTCATGGCCGGCGGCCGGGATCGGGACGGTGTTCCTGGTCTTCACGGCGGTCCGCGTCCGCACGGTGGTCCGGGCCTTCCGCGCCCGCCGGAACGCCGCCCCGGTGGCCCCCGCAGACGGGACGGCGACCGACGCCGCCCCGCAGCCGCAGCCCCCGTCCCAGGCGCCGGCCCCGGTTCCGGCCGCACCGCGGCCCGCCCCGGTCGCCCGGGAGAAGGAGCCCAACGCCTGGGGCCAGGCCGTCGCGGCCGTGGCCGTGTTCGCGGCGCTCGGGGCCGCGCTGTGGCTGGGGGAGCTGCTCCCCTCCGAGGACACCGGCGCGCCGCGGGCCGCCACGTGTGCGAGCGGCGAGGACGAGGAACTGCCGAGCGCCTACGCGAAGACACCCGGGGCCGCCACCGGCGAGGAACTGTGCGAGGCGCTCAACCGACCCGACCTGGCCCAGCTCCTCGGAACGCCCGCGGAGACCGCCACCGTGGCGTCCGGCACCAGCGACACCGCCCCGCTGACCGACGGCAAGGTCGCCCAGCCGGAGGCCGAGGTCCGATTCGACACCTACACCGTGAACGTCTCGGCCACGTACAACGAGCTGTCGATCGCCCAGTACGTCAAGCTGATGGAGTTCGGTCAGGAGACGGACGTCAGGACGCTCACGGTCCTCGGCCGGCCCGCGGTCCTCGCCTCGGACCACACCATGAGGATCGAGTTCGACCTCGGGAGCGGCGGAACCGGCGGACCGGTCGAACAGGGCCCCCTGGCCAGGACGCTCTCCGTGGCCTTCGACGGGAAGGACCGGGGCGGCTACTACGACATCACCGTGTGGAGCGAGTCCGGAACCCTCCCGGACGACAGCGCGCTGCTCGACATCGCGGAGAAGGTCCTTCCCGCGATCCCGGAACGGGCCGTGTGACGAGGCGCTGGGGCGTCCCTCCTCGGGGAACGCGGACGGCGTAGGCTGCCCCGCCCGTGCCGCGGGAGGCGGGACCGCCCACGGCGGTCCGCAGGTGCCCCTCGCCGGGACGGCGGGCCGAACCCCCGCGGTGTCGCGGACTCGGGCCGTCCAGCCGCGCCCATAATGAGGCATATGTCCGTTATTCGCGCACGGCGAGTGTCAGCACGCGGGCCGAAGGTGCGGACCGTCGCCGGACAGGTGTTCCTGCTGCAACTGGTGCTCGTCGTCCTGCTCGCGGCAGCGGCCGTCGTGGCCCTGGTGCTCCAGGTCCGGCGGGACAGCACCCAGGCGGCCCGGGACCGGACGCTGTCGGTCGCGCAGACCTTCGCCAACGCCCCGGGAACCGCCGAGGCGCTGGACGGCCCCGACCCCACGGCCGTGCTCCAGCCCCGCGCCGAAGCGGTCCGCGAGGCGGCCGACGTCGCCTTCGTCGTCGTGTCGAACACCCGGGGAATCCGGTACACGCACCCCGATCCGGGCCTGATCGGCAAGCGCGTGCTGGGCCCGTACGAGGAGGCGGCCCAGGGCGTTCCCGTGACCAGGGAGCTGAGCGCCAGCGTCGGTCCGGCCGTCGACTCGGTCGTGCCCGTCTTCCGGGGTGACGGCTCGGTCGCCGGGCTCGTGGCCGTCGAGATCACCGTCAGCGACGTCAACGAGTCCGCCGAACGCCAGATGCCGGTCATCCTCGCCGGCACCGCCGCCGCCCTCCTCCTGGCCGTCGGCGGCTCGGCGCTGGTGAACCGGCGCCTGTCCCGGCAGACCCGCGGTCTGGGTCCCGGCGAGATGACCCGGATGTACGAGCACCACGACGCGGTGCTGCACGCCGTGCGGGAGGGCGTCGTGATCGCCGACGGCGGGCAGCGGCTGGTGCTGGCCAACGACGAGGCCCGCAGGCTGCTCGGACTCCAGGCGGACGCCGAGGAGCGCCCGCTCGCCGAGTCGGGACTGCACCCGCGGATCGCCGAACTCCTGGCGTCCGGCCGGCCCGTCACCGACGAGGTGGTGCCGGTGGAGGACCGGCTCCTCGCCGTCAACGTGCGGATCACCGGCGACCACAGCGGGCCGCCCGGTGCCGTCGCCACCCTGCGGGACACGACGGAGCTGCGCGCGGTCCTCGGCCGGGTGGAGGCGGTGCGGGAGCGCCTCCTGCTCCTCTACGAGGCCGGCGCGCGCATCGGCAGCACCCTGGACGTCACCACGACCGCGGAGGAACTGACCCGGGTGGCCACGCCGCGGTTCTCGGACTTCACCACCGTGGACCTGGTCGAGTCGGTGTTCCGCGGGGACGAGCCGCGGGAGTCGCAGGGGCCGCTCGTCCGGATGCGGCGGGCCGCCGTCGCCGGCCTGCACGAGGACCACCCCTTGCACCCGACGGGCCGGGTGACCGGCACGGTGCCCACCAGCCCCGGCTCCCTGGGCGGCACCGCGCGGCACTCCCTGCCCGAAGCGGACGTGAACGTGGCGCTCGGCTGGTACGGCAGCGACCCTGAGCACGCCGAGCGCGTCATCGCGTACGGCTTCCACAGTGTCCTGACCGTTCCCCTGCACGCGCGCAGCGTGGTCCTCGGCATGGTCAACTTCTGGCGTTCGGAGAACCCGGACCCGTTCGTCGAGGACGACGAGGCCTTCGCCCGGGAACTGGCCGCCAGAGCGGCGACGTGCATCGACAACGCCCGCCGCTACACCCGCGAGCACGAGACGGCCGTGGCCCTCCAGCGCAGCCTCCTGCCGAGTGGACTGCCCGAGCAGAACGCCCTCGACGTCGCCTACCGGTACGTGCCGGCCGAAGCCGGGGTGGGCGGGGACTGGTTCGACGTCATCGCACTGCCGGGCGCCCGGGTCGCCCTGGTGGTCGGCGACGTGGTGGGGCACGGTCTGCACGCCGCCGCCACCATGGGGCGGTTGCGGACCGCCGTGCACAACTTCGCCGCCCTCGACCTGCCGGCCGACGAACTCCTCGCACGCCTCGACGAGCTGGTCTCCCGGCTCGATCACGAGGCCGGCCCGGACCGGGCCGAGATCGCCGGCGCGACCTGCCTCTACGCGATCTACGACGCGGTGGCGGGCCGGTGCTCCCTGAGCCGGGCGGGGCATCCCGGCCCTGCACTGGTGCTGCCCGACGGATCGGTCCGCTTCCCCGACAGCCCCGTCGGACTGCCGCTCGGCGTCGGCAGCGGCCTGCCCTTCGAGGCGGTCGACCTCGACGTGCCCGAAGGCAGCCGGCTGGTGCTGTACACCGACGGACTGCTGGAGAGCGGCGGCCGGGACGTCGACGAGGGCGTCGAGCTGCTGCGGCGGGGGCTCACCCGGGCCGGCCGCACCCCCGAGGAGACGTGTGCCGAGGTGCTGGCCCGCCTGCCGACCGACCGGAGCGCCGACGACGTGGTGCTCCTGGTGGCCGGCACCCGCGTCCTCGACCCGTCCCGGGTGGCCGTCTGGGACGTCGAACGCGACCCGGCGGTCGTCTCCCGCGTCCGCCGCGAGGTCACCGACCGGCTCGCCGAGTGGGGTCTGGACGAGGAGGCCTTCGTCACCGAGCTGATCCTCAGCGAGCTGCTGACCAACGCGGTGCGCCACGGCACCGACCCGGTCCGGGTGCGCCTGCTGTACGACCGGACCCTGGTCTGCGAGGTCTGCGACGGCAGCAGCACCGCCCCGCACCTGCGCTACGCGGCCACGACCGACGAGGGAGGGCGCGGCCTCTTCCTCGTGGCCCAGATGGCCGACCGCTGGGGGACCCGCTACACCGAGACCGGAAAGGTCATCTGGTCGGAGCAGACCCCGTCGTCCGGGATGCCGCCCGGCCCGTGACCGGCGCCCGTCCGGTGCCCTCACCGCCCCGGGAGGCTCGAACCGCGGACGACCAGCTCGGGCTGGAGCACCACGTGCTCGTGACGGTGTCCGGCCGCCCGGTCCCCGGCCTCCTGGAGCAGCAGGTCGGCGGCCATGGCCCCCATCGCCCGCGCGGGCTGGCGGACCGAGGTCAGCGGTACGGTCGCCGCGGCGGCGAACTCGATGTCGTCGTACCCGACGATGGCCAGGTGGTCGGGGACCTTGACCCCGGCCGTGTACATGAACTGGAGCACCCCGAGGGCCAGCAGGTCGTTGGCGCAGAAGACGGCGGTGGGCCGTTCCGCCAGACCCAGCAGTCTGGCCCCCGCGTCCCGTCCCGCGGCCACGTCCAGGCGCTCGGTGGGGATCTCCCGCAGGGCCGCGGGGGGCAGGCCGGCCTGGGCGACGGCTTCCCGTGCTCCCGTCCGGCGGTCCTGCACCTGCCTGAGGTGGGGCGGCCCGCTGACGTAGGCGAGGCAGCGGTGGCCCGCATCGGTGAGGTGGCGGACGGCCAGGGCGCCGCCGGTGACGTCGTCCACCGAGACGGAACAGCCCGCCGTGTCCTCGGCCACCCGGTCCACGAGAACGAAGGGGATGCCGTGCCGGCGGAAGCCGGCCAGGCTGCGCCCACTGGGGTCGGCGGGGGTGACCAGCACCCCGCGGACCCGCTGTTCGGCGAAGAGTGCGAGGTACTCCGCCTCCTTCCGCGCGCTCTGCGCGCTGTTGCACAGCGTGACGGCGAGGCCCGCCTGCCGGGCCGTGCGCTCGGCCCCCTGGGCCAGGTCGACGAAGAAGGGGTTGCCCATGTCGAGGACGAGCACGGCCACGACACGGCTGCGCCCCGCCCGCAGCTGCCGCGCGGACTCGCTGCGCACGTAGCCGAGGCGCGCGATCACCTGCTCCACATGGCGCCGCGTCCGCGGCGAGACGCGGCCGGGCCGGTTGAGCACGTTGGAGACGGTGCCCACCGAGACGCCCGCCTCCCGGGCCACGTCCTTGATGCCGACGGCCGGCGTGGAGTGCGACATGCGTGGGCCCCCTGCTGTTCCGTCCCCGGACCCCGTCCGCGTCCTGTGGCGGGGCCGGGGGAGCGTGCGTCGTACGAAGGCGGCGCTCCTTCACGCCAGATGGAAGACCTCGGTGAGGGGACGCATGGCGGCGTCGGGGGCCTCCCCGTCGAGATCCTCGAAGAAGTGCGCCATCTCGGCCTGCCAGCGCGCGTTCACCTCGGTCGCGGCCATGGCGGCCCGGGCCGCCTCGAAGTCCTCGGTCTCCAGGTAGCCCACGAGCAGGCCGTCCTCCCGCAGGAAGAGGGAGTAGTTGTGCCAGCCGGCCCCGGAGAGCGCGGCACGCATGTCGGCCCACACGTCCCGGTGGCGTTCGCGGTACTCGGCGACCATTCCGGCGCGGACCTTCAGAAGAAAACAGACGCGTTGCATCGGACCACCCTGGTGCCGGGCGTGGGGCCCCGGCGGCTGCCGGGGCCCCACGGCTGTCCTGCGGATCAGAAGTCGTACTCGTCGACGTTGGCCTCGTCGAAGACGGTCGGCTCACCCGGTGAGATCACTCCGTCCGCGCCGATGGTCATCGTGCCGAGGTCGCCGGCGGCGAAGGTCTCGCCCTCCTTGCCGGTGATCTGGCCGGACTCGAGCGCGACGGCGGCGCGGGCGGCGAGAGCACCGAGCTTGGCCGGCTCCCACAGCTCGAACTGCTCGACGGTGCCGTTCTTGACGTAGGCGCGCATGTCGTTGGGGGTGCCGAGCCCGGTGAGCTTCACCTTGCCCTTGTACTTGGACCCGGACAGGTACTGGGCGGCGGCCTTGATGCCCACGGTGGTGGGGGAGATGATGCCCTTCAGGTCCGGGTACTCCTGCAGCAGGCCCTGGGTCTGCTGGAAGGACTTCTGCGCGTCGTCGTCCCCGTAGGCGACCTTGACGAGCTTGATGTCCTTGTGGGCGGGCTTCTTCAACTCCTCCTTCATGACGTCGATCCAGGCGTTCTGGTTCGTCGCGGTCTGCGCCGCGGACAGGATCGCGATCTCGCCCTTGCCACCGATCTGCTCGGCCAGCAGCTCCACCTGGGTGCGCCCGAGGTCCTCGGCCGAGGCGGGGGAGACGAAGACCTGGCGGCAGTCCTTGTTGGTGTCGGAGTCGTAGGTGACGACGCTGACACCGTTGCGCATGGCCTGCTTGAGGGCGGTGCACAGGGCGCCGGGGTCCTGCGCGGAGACGGCCATGGCGTCGACCTGCTGCTGGGTCAGCGTGTTGACGTAGCTGACCTGGCCGGCGGTGTCGGTGCCGCTGCTGGTGCCGACCTCCTTGTACTCGGAGCCCAGGCCCCGCAGCGCCTTCTCGCCGCCCTTGTCTGCGGTGGTGAAGTAGGGGTTGTTGACCTGCTTGGGCAGGAAGGCGACCGTGAGGCCCTTCTTGGTCTCGGCCTGGGGGTCGGCCTTGCCCGCGGCCGCGCTGCCGCTCTCCTCGGCGGCGTCGTCCTTGGTGGTGCCGCCGCAGGCGGTGGCACCCAGGGCGAGGGCGGTGACGGTGGCCAGGGCGAGGGTCAGGCGGCGCGATCCGGTGGTGGTGCCGAACATGTGACGTTCCTTTGCCTGGGCGGAAGGGGGGAGGGGCGGGGGGACCGGCCGCGCTGTCGGCCGGTCCCGGGGTGAACCGGGGACACGGGCCCTACGGGCTCGGGGCCGCCACCGGCGGGGGAGCGGTCCCTCTCGCCCGGGCCCGGGCCTCGGAGATCCGGCGTCCGATCCGCGGAGCCAGGACGGAGACCACCAGCAGGACCCCGGTCGCCACGGTCTGGGACTGGGCGGTGACGTTCGAAAGGCTCATCACGTTCTGCATCGTGCCGAGCAGGAACACACCGGCGACGGCGCCGCCGAGCGTGCCCTTGCCGCCGTCGAAGTCGATGCCGCCCAGCAGCACCGCGGCGATCACGGACAGTTCGAGACCGGTGGCGTTGTCGTAGCGGGCACTGGCGTAGTGCAGGGTCCAGAAGACGCCGGTGAGTGCCGAGACGACGCCCGTGGTGACGAACATGGCCAGCTTGAGCCGCTTGACCCGGACACCGGCGAAGCGGGCGGCCTCCTCGGAGGAGCCGATGGCGAACAGCGAGCGCCCGAAGCGCGTGGCGTGCAGCACGACGACCGCGATCGCCAGCAGGACGACGAAGGGCACCACCGCGTACGGGAGGAACGTGTCCCCGAAGCGGCCCGCACCGAAGTCCAGGTACTGCGCGGGGAAGTCGGTCACGGAGTCGGAGCCGAGGACGATCTGCGCGATGCCCCGGTAGGCGCCGAGCGTGCCGATCGTGACCGCCAGCGAGGGCAGCCCGAGCCGGGTGACCAGCAGGCCGTTGACGAGGCCGCAGACCAGGCCCAGCAGAACGCAGAGCGGGATGATCGTCTCGATCGCCATCCCGGCGTTCCACAGCGCGCCCATCACCGCACTGGAGAGACCGGCGGTGGAGGCCACCGAGAGGTCCACCTCGCCGGAGACCACGAGCATCGCCATCGGCAGGGCGATGAGGGCGATGGGCAGGGTGTTGCCGATGAGGAACGACAGGTTCAGGGCGTTGCCGAAGTTCTCGACGAAGGAGAACGAGCAGATCAGCAGGACGACCAGCAGAGCGCCGACCGAGGTGTCCCAGCGCACCGCGCCACCGAGGCGGGAGAGCGCGGGCGACGTGGCGGTGGTGTCAGGCATGGCGGGCACTCCTCGACTGTGCGGCCTTCTTGCGCAGGGCTCCGGAGACCCGGAGCGCCAGGATCCGGTCGACGGCGATGGCGAGCAGCAGCAGGCAGCCGTTGATGGCGGTGACCCAGACCGAACTCACCCCGAGGGCGGGGAGCACACCGTTGACGGAGGTGAGCAGTACCGCGCCGAGCGCGGCGCCGTACACGGTGCCCGAGCCGCCGGTGAAGGCGACGCCGCCGACGACCACGGCGCTCACCACGACGAGTTCGTACCCGTTGCCGGTGTTGGAGTCCACGTTGCCGAACCGGGCGAGGTAGAGGGCACCGGCGAGTCCGGCGAGTGCCCCGCAGACCACGTAGGCCGTCATGACGCGGGCCCGGATCGGGATGCCGGCGAGGCGGGCCGCCTCCGGGTTGGACCCCAGGGCGTACATGTCCCGGCCGCTGCGGTAGCTGCGGAGGTAGTAGGCCACGACGACCAGGACGGCCAGCGTGAGCAGCGCGAGGTAGGGCACCACGGAGATGCCGTCGCTGCCGAAGTCCACGAACCCGTCGGGCAGGGCGCTCGCGGTGATCTGCCGGGAGCCGACCCAGAGGGAGTCGATGCCGCGGATGACGTACAGGGTGCCCAGGGTCACCACCAGGGCGGGCACCTTGCCGAGGCTCACCAGCGCCCCGTTGACCACACCGAACAGCGCGCCCAGCGCGACGGCCAGCAGGACGGCGACGAGCGGGTGTCCGCCGTCCTCGAGACAGAGGCCCGCGGCGAACGCGGAGATGCCCAGCACCGAGCCGACCGAAAGGTCGACGTTGCGGGTGATGACGACCATCGCCTGGCCGATCGCGACCAGCACGAGGATGGTCGCGTTCAGCAGCAGGTCCCTGATGCCCTGCTCCGAGAGGAACGCGGAATTGGACAGCTGGGTGGCGCCGAGCATCACCACCAGCACGGCGATCACGGCCAGTTCACGGACCTTGAACATCCGGTCCACGAGCCGCCGTGCGGCGGCGGACTCCGGCGCGGCCTCCTGCCGCACCGTTTCGACGGTGGTGGTCATGCCGCATCCCTCCCTCGGTCGGTGCGACCGGTCGCGGCTGCCATCACGGTCTCCTCGGTCGCTTCCGCCCTGGGGATCTCCGCGGTCAGGCGGCCCTCGTGCATCACCAGGACCCGGTCGGCCATGCCGAGGATCTCCGGCAGGTCGGACGAGATCATCAGCACGGCCACGCCGTCGGCGGCGAGCGAGGACAGCAGACGGTGCACCTCCGCCTTGGTCCCCACGTCGATGCCGCGGGTCGGCTCGTCCACGATGAGCACCTGAGGAGCCGTGGCGAGCCACTTGGCCAGGACGACCTTCTGCTGGTTGCCGCCCGACAGGGTGCCCACCACGTCGGCCAGGCGGGCGTACTTCACCTGGAGCCTCGTCGCCCAGTCGACGGCGCGGCTCCGCTCGGCCCGCCGGTCCATCAGCCCGGCCCTGGAGGTGGCGGCGAAGCCGGTGAGCCCGATGTTCCGCTCGATGGACATGTCCATCACCAGGCCCTGGGCGCGGCGGTCCTCGGGCACCAGGGCCACACCGGCGGCCATGGCCAGGCTCGGAGCCCCCGGAGGCAGCTTCCGGCCGAGCACCTCGACCTCGCCGCCGTCGAACCCGTCGACTCCGAACACGGCCCGGGCCACTTCGCTGCGGCCCGCCCCGACCAGCCCGGCGAGACCGACGATCTCTCCGCGCCGCACGTCGAAGGAGACGTCGGTGAACACTCCCTCACGCGTCAGCCGGCGCACGCCGAGGGCGACCTCGCCGACCCGGGTCTCCTGCTTGGGGTACAGCTCCTCGAGATCGCGGCCGACCATCCGGCGCACCAGAGCGTCCTCGTCGAGGTCGGAGAGGGGCTCACTGGCGATCCGGGCACCGTCCCGCAGGGTGGTGACCCGCCCGCACAGCTCGAAGATCTCCTCCAGGCGGTGCGAGATGAACAGCACCGCCGAACCCTGCTCGCGCAGCGCCTCGACCACGCCGAACAGCCGGGCCACCTCGCTGCCCGTGAGCGCCGCCGTCGGCTCGTCCATGATCAGCACACGGGCGTCGAAGGACAACGCCTTGGCGATCTCCACCAGTTGCTGGTCGGCGATGGACAGGCCGCGGGCCGGCCGGTCCGGGTCGAGGGCCACCCCGAGGCGGGCGAACAGCCCGGCCGCGGCCGCCTTGACGGCGCGGTGGTCCACCCTGCCCAGGGAACGGCGGGGTTGCCGTCCGATGAAGATGTTCTCCGCGACGGACAGGTCGGGGAAGAGCGTCGGCTCCTGGTAGATCACGGCGATCCCCGCGTCGCGGGCGTCCGCCGGACCGTGGAACTCCACCGGCCGGCCGTCGAGGAGGACCGTGCCGGCGTCCGGACGGTGCACGCCCGCGAGAGTCTTGATCAGGGTGGACTTGCCGGCGCCGTTCTCGCCCGCGAGGGCGTGGGCCTCGCCTGCGTACAGGCGCAGTGACACGTCACGCAGGGCTCGGACGGCACCGAAGGACTTGCTCACTCCCTCCAGTGCGAGCACCGGAGGGGTCTCCGGTTCGGATGGGGTCATGGGTGGTCTCCCGTACGTGTGCCGAGCGGAGGCCCCGTTGTGAAATGTTTCAACAGGGTTGCCGGGAAGCTAGCTTCAGCCCGTTCGGGACGTCAAGGGTCCGGAGCCCGTGCGGTCGTCCGGTGCGTGCGGGAGAGGGCAGGCGGCAGACGGGCTGAGCGGTGCGGGAGCCCTTGACGGGAGGTGGGGTACGGGCTAGCTTCGGCGTCAGCCTGAATCGATTCATTCGACGGGCCGTCCAAGTCCCGCGACGGGGCAGGTTGCGCATCCAGAGGTGGACATGCCTGACATCACTGCCGTGAGAACCGCACTCGCCGATCAGCGGGTCGAGACGCCTTCCTGGGGCTACGGCAACTCCGGAACGCGTTTCAAGGTCTTCGCGCAGCCCGGTGTGCCGCGGACGCCACGCGAGAAGCTGGACGACGCGGCCAAGGTGCACGAGTTCACCGGCATCACCCCCCGGGTGGCCCTCCACATCCCCTGGGACAAGGTGGACGACTACGCCGCCCTGGCCGCGCACGCCAAGGACCGTGGTCTGGAACTGGGCGCCATCAACGCCAACGTCTTCCAGGACGACTCCTACAAGCTCGGCAGTGTCTGCCACCCGGACGCCGCGGTGCGGCGCAAGGCGCTCGCCCACCTCGTGGAGTGCGTCGACATCATGGACGCCACCGGCTCCCGCGACCTCAAACTGTGGTTCGCCGACGGCACCAACTACCCCGGCCAGGACGACATCACAGCCCGCCAGGACCGGCTCGCGGAGGCCCTCCAGGCCGTCTACGAGCGGCTCGGCGAGGACCAGCGGATGCTCCTGGAGTACAAGTTCTTCGAGCCCGCCTTCTACACGACCGACGTCCCCGACTGGGGCACGGCCTACGCGCACTGCCTGAAGCTCGGTGAGAAGGCACAGGTCGTCGTGGACACCGGGCATCACGCGCCCGGCACCAACATCGAGTTCATCGTGGCGGTGCTGCTGCGCGAGGGCAAGCTCGGCGGGTTCGACTTCAACTCCCGCTTCTACGCCGACGACGACCTGATGGTCGGCGCCGCGGACCCCTTCCAGCTGTTCCGCATCCTGCACGAGGTGATCAAGAACGGCGGCCTGGCCCCCGCCGCCGGCGTGGCCTTCATGCTCGACCAGTGCCACAACATCGAGGCCAAGATCCCGGCGATCATCCGCTCCGTGATGAACGTGCAGGAGGCGACCGCCAAAGCCCTGCTGATCGACGCCGAGGCACTGGCCGCGGCCCAGGCGGACGGTGACGTCCTGGCCTCCAACGCCGTACTCATGGACGCGTACGACACCGACGTCCGGCCGCTGCTGGCGGAGATCCGCGAGGAGAAGGGCCTGCACCCCGACCCGATCGCCGCCTACCGCGCCAGCGGCTGGCAGGAGCGGATCGTCGCCGACCGCGTCGGCGGCGAGCAGGCCGGCTGGGGCGCGTAGCCGCCGCCGCGGGCGCCGCGCGCGGTCCCGGGCACCTCCGTCGTCAACCCCTCCCGAAGGAAAGATCATCATGGCCTCCGCCATCCATCCCGAAGTCGCCGGGCTCCTGGCGCGCTCGCACCGGCTCGGCGCGGACCCGCGCAACACCAACTACGCGGGCGGCAACACCTCCGCCAAGGGCACCGCCACCGACCCCGTCACCGGCGGAGAGCTGGAACTGCTGTGGGTGAAGGGCTCCGGCGGTGATCTGGGCACGCTCAGGGCGGAAGGACTGGCCGCGCTGCGGCTCGACCGGCTGCACGCCCTGAAGGACGTCTACCCGGGCGTCGAGCGCGAGGACGAGATGGTCGCCGCGTTCGACTACTGCCTGCACGGCAAGGGCGGCGCCGCGCCCTCCATCGACACCGCCATGCACGGCCTGGTCGACGCGGCCCACGTCGACCACCTGCACCCCGACTCCGGGATCGCGCTGGCCTGCGCGGCCGACGGCGAGAAACTGACCGCGGAGTGCTTCGGCGACCAGGTCGTGTGGGTCCCGTGGCGGCGCCCCGGCTTCCAGCTGGGCCTGGACATCGCCGCGATCAAGGCAGCCAACCCGCAGGCCGTCGGCTGCGTCCTCGGCGGTCACGGCGTCACCGCCTGGGGCGCCACCTCCGAGGAGTGCGAGGCCAACTCGCTGCACATCATCCGCACCGCCGAGGCGTTCCTCACCGAAAAGGGCCGCCCCGAGCCGTTCGGGCCGGTGCGGGAGGGCTACGAGCCGCTGCCCGACGAGGAACGGCGCGCCCGTGCCGCCGCCCTCGCCCCGTACGTCCGCGCCCTCGCCTCCGCCGACCTGCCGCAGGTCGGGCACTTCACGGACTCGGAGGCGGTGCTGGACTTCCTCTCCCGCGCCGAGCACCCGCGCCTCGCGGCACTGGGCACGTCCTGCCCGGACCACTTCCTGCGCACCAAGGTCCGCCCGCTGGTCCTGGACCTGCCCGCGGGCGCTCCGCTGGAGCAGGCGATCGCCCGGCTGGCGGAGCTGCACACCGAGTACCGGGCGGAGTACCGGGCCTACTACGAGCGGCACGCCGTCCCCGGCTCGCCCGCGATGCGCGGCGCCGACCCCGCGATCGTCCTGGTGCCGGGCGTGGGCATGTTCTCCTTCGGCAAGGACAAGCAGACGGCCCGCGTCGCCGGGGAGTTCTACGTCAACGCGATCAACGTGATGCGGGGCGCCGAGGCCGTCTCCACCTACAGCCCCATCGAGGAGTCGGAGAAGTTCCGCATCGAGTACTGGGAGCTGGAGGAGGCCAAGCTGCGCCGGATGCCGGCGCCCAAGCCGCTCGCCACCCGGGTCGCGCTGGTCACCGGCGCCGGCTCGGGCATCGGCAAGGCCATCGCCCACCGGCTCGTCGCCGAGGGCGCCTGCGTCGTGGTCGCCGACCTCGACGGCCCCAGCGCCGCCGCCGTCGCCGAGGAACTCGGCGGGCCGGACCGAGCCGTCGCCGTGACGGTGGACGTCACCAGCGAGGAGCAGATCGCCACCGCCTTCGCCGAGGCCGTGCTCGCCTTCGGCGGCGTCGACCTGGTCGTCAACAACGCCGGCATCTCCATCTCCAAGCCGCTGCTGGAGACCACGGCCGCGGACTGGGACCTCCAGCACGCCATCATGGCCCGCGGCTCCTTCCTCGTCTCCCGGGAGGCCGCCCGGGTGATGACCGCCCAGCGGCTCGGCGGCGACATCGTCTACATCGCTTCCAAGAACGGTGTCTTCGCGGGCCCCAACAACATCGCCTACGGGGCGACCAAGGCCGACCAGGCCCACCAGGTGCGGCTGCTGGCGGCCGAACTCGGCGAGCACGGCATCCGCGTCAACGGTGTCAACCCCGACGGGGTCGTCCGCGGCTCCGGCATCTTCGCCGGCGGCTGGGGCGCCGAGCGGGCCGCCGTGTACGGCGTGGAGGAGGAGAAGCTGGGCGAGTTCTACGCCCGGCGCACCCTGCTCAAGCGCGAGGTACTGCCCGAGCACGTGGCGAACGCGGTGTTCGCCCTCACCGGGGGCGACCTCACGCACACCACCGGGCTGCACGTCCCGGTGGACGCGGGTGTCGCCGCGGCCTTCCTGCGCTGAGCCGAAGGGCCCGCCCCGATGCCGGCGCGACGCACGCGGCGGCACCGGGGCGCCTCACCGGAAGGCAACCCCCAAGCCGTCGGCGCGCGCTGCGCTCTGTAGCGCGTGCGCCCCGGCGCAGGTGCCTGTCACCCTTCGGCACCCCTGCGCACCCCCGACCCGTCGCCGCCCCCGGCGCCCCTCCCTTCCTCGCCGCGCACAGCGGAGGTACCAGCACGTGACCACCACCCCGGCCTCCTCGGCCTTCCCCTCGGCGTTCGCCGCGGTCGACCTCGGGGCCACCAGCGGACGGGTGATCCTCGGCCGGGTCGGGCCGGACAACCTCGACCTGACCGAGGTCCACCGGTTCCCGAACACGCCGGTCCGCCTGCCCGACGGACTGCACTGGAACGTGCTCGCGCTCTTCCAGGGCACCCTCGACGGGCTGCGGGAGGCCGCCCGGGCCGGCTCGGTCGCCTCTGTCGGAGTGGACACATGGGCCGTGGACTACGGGCTCCTCGACGCCGACGGCGTCCTGCTCGGGACCCCCTACCACTACCGGGACAGCCGCACCGACGACGCGGCGCGGCGGGTCTGGCCCCGCGTCGGGCCGGAAGAGCTGTACCGCACCACCGGGCTTCAACACCTGCCGTTCAACACCGTCTTCCAGCTCGCCTCGGCCGCCGGTACCTGTCAGCTGAGCACCGCCCGCACCCTGCTGCTCATACCGGACCTGCTGGTCCACTGGCTCACCGGAACCATCGGCGCGGAAGCGACCAACGCCTCCACCACCGGCCTCTTCGACGCCCGCACCCGCACCTGGTCCGCGGAGCTCGTCGACCGGCTGTCCCTCGACCCCGGGCTGCTCCCGCCCCTGCGCCACCCCGGCGACCCGGCCGGCACCCTCCTGCCCCACGTCGCCGCCCACACCGGTCTCGACGCGAGCACGCCGGTGGTCACCGTCGCCTCGCACGACACCGCCTCCGCCGTCGCCGCGGTCCCGGCCACCGCACCGCACTTCGCCTACATCTCGTGCGGCACCTGGTCGCTGGCCGGACTCGAACTGGACGCCCCGGTGCTGACCGAGGCGTCCCGGGCCGCGAACTTCACCAACGAACTGGGCGTGGACGGCACCGTCCGCTACCTCCGCAACATCATGGGCATGTGGCTGCTGGAGGAGTGCCGGCGCACCTGGGAGGCGCAGGGCCTGCCCACCCGCATCCCCATGCTCCTCGCCGAGGCCGCCCGGTCCACGGCGTTCGCCGCGCTCGTCGACCCGGACGATCCGGCGTTCCTCGCCCCGGGCGACATGCCGGAACGCGTCCGGGAGTACTGCCGCCGCACCGGCCAGCAGGTCCCCGACAGTCAGGGTGCCGTCGTCCGCTGCATCCTGGAGAGCCTGGCCCTGGCCCATCGCCGCACCCTGCGGCAGGCGGCCGAACTCGCCGGCCGCGACCTCACCCACGTCCACCTGGTAGGCGGTGGCTCGCGCAACGACCTGCTCTGCCAGCTCACGGCCGACGCCACCGGACTGCCCGTCATCGCGGGGCCCACCGAGGCCACCGCCCTGGGCAACATCCTCGTCCAGGCCCGGGCCGCCGGACTGGTGGCCGACCTGGCCGCCCTGCGCCGGCTCGTGGCCGCCACCCAGCACCTCAGGCGCTACAGCCCGCGGGGCGACGGCGCCGCCTGGGACGCGGCAGCCGCCAGGCTCACCCCCGCCCGAACGGAACCGCCATGCGCGTAGCCCTCTTCGCCACCTGCGTCAACGACGCCCTCCACCCGTCCACCGCCATCGCGACCGTCAAGGTGCTCGAACGCCTCGGGGTCGAGGTGGACTTCCCGGCCGCCCAGACCTGCTGCGGGCAGCCGCAGTACAACACCGGGTACCGGCGCGCCACCGAACCCCTGGTACGCCGCACGGCCCGCGCCTTCGAGGGCTACGACCACGTCGTCACCCCCTCCGGCTCCTGCGTCGCCATGGTCCGCGACCACTACCCCAGGATCGGCGCCAAGGCGCTGGCCGAGGGCCGGGGCCGGGACCTCTCGGACGCCGCCGCCTCCCTCGTGCCGAAGACGTACGAGCTGACGGAGTTCCTCGTCGACGTGCTCGGGGTGACGGACGTGGGGGCGTACTTCCCGCACACCGTCACCTACCACCCCTCGTGCCACGGGCTGCGGAGCCTGGGCCTGGGCGACCGGCCGCGGCGGCTGCTGGAGGCGGTCGAGGGGCTGGAGCTGGTCGAGCTGCCGGGGGCGGA